>NZ_JBVHVE010000024.1:0-109617 GCF_055564995.1 Streptomyces sp. NPDC028907
TCCGCCTCCTGCAAGAAGCCCGCCCGACCAACGACAAAGCCCTGCGCGAGGCCCTCGACCAGGCCGCGCAGAACCCCGAACTCGCCCCCCTGGTCAGGACGGTGGAGACGCTCCGTGTGCCCGTCTGAGGCCGGCCGAGTGGAGAAACGCGCAGGTCAAGAGGGTCAGGGCGGCATTGACAGGGGTGAGGCGGGGTCGTAGAACTGGGCCCTATGATCGCGTCGCAGCTTCCCCTGTCCGGCATCACGGTGGTCAGCCTCGAACAGGCCGTGGCCGCCCCGTACGCCACCCGGCAACTCGCCGACCTGGGCGCACGTGTGATCAAGATCGAGCGGCCCGGGGACGGCGACTTCGCCCGCCGCTACGACACGGCGGTGCACGGCCACTCCAGCTATTTCGTATGGATAAACCGCTCCAAGGAATCCCTCACGCTGGACCTCAAGGACCCCCGGGGCCGCGAGATCCTGCACCGGCTCCTCGACGACGCCGACGTCTTCGTGCAGAACCTGGCGCCGGGCGCGGCCGACCGGCTCGGCCTGGGGGTCGAGGCGCTCGGTGAGCGGTGGCCGCGGCTGATCCCGTGCACGATCTCCGGGTACGGCACCTCGGGGCCGTGGGCCGACCGCAAGTCCTACGACCTGCTGGTGCAGTGCCAGACCGGCCTGGTGTCGCTGACCGGAACCCCGGAGAGGACCGCCCGGGTCGGTATCTCCGTCGCCGACATCGCCGCGGGGATGTACGCGTACAGCGGCATCCTCACCGCGCTGTTCACGCGCGCCACCCGGGGTACGGTCCACCCGGTGGAGGTGTCCCTGTTCGAGGCGCTGGCCGAGTGGATGGGCCAGCCCGCCAACTACACCCGCTACGGCGGCACCCAGCCCCCACGGCTGGGCACCCAGCACCCCACGCTCGCCCCGTACGGCGCCTTCACCGCCGCCGACGGCAAGGAGGTGCTGTTCTCCATCCAGAACGAGCGCGAGTGGGCCGTCCTGTGCACGGAGTTCCTGGACCTGCCCGAGCTGATCGACGACCCACGGTTCGCCACGAGTTCCGCCCGCGTGGCCCACCGCGACGAACTCAACGCCCACGTCGCCGAGCGCTGCGCCCGCTCCGACGCCGAGGAGATCCTCAAGGACCTGGAGTCCATCGCCATCGCCTGCGCCGGGGTCAACGACGTCGCGGCGTTCCTGGACCATCCGGTCCTCGCCGCCCGCGACCGCTGGCACGACGTGGCGGTGCCCGGCGGCGCGACGGTGCGGGCCCTGCTTCCGCCGGCCGACCTCGCCGGGCTGCCCGCGCGCATGGACCCCGTACCAGCCGTGGGCGAGCACACGGAGGCGATCCTCACCGAACTCGGCCGTACCGGCGAGGAGATCGAGGCCCTGCGCGGCGCCGGCGTCATCTGACCGGCCTCCCACTGATCCTCCACTGCCCCGCACAGATCGACCGAACGCCACGCACCCTTCGTCCGTCCCAGTGCCGCGGCGGCCCGGCCCGGCACCGGCCCGACCGCGGCACGGACTCAGTCACCCCCTCCGTACTGCTCCTGAAGGACCTTCACATCCCACGGGCCGAGCGGTACTTCCGTGGCGTGCACGGTGCCGGTGAGTACGTCTCGTACGGCCGCCGGGACGGCGACGGTCACCGGATCCCACGACCAGTTGTGCAGGAAGCGGATCCGGCGGCCGTCACGGGACCTGGCCGAGGTCGACGTGACGCTCGGGTGCGTCGGGTGCCAGGTGCCGGCGGACGGAGTCGCCCACTGGAGGAGGGCCTTGGCGAAGGACGGGTCCGGGACGGTGCCGACGTAGCTGATGCGGCCGGCGCCGTGGGGGTGGGTGGTGGCGGCGGGCCAGCGGCCGAAGTGCGGGTGCTCGTAGGCCGCCAGCTCCTCGGCGCCCCGCGGTTGCAGGCCGTCGGCCCAGTGCAGGGCGCGGGCCTCGGGCAGGGTGAGGGCGCCCGTGCCGGTCACGGGGAGCGGAGCGTTCAGGTTGCTGAACTCGTCGTACGTCACGCCGGCCGCCTCGGCGAGGCGCGCGGGCTGGACGTCGGTGCGGGCGCGCGCCTCGTGGTCGCCGTAGCCGGTGCGGGGGCCGAGGACCAGGTGGCCGCCCTGCTCGGCGTAGGCCTTCAGCCGGTCCAGGACGGCGTCGTCGGCGGCGTAGTAGGCCGGGACGACGAGGATCGGCGGCAGTTCGGTGTCGGGGAGTTGGCCTGGGTGGAGGATGCGGGACTGAAGGCCGGCGTCGAAGGCACCCCGGTAGAAGGCGTCGAAGACGGTCTCGTAGGACCGGTCGTCGGGGCCGCCGTCGGGCTTGGCCAGCGGGGGCTGTGCCTGGAGTGCCCATTTGCTGGGGCCGTCGTAGAGGAACGCGACGTCGGCGTCCGGGGTGAGCGACGCCACCAGGTCGCCGGCCGTCTCCAACTCCGCGCCCAGCGCGGCGAGTTCGCGGTAGACGCGGCCGGGGCGGCCGTTGTGCGGGAGGATGCCGCCCCAGTAGGTCTCGGCGCCGAAGTGCAGGGTGTGCCAGTGCCAGTACTCGATCATCGAGGCGCCGCGCGAGATCAGGGCCCAGGCGGCCTGGCGGTACTGGCCGTCGTAGGCGGGCCGGTTGTTCCACGGCCAGCTGATGGCCTGCGCGTTGGTCTCCGTGACGAGGAACGGCTCCTGCCGGGAGGAGTACATGCGGTCGGCGCTGCGGTAGAGCGCCCAGGTGCCGTTGGTCGTCCAGTCCTGGCCGGAGCGGCCCCGGTCGGGCAGGGCGAGGGCGTCCTGCATCGTGTAGTACGGGTTGCCCGCGGTGATGTCGAGAGACTCGGTCAGCTTGTCGTCCTCGACGCCTTGGCGGTCGTAGGAGATGCAGGTGGTGACGAACTGGCCGGGGCGGGCGTACCCGCGGACGATCTCGGCCTGCCAGGCGATGAACTCGGTGGTGAGGCGGGCCTGGAAGCGCCGCCAGGCCAGGTCGTACTGCGGCTGGACGTTGCCGTCGGGGGTCCACAGGTCGGCCCAGGTGGACAGGCGGTGCGACCAGTAGACCAGGCCCCATTCGCGGTTCAGGGTCTCGACGTCGCCGTAGCGTTCGCGCAGGTCGTCGGTGAAGCGCTGGAAGACGCCGTGGTTGTGGAAGAGGTGCAGGCCCGGTTCGTTGTCGACCTGGAAGCCGATGACGGCCGGGTGGTCGGCGTAGCGGGCGACGATCCTGCGGATGATCCGTTCGGCGTGGAAGCGGAACGCCGGGTGGGTGAAGTCGACCTCCTGGCGGGCGCCCCAGCCGTGCCGCATGCCGGTGCGGTACTCCCCCGCGATCTCCGGGTACTGCCGGGCCAGCCACGGCGGCACCGCGTACGTCGGGGTGCCGAGGACGACCGAGATGCCCCGCTCGTGGGCGCCGTCCAGGACCGGCTGCAGCCAGTCGAGTTCGAAGCGGCCGTTCTCCGGCTCCCAGGTCGACCACACCGACTCGCCGACGCGGATCACCGTGAAGCGGGCCTCGGCCATCAGGTCCAGGTCGTCCTTGAGTCGCTCGTGGGGCTGGTACTCGTGGTAGTAGGCGGCACCGAACAGGACGCGGGGCGGAAGCGCGAACATCCTTCTCCCATATGGTGGTTGAGGTGAATCCGGGGGGCGTCAGCCCTTGACGGCTCCCGTGGACAGCCCTTCGAGGAGCTGTTTGCGCAGCACGACGAAGAGGGCGACTGCGGGCACGACGGCGAGGACCGCGCCGGCGAGGACGAGGTCGTACTGCCGTTGCTCCGACACGAACAGGGTCTGCAGACCGAGCGGCAGGGTGTACTGGGAGCTGTCGGAGACCAGCACCAGCGGCCACAGGAAACTGTTGTAGCTCTGGAGGAACTGCCACACGGCGAGCGCGCCGAGCGCGGGACGCAGCAGGGGCAGCACGATGGTCCGGAAGATCCCGAACTCGCTCGCCCCGTCGATGCGGGCGGCCTCCAGCACGGAGTCCGGGATGGACTGCACGATGTACTGCTGCATCATGAAGATCCCGAACGCGGGTGCCACCCAGGGCACGATCAGTGCGAACCACGGGCTGCCGAGACCGGTCTTGACGAGGACCACGAACAACGGCACGAGGATCACCGCGAACGGGATGGACAGCGAGCTGAACATCACGCCGAACAGCAGCCGTCGGCCGGCGAAACGGAACTTCGCGAAGCCGTAGCCGGCCAGGGCGCAGACGAAGACGGACACGACGGTGGCGGTGAGCGCGACGACCGTGCTCATCAGGAACCAGCGCCAGAACGGCTGTCCGGAGAAGAGCCGCTGGTAGTTGTCGAGGGTGAACGGGTCGGGGAGCAGCCGGGGCGGGTAGGCGAAGATGTCGCCGCGCGGCTTGAAGGAGCCGCTCAGGGCCCATAGCAGCGGGGCGAGGAAGGCCACCGCCAGTAGGACGAGTGCGCCGTACAGCGGCACGCGGGTGCGCGTCATGAGGCCCTCCCGATGCCGAGGAGACGGTTGACGAGTTGACTCAGCCCGAAGACGAGGACGAAGAGCACGACGGCCGCCGCGGCGGCGTAGCCGAACTGCTGGCGCTGGAAGGCGGCCCGGTAGATGAACATCGTGACCGAGAGGGTGGATTCGGCCGGTCCGCCGCCGGTGAGCAGGTACGGCTCCTCGAAGATCTGGGCCGCGCCGATGAACGACGTCACGACGACGAAGGCGGTCACCGGTTTCAGGGCGGGCAGGGTGACGGTGGTGAAGGTGCGCAGGCGTCCGGCGCCGTCCAGGGCCGCGGACTCGTACAGCTCCCGCGGCACGTTCTGGAGTCCGGCGAGGAAGAAGACCGTGAGGTAGCCGGTCCAGCGCCACAGCATCACCAGCGCGATGCTCACCTTGGCCAGGCTCGGATCGCCCAGCCAGTCGACGCCGCCGGTGCCGAACAGGGCGCGCAGCACCGAGTTCGCGAGCCCGAACTGCCGGTCGAAGATCAGGCCGAAGATGAGCGCGACGAGGATCGGGGAGACGACGACGGGCACGAAGTACGCGGTGCGCCACAGGTCGCGGACGCGCAGGCCGCGGGTGTTGAGGGCCTGGGCGATCAGCAGGGCGAGAGGGACGACCACGCAGACGGCGACGAGGACGAAGACGGCCGTGTTGCCGAGGGCGCGGTGGAAGCTGATGTCGGTGGCGAGCAGCCGGTAGTTGCGCAGGCCCACCCAGTGCGGGGTGCCGAGTCCGACCCATTCGGTGAGGCTCAGCCAGAGCGACACGGCGACGGGGACCAGCATGAACAGGACGTAGAGGAGATAGAAGGGCGAGATGAACAGGTACGGCGCCCAGGACTGCTTGCGGCGGCGGGCGGAGCCCGTCGCGGCCGCGCGGTCGCTGTCCGGGGCGGCACGGTTCGGGCCGGCCAGGGCGGTGCTCATGGCGGGGTCCTCCTAACGGCCGGCTTGGTCGCGGAAGTCGGCGGCTGTCTGTTTCAGGGCCTGACGTGGGCTCAGGTCGCCGTGGTAGGCGCGCAGGAGGTTGCCGGCGAGGACGTCGTAGAGGATCGACTGGTCGGGGCTCTGATGGAACGGGGGTACCTGGGACAGCAGGTCGCGGTAGAGGGGGAAGAGGCGCTGTCCGCCGCAGAAGTCGTCCCGGGCGGCGCCCAGTCGGGGGTCGTCGTAGACGGATCGGCGGGTCGGCAGATAGCCGGTCTCGGTGAAGCGGCGGACCTGGCCTTCGTGGGTGAGCCAGGTGTCGAACAGGAAGTCCCTGGTCGCGCGCGTGTTGGCCTTGCCCTTGACGACGCCGAAGCCGGTGCCGCCCGCGGCGGCCGTGACCGCGCCGCCGCCTTCGAAGCGGGGCAGGTCCTTGACCCGCCATCTCCCCTTCTGTTCGGGCACGTTGGGTACGAGGCCGTAGTTCTTGTACCAGATGGCCATGGGCAGTCCGATGACCTTGCCCTGCTTCAGTGCCGTCTGCATCGCGGCGCCGTAGTAGTCGGAGACGTCGATGACGAAGCCGGTGCGCAGCCCGTCGCACAGGAAGCGCAGGACCTCCTCGGCCTCCGGTGAGTCGAGGACGAGGTTCTGCTCGGCGTCGAAGAAGGCGCCGCCGCGCTGGTAGAGCAGCATCTGGAAGGACTGCACGACCTGGCCGGCGTCGCTGCCGACGGTGGAGACGACGCACATCGACGCGCCGTGGTCGCGGTGGACGCGGGCGCCGAGTTCGGCGAACTCCTCCCAGGTGGCGGTGTCCTTCGGCAGGCCGTACCGGTCGAAGAGGTCGTCGCGGTAGAAGTAGACGACCATCGGGGTGTCGGAGTCGAGGGCGCAGACCCGGCCTTCCTTGCTGAAGGGAGCGGTGCGGGCGGGCAGCAGGTCGTCCTTGAGGCCGGGCACGGCGGCTATGTCGTCGGTGAGGTCGTACAGGAGCCGTTCGGCTATGTCGCCGCGCAGCATGCGCGGGAAGCTGCCGATCTCGAAGCCCACCAGGTCGGGGGTGCCGCGTCCGGCGACGGCCTGGGCGAGGAGTTTGGTGACCACGTCGGGGGCTCCGGCGCGGGTGACCTTCAGGTGGTAGCGGAAGTCGCTGAGCCGGTCGGCCTGCGGGATGCCCTTCTCGAAGAAGGCCTCGTACCCGGGGTCGTGGGTCCACAGGGCGAGGGTGACATTCCCTGAGGTGAGGGCGGTGGTGCTGTCGGCTCCGCAGGCGGAGAGTGCGGCGGCGGCGCCGGTGCCGAGGGCGGCGCGCAGCAGGGCGCGGCGGTTCGGGCGTGCTGGGGTGTACACACGTGACTCCTCACGTGGTGCGGATGGGTCCGGTGGAGGCCCGTACGGTCAACTCGACGGCCGGTGCGGTGGGTTCGGCCGGTGCGGGACGGCCCTCGATCAGGGCGATCAGATGGTCGACGGCGCGGTCGGCGACGGCGGTGAAGTTCTGGCGGACGGTGGTCAGGGGCGGGAAGAGGTGGGCCGCGGCGGGGATGTCGTCGTAGCCGATGACGCTGATGTCGTCGGGGACCCGGCGGCCCGCCTCGGTGAAGGCGTGCAGGGCGCCGATCGCCATGTCGTCGTTGGCGACGAACACGGCGGTGACGTCGGCCAGTCGGGCCAGCTGCCGGCCGGCCGCGTATCCGGCCGCCGGGCTCCAGTCGCCCTCCGTGGCGAGGGGCGGTTCGGGGGCTCCGGCGGCGGCCAGTGCCTCGCGCCAGCCGCGCAGCCGGTCGCGGGCGGCCCACCAGTTCTGCGGGCCGGGGATGTGCCAGACGGTGCGGTGGCCGAGGGCGATCAGATGCTCGGTGGCCAGGCGGGCGGCCGCGACCCCGTCGGCGCCGACGACCGCGCCCACGCCCGCGTTGAGGTCGACGCCCTCACCGAGGCTGACCACGGGTACGTCCGCGCTGAGCCTGAGCGGTGTGCCGTCGTCGATGGGCTCGGACAGCACGATCCCGTCGACGCCCTGCTCCAGCAGCGCCTCGACGGCGACGGACACCGGCTGCCCCTCCAGGGTGCTCGCCAGGGCGAACGAGTAGCCCGCCCGCTGCATGGCCCGCTCCAGGGAGATGAGCAGCGTCGACGGTCCGTACAGGGCGGTGCCCAGGGAGACGACGCCGATCCGCCGGTAGCGGCCGAGGAGCAGGGCGCGCGCCGCGTTGTTCGGGCGGTAGTCCAGTTCCCTGATGGCCCGTAGCACGCGGTCGCGGACCTCCGGGCTGACATGCGGCTCGCCGTTGACGACCCGCGACACCGTCTTCTGGGAGACACCGGCGGCACGGGCGACCTCGGTCATCGTCGTCGCCATGGGAGCTCCCGGGGGTAGCGGGTCGATCGACTGTTGACTACGTAGTCAGGCGCAGTGGCAGCTCTGCTACCGGTGGTGTGACTACGTAGTCACACCAGTGTCGGGAGCGTTCGGCGCACAGTCAATGGTTCGTGCGTGGGCAATCGTTCGCGCGTCAACCGGTGCGCAGAGTCGTCCTGGCCGCCGTGAGGGCCTGTTCCGCGTAGCCGCGGCCGAAGAGGACGGCGTGCACCAGGAGCGGGAAGAGCTGGTGCAGGGGGACGCGGTCGGCCCAGCCGTCGGCCAGCGGGGCGGTCCGCCGGTAGCCGTCCAGGATCCGGTCCAGGTGGGGGCAGCCGAAGAGGTGGAGCATCGCCAGGTCGGTCTCGCGGTGGCCGCCGTGCGCGGCCGGGTCGATCAGCCAGGTGTGCCCGTCGGCGCCCCACAGCACGTTGCCGTTCCACAGGTCGCCGTGCAGTCGGGCCGGTGGCTCGGCGGGGCCCGCGAGTTCGGGGAGCCGTTCGCAGACCTTCTCGAAGACCGGTGCCTCCGCGCCGCCGATCGTGCCCGCGTCGACCGCGAGACGCAGATACGGCAGCACCCGGTGCTCGGCGTACCAGCGGGGCCACTCGGGGCCGGTGACGTTGCGCATCGGGGCGAGCCCGATGTACGCGTCCTGCGGGCCGTCGGGCGGTGGGGCGCCGAACGCGGATGCGCCGGCGGCGTGCAGTGCGGCCAGATCGCGACCGAACCGCTCCGCCGCGTCGGCGCGGGGGCGCCCGGTCGCCACCCGGTCGGTGACCAGCCACCGCTCGTCGTGGCCGTGCACGACGGGGATCCGGACGGTGCCGGTCTCGGCCAGCCAGCGCAGCCCGGCCGCCTCGGCCCGCGCGGCCCGGTCGCCGTCGCCGCGCTTGACGATCACCTCCTGCCCGCCGTCGAGGGTGACTTCGGCGAGCGTTCCGCAGAGCCGGCGTTCACCGGTGGCCGGAAGCCCGGTGAAGCGCGTCGCCGCGGCGCCAGGGCCGTCCGAGGAGTTGGGCACGGCTCTCAGCGTACGGCGGTCGTGGGCCGTGCTGAAGGCGGTCGGTCAGCCGCCGGCGGCCGCCTTCTCGATCGCCTCGCGGATCCGGGAGTAGGTGCCGCAGCGGCAGACGTTCTCGATCCGGTCGATGTCGGCGTCCGTCGGCCGGGGCGTCTTCTTCAGCAGGGCGGCCGTGGCCATGATCTGGCCCGGCTGGCAGAAGCCGCACTGGGCCACGTCGCAGTCGAGCCAGGCCTGCTGCACCGGGTGGAGCCGGTCGCCGTCGGCCAGGCCCTCGATGGTGGTCACCTCGCGGCCCGCGCAGTCGGCGACCGGGACGACGCAGGGCTGGATCTCCTCGCCGTCGAGATGGCTGGTGCAGGCGCGGCAGGCGCCCACGCCGCAGCCGTACTTGGGGCCGGTGACGTTCAGCAGGTCGCGCAGCACCCACAGCAGGGGCATGTCGGCGGGCGCTTCCACGGTGACCCGCTTCCCGTTGAGGGTGAAGGAGTGGGAGGGCATCGAATACCTTCTCTTCGGGTGGCTCAGAAGTTCAGCGGGAAGCGGCGCGGCTTGGTGCCGGTGGCGCGGGCGTAGGCGTTGGCGACGGCGCCGGCCGCGGCCGGGACGCCGAGTTCTCCGGCGCCGCCGGGATCGCGGTCGGAGGGCAGGATGTGCGCCTCGAAGTGCTGCGGGGCGTGCCGCTGGCGGGCGTAGTGGAAGTCGGCGAAGCTGCTCTCGCGGACGGCGCCCCGGTCGATGTGCAGTCCGGCGCGCAGGATCGTGGAGATCCCGTCGACGGCGGTGCCCATGAGCTGGGCCTCCAGCCCGCGCGGGTTGACGGCCGTTCCGACGTCGGCCGCCATCACCACCTTGGTCACCCGCGGGTTCTTCGGATCGACGGCTTCGATCTCGACGAGACACGCCACGCTGGAGTCGTACTCCTCGTGGACGGCGACGCCCTGGGCGTGGCCCGTCGGCATGGTCCGGCCCCATTTCCCGGCGCTCGCGACCTTGTCCAGTACGGCCTTGACGCTCTTGCCGCGCAGGGTCGTACGGCGGAAGGCGACCGGGTCCTGGCCGAGGCTGCGGGCGATCTCGTCGACGACGATCTCCTCGGCGGTGCGCACGGTGCCGGAGTCGACCGAACGCCAGGCGCCGAGCGGGATCGCCAGGTCGACCGAGCCCGAGTCGCCGGAGAGACGCCCGAAGTTGTAGAGGCCGCTGTCGCTGGGGAGCGGGGCCGCCGCGGGGGCGCGTCCGGCGGAGCGCACACCGCCCTGGGCGGACAGGCCCCGCTTCTCGAAGGATTCGCTGACCGAGGCCGTCGCATGGGCGAAGGCGACCACCCGGCCCCGTTCATGGCTGGCCCGGATCCGGTGCTGGGACGCCGGGCGCATCCTGCCGTGCCGGATGTCGTCGGACCGGCTCCACATCAGCTTCACCGGCCGGCGCGCCTTCTTGGAGATCAGGGCCGCCTCGATCGCGGCGTCGTAGTTCAGACGCCGCCCGAACGAGCCGCCGCCGCGCACCACATGGACCCGCACCTTCGACACCGGCAGACCGATCGCCGAGGCGATGTCCTCGCGTGCGGACATCGGCGTCTGGGAGGAGAACCAGATCTCGGCCCGCTGTGCGCGTACGTCGGCGACGGCGGTGAGCACCTCCATGGGCGCGTGGCTGACGAAGGCGAACTCGAACTGGGCCTCGGTCTGCGCCGAACCGCTCGGCGGGGGCGCCAGCTTGGGGACCGCGGCGCGCAGCCGGGAGCGGATCGCCGCGTCGGAGAGGTCCGCCAAGGGGCCCGGCGCCCACTTGATGCGGAGCGCGTCCCGGGCCTGGAAGGCGTGGTGGAAGGTGTCCGCGACCACGGCGACACCTCCGTCGATCCGCACGACCGCGTGCACACCGGGCAGGGCGCGGGCTGCCCTGGCGTCGAGCGAGACGACCTTCCCGCCGAGCGTCGGCGGCCGGGCCACGACGGTCGGCTTGGCTCCGGCCACGGTGAGGTCGCCGGTGTACTTGGCCTTGCCGGTGATGATGTCGCGGGCGTCGATCCTGGTCGTCGGCCGTCCGATCACCCGGTGCTCGGACGCCGGTTTGGGCTTGGCCGGCACCGTCGGACGGGTGACCCGGGCGGCGCTCCTGGTCAGCGATCCGAAGGTGGCCGTGCGTCCGTCCGGTGCGAAGACCCGCGTGTCCCGGGTGCGCAGGGTCCGCGCGGGGACGTGCCAGCGGCGGGCGGCGGCGGTCAGCAGTTTGGCGCGGGCGGTGGCGGCCAGCCGGCGGGCCGGGCCGTACAGCGAACTGACCGAGCTTGAGCCGCCGGTGAACTGGTTGCCCTCACTGCGGGCGTCGGCGAGCGGGATGTCGACATCGGCGAGCCGGGCGTCCAGCTCCTCGGCGATCATCATGGCGACGGCCGTCGTGACGCCCTGGCCCACCTCGACGCGCGGCAGCCGGACGACGACCTTGTTGGCCGGGGTGACCTCCAGGACCAGCATCTCCTCGTCGGTGCCGGTGACCAGGACGTCGGACGCCCGACGGCCGCCGTCCGCGGCTTCCTCGGCGCCCTCGGCGCCCTCGGCGGTCGAGCCGTCGCAGCCGAGCGGCGCCGCGACGGTCAGGGTGGTCGCCGCGACCGAGTAGACCACGAACTGTCGACGGGACAACTGACGGGCCAACAGGCGCTCCTCTCCGCGAACCCGGGGTCGGGGCTCCGGGTCGGTACGCCCTGTATGAGGGGCGGACGCGCGCCAAGGTTGCGCCAGTTGGCGGCTGCATGGACTTACGGCACCGCCACGCACGGTGCGCGAGCCGCCTACTGGCCGGACTGCCAGAGGTCGGTGTCCCACTCCAGCTGTCGTATCAGGTCGTCGTCGCCCGGCCGGTCCGCGCTCGCGCCTCGGGTGCCGGGGCCGCCGGGGCCGGGGCCAGAGGGGGTGTGGGTGCCTCGGGAGATGTTGCCGCTGACGGTGATGTTGTGTTCCACGCGAGGGCGGCGGAGCCTCTCGTACCGGGCGAGCGCGGACTCGGTGTCCGGGGCGTCCCGCAGGGACTTGGCGAGGACGACGGCGTCCTCCAGGGCCATCGAGGCGCCCTGCCCGGTCGCCGGGGACGCCGCGTGGGCCGCGTCGCCGATGACCAGGACCCGGCCGGAGCGCCAGGGTGTCCCGGTGGGCAGTTCGGTGGCGTTGGTGACCATGAGCTGGTCGGGCGTGGCCGCGACGAGGTCGGCGGCGGGGGTGGCGTCCTTGCGGAGCGGCGGCAGCAGGCGGTCGCGCCAGCGGGCCGGGGTGGCTTCGGCGAGGGCATCGGTGGCCAAGGGGGCGTCAAAGACGCGCGCGAACCAGTACGTCTCCCCCTCGGGCGACACCGTGTACCCGAACGCGACGGAGCTGCCGCGCACCATGGTGATGGTCTCGGGCCGGTCGGCTTCGGGGGCTTCGCCGGTGTAGCCGTAGAAGACCTGCTGTCCGGCGTAAGTCGGGCGCGCGTCCGGGGAGATGAGGTGGCGGACGGTGGAGTTCAGACCGTCGGCGCCGATGAGCAGATGGCCGGTCGCGGTGCTGCCGTCGGCGAAGTGGGCGGTGACGGTGTCCGGGCCGTCGTCGACCGACACGAGGCGCTTGCCGTGCCGGATGTCGATGCCCCGGCGGACGACCTCGGCCTGGAGGGCGGCGTTGAGATCGCCGCGCCGCAGGCATCGGTACCGCAGGTGCGGGGTACCCGCCTCGCCGAGTGGCACCTGGGCGAGTTCGGCCCCGGTGTCGTCCAGGACCCGCATGGAGGTCAGTGGGAAGCCGATGGCAGTGACCGCGTCGGAGGCGTCCATCTGTGCCAGGGCGCGCATGCCGTTGCTCGCGAGGGTGAGGAACGCGCCGATGTCCTCGGCGGAGTCGGGATGCGCCTCGTACACGGTGACGTCGAAACCGGCCTTGTGCAGCGCGAGAGCCGCTCCGGAGCCGGCGATCCCGCCGCCCACGACGATCATCCGCGTCACATCGCCCCCCGATATGTGTGCGGCCCCCGTGAGCGGCGGCCGTCCTTCGGGGAACGTCCCGGATTCCGTGCGGGTTCCCGACCGGGCCGCCGATCGTTGTACTCCCCGGACCGAGGAACTCCGGAACGGTGCAACCATTCCGCCGACCCGAATGTCTTGCCTAATATCAGACACACACCCTTCTAGGGGATGAAATGGGACGAAATACAACCGCATGGGCGACGACAGCCGCGCTCATGGCCGCCACGTTGGGTGTGGCGGCGGTCCCGGCCGAGGCCACCGCTACCACCACGACCACCACTACCCGGGCGACGGCCTGCCCCACCGGCTGGGGCAGCACGGCCAAGACCCGCTCCGCCGCCACGACAGAGTCGGTGACCGACATCAGGACCGGCCGGCACGCCTGCTTCGACCGCATGGTCGTCGACGTCCCCGGCGCGGGCACCAGCGGCCTGGGCTATTCCGTCAGGTACGTCAGCCGTCTCTACCAGGACGGTTCGGGCAACCGCATCACGGTCGGCGGCGGCGCCGTCCTCGAGGTACGGGTGGCGGCCCCCGCCTACGACGTCGACACCGGCAAACCCACGTATCCCGTGCGGGCAGGTCAGCGGCTGAAGGGCGTGGACCTCACCGGGTACCGCACCTTCCGGGACGCGCGGTTCGTCGGCAGCTTCGAAGGGGACACGCAGATCGGGCTCGGCGTCCGGGCACGGCTGCCGTTCCGGGTGTGGGTGGCGGCCGACCGGGTCGTGGTCGACGTGGCGCACAACTGGACCGGGGCACGATGAGGCCCGGGCCGGCAGGAGACCGAGGCGATCAGATTTTCGAGGCGATCAGAGCTTCGGGTGATTCAGGGCTTCGGGTGATCAAGGCTTCGGGTGATCAGGGCTTCGGCGTGATCAGCGCGTCCCGCCCCTGATACTCCCGCAGCTTCCGGTACAGGGTCGCCCGTGCGATCCCCAACGCCGCCGCGGCGCGCGCCTTGTTGCCGCCGTGGCGGCGCAGCGCCTCCAGGATGGCGGCCCGCTCGGCGAGCTCCATCGGGCTGAGATTGCGTCCCGCGGGCCCTTCCCGGACGGGATCCGGCAGTTCGCCGCGCCGCACCGGCCCGCGGAGCCGGCGTCGGCTCGCCAACGCCCGTACGAGGTGGGCGAGTTCGGTCACGTTTCCGGGCCAGGGATGCCGCTCAAGTGCGCGCAGGGCGTCCAGCGTCCAGGTCAGCGGCGGGCTGCCGGGGGCCGGATCGGGCGCCAGGGCGGGCAGCAACTCCCTGATGTCCTCGGGGCGTTCCCGTAGCGCGGGCAGGGTCACCGAACGGGCGCCGAGGGTGTCGAGGAGGCGCTGGAGGCAGGGGCCCGGGGAGGTGCCGGGTGTGTAGGTGGCGATCAGGTGGGCGCCTGGGCGCTCGTCCAGGAGGGAGTTGAGGGCGGCGACGTCCGGCTGGGCCAGCCGTTCGGCGTGGCGCAGCAGCAGGGGGCGGTCGCCTGCCCTGCCCCAGCCGTCCAGGCATGGCGCGGCGTCTTCCCCCGTCCCGGGGAGTCCGGGTGATTCGGCGGCGTCCACCACCAACGGGGTCGTGCCGTCGAGCAGTTCGAGAGCGAGCGTGGTCTTGCCCGTGCCCCGCTCGCCCACGAGGAGCAGGGGTCCCGAAGTCCGGGCCAGTGCCGTCGCCTGTGCCACCGCGTGCCGCCACGGCACCGAGGCCCCCACGAGCGAGCTCACCGGACGCGGCATCGCCGGCACCGGCTCCACGGGACGTGGTTCGAGCACGGCGACCAGACCCACGGCGCGCCCCTCATGCCGTACCGGACTGATCTCGACGGTGCATCCGGCGTCCTCGGGAAGCGGGATGTCGTACGACTCACCGCTCCCGTCTCCGGTGCCGCTGCCTCTCCCCCGGGCCCTCGCACTCCGCTCCAGCGCCTCCAGGACCTGCGGGGAGGCGAGGCCGGTCGCGGCCTCGCTGATCAGGCGATTACGGCCGTCCAGCGCGACGACGGCTCGGTCGCGGCCCCGCGCGGCCCGTTCGTAGGCGTCGTGCAGGGCTCGTTCCGCGGTACGCGCGCGTGCCCGCAGTTCGGCCTCGACGGCCGTGGCGGCGGCTTCGGCGAGGGCGGCGCCTGGGTGCGGACGGCAGCCGGGGCACAGACCGGAGGCGATCGTGACCGTGCCGAGCGCCTGGCCCGTCTCCGGGGAGAGCAGGGGCACGCTGACCGCGGAGACGTCCTGCCACACGTCGAGGAAGTGCTCGGGGCCGTGCACCTCGGCCCGGCGCCGGGTGCGCAGGGCGAGCGCGGCGCTGTTGTGGCCGACTTCACGCTCGGACAGGTCGCGGCAGGCGTCGGCGCCGGGCGCGCTGCCGGCCGACCACAGCACCCTCAGCCGTTCGTCGGTGAGCACGAGGGCCGACCGTCCGGCGTCGAGGGCCGAGACGATCCGCGTGAGTACGGGACGGGCCGCCTCCAGCAGGGGCGAGTCGACCGGGTGCGCCGACTCCCGTACGCAGCCGTCGAGATCGGGACGTACGCCGAAGAACCGGGCGCGCCGCCAGGCGGCGACGACGTCGTCCGGCACGCCGGCCGGGAGCGGGCGGCCCGTCAGAAACCGCTCGCGGGCATGGCGGAGCGGGGCGAGGGCGGGAGGATGTTCGGCGGTGCTCATGGCGCTCCTCACCGTATCGGGGACGTCGCGCGCGGGGCGTGGGCGGGCTGTCTCGTATTGAGACACCCATGACCGACCGCACCGCTCCATGATCTTGAAAGGCCGGGTGCTGCAAGCGTCCCCCCGCCTCGTCTCGTGTCTCATCTCCTGGAGCGTTCTGTCGTGCACACCGTTGTCGAGACCGACGTCCTGATCGTGGGCAGCGGCCCGGCGGGGGCGTCGGCCGCGCTCGCCCTGAGCACCTACGGCGTGCGCAACATGGTCGTCACCCGGTACGCGAGCCTGGCCGACACGCCCCGCGCGCACATCACCAACCAGCGGACCATGGAGGTGCTGCGCGATCTCGGCGTCGAGGACGAGGTCACCGCCAAGGCGACGCCCCAGCATCTGATGGGCGACACGACCTTCTGCACCAGCCTGGCCGGCGAAGAGCTCGGCCGGGTGCGGTCCTGGGGCAACGACCCGCTGGTCCAGGCCGCGCACGAACTGGCCAGCCCGACCCGCATGTGCGACATGCCGCAGCACCTGATGGAGCCGGTACTGGTGAACGCGGCCATCGCCCGCGGCACCGACTTCCGGTTCAGCACGGTCTACAAGTCCTTCGTGCAGGACGACGCGGGTGTCACCGTCACCGTCGAGGACCGGCTGCGCGGCGACGAGTACACCGTCCGCGCCCGGTACCTGATCGGCGCGGACGGCGGCCGGTCCCGGGTCGCCGCGGACGCGGGGCTGCCGATGGGCGGGCAGATGGGCGTCGCGGGCAGCATCAACATCGTCTTCGACGCCGACCTGAGCAAGTACACCGCGCACCGGCCCTCCACCCTCTACTGGGTCCTCGCGCCCGGCGCCACGGTCGGCGGCATCGGCGCGGGCCTGGTGCGCTGTGTGCGGCCCTGGAACGAGTGGCTGATCGTGTGGGGATACGACGTCGGCTCGGGCGCCCCCGACCTCACCGAGGAGTACGCGCTGTCCGTCGTACGGCAGTTGGTCGGCGACGACGAGATACCGGTGACGATCAGGTCGTCGTCGGCGTGGACGGTCAACGAGATGTACGCGCAGACGTACGCGAACGGCCGTGTCTTCTGCGCCGGCGACGCCGTGCACCGCCATCCGCCGTCCAACGGGCTCGGCTCCAACACCTCCGTCCAGGACTCCTACAACCTGGCCTGGAAGCTGAAGCTGGTCCTGGAGGGCGTCGCCTCGCCGTCGCTCCTCGACACGTACACCGTGGAGCGCGCGCCAATCGGCCGGCAGGTCGTGACGCGGGCCAACCAGTCCATCGCCGAGACCGCCCCGATCTTCGAGGCGCTCGACGGGCTCTCGCCGCAGACGCCCGAGCAGTTGTGGGCCAACATCGCCGCCCGCAAGGACGCCACCGAGGCCGCAGCCGAGCAGCGGGCCGCATTGCGCGATGCCATCGCCTTCAAGGTGTACGAGTTCAACGCGCACGGCGTCGACCTCAACCAGCGCTACACCTCCGCCGCCGTCGTCCCCGACGGCACGCCCGACCCCGGTTTCGCCCGCGACCCCGAGCTGCACCACCAGCCCACGTCCCGCCCCGGCGCCAAGCTCCCGCACGCCTGGATCACCTCCGGGACCCGGACCCTGTCCACCCTCGACACCGTCGGCAAGGGTCGTTTCACGCTGCTCACCGGCATCGGCGGCGCGGCGTGGGTGCGGGCCGCCGAGTCCCAGCCCCTCGACATCGCCACGGTCGTCGTCGGGCCCGGCCAGGCCTACGAGGACCCGTACGGCGACTGGGCGCGGCTCAGCGAGATCTCCGACGCCGGCGCCCTCCTCGTACGCCCGGACGGGTATGTGGCGTTCCGGCACGCCGGCGCGGCGCAGGACGCCGAACGGTTGCTCACGGACGCGCTGCGGCGGATTCTCGGGCACGGTTGAGATGGGCGCCCAGGACCATCAGCCGGGGAAGGAGCCGACATGACCGGCGACACGCCAGACACGGTCACCGACGAGGTCGTCGCCAGTCTGCGGGACACCGCGGATCCGCGGCTGCGGGAGCTGCTGACCGGGCTCGTCCGGCATCTGCACGCCTTCGCGCGGGAGTCGCGGCTGACGCAGGAGGAGTGGGAGCGGGCGATCGGGTTCCTGACGGCGACCGGGCAGATGTGCACGGACACCCGGCAGGAGTTCATCCTGCTGTCGGACGTGCTCGGTCTGTCGATGCTCGTCGAGACGATCAACGACCGGCACGGCCCCGGCACCACCGAGTCCACGGTCCTGGGCCCCTTCCACATGACCGAGTCGCCGGTGCGCGAGCTCGGCGCGGACATCGACCTGGTGGGCGGCGGCGAGCCGTGCGTGGTGAGCGGGCGCGTGCTGTCCCGGGACGGCACGCCGGTGCCGGGCGCGGTCGTGGACGTGTGGCAGGCCGACGGCAACGGCTTCTACGACGTGCAACGGCCGGACGTGCAGCCCGCGGGCAATGGGCGCGGCCTGTTCACCACGGACGGGGAGGGGCGGTTCTGGTTCCGTACCTGTGTGCCGAGCCCGTATCCGATCCCGACGGACGGGCCGGTCGGCGGGCTGCTGGCGGCCACCGGACGGCACCCCTACCGGCCCGCGCACATCCACTTCATCGCCTCGGCCGCACAGCACACCCCGGTGACCACGCACATCTTCGTCGCGGGCAGTGACTACCTGGACTCGGACGCGGTGTTCGCGGTGAAGCCGGGCCTCGTCACCGACTTCGCCCCGGTCGACGACCCGTCGGCGGCAGGGGAGTTCGGCGTGGCGAACCCGTTCCGGCACGCCCGCTTCGACCTCGTGCTGGAGCCGTCATGACGGACGCCCTCGACTTCTCCTACGAGACCCGGCCCGTGCGGGTGGTCTTCCGGGCCGGCGCCGCGGTGTCGGCGACGCCGGGCGAGGTGGAGCGGCTGGGGCTGCGGCGGGTGCTGGTGGTGTGCGGGGAGCGGGGCGCGGACACCGCCCGGACGGTCGCGGACGCGCTCGGCCCGGCCTGCGTCGGCGTGCACGACCGGGCTCGGATGCACGTGCCCGTCGAGGTCGCCGACGTGGCCGTGCAGGCGGCACGCGCGGCGGGCGCCGACGGCTGCGTTGCGGTGGGCGGCGGCTCGTCGATCGGGCTGGGCAAGGCCGTCGCCCTGCGCACCGGACTGCCGCTGGTCGCGGTGCCCTCCACCTACTCCGGTTCGGAGATGACGCCCGTCTGGGGTCTGACCGAGCACGGCGCCAAGCGCACCGGACGCGCCCCCAAGGTGCTCCCCCGCAGCGTCGTCTACGACCCCGAGCTCACCCTCTCCCTGCCCGTGCCGCTCTCCGTGACCAGTGGCGTCAACGCGCTCGCGCACGCCGTGGAGGCCCTGTACGCCCCGGACACCTCGCCTCTGGTGGCGCTGATGGCCGAGGAGGGCGTACGGGCGATGGGGCGGGCGCTCCCGGCGGTGGCCGAGGAGCCGGCGTCGCTCGACGCCCGCGGACGCGCGCTGTACGGGGCCTGGCTGTGCGGGTCCTGTCTGGGCGCCACCACGATGGGCCTGCACCACAAGCTGTGCCACGTCCTGGGCGGCACCTTCGGGCTGCCGCACGCCGAGACGCACACGGTGGTGCTGCCCTACGCCCTGGCCCACAACGCGCCCGCCGTCCCCGACGCGGTCGCCGCAGTGGCCCGTGCCCTGGACACCGACGACGCTCCGACGGCCCTGTGGGACCTGTCCGGGCGCCTGGGCGCGCCCCGCTCCCTCGCTGAACTGGGCCTGGTGGAGGCCGACTTGGCGGAGGCGGCCGCGCAGACCGCGGGCCAGGCGTACGCCAACCCCCGCCCGGTCACGGCCGACGGGGTGCTCGCCCTGCTGCGGGCGGCGTACGAGGGCGTACCGCCGACGTCGACCGAGCGCTGACGTCCCGCCCCGTCCCCCCTCCCCTTCGAAGCCCCCCACGCTCCGACATCCCCCACGTCCCAAAGAAAGGTGATCAGCATGCCCCTCGGTCTGCTCAGGAGGCGTCGCTCCCGAGGAGCGCCGGGTGTCCCGTTGCCCGTACCGGCCGGTGCCGGGGTGGTGGGCCGCGAGGTCGTGGATCCGGTGGGGCTGCCGATGCGCGGCGCCGACGTGACGGTGACGGCGCTGGACTCGCACGAGGTCGTGGCGTCCGGTACGACGGACCCGTACGGCCTGTTCTTCGCGGCGCTGCCCCCGGGTCGCTACAGCCTCATGATCACGGCCGACGGCCTGACCCCGCACCGCGAGCCCCTGGACGTCGTCGCCGGTCCCCCGCAGCCCGCCGCGCGGGTCCAGCTGACGTCGGCCCGGCAGCTGGAACTGCCGTCGCCCGGCACCTGGTTGTTCGACCCGCCGCACACGGCGATCCGGTTCATCGCCAAGCACGTCGGCATGGCCCATGTGCACGGCCGCTTCGAGCGGTTCACGGGCGGCATCCGGGTGGCGCCGGACATGTCCACGTCCCAGGTGTCGGTGCGCATCGAGGCTGCCAGCATCACCACGGGCAACAACACCCGGGACAGCCATCTGCGTTCGGCCGACTTCCTGGACGTCGAGCGATACCCGTACATCGACTTCGCCAGCACGCGGTTCGCCTACCGGGGCGGCGCCAAGTGGACGCTGCACGGCTCGCTCACCATGCACGGCGTCAGCCGCTCGGTGGAGCTGGACACCACTTACCTGGGTTCGGTCAACGGCGGCTACGGCGAGGAGCTGCGGTGCGCGGCGCTGGCCAAGGCGGAGCTGCACCGGGAGGACTTCACCCTGAACTGGCGCAGCATGCTCGCGCGCGGGATCGCGGTGGTCGGGCCGACGGTACAGCTGGAGCTGGACGTGCAGGCGATGTACCGCACGCACGACACGCCGACGCCGCCGGACTAGGCCCAGGGGCAGGTGGTGGCCGAGAGGTACCTCACACCCCGGTTACGAATCGCTCAACCTCTGGTTGCGAGGCGATGATCGGGTGACCATGGGGACATGACACTGGCCCAGCGCGCCATGGAACAACTGGAAGTCTGGCCCGACCTCAGTTCGGGCTCGGCCAGTTGCGGCGCAGGGCGGGCACTGCGCTCCGTCCACAGCGAGATCGTGCACTTCCACTCGGACCGTGACGTGGACCTGCATCTGACGGCGGGAGCCATACGGCGGTTCCACGACGATCTTCAGGGGTCGACGGCGATCCGGCTGGTCCCCGGCTCGGACTGGGTGACCGTGCACCTCGACTGCGACACGGACGTCGATCTGCTGATGAGCCTGGTCAGCGCCGCCCTCAAGGCCCATCAGAACCGCCCCGCCCCTGCCGGGCGCACGGCAGGGGACGAGTGCAACTTCCGTCGCGTCACGGTGCTGCCGCGCGGTTAGCCTCCGAGTTCGGCGTCGTCCTCCCCCGCCTCCAGCAGGCCCGCGGCCGCGCCGACGACGCAGGGGTCGGGGACGCCGACGACCTCCTCGTCCTTGTCGGAGTAGTCGAAGCGGGCCAGCACGCTGCGCATGGCCTCGACGCGGGCCCGCTTCTTGTCGTTGCTCTTCACCACCGTCCAGGGCGCGTGCTCGGTGTCCGTCTCGCGGAACATGGCGACCTTGGCTGCGGTGTAGTCCTCCCAGCGGTCCAGGGAGGCCAGGTCCATGGGGCTGAGCTTCCACTGCCGTACGGGGTCGACCTGACGGATGGTGAAGCGGGTGCGCTGCTCTCCCTGGGACACCGAGAACCAGAACTTGACCAGGTCGACTCCGTCGTCCACCAGCATCCGTTCGAAGGCCGGAGCCTGCCGCATGAAGCGCCGGTACTCGTCGTCGGTGCAGAAGCCCATCACGCGCTCCACGCCGGCCCGGTTGTACCAGGACCGGTCGAACAGCACGATCTCGCCTGCGGTCGGCAGATGCTCGACGTACCGCTGGAAGTACCACTGCCCGCGTTCACGCTCGGTGGGCTTCTCCAGTGCCACGACGCGGGCGCCGCGCGGGTTGAGATGCTCGGTGAAGCGTTTGATCGTGCCGCCCTTGCCCGCCGCGTCCCGCCCCTCGAAGACGACGACGAGACGACGGCCGGTCTCCTTGATCCAGCTCTGCAGCTTCAGCAGTTCGATCTGCTGGAGCCGCTTGTGCCACTCGTACTCCGGGCGCTCCATGCGCTGCTCGTAGGGGTAGTTCTCCCGCCAGGTGTCCACCGGGCTGCCGTCCGGCCGGATCAGGACGGGGTCGTCCTGGTCGGTGTAGTCGACGCGCAGCCCTGACAGCAGTTCGGTGTCCATACATCCGCATGGAAGCGAGCGCTTTCGTACGCCCGGCGAACCCCAGGCGAAGATCATGTGATGCACGGTGTCAGCGGCTGCCGGTCGATCCTTCCGAGGTCACCGTGGCGCGGCCTCGACCAACCGGGCGAGGTTGGCGAGCGCCATCCGGGTGCCCGTCTCGTTGTCCGCGGCGGGCACGACGTCGGGGATCCCCTCGTGCACGACCAGCACGTCCGTGCCGCCGTCGGCCTCGGTGAGGGTGGTGGTCATCGTCATCGTGCCCCGCAGGGCGGGGTCGTCGGTCTCGAACTCGACCTCCTCGACGACCAGTTCGTCGGGGACGAGCCTCACGAAGCGACCGTGGTAGGTGTCGGTGTGCGCGGCCGACTTCCCGGTGCCGGTCGGCTCGTCATAGGTGAGCGAGACCCGGAAGGCCCCGCCCTCCCGGCTCTCGAACACATGCACCTGCCCGGTCATGCCGTCCGGCACCCGCCACTTCTCCACGGCGTCCGCGTCCAGCAGCGCCCGGTAGACGGCCGCGCGCGAGGCGTTCACATGGCGGGAGACCCGTGTGGCGTACATGGCCTCACGATAGAGGCGGGCGCGGGGAACGGCAGCCCCGCCGCGGCGGCCGGCTCAGCGCACGAGGCAGGGCCGCTTCGCGTCGAAGGTCCAGCCGTCGACCAGATACCGCATGCCGACGGCGTCGTCGCGGCCCGAGAGCGCCTTCTCCCGGTAGAGCTCGTGCGCGGCGAGCAGCCGGTCGCGGTTCAGGCGCACCCCCAGTCCGGGCGTGTCCGGTACGGCGACCTCGCCGCCGCTGATCCTCGGGGGTTCGACGGTGAGCCGTTCGCGGCCCTCCTGCCATATCCAGTGCGTGTCCAGGGCGTTGTACTCGCCGGGCGCGGCCGCGCCGCAGTGCGCCATCATCGCCAGGGAGATGTCGAAGTGGTTGTTGGAGTGGCAGCCCCAGGTCAGCCCCATGGCGTGGCACAGCTGGGCGACGCGTACCGAGCCCCGCATGGTCCAGAAGTGCGGGTCGGCCAGCGGGATCGACACGGACTGCAGGGCCAGGGCGTGGGTCAGCTGGCGCCAGTCGGTGGCGATCATGTTCGTGGCCGTGGGCAGTCCGGTGGCCCGGCGGAACTCCGCGAGGATCTCCCGGCCCGAGTAGCCGTCCTCCGCCCCGCAGGGGTCCTCGGCGTAGGCGAGGGTGCCGACCAGGGGGCGGCACAGTTCGACGGCCTCGCGCAGGGACCAGGCGCCGTTGGGGTCGAGGGTGATCCGTGCCTCGGGGAAGCGGTCCTTGAGCGCCCGCACGGCCTCGACCTCCTCCGTACCCGGCAGGACCCCGCCCTTGAGCTTGAAGTCGCGGAAGCCGTAGTGGTCGTAGGTGGCCTCGGCCTGCCGGACGATCGCCTCGGGAGTGAGGGCCTCCTCGTGCCGGACGCGGTACCAGTCGACCGCGGCGTCGGGGTCGCGGACGTAGTCCAGGTCGGTGCGGTCCGGGTCGCCGACGTAGAAGAGGTAGCCGAGGACCCGGACGGCATCGCGTTGCTTGCCGTCGCCGAGGAGGGCGGCGACCGGGACTTCGAGGTGCTGGCCGAGCAGGTCGAGGAGCGCCGACTCGACGGCGGTGACGGCGTGCACGGTGGTCCGCAGGTCGAAGGTCTGGGCGCCGCGGCCGCCGGAGTCCCGGTCGGCGAAGCTCGCCTCGATCGCACGCAGGACGCGCTTGTAGTCGCCCACCGGCGCGCCGACGACCAGTGCCCCGGCCTCGCGCAGGGTCTGCGTGATCCTCTCCCCGCCGGGGACCTCGCCGAGGCCCGTACGGCCCTCGGAGTCCTCCAGGACGACGACGTTGCGGGTGAAGCAGGGGGCGTGGGCCCCGGAGAGGTTGAGGAGCATCGAGTCGCGGCCGGCGACCGGGTACACGGAGAAGCGGGTGACGACGGGTTGGCTCATGGCAGGCGGGGGCCCATCTCGTGAGGGGGGTCAGATGCTGAGGGCGTCGAGGACCTGTTCCAGGACCAGTACGCCACCGAGGCCGAGGATCGCGAGCACCGTCGTGTACGTGGTGCGTGCCTTGATGGCGTCGAGGACGGACAGGTTGAAGTACTCCTTGAACATCCAGAAGCCCGGGTCGTTGACGTGGGAGAAGGCGATCGAGCCGCAGGAGACGGCGAGCACCATCACCTCGGGGTGCACGCCGCTGCCCGCGAGCAGGGGCAGTGCGACGCCGGAGGCGGTGACGACCGCGACGGTCGCCGAGCCGAGGGCGACGCGGAGGATGACCGCGATCAGCCAGGCCAGGACGATCGGGGAGATCGACCAGCCGTCGGTGACGTCCTTGATGTAGTCGGATATGCCGCCCTCGACGAGGACGTTCTTGAAGGCACCGCCCGCGCCGATGACGAGCAGGATCATCGCCATCGCCTGAGCGGCTTCCTTGCAGGAGACGCTGACCTCGGCGAGGCTGCGGCCGATGCGCGGGCCGAACGCCCAGATCGCCACGATCAGGGTGAGCAGCAGGGCGACCGGTGCGGAGCCGATGAAGGCGATGAAGTGCATGAGCCCGCCGTCGCCGGAGCCGGCGAGGTCGGTCACCGCGGCGCCGGCGATCAGGGCGACGGGCAGCAGCGCGACGGACAGCGACCAGCCCAGGCCGGGCATCTCGTCGTCCTCGAAGACCCGCTCGCTCACCAGGCCCTTGGGGATGGAGGGGTTCATCGCCCGGACGAAGGGCAGGCGCGGCCACAGCAGGGCGATGAACGCGCCGACCGGCACGGCGATGAACAGGCCGTAGAACAGGGTGAGTCCGACGGAGGCGTGGAAGGTGGCGGCCACCGCGGTGGGGCCGGGGTGCGGCGGCAGGAAGCTGTGCATCGTGGACAGGGCGATCGACATCGGCAGCCCCACCCACAGCAGGTTCGCCCGGGTGACCCGGACGAGGGTGAAGGCGATCGGCACGATGATGACGAAGGCCACCTCGTAGAACATCGTCACGCCGATGAGCATGGCCGTCAGCACCATCGCGACCTGGACCCAGCGAGGGCCGCACACCTCCAGCAGTTTCCCTGCTATCCGCTGGGCGGCGCCGGAGTCCCCCATCACCCGGCCGACCATGGCACCGAGCCCGATGGTGAGCATGGTGTCGCCGATCTGGTCGCCGATGCCCTCGGCGAGTACGTCCGGGATCTTCTCCAGCCCGATCCCCTGCACCAGGCCGACGCCCACCGCCACCAGGAGCAGGGCGGCGAAGCCGTTCAGTTTGAGCCTGGTCATCAGGACGAGCAGGACCAGAACACTGATCCCGACCACCACGAGCGGCATATGTCGGTTCTCCTTTGAACGGCGGCCGCCTGCGTTCACCCCGCTGAACGGGGTCCCCACATGAAGACAACGTCTACATATGAGGACGGAGATTATGTTCATGGATGGCCAAGGTCAATGGGTCCGCGTCGTCGGATCCAGTCGCCGCGGTCAGCGCCGCACCCTTCGGCCCCGGCGGTACGCGATGCCCGCTCGCGGGTACACGTAGGCGTGTAGCACCCTCCTGGGAGATGACTCGGATGCTGTTCCTCGGACTGCTCCTCCTCGCGGCCAGCGGCGTCTTCACCGGTCTGGTCATCGCAGACAACCTCTCCGGCGGCCCCGAGTACTCCGTCTCGGTGCTCGGCCAGGACCTCGCGACCATGAACACGCTGGCCGTCTTCTGCTCGGGCCTCGCCCTGGCGCTCGTCTTCTGCCTGGGGCTGGTCCTGGCGAGGAACGGCGCGACCCACCACCGCCACGGCAGGCGGCGGCACGGGCCCCGGCGCGTGTCCCGGTTCCGCGGGACGGCGGACCCGGACGCGCGGGCCTGAACCGGACCAACAGCCCGTACGGTACGAGCGGATCAGGTGATGCCGATGGTCGGCGACCCGGACGACGACATCCAGACCCGGCGAAGCGGCGGCAGCGGCCACCGGGCGGTGCCGCACACGGCCGACGTGCGGATCGAGGCGTGGGGCGCGAGCCGCGAGCGCTGCCTGGTGGAGGCCGCGCTCGGCATGGTGGAGTGCTTCGCCGACGTCACGGCGGTCCGGCCCACCTCGATGGAGCGGGTACGGCTCGCCGAGAACAGCGACGAGGAACTACTGACCGCCCTCCTCGACGAGGTCGTCTTCCGTCTCGACGTGGACGGCCGCGTGCCCGTCGACCTGGAGGCCGACACCACCGACGGCGACCTCGACGTTCGGCTCGCGCTCGCGGAGCTGGGGGAGGTGGAGGTCACCGGTGCCACGCCGAAGGGCGTCTCGTGGCACGGGCTGCACATCGGGCCGGACTCGTACGGGTGGTCGTGTGCGGTGACCGTGGACGTGTGAGGGGACCGAAGGCGGGTGAAGTACGGCGTCCGGCCGCCGCCACCCCGGTTCCCCCCTGTCCGCCCGGCCGCTCAGCCCTTCACCACCCCCAACGGCACCAGCCGGGCCACCGTCCGGCACAGTCCCGCGCCCTCGCTCGCGGCCACGACCTCGCCCACGTCCTTGTACGCCTCGGGCGTCTCCTCCGACAGGCCGCGCAGGGAACGCGGGCGGACCGCGATGCCCGCGGACTCCAGCCGGGCCCGCACTTCCCGGCCGCCCACCGCACGGGCGGCGCGATGACGGCTGAGGACGCGGCCCGCGCCGTGACAGGTGGAGAAGAAGGCGTCCCCGCCCGCCACGCCGACCAGGACGTACGAGGCGGTGCCCATCGTGCCCGGGATCAGCACCGGCTGGCCGACGTCGCGCAGATCGTCGGGCAGGTCCGGATGGCCGGGCGGGAAGGCGCGGGTCGCGCCCTTGCGGTGGACGCAGAGCGTGCGGCGCGCTCCGGCGACCGGGTGGGGCTCGATCTTGGCAAGGTTGTGGGAGACGTCGTACACCAGGGACAGCCGGGCTCCCGCGGCGCGCCGGAAGACGACACGGGCCGCGTCGGACAGCAACTGGCGGTTGGCTCGGCCGTAGTTGGCGGCGGCCGCCATCGCGCCGAGGTACCGCTGCCCCTCGGGTGAGTCGACCGGGGTGCAGGCCAGTTGGCGGTCGGGGACCTTGATGCCGTAGCGGGCCATCGCGCGGTCCATGAGCCGGACGTGGTCGGTGCAGATCTGGTGGCCGAGGCCGCGGGAGCCGCAGTGGATCATCACGCACACCTGGCCGACGGCGATGCCGAAGGCCTCGGCGGCCGGCTCGTCGTACACCTCGTCGACGCGCTGCACCTCCAGGAAGTGGTTGGCCGAGCCGAGGCTCCCGACCTGGCCGAGCCCGCGCTCCCGCGCCCGCGCGCTCACCTGGTCCACGTCGGCGTCGGCCACCGCCCCGCCGTCCTCGCAGCGCGTCAGGTCGCGCTCCTCGCCGTGCCCCTCCCCCACCGCGTACCGGGAGCCGCCCAGCAGGATCCGCTCCAGCTGCCCGGGGCCGGTCAGGTGCCACACCCCTCCGGGGCCGGCGCCGCGCGGGATCGCCCGGTCCAGGCCGTCCATCACGGCGGGCAGCACCGACGCCAGTCCGTCGGGGTCGACGTCGGCGGTGAGCAGGCGCACTCCGCAGGAGATGTCGAAGCCGACGCCGCCGGGCGAGACGACCCCGCCGTCGGCCACGTCGGTCGCGGCGACGCCGCCGATGGGGAAGCCGTAGCCCCAGTGGATGTCGGGCATGGCGTACGAGGCACCGACGATGCCCGGCAGCGTGGCCACGTTGGCCACCTGCTCCAACGACTTCTCGGCGTCCCTCAACAGCTTGCGTGACGCGAACACCACGCCCGGCACCCGCATCGGACCGTGCGGGTCGATACGGAAGCGGTGGGAAGCTTCCTGGACCAGTTCCATGACGTCCTCCCGCACCCAGGCCTCGGACATCCGGCGTCGCAGGTGCGGGGTACCCGCACGGGCCGCGCCGTACCGTGCCGGGCGACGCGGAGGACGCGGCGACGGGCACGGACGTCTCGACGCCCCGGGCGTACGCCCTCGCCCGGCCCAGCCCGTACGGTGGAGACATGAACGGCGGCACGGTCACGCTGTTCGTCTGCGGTGACGTGATGCTGGGACGCGGCGTCGACCAGATCCTGGCCCGGCCCGGGAAGCCGGAGCTGCGGGAGGGGTACGTCACGGACGCCCGGTCCTACGTGAGCATGGCGGAGGCGGTCAGCGGATCGATCCCGGCGCCCGTCGACCCGTCCTGGCCGTGGGGCGAGGCGCTGCCGTTGCTGGAGTCGGTCGGCCCGGACGTGCGGATCGTCAATCTGGAGACGTCCATCACGCGCAGCGACGCCTTCGAGCCCGGCAAGGCGGTCCACTACCGCATGCATCCGGCCAATCTGCCCGCCCTCGGGGTGGCCCGCCCGGATGTCTGCGTGCTGGCCAACAACCATGTGCGGGACTTCGGCGTCGCGGGCCTGGAGGAGACCCTCGACGTGCTGCACGGAGCGGGCATGCGGACGGCGGGCGCGGGGCGCGACGCCGAGGAGGCGTACGCCCCCGTGGCACTCCCGCTCCGGCACGGCGGCCGCGTGCTCGTGTTCGCCCTCGGCGCCGGCACCAGCGGCGTCCCCGCGAGCTGGGCGGCGACGGCGGATCTGCCCGGTGTCGCCTACCTGCCCGAGCCGACGCCCGCCACGGCCGCCGCCGTGGTCCGGCACATCCGGCAGGCGAAGCGGTCCGGCGACCTCGTGGTCGTGTCCGTGCACTGGGGTTCCAACTGGGGCTACCTCGTCCCCCGTGACCAGCGCCGCTTCGCGCACGCCCTGGTGGACGGCGGCGCCGACGTCGTCCACGGCCATTCCTCGCACCACCCCCGCCCCGTCGAGGTCCACCGGGACCGGCTGATCCTGCACGGCTGCGGCGACTTCATCGACGACTACGAGGGCATCCCCGGCTACGAGCAGTACCGCGACGACCTCCGCGTCGCCTACTTCGTGACGCTGGCGGCGGACACGGGCGAACTCGCCGACCTGCGCATGGTCCCCCTGCTCGCCCGCCGTATGCGCCTGGAGCCCGCCCCGCCCGAGGACCGCGCCTGGCTGCGCACGACCCTCGACCGCGTCAGCCACGGCGCCCACGTCCGCCTGGACCCGGACGGCACACTCGCCCTGCGGAAAACCGCCGCCCACGCCGCCCCCTGAACCAGACCTCAGCGCGCCCCTTCCCCACCCCGCAAGGCCTCCAGCACATCGGCATCCGTCAGCTGGCCGAAGTCCTCGTACCACTCCCCCACCGCGCTGAACAGCCTCGGCTGGTGCAGGCAGACGAACTCGTCGACGATCAGCCGCAGTTCCGCGGCCGCCTCCGGTGCGCACACCGGTACGGCCAGGACCAGACGCCCGGGTCCCTGGTTGCGTACGGCGCGCAGGGCGACGCGTGCTGTCGAGCCGGTGGCGACGCCGTCGTCGACGACGACGGCCGTACGGTCGCGCAGGCGCGGCGCGGGCCGGCCCTGCCGATAGCGTTCCTCGCGCCGCCGCAGCTCCCTGCGTTCCCGCTCCACCACCGGCGCCAGGTCGGCCTCGCTGAGCCCCAGCCGGTACAGCGTCTGCTCGTCGAACAGCGGAGGGTCGTCGCCCGCGAGCGCCCCCACCCCGAACTCCTCGTGGAACGGCGCCCCGATCTTGCGTACGACGAGCACGTCCAGCGGGGCCTCCAACTCCCGCGCGATCTCCCGGGCCACCGCGACACCGCCCCGGGGCAGCGCGAGGACCACGGGATGCGGAAGGACGCCCTTCTCCTGCCGGACGCGCAACTGCTCCGCCAGCTCCCGTCCGGCCTCCTTGCGGTCACGGAACTGCATGGGTCTCCCCTTCCGTCCGTCGCCGCGTACCCCACCCACCGGTACCGGACACACCACGGGGCTCGTGCGGCGGCCGACGCCACAGGGGTCTGGACCGCTCGGACGGGACTGGCTTAGGGTTCCGGATGGCAAGCGCTTTCTAGCCTGCCCATGCCAAGCACGTTTCACGTCGTTCCCTCGCACCACGCCCCTCAGCCATGCGCGGAAAGGAAGCGTCACGTGCCGCACCACGAGACCCCCCACCCCCACCCTCTCCCGTCCCGGCCCTGGTCCCGCAAGTCCTTCCTGCGCGGGATGGCCGCCGTCGGAGCCGCCCCGCTGCTTCCCGGCGTCCTCCCCACGGCCGCCCGGGCCGCGGCGGACCGGCCCGACTTCCCGCTGGTCCGGGGCGGCACCGCCGTGGAACTGTACGTCGACGCGGCGGACGACCCCGCCGTGATCCGCGCGGCCGGCGACCTCCAGGCGGACGTCGAGCGGGTCAGCGGGCTCCGGCCGGTGCTGCGGCACACGCTGCCGGAGACGGCGGCGACGCTCGTGCTCGTGGGCACGCTGGGCGCCAGTCCGGTCGTCGACCGGCTCGTCACCCAGGGGCGGCTGGACGTCTCCCGGGTGAAGGGACGCTGGGAGGCGTCCGTGACACAGGTCGTCGAGCGTCCGCTGCCCGGGGTCGAGCGGGCCCTGGTGATCGCGGGCAGCGACCGGCGCGGCACGGTCTACGGCGTCTACGACACCTCGGAGCGCATCGGGGTCTCCCCCTGGTACTGGTGGGCCGACGTCCCCGTGCCCCGGCGGGAGACCGTGACGGTCCCCGCGGGCCCGCTCAAGCGGTACGAGCCGTCGGTGCGCTACCGGGGCGTCTTCATCAACGACGAGCAGAACCTGACCACCTGGTCGCACCGCACCCAGGAGCCGGACAAGAACATCGGCCCCGAGACCTACCAGCGCGTCTTCGAGCTGCTGCTCCGTCTCAAGGCCAACTACCTGTGGCCGGCGATGCATCCGTACTCCGACTTCTTCAACAAGCATCGCGAGAACCCCGAACTCGCCGACCGCTACGGCATCGTCGTCGGCTCCAGCCACCCCGAGGCCCTGCTGCGCAACGGCGTCCACGAGTGGGAGCCGTGGGCCAAGGACCATCCCGGCGCGGACGGCACCCCGCCGGTGTACGACTACACGGTGAACCCGGCTGTCATCTCCGACTACTGGAGAGCCCGGGCCAGACAGAACGCGTCGTACGAGAGCAGCTGGACGATCGGGATGCGCGGGCTGCACGACAGCGCGCTGGAGACGAAGTACGCCACGACGATCCCGGAGAAGGTGGCGGTGATGAACGACATCATCGCCGACCAGCGCCGCATCCTCGCCGAGGAGGTGGGCGCGGCGGCCGAGCCGCAGATCTTCATCCCGTACAAGGAGGTCCTGGAGCTGTACAACGCCGGTGTCCAGGTCCCGGACGACATCACGCTGATCTGGCCGGACGACAACCACGGCAACATGCGCCAGCTGCCGAACGACGCCGAGCGGGCCCGGGCCGGCGGCAACGGCATCTACTACCACCTGTCCTACTGGGGCCGCCCGAAGAGCTATCTGTGGCTGGACACCACCCAACTCGCCAAGGTCTGGCAGGAGTTGCGGCGGGTGTACGAGCACGGCGTCGACCGGATGTGGATCTTCAACGTCGGTGACGTCAAGTCGATCGAGACCGGTCTGTCGTTCAGCATGGACATGGCCTGGGACGTGGACCGGTGGGGCGCCGAGGACGTGGGCGACTTCCTGGCCGAGTGGTCGGGGCGGCAGTTCGGCCGGCGGTACGGCCGGGAGATCGCCGCGATCCGTACCGAGTACTACCGGCTCGCGGCCGAGCGGCGCCCGGAGTTCATCGACCCCGGGGTGTTCTCCGTGATCCACCACGGGGACGAGGCGGGCCGCCGCATGGCCGCGTACGAGCATCTGCTCGCACGCGTGCGGGCGGTGGGGGCCAAGGTGCCCGAACAGTACCGGGACGCCTTCTTCGAGCTGGTCGAGTACCCGGTGCGCGGGGCGTACTTGATGAACCTGAAGTACTACTGGGCGGACCGCAACGCGCTCGCGGTGCGGCAGGGACGCGGGGCCGGGACGAATCGCTTCGCCGACCTGGCCGAGGCGGTCCACGCCGAGGAGGCGGCGCTCACCAAGCGGTACAACACCGAGGTGGCGGGCGGGAAGTGGGACGGGATCGTCAATCCCTACCCCTCCCAGATCCCGAAGGCGCCGGGCCGCCCGGCCGTCACACGGATCGCCCGGCAGGAGACCTCGGGGCTGGGCGTGGCGGCCGAGGGCAACGAGACCGGGGCGGGCCGCCCGCTGTCCTTCTCCTCCTACACCCGCGACCGACGCTTCGTCGATGTCTTCAACACCGGCTTCCTGCCCCTCGACTGGTCGGCCGAGGCGAGCCACCCGTGGGTGCTGCTGAGCTCGGCGGGAGGCTCTCTCACCGAGCAGACGAGGGTGTGGGTGGAGATCGACTGGGCGCGGATGCCCGAGGGGACGTACGACGACGCCACGGTCGCCGTGAGTGGGGCCGGGCAGCGGATCGAGGTGCCGTTGCGGGTGGTCAACGACGGTGAGCGGGCGCGTCGGCGGGCGCGCGGGTTCGTGGCGGCCCACGGGTACGTCTCCATCGACGCGGTGCACACCGAGCGCCGGGTGGCGCGGGGCGGGGCCGGCTGGCGTGAGGTGCGCGGACTGGGCCGCCGTACCGGCGCTCTGGAGGCGGTGCCGACGACGGCGGCTGCGGTGACCGCCGACTTCGCCACCAGGGCGCCGGAGTTGCGGTACCGGGTGCGCTTCGACCGCGCCGGCACCTTCCCGGTCACCGTTTTCCGGCTGCCGTCCCTCGACGAGCGCGGCCACCGCCGACTCGCCGTCGCGCTCGACGAACAGCCCGCCACCGTCCTCGCGGGCCAGTCCGTGGCCACCGGCAACCGGGGCGACGCCTGGGCCCGCAACGTGGAGGACGGCGTCGAGAAGCTGACCGCCAGGATGACGGTGGACGAGCCCGGCGAGCATGTCCTGCGGATCTTCATGGTCGATCCGGGCATCGCCGTGGACCAGATCGTCATCGACACCGGCGGGTTGCCGGTCAGCTATCTGGCGCCGCCGGAGAGCTACCACGCGGAGTTCAACCCCACCCCGGACCGGGCGGCGGGCCTACGGCCCCACTGAGACGGCCCTGCCGGTGTGTCCTCCGTGAGGTGGAGGTCCCGTTCGGGTGGCGCCGCGCGCGTTCACCCGTTCGGCGTATCGGGCGGTTCCGGGGCGTTCCAGTCGTAGGGGCCGCCGCCGCGCCACTCGATCAGTTCGGGGTCGTCGACGGCCTGGTCCTTGCCGGGCAGGCCCGCGCGGTGCACCAGGTCCATCACGTCGAACAGGTTGTATGCGGTGCCCGTCGGCTCGCCGCGGATCGTCACCTGACGCCCGCCGTCCGACGCCGGCGGCAGCACCACCACGGGGGGACGCGTGCTCATGACACCACCATGCGCTCTGCGCGGCCGGAACGCAGCCCGGCGCACCGGGCGAACGGGCCCGGATCGACGCTCAGCGCTGGTAGAGGCCGACGAGGGTTCCGCTGGCCAGCTGCTGCTTGTCGAGCACCCTGTGGGCCTCGACGGCCGTGGGCGCCTCCGGGATGGAGACGGGACCGGGGAGGGCGTACAGGCGGAAGAAGTACCGGTGCGCGTCGTCGCCCACCGGTGGCAGCGGGCCGCCCCACCCGGATTCCCCGAAGCCGTTGGTGTGCGGGTGACTGCCCGGGGTGGTCCGGCCGGCGGGCAGCCCCTGCGCGTGCGGGTCGATGCCCGTGACCAGCCAGTGGACGAACGTCCCCGACGGCGCGTCCGGGTCCTCGCACAGCAGGGCCAGCTCCGCCGCCTCCTCGGGCACTCCGGACCAGGCCAGAGGCGGGGAGAGGTTCTCGCCCTCCCAGGCGTGCCGGCGCGGGATCATCTCGTGGTCGTGGAACGCGGAGCTCTTGAGTTCGATGTCGGTCATGCGCGCCGCAGTACCCACCCGGACGCGGGCCACACGCGACGCCGGACCGGCCTGCGCGAACCCCTTCGCGGCAGGTGCCCCGCCCCGTTTCGCCGTCCGCCCGCCGGGAACTCGGCGCCTGCGCCGATCTTCGAGCAAGGAGCGCGCTGTGGCATTCCGCGACCGTACTCACGCCGGGCAGGAGCTCGCCCTGCGACTGGTCGAGTGGGCCGGCTCCGGTGACCTGGTCAATCTGCTCGTGCTGGCCCTGCCGCCCGGTGGGGTGCCCGTCGCCGCCGAGGTGGCGCGCGCGCTGCGCGCCCCGCTGGACGTGCTGGTCGCGAGCGAGATCTCCACACCGATCCGGCCGGAGACGACGATCGGGGCGATCGTCGCGGACGATCCGCCGCTGTACGACCGGCAGAGCCTGGCCATGATGCATCTGTCCGAGGACCGGCTCGGCGACGTCGTCGCACGCGAGCGGGGGGAGCTGCACCGCCGTGAGCGCGTCTACCGCGGCCACCGCCCGCTCCCGTCCATCAACGCCCGCACGGTCGTCCTGGTCGACGACGGGCTGACCACCGGCCTCACCGCCACGGCGGCAATCCGTTTCCTGCGCCGCCACGGCCCGGCCCGCCTGATCCTCGCCGTCCCCGTCGGCAGCCCCCGGACTACGACGGCGCTCCGCCCCGAGTGCGACGACCTGGTCTGCCTCGAACAGCCGCAGTCCCTCCACACGGTCGGCGAGTGGTACGAGGACTTCGGCCGGATTCCCGAGGCCCGGGCCGCCGAGACGCTCCAGGCGTTCCACGCCACGGCCTGATCCTCGGATCCCTGTGCCAGGGTGGTGCCATGGTCATAGAAGTTCGCCCTGCCTCGGTCTTCGAGGACGTCCGTGCCGTGGTCGGCCCGAAGTCGCCCACGGCCAGCGTGTGTTGGTGTCTGAGCTATCGGATCCCGTCGAAGGTGAACAGGGAGCTGCTGGGGCCGGCCCGCGGTGAGTACGTGGCCGAGCTCTGCCGTGCCGATCCTCCTCCCGGAGTGATCGCCTACGACGGTGACGAACCGGTCGGCTGGGCCGCCGTTGCGCCGCGTTCGGCGACGTCCTTCGCACGCAACCGCAAGATCCCGCACGTCGACGACCTGCCGGTGTGGTCGCTGTGGTGCATCCGCGTCCGCCCGGGCCACCGCAAGCAGGGCATCACACACGCCCTCATCGCCGGCGCGGTCGACTTCGCCCGGGACCGGGGCGCCCCGGTGATCGAGGCGTACCCCCTGGACAACGGTGACGCCAGGGTCGACCTGACGATGGCGTACGCCGGGATCCGCAAGAACTTCGAACGGGCCGGCTTCGTCCACGCCGCCGACACGACCTCCGTGCTGGCCGGTCATCCCCGGATCCTGATGCGGCTCGATCTGCGCTGACGGTCGGGCACAGGGGCCGTCTGCCGGGCTCAGTGCACCGAGAAGCCGCCGTCCACGAAGATCGACTGCCCGGTGACGTAGGCGGAGGCCCGGCTCGCGAGGAACACCGCCGCGCCGGCGAAGTCCTCGGCCAGGCCGTTGCGACCGATCATCGTGCGGGCGGCGAGCGCCGCGACCTTCTCGGGGTCGGACGACAGACGGGTGTTGAGGGGCGTCATGACGAAGCCCGGCACGAGCGTGTTGCAGGTGACGCCGTACGGCGACCAGGCCTCGGCCTGGGAGCGGGCCAGCGACTCCAGCGCCCCCTTGGAGACGCCGTAGGCGCCGCTCTGGACGAACGCCCGGTGCGCCTGCTGGGAGGTGATGTGGATGATCCGCCCGAAGCCCCGCTCGGCCATGCCGGGCCCGAACCGCTGCCCCAGCAGATGGGGTGCCTCCAGGTTCACGGCCATCGTGGTGTCCCAGACGTCCTCGCCCAGCTCGCCGATCGGCGGCCGCAGGTTGATCCCGGCGCAGTTGACGAGGATGTCGGGCTCACCGAACGCCTTGACGGCCCCCTCGGCCGCCGACCGCACCCCCTCACGCGTGCCGAGGTCGGCGCTCACCCAGGCCGCCCGGCCGCCCTGGTCCTCCAACTCCCCCACCGTCGCGGCCAGTTCCGCCTCCCTGCGGGCCACGACGACGACCCTCGCACCCGCGCGGGCGAGGGCCTCGCTGATGGCCCGGCCGATGCCGGAGCTGCCACCGGTCACCACGGCGACCCGGCCTTCCAGCGAGAACAGTTCGGAGAGATATGCCTGCGACGTCATGTACGCACCCTAGGGGGTGTTTCGAAAGTCCTGTGCGGTGCCCGCGGTGTCCGGTGCGTGCTCTCGGCGTGCCGGACGAAAGCCCTCGTACTGGACGTACTTGGGGTTTCGGCCGGTGCGGCGAGTGGGGGTGCCCCCTCTGGGGGAGCGTGCCGGGCGCCGCGGGTGCTGTGCGGGACTTTCGAAGCACCCCCTAGGCGGCCCGCCCCCGGCGCCGGCGCTCAGGGCGTCGTCGTCAGGGCCGCTGCGGCACGGGGTCCCGGGGCTCCAGGCGCAGATGGGCGCCCTGTCGGACCAGCGCGCGCTGGACCAGGTGATGGGGAACCTCGCGGGGGCTGCGGCCGAGCCGGACGGACAGCGCGGCGCAGACGCCGGCCGCCTGGCCGGTGGCCATCGCGATGGGCATGACGCGGTAGGAGGAGTGCGCGACGTGCGAGCCGGAGATACAGCGTCCGGCGACGAGCAGCCGGTCGGTGTCCGTGGGCAGCAGACAGCGCAGGGGGATGTCGTAGAAGTGCCCGCGCGGGACCCGTTTGAGGACGGTGCCGCTGCCCCGGGGGTTGTGGATGTCGACCGGGTAGGCGCCGTGCGCGACGGCGTCGGGGAAGGAGCGCGCGGCGAGGATGTCATGGCCGGTGAGGTGGTAGTCGCCGAGGATGCGACGGGTCTCCCGGACGCCGATCTGGACACCGCTCTGCGCCACGTAGGACGTCCTGAACCCCGGGACACGGCGGCGCAGGAAGCGGTCGATCTGGTCCATCTGGCGGCGCGCGACGTACTCGGCCCGGCTGAGGTCCCACACGTCGGTGCCGAGCGCGCGGGTGACCCGGGTGCTGTTGACGCTGACCTCGTGCGGGTGCGGGGTGCCGAAGAGCAGGATGTCCTCGCGCGGCAGTCGCAGTTCGCCCGCCTCGGTGGCCTCCCGGACGAGGTCCCACAGTCCGTGGACGCCCCGCCACTGGTCGGGGTGCTCGCTGACGTACTCGGTGAACCGCGGCTGGAGGAAGTCCACTACGCGGAACATCAGCGTCATCGGCTGCACCAGCCCGTCCTCCGGCCGTCCGATCTCGTACGGGGCCCCCGCGGCGGCGGCGATGTCGCCGTCCCCGGTGCCGTCGACGACGACTGCGGCGTCGATCACGACCGGCCCCGACTTGGTCTCGAAGACCACCCGCCAGCCGTCGTCGAGCGGCAGCGCGGCCGAGGCGAAGGAGTGGAACAGCATGCGCACGCCCGACTCGTCGAGCAGGTCGAGGAGGACGAGCTTGTAGAGCTCGGGGTCGAACGGGACCGTGTAGCCGGTGTGGGGGGACGGCGGGACGCAGCCGCCGCGTGCGGTGAGCCGGTCCAGCAGGAGCCACAGGAAGCCGGCCACCACCGGTTCGCCCTCGCCGTGGTCGGTGGGCAGCAGCCGGCCGGCTGTTCCGCTCGCGTCGAACACGGCCTGTTTCTGCTCGTTGTGGAACGACATCAGCGGCATCACCAGCGCCACGGTGGCGTTGCCGCCGAGGAAGCCGTACCGCTCCACCAGCACCACGTCGGCGCCGGCGTCGGCCGCCGCGTAGGCCGCCGCGGTGCCGGCCGGGCCGCCGCCGACTACCAGGACGTCGGTGCGGCCGCCGTGACGGGCGGCGCGCGGGGGCAGGGTGACGGTCGTGGCGGGGCGAGGTGGTTCCAGGATCGGCATCGCTTCTCCCGTCGACGGGGTTCGGTTGCTCAGGTCGGCCGTCCGGGAGCCCGGGTGAGGATCAGGTTCGGGTCCGCGCGCGGTGCGTCGTGCCGCACGCCGCCGTCGACCGTGTCGAGGAGGGCTCCGCAGCGGGCGCAGGTCTCTCGGGCCAGCGTCCGCAGTTCCTGGACCCGGGTGTTCAGGTCTTCCTGCCGCCGGGGGAACTCGTCCCAGAGCCGGTCCACCTCCGCGAGCAGGAGTCCGGCCTGCTCCCGGTCCACACCGACCAGCTCGGGCGCTCCCGTGCGGCGGGCGAAGTCGAAGACCTTGCCGGAGTACGGCAGCGGCAGCACCGGCAGGCCGGCCAGCGCGGCGAAGATCACGACGTGCAGGCGCATGCCGACGACCATGTCCAGGTGGCTCATGAAGCCGAGGATCTCGCCGGGGCTGTAGGAGTTGTGCAGGATGCGGCCCAGGTCCGGGGCGCTCATCCGGGACAGCACACCGTGCGCGTGCCGGACGTCCTGGCGTTCCATCGGAACGAAGACCACGTGTGCGTCCAGGCGCCGGGCGAGGAAGTCGGCGACCTCGGCGAGCAGGGCGTGGTAGCCGTCCTCGTCGAGTTTCTCCGCCGCCCGGCCGGGCTCGCGTACGGACATCCCGATGAGCCGGGCGTCGAGCGGGAGGCCTTCGTGGCGCATCATCTGCTCGGTGAAGGGTTCCGGGGTGAGCAGGAGCGCCGGGTCGGCGGTGACGGTCAGCTCGCCCTCGACTCCGACCTCCTCCAGGACGAGCCGGGACTCCTCGTCGCGTACGACGACCTCGGTCATCTCCGGCAGCACGGTGCGGACCGCCTCGCGGTCGTCCGGATCGCTCAGCGGCCCCGCGCCGACCGCGTAGGCGAAGGTGGGCACGCCGCGCTCGTGGGCGGCCTTCACCAGCCGTAGATAGCGGCGCGCCTCACCGTCGTAGAGAATCCCGCCGCCGCCCAGCACCAGCAGGTCCAGTCCGGCGAGGGCGTCGAGGAGTGGTCTTTGCGGGACGCCCTCCCAGTCGACGGCCTCGTCGGCCTCCGGCCGATGGGCGCGGGTGTGGCCGGCGTTGCGGCCGAAGACGACGAGCCGGGCGTGCGGGCGGTGGGCGCGCAGACAGCTCAGGACACACATCAGAATCGCTTCGTCGCCGATGTTGCAGCCGCCGTAGGAGCCGAGCAGGCCGATCCGCGGCTCCGCCGGGACGGGCGACGGGGGCGGGTTGATCGTCATCCGGAACTCCCGTTCGCAGGAGACGGGCGGGCCCGCAGGGGGTCTGTTGGGGGGGACGGCAACGCGTCGTGTGGGCGTCGGGGACGGCACGCCCCGGGTTGCCCGGGCCTTTCGGCGGAAACCTCACCTCGGACCAGTATGGGCGCTCCCGCACCGCCCGTCGTTTCCGCCGCCCCTCGTGTGAGCCCCTCGCGCGCGGGCACTCGGGGGCCGCGGCGGGTCCGTCCGGGCCGCCGCCCCGTTCTGGAGGTGGAGACCATGGGTCATGGTGGAAACGTCATCGACGAGCTGGTGACCGATCACCGCGAGGTGGAGGAGATGTTCGGCCGGATCGAGGCGCTTCCGTACGGCGACAAGGACCGCAAGCTGGTCGCCGACCAGGTCACGATGGAGCTGGTGCGGCACTCGGTGGCCGAGGAGATGTACCTGTACCCGGCCGTGCGGGAGCACCTGGCGGGCGGGGACGCCATCGCCGACCGGGAGATCGAGGATCACTCCAAGGCCGAGCAGATCATGAAGGACCTGGAGGGCTGCGACGCCGGCGATGCGGAGTTCGACCGGCTGATCGGGATGCTGATGACGGAGGTCCGCTCGCACATCGCCGACGAGGAGCAGAACCTCTTCCCCGATCTGCGCGCGGCCTGTCCCCCGGAGGCGCTCGACGACCTGGGTGACAAGGTGCGTCACGCGAAGAAGCTGGCGCCGACCCGCCCGCACCCGTCGGCCCCGGACAAGCCGCCGGCCAACAAGCTGCTGGCGCCGGGCGCCGGCCTGGTCGACCGTCTGCGGGACGCGCTGACGGGACGCGGCAAGGACTGACCCTCGGCGTACGTCCCCGGGAACCCGGAGCCGGGCAGGCCTCAGGCGATGAGCGCCCGGCCCGGGTCGAGGCGTTCGTGGAGTGCGGGGCGGTGCAGGCCGGCCACGGGGGCGAGGAGGTCCGGGTGGCGCAGGAGGGCGGCCGCCTCGCGGTCCCGGGCGTCGGGCGACACCAGGCGGCGGAACTCGACCGGCACATCGGTCGTACGGCCGCCGTCGGCGATCGCGGCGACCGCCAGCCGGGCCAGCTCGTCGTCGGTGAGCAGACAGGCCGCCCAGCTGGCCACGACCTCGTCCACCCAGGTGCGCCAGGCGAAGTCGTCCCTCTCGTCGTGCGCGGTCGCGTCCGCGCCGGTGATCCAGTCCAGCGCGGCCGAGCCGCCGGGCCCGGCCATCTGGACCAGTGCGGCGTCCGTCGGCGTCGGGTAGCGCAGCCAGGCCGCGACCGTGACGGCCTGCCGGGCCTGTACCTCGCCCAGCGCGGCGGCGAGCGCGCCGCCGCACGCAGGGTAGGAACGCGTCAGCCATTGGGTGGTGGCCGCGATGAGCGGGGAGAGATCTGCGAGCACTGCGGGGCCGTCCGAGGTACTGGCGGGCACGGAATCCCCCAAACGGTAGCCCGGCACCCCGTCCCGCCGACATGCCTTTGGCGTCGCGAACGGCGTGGCTTGGCCCACACCTCCCCAACGCCCGGCGGCGCGGGTTCAGCGCGCCAGGTGGTAGACGTGGAACGCCCGGCCGATCACCGGTTGGGCGACGTTGCGGACCTTCACTCCGCCGCTGGTCATGCCGTGCTCCGTGCCGAGGTGGGCGTGGCCGTGGACGGCGAGGTCGGCGCCCGCCGTGTCGATGGCCTCGGCCAGCAGGTAGCTGCCGAGGAACGGGTAGATCTCCAGAGGCTCGCCGGACAGGGTGTCCGGCACCGGTGAGAAGTGGGTGAGGGCGACGCGTACGTCGCAGTCCTGGTCCCGGAGTTCCTCCAGGGAGGCCCGCAGGGTGTCGGCACGGTGACGTGAGTAGCGGACGAACTCCCGCATGATCGGCTCGCCGAACTCGCCTGCGCACCGGCCCACGAATCCGCCGCCGAAGCCCTTGGTGCCGGCCACGCCGATGCGCGCGCCGTCGTTGTCCACGACGGTGGCCTGTCCTTCGAGGACCCGCGCGCCCGCGTCCTGGAGGATGGCGGTGACCTCCTCGGCGCGGTCGGCGTGGTGGTCGTGGTTGCCGAGGACCGCGACCACGGGGACCGCGAGGTCCTTGATCTCCCGTGCGACGACCTGGGCCTCCTCGGGGGTGCCGTGCCGGGTGAGGTCCCCGGCGAGCAGCAGGACGTCGGCGCTCTCGTGCAGGGTCTCGAAGGAGGGGCGGAGCACGCCCTGGCTCTCGGGGCCCATGTGGATGTCCCCGACGGCCGCGATCCGGATCATTCGACCTCCTCCGCATGGTCGGGCGCGGCGTTGTCCGCGACCACGATGTCGCAGTGGACGGGGTGGCCCAGCAGTTCCGCGCGGGCGCTGCGCAGGACGTCGTCGCGGCACTGTGCGGAGGGCACGGTGCCGGTCAGCAGGATCGCCTCGCCGCGGATCTCGATGCGCACGCCCAGCTCCCCGAGGGGCCCGGCGGCCAGGTGGTCGGTGAGGTGGGCCACGAGATAGTCCAGGTTCCGCGCGCCGCCCGTGCCCTGGGCGGGCCGGGTGCCGGGTCCGCTCATCGGTGCTCCTCCCCTGCGGAGATCACGTTCAGCCGCTCCAGGAGGAAGAAGAACGCGGCGGGCATCGGCTCGTCCCCGCAGGAGCGTCGTACGTCCTCCCAGTCGACCTTCTCGCGCAGGGCCCGGGCCGCGGCGAGCACCGGCCCGAAGTCGCAGTAGTGCTCGGAGAACGCCTGGATCAGCCCGCGCATGAGATCGGTGGGCGCCAGTACGGGCATCAGCACCGAGTCGACCGGGATCTCCTGCGCCCGGGCCAGGACGTCCGTGGTGACGGGGCGGTGGGCCATCTCGAAGAGGAGGTCGACCTCCTGGCCGAAGCAGGTCGTCTTGATCAGCCAGTCCTCCGGCGGCGTGCGGACCGTGAGGCCGGCTTCGGTCAGTGTGCCGGCCACCGCTTCGGCGTCGGAGCGGCGCACGCAGAAGTCGGCGTCGTGCTGGAGGTGACCGCTCCCGCCGTGGGCGTACACGGCCACGCTGCCGGCCAGCGCGAAGGTGTGCCCCTTGCGTTTCAGCAGCGCGCCGACCTGTTTGGCCGCCTCGAGGATCGCCTGACTGCGGTCCTGGGGCAGCTCCTGGCTGTTCAGCGGGCGCGCATCCCGCGAGGTCGGCTCGACCGGGCTGTCCCCGACCGGGCGCAGCTCGGGAAATCCGGGCTGCCGAGCGGGCGCCGTGTTCTCCCGGTTCCTCGTCATCACGCCTCCGTTCCCCACCCGGTCCGGCCGGGGCTCGGTGAAGGCTCCGAGTACCCGGCTTGCCCGGTTTCGACCGCGCGCCCTGAAGGGGCGCGGGGAACCGCGCGACCAGCCACGACGGCGCCGCGGTCGAACGACGCCGCACGGCGGCCCGCCCAGTGGGGCGCCTACGCCGCCGTGTAGCCGAGCTGGCGCCTCATGTAGGGCGTCATCAGGTTCTTCGCCTTGGCGAGCGTGGTGGTACGGCCGCCGAGGACCGCGGTCTCGCCGCCAGGCACCGGCAGCATCGTCACCCCGTCGGCGGGGCCGAACGGGACGATGAGCGGGGTGCGGTGGATCGGCCGGTAGAAGCGGGGCTCCTTGCGGTGCTTCCCGGCGCTGTTCAGGTAGGCACGGATGTTGTGGGCGGCCAGGTCGGCCTGGGCGAGCGCGGCAGGGGTGATCTTGACCTCGGTGGCGTCGTTGACGTCGCCGACCGCGAACACGTCCAGCCATCCCTGGACCCGCAGGGCCTGGTCGACCCTCACATGGCCGGATGGGTTCAGCCAGTCGCCGTGCCCGGCCAGCCGCAGCCAGAGCGTGTTGGGCGTGGTGCCGGTCGCCCAGAAGGAGCGGTCGGCCTCGATGATGTTGCCGCGGGTGTCGCGGTAGGTGCCGAAGTCGTTGCCGGGGGACATGAAGGCGTCCAGCCACACGTCGATGCCGTGGGCCTCCAGCCAGCCGCGCGCCTTGCGGCCGGCCCGCACGCTGCCCGTGGCGTGCAGCAGTTCGGGCCCGGAGTGGGCGAGTGTGACCCGGGCGTCCGGCCGGGCGAGGCGGATCTCGGCGCTGAGCTCGACCCCGGAGGGGCCGCCGCCGACGATCAGGACGTGTTCGGCGGCGGCGATGTGCTGCTGGTGCGTGGCGAAGGCCTTCGCGGCTTCCTCGGCGGTGGTGCCGGCGAAGCGGGCCGGTTCGGGGTAGTCGGCTCCGGTGGCGATCACCAGGACGTCGTACGGGAGCCGCTCCCCCGTCGCGAGGACGACCTGGCGCTCGGTGGTGTCGACGCGGACGGCCTTGCCGACGGCCACGCGGCCGTTGCGCAGCAGGCGGTCGTACGGGATGAACGGGCTGTGCGACCACTCCCGGCGCACTCCGGCGCGCAGGGAGGCGATGCGGTGGAAGAAGACCTCTTTGCGGTCCACCAGCGTGACCCGTGCCGTGGTGTCCAGTCGCTTGGCGAGACGGACGCCGGCGTAGCCGCCGCCGATCACCACTACGTCGCCGTCGAGCACGCCGAGTCTCCTGTGCTGGTGGGGGAAGGAGGGGCGAGTGGCGCGGCGGGCGGGCCGCTTTCGGCCACTCGGCCACCTCTGGCCACTCCCCTTTCGACGAGCGTAGCGCTTGAAACATAAAGAATTGATGGGGCCCGGTGTGCGTTCTGTGAAGGGTGCGCGCCGTGAGGAGCCGAGGCGGGGCGAAAAGCGTCCGGGCCGACCCGTGGGGGCCGGCCCGGACGTTCGGTGCGGGGTGGATCAGACGCGGATCAGACGAGGTCGAACCGGTCCAGGTCCATGACCTTGGCCCACGCCGCGACGAAGTCGTTCACGAACTTCGCCTTCGCGTCGTCGCTCGCGTAGACCTCGGCGAGGGCGCGCAGCTCGGAGTTGGAGCCGAAGACCAGGTCGGCACGGGTGCCGGTCCACTTGACCTCGCCGGAGGCGTCACGGCCCTCGAACGTGGTCTGGTCGGCGGACGTGGACTTCCAGGTCGTGCCCAGGTCGAGCAGGTTGACGAAGAAGTCGTTGGTCAGCTTGCCCGGGGTCTCGGTGAAGACGCCGTGCTGCGAGCCGCCCTGGTTGGCGCCGAGGACGCGCAGGCCGCCGACGAGGACGGTCAGCTCGGGGGCGCTCAGGGTGAGCAGGTTGGCCCGGTCGAGCAGCAGGTACTCGGCCGGCAGGCGGTTGCCCTTGCCGAGGTAGTTGCGGAAGCCGTCCGCGGTCGGCTCCAGCGCGGCGAAGGACTCCGGGTCGGTGTGCTCCTCGGTGGCGTCCACACGGCCCGTCGTGACGGGGACCGTCACGTCGAACCCGGCGTCCTTCGCGGCCTTCTCGACCGCGGCGGCACCGCCGAGGACGATCAGGTCGGCCAGGGAGACCTTCTTGGCGCCGGAGTTGAACTCGGCCTGGACGCCCTCGAGGACGCGCAGGACCTGGGCGAGCTCGTCCGGGTCGTTGACCTCCCAGCCGCGCTGCGGCTCCAGGCGGATACGGGCGCCGTTGGCACCGCCGCGCTTGTCGCTGCCGCGGAACGTCGAGGCCGACGCCCACGCGGTGGACACGAGCTGCGAGACCGTGAGGCCCGAGGCGAGCAGCTTGGCCTTGAGCGCCGTCACGTCGGCGGCGTCGATGGCCTCGCCCTCGGCCTGCGGCAGCGGGTCCTGCCACAGCAGCGTCTGAGCCGGGACCTCCGGGCCGAGGTACAGGGACTTCGGGCCCAGGTCACGGTGGGTCAGCTTGTACCAGGCGCGGGCGAAGGCGTCCGCGAACTCGGCCGGGTTCTCGTGGAAGCGCTTGGAGATCGGCCCGTAGATCGGGTCGAAGCGCAGCGAGAGGTCGGTGGTGAGCATCGTCGGCAGCTTCTTGGAGTCGCTGTGGGCGTCGGGGATGATCGCCTCGGCGTCCTTGGCCACCCACTGGTTGGCGCCGGCGGGGCTCTGCGTCAGCTCCCACTCGTAGCCGAAGAGGATGTCGAAGAAGTCGTTGCTCCACTGGGTGGGCTTGGTGGTCCAGGTGACCTCCAGACCACTGGTGATCGCGTCGCCGGCCTTGCCGGAGCCGTAGGTGGACTTCCAGCCCAGGCCCTGCTCCTCCATGGAGGCGGCCTCGGGGTCGTTGCCCACGTGGTCGGCGGGGCCGGCGCCGTGGGTCTTGCCGAAGGTGTGGCCACCGGCGATGAGGGCGACGGTCTCCTCGTCGTTCATCGCCATCCGGCGGAACGTCTCGCGGATGTCGCGGGCCGCGGCGATCGGGTCCGGGTTGCCGTTGGGACCCTCCGGGTTGACGTAGATGAGGCCCATCTGGACGGCGCCGAGCGGGTTCTCCAGCTCGCGGTCGCCGGTGTAGCGCTGGTCGTCGAGCCAGGTGGTCTCGGGACCCCAGTAGACGTCCTCGTCGGCCTCCCAGACGTCGGCGCGGCCGCCGCCGAAGCCGAAGGTCTCGAAGCCCATCGTCTCCAGGGCTACGTTACCGGTGAGGATCATGAGGTCGGCCCAGGAGATGGACTGGCCGTACTTCTTCTTCACCGGCCACAGCAGACGGCGGGCCTTGTCGAGGTTGCCGTTGTCCGGCCAGCTGTTCAGCGGCGCGAAGCGCTGCTGACCGCGGCCGCCACCGCCGCGACCGTCGCTGATGCGGTAGGTGCCGGCGCTGTGCCAGGCCATCCGGACCATCAGCGGGCCGTAGTTGCCGAAGTCGGCGGGCCACCAGTCCTGCGAGGTGGTCAGCACCTCGGCGATGTCCTGTTTCACGGCCGCCAGGTCAAGGGCCTGGAACGCCTCGGCGTAGTCGAACTCCTCGCCGAGCGGGTTCGCGACAACCGGGTCCTTGGCGAGGATCTTCAGGTTGAGCCGCTCCGGCCACCACTGACGGTTGCCGCCGCCCTGCGTCGGGTGGGGGGCGCGATCGTGCGCGACGGGGCAGCCGCCGGTGCCCTCCGTCTTCGCGTCGGTGACGATCGCATCGGGGTTCTCAGCCATGGGAAACCTTCCGAACTAGGTGGATCACAGTGCTCGGGGTGCACTGTTGGCGGTGGAACAGTCGGGGCACAGGCCCCAGTAGATGACCTCGGCCTCGTCGATGGTGAAGCCGTGGTCGTCGGACGCGGTCAGACAGGGTGCCTCGCCGACCTCGCAGTCGACGTCGGCGACGACACCGCACGACCGGCACACGATGTGGTGGTGGTTGTCGCCGATGCGCCCCTCGAACCGGGCCGGGCTCCCGGCCGGTTCGATACGGCGGACGAGTCCCGCCGCGGTGAGTGCGTGGAGGCCCTCGTACACCGCTTGCAGGGAGACATGACCCACGCGATCACGCACCCCGGAGGCGATGGCCTCGACACCGAGGTGGTCACCGGCCCGGACGGCTTCCAGCAGCGCGACTCGCGCAGCCGTCACCCGCAGGCCGGCACCGCGGAGCTCCTCGGCGGGGGTCGGAGTCTGGGATGCGGTCATGGCAGACAACCTACCTTGCTAAACACGAATGATTCAAGAAAACGAACGATGAAGCTTTGGCGGCCGTACTTGCCTCTGCCCACACCCCCCAAAGCGCGAAAAATCATCTTTTCCGACATCGAGTCATGCCTTTCTGTCAAGGCCTGGATTGGTCGCAATCCCCTGTACTCGATGGAGGTACATCGCATGCTCGGCAGACATACCGCGGCTGGCCGCCGCACCGCCCTGACCGTTTTCGGCGCCCTGGTCCTCAGCGGCGTCACCTCGGCCGCGGCGGCCGGGCCGCCCCCCGCGCCGGTGCCCGCGTCCACCGCCGCGCAGACCCTCGGTGCCGACCGGCCGTCCAAGGCGGTGCTGCGGGCACTGGAGCGAGACCTCAAGCTGAAGCCGGGGCAGGCGGCCGACCGGCTGGTCAACGAGGCGGAGGCGGGCGTCCGTGCCGGTCGGCTCCGCAACTCACTGGGCGAGCGCTTCGCGGGGGCCTGGCTGCGGGGGACGACCGCGGCCGAACTCACCGTCGCGACCACGCGCGCCTCCGACGTGTCCGCCATCCGGGCCCAGGGCGCCAAGGCCGTGGTCGTCAAGCGGACGCTGGGCGAGCTGCGGGCCGTCAAGGAGAAGCTGGACAAGGCCGCCGACCGGGTCAAGACGCGTGAGACACCGGTCTGGTACGTCGACGTACCGACGAACCGGGTCGTCGTCCAGGCGACCAAGCGGGCGGCGGCCACCGCCTTCATCAAGTCCGCCGGCGTCCAGGACGAGGGCGTCGGGATCCGGGTGTCGGCGCAACGGCCCCGGCTGCTGGCCGACCTCGTCGGCGGCCAGGCCTACTACATCGAGGGCACCGCCCGCTGCTCCATCGGGTTCTCCGTCACCAAGGGCGACCAGCAGGGCTTCGCCTCGGCGGGTCACTGCGGCGACCAGGGCGACTCGACCACCGGATCCAACATGGCCGCACAGGGCACGTTCCAGTCGTCCACGTTCCCCGGCAAGGACATGTCCTGGGTCGGCGTCAACAGCGACTGGACCGCCACGGCCGACGTGGAGGGCGAGGACGGCGAGCGCACGCAGGTCACCGGATCGGTCCAGGCGCTCGTCGGGGCGTCGATCTGCCGCTCCGGCTCCACCACCGGATGGCACTGCGGCACCATCGAGCAGCACGACACGAGTGTCAGCTACTCCCAGGGCACCGTGGACGGCGTCACCGAGACCACGGTGTGCGCCGAGCCGGGTGACTCCGGCGGCCCGTACCTCTCGGGGTCCCAGGCCCAGGGTGTGACCTCGGGCGGCTCGGGTGACTGCACGGACGGCGGTACCACCTTCTACCAGCCGATCAACCCGATCCTCAGCGACTTCGGCCTGGTCCTGAAGACCGCGGCGGCCCAGAAGGGCGCTTCCGCTCCGCAGGACAACGGGGCCGCCGCCACCTGGGCCGCGGGCCGGGTCTACGAGGCCGGCGCCACGGTGACCCACGCGGGCGTGCGCTACCAGTGCCTCCAGACGCACCAGGCGCAGGGCAGGTGGTCGCCGGTCGCCACTCCGGCCCTGTGGCAGAAGATGTAGGCGGGTCGCAGGAGTCGTACTACGTGCGGTGCGGAGACTCAGCCCCCGCACCGCACGCCTCACTCGGCCCGCCCTCCGCCCTCCCTCCGCGCTACTCCTCCGCCAGGAACGCGTACGCGGTGGCGACGAACGGGTCGTGCGCGCGGAAGCGGCGTGTGCACAGCGCGACCAGGGCCGTGCCCGTGTCGGGCCGGAAGCCCAGGAAGGCCTGCTGACCGAGGGTGGCACCACTGTGGAAATACATCGGGCCGCCGTCCGTGGGATGTCGGAACCACGCCATGGTGTGCACGTGCCGGTGCCCGAGGCCGCGCCGCAGGACCGGTGTGCGCACCGCGCGCAGTGCGTCGGCGCACGGGGTGCCGGCCGGGTCGAGGTGGGCTTCGAGGAACGTGAGCAGGTCGTGCGGGGTGGCGCGGACGGCACCGGCCGCCTCGAAGCCGCCCGCGTCGAAGGCGAGGGTGGGAGTCTGCCCGTCCTTGCCGTGCCCGACGGCGTCGGTCTTCGGGTCCTCGGCGCGCAGGGCCGTACCGCTGAGGCCGAGCGGGCGCAGCAGCTGTGCGGCGAGGAGTTCCTCCCAGGCCGTGCCGGTTGCCGCCGCGAGCGCGTGGCCGAGTATGGCGACACCGAAGTTGGAGTAGTGCCACCGGGTTCCGGGCCGGTGCCGCGGGCGGTGCCGCAGGAAGGCCTCCCTCACCCGCTCGGCCGGATAGCGGCCGTACGGGTTGGTGCCCCAGGCGGGGAGCGCCCGTACGTAGAAGTCGGCCGGCAGGCCGGGCAGTCCGGCCGTGTGGGTGATGAGGTGGGCCAGCGTCACGGGGGCGGGGTCGGTGCGCCGGCCCGGTGCCAGGCAGGCGGCCGCCGACTCGCCGCCGGTCAGCAGGCCGCGCTGGACGAGCCGGGCCAGCAGCAGGCCGGTGAACGTCTTCGTGGCCGAACCGATCTCGTAGCGCAGGTCCTGCCGCGCGACGGGAGGAGGCGCGGCGGTGCCGCCGCAGTGCAGGGTGCGACGGCCGTGCCGGGAGACCGCGAAGACGGCGTCGGGTGCGTCGACGGCGTCGACGGCACGCTCCAGACGCTCCCTCAGCGTGTCGTCACCGGGCGGGCCCTCCGGCCGGGCCTGCTCGGGGTCGTCGGCCATGCCCGGCCAGGGCAGGGAAGGGCCGCTCATGAGGCGACGTGGGTCAGCTCGGTCAGGGCGCGGGAGGTCGCCAGCACGGAGGCGAAGGCGGCCACCAGCGTGGGGTGGTAGATCATGTCGAACAGCTCGTCCGGTTCGCCCTGCGGCATCTCGCGTACGGCGGGCATGGCGCCGTCGGCCTGCTGTGCGGCGGCGAAGCCCTCCCAGGCCCGTTCGTCGAGGGTGGGGCGGGGCAGACAGGCGTCGACCACGAGGAGTTCGCCGAGCAGGTCCCAGCGTTTCAGGTCCAGCCAGTCGTCGATCCAGACCGGCAGCCACATGGCGAGGTAGTCGGCGATGTCCGGCGGCAGGCCGCCCTGGTGCTCGCCCCAGTCGGTGAGGTGGAACACCGTGTGGGTGACGTCGTAGGCGATGTGCCCGCCGACCGTCCAGGGCTCGGGCGTGCGGCCCAGCCAGGTGGAGCCGACGATGTCCGCCTCGGGCATGGAGGGCGTGAGGCCGAACCGGCGCTGGAACGCGGAGAGTCCGAGGCGCCGGGTCGGGTCCAGTTCGAGGGCGGCCCAGCTGTTGGTCCGGTGGTAGAGGACGGTGGCGCGCTCCACCTCGGGCTCGCTGTACCCCAGTTCCTTGTACGGCAGGTACACCTCGAAGGGGATCGGGGAGAGCGGTTCGATGCGCTGGCCGCGTACCAGCATGCGGCCGCCGTCCAGGGTGTGCCGCCAGGTGTGGTCGAGGAGCTTGCGCGCCAGCTCGGCCTGCCGTGACCCGGCCACGCCCTCACGGAACAGCACCCGGCAGATCAGGGCTAGTTCGCCGACCGGTTTGAAGCGCTCCAGGAAGCCCACTTCCGGGTCGACGTCGGGTTCCAGACGGAATCCGTCCCGATGGGCCCACAGCCATTCCAGGGCTCGCACGCCGACGGTGTGTATCAGACGGGTGTCGGTCATCCGGGCACTCCTTCGGCCTCGCGGCTCAGGCAGGTGACGGTCTGGGCCGCGGCGAAGGCGGCCATGAGCGTGGAGTGGTAGCAGTGCAGGAAGCCCGGCTCCGGGTCCGCTCCGGCCTCCCCCTGGAAGGCCGCCTGCTGCGGGAGCGCGCCGGAGTCCAGCTGCGCCCGCGCGATCCGGGTCCAGGAGTCCTGGAGGGTCGCGGGGTCGGGCGGGGCCGGCAGGCTCGCGGCCACGACCAGCAGTTCGCAGCCGAGGTCCCACATCCCGGCGTCCAGGCAGGTGTCGAGCCAGGGCGGCAGCCAGTGCGCCAGATAGGCGGCCAGGTCGGCGGGGACGCCCTCGGGGGTGCGGCCCCAGTCGGTGAGGTGGAAGACGACGTGGGTGAGCGCGTACCCGGAGGAGCGCTCGAACGTCCAGGGTTCCGGCAGGCCGCCCAGCCAGGTGCGCCGCAGCGTCGGTTCGTCCGGTTCCGGCCGGTGGATGCCGCTGCGCCGCTCGGCCTTCAGCACGCCGAGCCGGCGGGTCGGGTCCTGCTCGGTGAGCCGCCAGCCCCGGGTGCGGGCCGTCGTCGCGGCGGCGGCCTCGTATCCGGGGTGGCGCAGTCCGGCCGACGCGAAGACGGAGTAGACCTCCAGCGGGTACGTCGCGAACGGCTCCAACCGCTGGAGTCTGCGGAACAGTTCTCCCCGGCCCGTCTGCTGCCAGGCGAACCGCAGCAGGTCCGCGGCGCACGCGTGCAGCGGGTCCCAGGGCGGGCTGTGCGCGCGGACGCTCGCACAGGTCTGGGCGAGTTCTCCGAGGGGTTTCCAGGTGGCGTCCACCTGTCCGTCCGCGGTGAGCGCGTCCTCGCCGAGCGCGAAGTCCTCGCGGTGTGCGGACAGCCAGGCGAAGGCGGCGGTTCCGACGTCCCGGATCCCGCCGACATCCAGGGCCGTCATACGAGGGCTCCGGCCGCCCGCATGACCCGCGCCGCCTGTACCTGGAGGGCGACCCGTGGGTCGTTGCCGCCCATCAGTTCCACGAAGTCAAGGCCCGCTTCGAGGCCGAGGGTGTCCGGGACACCTTCCATCAGGGTCAGCCAGCGTCCCGCGCCGGCCGCCTGCTGCCAGTCCCTGCGGCGCACCGCCCGTACGAAGCCGCGGGCCACGTCGACCGGCCGACGCCGGGCGGCGCGGGCGACCGCGCAGTCGTCGCCGGGCACCGCGAGGGGGGCCAGGACCGCGAGTTGGTGGGTCCGAACCTGCCATGCCGCCTCGTCCAGCCAGGCGGCGTCGGGTTCCGTGAGTTCGTCCGCGCCGGGCGGGGCCGTGTCGAACCGTACGAGGGTGCGCCTCATGGCCCAGTGGCTCCATCTGACGGTGGGTGCCGCGTCGGCGCGCGGTGGAAAGGCCTCCACCGTGTTCCGGAAAGCGGTAAGTGCTCCTGGGGCGGGCGGAGTCGGGAAGAGCACGTGCGGCAGCAGAAGGTCTGCTCCCAACACGCGTACCGCCGCGAGGGCGAAGCTGCCCTCCGGGTCGTCCGCCGCGGCTGTGTCGGACATGCGCACGTGGTCTCCGCCCCGGAGGGCGGAGACCACGTCGGTCGCAAGGTCCTGCACAGCGCCCTGCAAGAGGGCCGAAGTGCCTGACTGCTCCATTCACTGCTCCCGTTCGGGGGTCCGCTCAGCCCTTCTTGGGGCGAGGGGTCGGCGGGGACAGCAGCAGCTTGGTGTCCGCGGAGAGCAGCGCCAGGGCGGCGCACTCCCGGCTGTCGCGGTAGACACCGTCGGGCTCGGCGGGGTCGAGTGCCGCTTCTAGGTCGGTCCGGACGTGGGTGATCTCTTCGATCGCCTTGTCAACGGAAGGCATATCACCATCTCCTCTGGGGTCAGCCATAGCCTCCACAACCCAGATCACCATATCGCCACAAAAGCCGCATCTTTTCCCAGAAGGCCACATACGTCCCTTCTTCAACATTCCCGGTCCCCCTGGCCGTCGTGCGGACGGCGCCGGGATCAACTGATCTGTTCTGTCGGCCAGTTGGACCATGCTCGGCGTCGCGGTGCGTGCGCACCCATCCTGAGACCCACGTCACACACGACCTGCTGTCACAGATCGCGGATTCGCCCGGTCAGTTGGGTGTATCCCGCCCACCGACAAGGAGATCACCGTGGAACCGCGTCTCGACTACTTCGGCCACCCCCTCGCGGGCAAGGTGCTCCGGCACATCAACACCGCCAGCAAGCTGCTCTCGGACTCGACGCTGCCGGAAACGGTCCAGGAACTGGTGAAGATCCGCGCCAGCCAGATCAACGGCTGCGGCTTCTGCACCGACATGCACACCAAGGACGCGGCCCAGGCCGGGGAGACCGCACAGCGCCTGCACCTCGTCGCGGCCTGGCGGGAGGCCACGGTCTTCACGGAGGCCGAGCGCGCCGCGCTGGAGGTGGCCGAGCAGGGCACCCGTATCGCCGACGCCGCGGGCGGTGTCACCGACGAGGCCTGGCGCGACGCCGCCAAGCACTTCGACGAGGACCAGCTCGTGGCGCTGATCTCCCTGCTCGCCGTCATCAACGCCTACAACCGCATCAACGTCATCAACCAGCAGCCCGCCGGGGACTACCAGCCCGGTCAGTTCGGCTGACCCGGCAGGTGGGACATGGCGACAGGGTTGCACGCCCTCCCCCGTCCCGTCGCCGTCGTGGTGGGCGCCGGTGGGGTGGTCGGAGCGGCGCACGTGGGCGTCGGATACGCGCTGGAAGAGCGCGGATTCAGACCGGACTTGATCATCGGAACCTCGGTGGGTGCCCTCAACGGCGCCATCGCGGCCGCCCACCCCGACCGGGCCGCCCCGTGGCTGGACCATGTGTGGACCCAGCTGCGCCGTCGCGAGGTGTACCCGCTCGGCCACCTGACCGCACGGGCCAGCGTCTTCACCGACCGCGGACTGCGCCGACTGATCGCCCGGGCCGAACTGCCTTCGCGGATCGAGGAGTTGGCGGTGCCGTTCACCGCGGTGGCCATGGACCTGGACACCGGCGCCGCGGCCCACCTCGACCACGGCGACCTGGAGTCGGCGCTGCTGGCCAGCGCGGCCATCCCCGGGATGCTGCCCCCGGTGGACCGTGCGGGACGCACCCTCGTCGACGGCGGAGTGATCGCGTACGTACCGGTGCTGGCCGCCCTGGGGGCCGGTGCGGCGAGCGTGGTGGTGGTGTCGAGCGGGCCGGAGAACTCGCCGCCCCGGCCCCGCGGTCCGCGCCGCAGTGCCGGCGCGATCGCCGCCCGGGCCGGAATGCTGTTGCTGCGCCATCAGATCGAGCGGGACCTGCACGAGGTGGCCCGGCACATCCCGACGGTGGTGCTCCCCACCGGCATCGACGCCTGGCCCGCGCCGTGGGACTTCGGCCATTCCCAGCGGCTGATCAGCACCGCCTCCCGGACGGCCGGGCGCTTCCTGGACGGGCTGCGCGTCGGCGGGCCGGGCCTGTACCGGGTCGACGGCCCTTCGGCGACGCCCCCGGGGCCGGGCGGGACGTCGACTTCTTCTTCCGTACTGGAGGCGGGCCTGTGAGTACCATCGCGTTCCTCAACATCGGCATGCACGGGCACGTCAACCCGACGCTGCCGGTGGTGGCCGAGCTCGTCCGGCGCGGCCACAGGGTCACGTACCACACCTCGCCCGCGTTCCGGGCGGAGATCGCCGCCACCGGCGCGACCGTACGGCTCTACCCCGGGGGCGAGCAGCCGCTCCCCGATCCGCCGACTCCGCTCACGCTGCTGGAGTCGCTCGCGACGACCACCGTCCGGCTGTTGCCGACCGTGCTCGACGATCTGCGCCGGGACCGGCCCGACCTGATCATCCACGACAGTTCCTGTCCGTGGGGCGCGGTGGCCGCCCGTGAACTCGGTGTGCCGGCGGCCTCGTCGTTCACCACGTTCGCCTTCGGCCGGCACGTCCCCAGCCCCACCGGCGCCTCGTGGGACCTGCTGGCCGGGGCGTGGGCCCAGCCGCGCAGCGTACGGGGATACGTCCGCTCCCGCCGGGAGCTGCACCGGCGCTTCGACGCGCGGGGCCTGCCCCTGGTCGACCTGCTGAACATCCGCCAGCCCCTCAATCTGGTCTACACCTCACGGGCGTTCCAGCCGGCCGTCGAGGACTTCGACGCGTCCTACCGTTTCGTCGGCCCGAGCATCGGCTCCCGTCCGGCCGACCCGTCGTTCGAGGCGGACCGGCTCCACGACCCGGTGCTGTACGCCTCGTTGGGCACGGTGTTCGGCGCCGGCCCGAAGCTGCTGCGGACGTTCGCGAGCGCGCTCGCCCCGCTGGGCGGCACCGTGATCGTCTCGACCGGGCAGACCGACCCGGACGCGCTGGGGCCGTTGCCTGCGAACGTGCTGCCCCTGCGGTTCGTGCCGCAGCTCGAAGTGCTGCCCCGCGCCGCGCTGTTCGTCACCCACGGCGGGATGAACAGCGTGAACGAGGCGATGTACGCGGGCGTCCCGATGCTGGTGGTCCCGCAGGGCGCCGACCAGCCGATGACCGCCGCCCGCGTCGTCGAGCTCGGCGCCGGCCTGTCCCTCGGCACCGGGGACGTCGCGAAAGGCTCCGTACGTGCCCTCGCCCGGCGTCTGCTGCACGAGCCCGGGTTCCGGACGGCCGCCGCCGCCCTGCGGGCCGCCCAGCACGAGGCGGGCGGGTACCGGCGGGCCGCCGACGAGCTCGAACAGTACGTGCGGGCCGCCCACCAGGCCGGTCCGGCGGTGGCCGCCGTCGATCCGTCGCAGCGGGGCTGAGCCATGTCACTCGTCGTGGTCCTGCTGCTGTTCGCCGGGCTGTCGGAGGCCGCCGGGCGCATCCTGCCGCTGCTGGCGCGCCGCCCCGGCATGTCACGGCGGCTCGTGCCCGGACTGCTGCTGGCCGCAGGCCTCGTCGAGGCCGCCGTACTGGCCCTGTGGCCGCTGACCGCGTGGACCCTGGCCGAGCTCCTGGTGGCCTCGGCACCGCCGGGCGACGGGCTGGAGTGGACGCCGGGTCTGGTCGCACCGCTGATGCTCGCCGCCGTCCTCGCGTTCCCGCTGCTCGGGCCGCTGCTGCATCTGCTGCTCTTCGTCGGGGTCGGGGCGGGTCTGGCCGGGCCGCTGGCGGACGCGACCGAACTCGGCTGGTGGGGCGCCGCCTGCTGCGTGGCCGTGGCCGGGGTCGGGCTCGGGGTCACCGTAGGAGCCGTTCGGCGTCTGGTCGTCAGGATCAGCGCGCCCCGAAGGCCGGAGCCGATCGCATGAACGACTTCCTGTTCTGGGCCTGTGTGCTCGGGCCGGTCCTGCTCGCCGAGGGTCTGCTGGCCCGCTACGAGGTGCTGGCCTACAGCGCCGGCTTCCGGTCCCCCACCACCGCGCTCCCCGAGGGCGTGCCCTACGCCCGGGGCGCGGCCGCCGACCGTCCCCCGGGCGCCTACCTGGTCTATCTCGACGGCATCGGCAAGCGCCGGGTCCGGGACACCCGGGACGGCGGCCAGCTGGTGAAGGCCGTGATCGCCGGGGCGCCGGAGCTGCGGGTGCTGGGACAGGTGCAGCCCTACTCGCCGCTGGCCGACCCGCTCGCGGACCGTCCGGTGTGGGCGTGGCTGCGCCGGCACATCGGGCTGCTGCTGTTCCTGCACAACGTCATGCAGATCTTCGTGGCCGCCGACCACCGCTACCGCCCCCTGTACAACCGGGCCGTCGGCTCCCAGATCGCCGCCCAGCTGGAGCTGGCCGGCTACCGGCCCGACAGCGGCATCCTGGTGGTGCTGCTCAGCTACAGCGGCGGCGCCCAGGTCGCCACGGGAGCGGTGGACGAACTGCACACCCGGTTGCGCTGCCCGGTCGTGGTGATCACGCTCGGCGGGTTCCACAACGGAGCCAACGACCTCACCCATGCCGAGCAGGTGCACCAGCTCACCAGCGCGTACGACCGGATCGAACGGGTCGGCACCTGGATCTTCCCGCAGCGCTGGCGGCTGCTGCGCCGCAGCGGATGGAACCGGGCCCGCCGCGCCGGGAAGATCACCGTGCACCGGCTGGACCCGGCCACCCATCTGGGCCCGCGCAGCTACATCAGCCCTGAGGAACGGCTGCCGGACGGCCGCAGCCACCTCGACCGCACGACCGACACCGTGATCACGCTGATCCGCGCCCGGCGGCACGGGGCGACCGCGACCGCCCCGGCCACCGACCACCCGGCGCCGTGAGGGCACGGTGCGTTACGAGGTCGCTGCGACGCTACGAGGTCGCGGCCCGGTCGTCGTCGAGGCCGGCGACCAGGCCGCGCAGCAGCGGGCCGTACTCCGGGTGGGCGAGGGCGGACGCCATCTGGGCGACCAGGTAGTCGGCCGGGTTGCCGGTGTCGTACCAGCGGCCCTTGATGACCTGCCCGTACACGGCGCGGGTGGCGGCGTAGGCGTTGATGGCGTCGGTCAGGTAGACCTCGCCGGTGCGGTGCTCGTACCAGCGGCGGGTCTGCTCGCGCAGTTCGTCGATGATGCCGGGGGTGACGACATAGCCGCCGATGGCCGCGTACGCCGACGGGGCGGCGGCGGGCTCGGGCTTCTCGACCAGACCGGTGATCCGCAGCTGGCCGTCCCCGAGGTCCTCCTTGACGATGGGCACGCCGTAGCGCTGGGACTCGGTGGGGTCCATCGGCAGCAGGGCCAGTACCGGGCAGCCGGTCTGCTCGTAGGCGCGGATCAGCTGCTGGGCGCGCGGGACCTCGGCCACGAAGACGTCGTCGGGCCACAGCACCAGGACCGGCTCGTCGCCGAAGGAGCGGGCGGCGTTCAGCACGGGGGTGCCGTTGCCGTACGGGCCGTACTGGTCGAGGTAGGTGATGTGGCCCTGTCGGGCCAGTTCCGCGACCTCCTCCACGGCGTCGGCGTAGGCCGTCTTGCCGTCGGCGCGCAGCTGGTCGACGAGGGCGGGGTTGGGCCGGAAGTGGTCCTGGATGAGGCTCTTGCCGCCGGAGACCACGATGGTGATGTCGGTGATGCCGGAGTCCACCAGCTCCCGCACGGTGTGCTCGATGACCGGCTTGTCACCGACCGGCAGCATCTCCTTCGGCGTCGCCTTCGTCAGCGGCAGCAGCCGGGAGCCGAGCCCGGCGGCGGGAATCACGGCCCTGCGAATGGTCGGGGACATCAGATCTCTCTCGGTCGGGGGTCACACCGCGCCGACGGCCACGGCGCAGGGTCGACGCTACCAACGCCTGCGAACGGGGTCTGCCGGGCGGTCGCGGCGCCCTGTGGCGGCGCCCCACCACGCCCGCTTGTAGCCTGGTCGTTCAGAGCTGGAGGACATTCATGCGTGCCGAGGACGACACGGGTTCCCTCGACCGGGCGGCGGAGCAGTTCATGGCGGCGCGCCCTCAGCTGTTCGGCATCGCGTACCGGATCCTCGGCAGTGCGGTGGAGGCCGAGGACATCGTCCAGGAGGCGTGGGTGCGGTGGCAGAGAACCGACCGCGCCGGGATCAAGGAGCCGGCCGCGTTCCTGGCGACCGTCACCTCCCGTCTGGCGATCAACCTCGCCCAGTCCGCCAGGATGCGGCGCGAGTCGTACACCGGTCCCTGGCTGCCGGAGCCGGTCGACACCCGTGCCGATCCGCAGCTGGGCGCCGAACGGGCCGAGGCGCTGGACCTGGCGGTGCTCCTGCTCCTCGAGAAGCTCAACCCCGTGGAACGGGCCGCCTACGTGCTGCGGGAGGCCTTCGACTACCCGTACAAGCGGATCGCGGACATCCTGGAGACGAACGAGGCCCATACCCGCCAGTTGGTGACCCGCGCCCGCAAGCATCTGGCGGCGGAGCGAAGGCAGCCGGTCGGCGACGGCGTTCACCGGCGTCTGCTGGAGGTGTTCCTGGACGCCGCCCGGACCGGCAGCCTGTCGGTGCTGGAGGGTGTCCTCGCGGACGACGTGGTCAGCTACACCGACGGCGGCGGGATGCGCGGGGCGTCCAGGATCCCGGTGGTCGGGCTGCCACGTGTGTCCAAGTACCTCGCCGCCTTCGCCCCGCGGTTCTGGCCTGCGACCGAGGTCCGCTGGGTCGAGGCCAACGGCCGGCCCGCCGTCCTCGTCACGGCCGGGGGCAGCCCGGTGGCCCTGCTCTGCGTCGACGTCTCGGTCCGGGGCATCGAACGCATCATGTGGGTCATGAATCCGGACAAGCTGGCTCCGTACGTGGAGTCGCTGACCGACTGAGTCCACCCGACCGTCGGCGAGCCGGTCGCGCACCCCGCTCGTCGGGCGTAGCGGCTGTCACAAAGCGGGTGACTTGTCGGTCAACCAGCTGTCCCGGCCCGGGGACTCCCCTACGCGGCGAGGTGCATCGACCATGAGCGAGCCGTTCGGGCTTCCCGACCTGTCCACCGAGAAGGACTACGTCGGCGAGGCCTTCGCCCCCATCTACACCACCACGGTCACGGTGAGCGGCGGACCGGCGGGTCACGGGCGGGCCTCGGGGCGGGCGCGCTCGGCCGACGGCGTCCTCGACATCGACCTCCGCATGCCCGCCGAACTGGGTGGGGACGGCCGGGGGACCAACCCCGAGCAGCTGTTCGCGGCCGGCTTCGCCGCCTGCTTCCACGGCGCTCTGAGCCTGGTGGCACGGCAGGAGGAACTCGACCCCGCCCCGATCCGTGTGGCGGCGACCGTGGCCTTCGGCCGGGATCCCGAGGACGGCGGCTACCTGCTGCACATCGACCTGGTGGTCAGGTGGCCGGACATCGACCCGGAGATCGCCGCCCCGCTCCTGGAGCAGGCCGATGCGCTGTGCCCGTACGCGCGGATGGCATGGCGGGGGACCCCGACGACGATCACGCTGGCGACCTGACCGCGCCCCCGTCCCGCCTGCGCCGACGCCGGGCGTACCGCAGGATGAGAAGGCGCGTGGTGCGTGCGTCGGCGACGGACGTTGTCACAGATCCGGCGGTCAACCGGTCGTACTCGGTGACAACCCCGTGATCGGAGTACACCGTGGCTCTCACCGAACAACGTCTGTCCACCATGGTGCTGGTGATCGGCACCGGAGGTGCCGGTCTGCGCGCGGCCATCGAGCTGGCCGAGGCCGGTGTCGACGTCCTCGCGGTCGGCAAACGCCCCAAGGAGGACGCCCACACGGCGCTGGCCGCCGGCGGCATCAACGCGGCGCTGGCCACGATGGACCCCGAGGACAGCTGGCAGCAGCACGCGGCGGACACGATCAAGGAGAGCTATCTGCTCGCCGACCCACGCACCGTGGAGATCGTCACCCAGGGCGCCGCCCGGGGCATCGACGACCTGGAGCGCTACGGCATGGCCTTCGCGCGCGAGGAGGACGGCCGTATCTCCCAGCGGTTCTTCGGCGCGCACAAATTCCGGCGGACCGCCTTCGCCGGCGACTACACCGGTCTGGAGATCCAGCGCACGCTCATCAGGCGCGCCCGGCAGCTCGACATCCCCGTGCTCGACGGGGTCTACATCACCCGGCTGCTGGTGCACGACGGCGCGGTCTTCGGGGCGTACGGCTTCGACCTCGCGAGCGGGCGGCGGTATCTGATCCACGCGGACGCGGTCATCCTGGCCGCGGGCGGCCACACGCGGATCTGGCGGCGCACCTCCTCGCGGCGCGACGAGAACACCGGTGACTCCTTCCGGCTGGCGGTGGAGGCCGGCGCCCGGCTGCGGGACGCCGAGCTGGTCCAGTTCCACCCGTCGGGGATCATCGAGCCGGAGAACGCGGCCGGCACGCTGGTCAGCGAGGCGGCCCGGGGCGAGGGCGGAATCCTGCGCAACGCCCTCGGGGAACGGTTCATGGCCCGCTACGACCCCGATCGCATGGAGCTGTCGACCCGTGACCGGGTGGCCCTGGCCTCCTACACGGAGATCAAGGAGGGCCGTGGCACGCCCAAGGGCGGCGTGTGGCTCGACGTCTCGCATCTGCCCCGTCAGACGATCATGAACCGGCTGCCCCGCGTCTACCAGACGATGCTCGACCTGCAGATGCTGGACATCACCCGCGACCCGATCGAGATCGCACCCACCGCGCACTACTCGATGGGCGGTGTGTGGGTGCGTCCCGAGGACCACAGCACCGATGTTCGAGGGCTGTACGCGATCGGGGAGGCGTCGAGCGGGCTGCACGGGGCCAACCGCCTCGGCGGGAACAGCCTCATCGAGCTGCTGGTCTTCGGCCGTATCACCGGGCGGGCGGCCGCCGCCTACTCGCGGTCCCTGACCGCGCAGCACCGCTCGGCGGCGGCCGTCGCCGAGGCCCGCGCCGAGATCGACGACCTGCTCGCGGCGGACGGGCCGGAGAACGTCCGCGCCCTGCAGCGCGCCATCCGCAACACCATGACCGAGCACGTCGGCGTCGTACGGGACGAGGAGGGCCTGCGCGCGGGGCTGGCGGAGCTCGCGGTGATCGAGAAGCGGATGGCGGACGTCGGCGTCCACCCGGACATCGCCGGATTCCAGGACCTCGCGCACGCCTTCGACCTGAAGTCCGCGGCGCTGGCGGCCCGGGCCACCCTCGAATCGGCTCTGGAGCGCCGCGAGACCCGCGGCTGCCACAACCGCAGCGACCACCCGGAACCGGATCCCGCTCTGCGCGTGAATCTCGTGTGGTCCCCGACCACCGGTGTCACCCGCGAGAGCATCCCGGAAGTTCCGGACGAGATCTCCGCGCTGATGGCGGACATCTCGACCGAAGGAAAACTCGTCGAATAGCCCCGCCGGGCACCTGTCACAGGCGGAGCCCCTGTCCGGTCTCTCCTGGTGCGGACCGAATCTGTCTCCGAACCGAATCTTTCTCCGAGAGGAATCCGTCATGAAGATCGTAGTGATCGGTGGAACCGGGCTCATCGGCTCGAAGCTGGTCGGCAAGCTCGAAGAGCACGGGCACGAGGCGGTCGCGGCCGCGCCCAACACCGGTGTCAACACCCTGACGGGCGAAGGTCTCGCCGAGGTCCTTGAGGGCGCGTCGGTCGTGGTCGACGTGTCCAACTCGCCCTCGTGGGAGGACGACGCCGTCATGAACTTCTTCCGGACCTCCACGACGAACCTCCTCAAGGCGGAGGCCGAGGCCGGGGTGACACACCATGTGGCGCTGTCCGTGGTCGGCACCGACCGCCTCCAGGAGAGCGGGTACTTCCGGGCCAAGCAGGCCCAGGAGGACCTGATCAAGGAGTCCGGCATGCCCTACTCCATCGTCCACGCCACCCAGTTCTTCGAGTTCATCAAGGGGATCGCGGACATCTCCACCGACGGCGACACCGTGCGGCTGGCCCCGGCGAAGATCCAGCCCATGTACTCCGACGACGTGGCCGCGGCGGTCGGCCGCACCGCGGTCGGCTCGCCGGTGGGCGGCGTGGTGGAGGTCGCGGGCCCCGACGTGTTCCAGCTCGACGAGCTCATCCGCGAGACGCTGGCCGCCAGCGACGACCCGCGCACGGTCGTCACGGACCCGCGGGCGCCGTACTCGGGTGCCGTGCTGCAGGAGACCACCCTCCTGCCGGGGCCGGACGCGCAGATCGCGAAGACCAAGCTGTCGGAGTGGCTCGCGCAGCAGCAGTGAGAAGGGCTGAGATGTGGCCCCTGCCCGTGGGACGGGCAGGGGCCACACCAGATCTCAGTGAGAAGGCGAGAGAAACAGCCGTCGGTGCGCGACCGCGTCCACCGGCTGCCGGCGCCGGTTCGCGGTGAGACGGTCCTGGGCGCGGGAGACCTGCTGCCTCGCGTTGGCCACCGCGATGCCCAGGAACCCGGCGATCCGGTCGTACGGGCAGCCGAACCCCTCCCGCAGGACGTACGCGGCACGCTGGGTCGGCGTCAGCGTCTCCATCAGCAGGCGGACCGCCCGCTCGACGGCGTCGTGCCGCTCGGCCACCGCTTCCGCGGTGGTAGCGAGGTCCGGTGGTTCCGGGAGCCAGGGAGTGACACAGGACTCGCGGCGTTTTCCAGGCGGACTGGACGAGGTTGAGGGCCAGCCGGACGGTTGTCGTCCTGAGCAGCGCCGACGGGTTCATGACCGGCTCCTCCGCTCCGTGGGTCGGCGGCCTGAAAGGCGGCCCGAACCAGCATCGCGCCGGGAGACGGGCGACCGCGCCCTGGGATGCCGTAGGCGACCCCGTGGTCCGCGTGGCCGGTGCGTGGCGGGGCCGACGTGGGCCGCGTCACAATGTTTGCGCCTGCCCGGTCTCCCTTGCAGGAGAGGGAGGGTGCGGTATGGCGAGTGCGGACGACGCGGTGCCGATCGCGGAGCTGCTCGAAGAACGGCGGCATCTGCTGGATGTCGCGTACTGGATGCTGGGCAGCGGCCGTGAGGCCGAGGGCGTCGTCGACGAGGCCTACCGGCGGTGGTTCGAGCTGCCGGAGGCGGAGCGGGCGCGGATGACGGCGCCGCGGTCCTGGCTGGCGAAGGCCGCGGGAGGCATCTGTCTGTCCCGGCTGGCCCTGCCGGGTCGGGACCGTGCTCGGGCCGCACAGGCGGGCACCGGCGGCGAGGTGCCGCGGGGCCTGCCGGCGGAGGAGATCAGCACGGTCCTGCTGGACGCGCTGGACTCGCTGTCCCCGGCCGAGCGAGCGGCGTTCGTCCTGGGCGACGTGTTCGGGATGTCACCGACCGCGGTCGCCGACATCGTCAGGCGGACCGAGCCACAGTGCGGCGAGCTGGCCGACCGGGCCCGTCGCAGTCTGCGGGCACGGCGCGCGCGGCCGACGCCGACCGAGCGGCACGACGAGGTGGCCCGCGCGGTGCGTCAGGCCTGTGTGACGGAGGACGAGGCGCTGCTGGCGTCCCTCCTGGCGGCCGACGCGACGGCGTTCTTCGACGGTGGCGGCAAGGTGCGGGCGCTGATCAGGCCGGTGCACGGCGACATCCGGGTGGCCCGCAGCCTGCTGACCCTGCTGGCCCGGCATCCGCGGACCACCTTGGACACCCATCCCGTCAACGGCCGGACCGGGCTCGTGGTGCGCTACGGCCGTCAGGTCGCCGCGGTCGTCAGCCTCGACGTCGCCGGTCCGCACGTCGTACAGGTCTGGGTCACCCTCAACCCCGACAAGCTACGCGTCTGGAACATCCCCGGCCCCGCTCAGCCCTGAGCACGGGAGCCCGAGCCGAGGAACGCGGCGATCTTGCTCGGGTTGAACACCCACATCAGCTGGTGAATCCCGGCCGGCGAGGCGGCCAACGTCATGAACGTCGCCGGCGAACCGTCCCGGTAGAGCAGCACTCCGCCGCGCCCGTTGGCCTCGACACGGCGGACGTCCGCGCCACTCCAGAACCGCCGTGTGGCGGTCGCGAGGTTCGCCACCCGCGTACGGCCGAGCACCGGGACGCGCGCGGCGCCCCGGATGCCGTTGCCGTCCGACAGGCTGACGGCGTCCGGCGTCAAGAGCGACTCCAGGGAGGCGACGTCCCCGTTCCGCGCCGCGGAGACGAAGGCGTCGAGGAGTTGTCGGTGCGCCACCGTGTCCACGGTCTCCCGCTGGTCGGCCGCGAGATGCCTGCGGGCCCGGCTCACGATCTTGCGGACGTTGACGACGCTGAGCTGAAGGATGTCCGCGATGTCGGCGTAGGCATAGTCGAACGCCTCCCTCAGGACGTACGCCGCCCGCTCGGTGGGGTTCAGCTTCTGCAGCACGAGGAGCAGCGCGAGCTCCAGCGCCTCGGCCCTCTCGGCGCCCACCTCGGGATCGTTGCTGGTGTCGACGGGCTCGGGCAGCCACGGGCCGATGTAGGTCTCGCGGCGCACCCGGGCGGACTGGGCGACGTTGATGGCCAGCCGAGTGGTGGTGCTCGACAGGAAGGCCACCGGGCTGACCACCACCGAGCGGTCGGTCTTCTGCCAGCGCATCCAGACTTCCTGCACCACGTCCTCCGCCTCGACCGCGCTCCCCAGCACCCGGTACGCGATGCCGAAGAGCCGCCGACGGAGCCCTACGAAGACAGAAACGGCGTCGTCCAGGGTGCTTTCCGTGGGGGACGTCTCAAGATGCATGATCCCGCTGTCTCCGTTCCTCCGGTCGTCCACCTCCTTGACCGGACGCCTCCCCGTTCTGTGACAGGGAGGCGTTGCCGAGAACGGCGTCACCCGGCGCGCGGCGGCCGGTCCGGCGCTCAGGCCCAGGCGGTCAGTTGGCGCAGCCGATCGCGATGCGCTTCTCGACCGGGTGCGGTGAGCGCAGGTAGCGGCAGAACCAGCGAAAGGCGTCGGCCTGGACGCTCCTTGGTGTGACTTCGTCGGCTCGGCTCCGCCGGTACCCAGCTCAGCGCGGGCCTCTCCGTCAGCCGAGCCCAGCAGTACGCCCGCGAACACGCCGCGCAGGAAGCCACCGGCATGGACATAACTGCTACCGCCGAGGATCTCGTTCCACTGGGACCATCCCCGCGCGTGCGGGGATGGACGTGTGGATGTCCACCGCATCCGAGGCGTACTGCCCCCTCCAGAGGCCACATCGAACCAGCCTTCGGCCAGCTCGCCCAACCGCCCAGACAGACCATCGCACCGGCAGCACCGCACCACAGCTTCGTGCTTCCGCGAATTACTCCGCTACCGACAGCACCTGGCCACGCGCGGCGGATCCGGGACGCTGCCTGCTGCGTCAGCACCCGATCGGCCTCACGGGCAGAGGCCCAGCATGCGATCTGCCGACCACCGGGTTCGGCGCGCCCGGACCGAAGCGACGAGCGCGTTCCAGCGCGACGGCGACCGGGCAGCAGTGAGAGCGGACGAAGACGGCCTTGCACCGGGTGGGGCCCTAGAGCTGCTGCGGGAGAAGGAACAGCTCGAGCAGGCGGCGACCGCCGTGCAGGCGTGGCAAGCCGGGCAGGAAACGCGGATCGCCGCCGTCTGCAAGCTGACTGAGACGACACCCGGGGGCCGTGCCGGTGTACACAGCACGGGCCCCCTTCTCTCAGCCCCGAACGATGTTCTGCGCCTGCGGTCCTTTCTGCCCCTGACCGATATCGAAGGTCACGTGCTCGCCCTCGGTCAGTTCGCGGTACCCGCTGCCCTTGATTTCGGAGTAGTGCGCGAACACGTCCGGGCCCCCGCCATCCTGCTCAATGAAGCCAAAGCCCTTCTCAGCGTTGAACCACTTCACGGTGCCACTGGCCATGCCGTCAATCCTTCGTTTCTTGCGCGAGAACAGCCCACTTACCGGGCATGCTCCAGCTCCTGCAACCACACGAGCCACAGCCGTTCTACCCCGAACCACTCCGCTTATCCGACGGATGACACACCCGGCTCGCACGCGACGCCGAACTCGGGAGGCCGCACCCCTGACGCGAAGACCGCAAGGCTGCAGGCTGCCGAAGTACCCCCTGTTCCGGCCGGTTACGCCCCAGCGATTCCTGACCACATCGTTTCAACGCCACAAAAGCGGCAACTCCATAAAAATGGACCTAAAAGTGCATGTTAGGGGGCCTGCCGATGTCAACAGGGACACTTCTGGCGATCATCATTCCCATCGCGGTGTTGATCGTCGTGGTAGCCGTAGCGGCCTCATTGATCCGGCGACGCCGGAAGCTGCGCGAGCGCTTCGGTCCGGAGTATGAACGCACCATCGAGGACTCCGACAGCCGTATGGCCGGCGAGCGTGAGCTCAGGTCCCGCGAGAAGCGGCATGACTCGTTGGACATCAAGCCGCTGGACGGCACTGTCAGAGATCGGTACACCAGGGACTGGACCAGCGTGCAGGAGGAGTTCGTGGACCGGCCAGAAGATGCCGTGCACCACGCCGACCGCCTGGTGACTGATCTGATGCACGAGCGTGGCTACCCGACCCAGGACTTCGAGCAACAACTCAAGGACCTCTCGGTTCAGCACAGCCGCACGCTCGAGCACTACCGGGCCGCCCACGATGTCGACGTGCTCAGCACCCGGCACGAAGCGACCACCGAACAACTGCGGGGCGCCATGGTGCACTACCGGGCCCTCTTCGACGAACTTCTCGCCGACGGCGGCGAGCCCCGCCGCACAGCACCGGCCTGAGACAGCCACCCGGTCGGCCGGTCCGGGTAACTGCCCCAGGTCACCGGAAGCGGAGGAACAATGCAGAGCAAAGACACACCAGACAGCGCCGCCGCGAGCGGTCTGTCCACCGATGACATCGCCCAACCTCGCGACAGAATCGCACCTGGCGGTCCGGCGAGCACTCCGAGCGAAGACGCACCCATGTTTCCCGGCGAGAGCACGCCCACACCGAGCCAGAGCGCCGAGGACGAGGCCGCGGTAGCGGGCTCGAGCACCCGGGACGAGATGGTGGAGGCCGACTCCAGCGAACAGTCCCAGGCCACGGGCCAGGACGGCGATGAGGAGGACGAGGCGCCGCGGCTGCTCACTCCGGAAGACGAAGAAGGCTTCCGGACACGCTGGGAGCAGGTGCAGAACAAATTCGTCGACGACCCACGCGACGCCGTGCACACCGCCGACGCCCTCGTCGCCGACGTGATGCAAAAGCTGGCCACCACGTTCGCCGACCACAAGCAGGAGCTGGAAGGGCAGTGGAATCGCGGCGAACAAGCGAACACCGAGGACCTGCGCCAAGCGCTGCGCCACTACCGCTCGTTCTTCAACCGCCTACTGGTCACCTGACCCAACCCACCCGCCCGCGCAGCGCGCAGGCGGTGTGACGCACCGATCTGCCGGAGGCTGTCATGCTTCTCATCGGCGTCATCCTGCTGATTGTCGGCATCATCACCGGCATAGGGATCCTGTGGACAATCGGAATCATCCTCACGGTCATCGGCGCGGTCCTGTGGATCATGGGCTCCATGGGACACGCTGTCGCCGGCCGTCGCCACTATTGGTGACTTCTCTCTGAACCAACGCCTTCGGCGACGCGCCGCCCGCCGAACCGGGCGGCGCCAGCCATGACAGAGAGCTGCAGCGTGCGTACAGACGCTTTTCGCCGCAAGCCGTTCTGCTGACGGACCCTGGCTGTACTCCCAATGATCACAGGCCGAAATGAACGGTGGCGGGCATCTCGCGGTGGGCTGCGGGAGAAGGCGACAGCGCGGCGGGCTCAGCCGTTCACCAGGCTGTCGCCGCGCAGCATGGTGCCGACTCACCCGGCGGCGTTCCCGCAGGATGAGGATCTCCCGACTGGACACCGAGCCTGGGCCGACGGCACCAGAGGCGGGTGCTGCGTCCCCGCCTCACCCGCCCGGAACGTCCTCGCAGGGCTGCGCATTGCGACGGCCACCGGCCCCGCCGGGCGCAAGCTCGTCCTTCACTCCCGCACAACGAGCGCAACGCCGCTAGCGCTGTCGGCCGGACGGAGGGCTGGCCATAAGGCCTTGCTTGCAGGGCATCTGCTCAATGGCTCACAGCGGTCCTATCGCCCCGGCCGCTCAGTCCGCCGGGTGGTTCCGTGCACTGAGTGGATGGGGGATTCCTCGGCGACGTACTGATGGCATTGAGGGTTGTGGCAGGGCCCCGCGACCCAGACCGGCACATACACGCCCATGGTCTTGTGCCGCTCCACAACGGTGTCGACCGGCTGCTTGCATGAGCGACAGACGTGGCCGGGGTTGGACGGCGAGACCTCTGTAGGTTTCCGCTCCTTCATAGCAGGATTTTACGACTGTTTTGCGTTCCTTTGGGAGTATTTTGGGCTGGTGAATCCTCTCAAGCCCACTGGCGGCGACGCCGTCCGGTATGGGTCACCCGATCTAGGAGGGTGGGGTTCTGCTCTGCGGATCGGACGACTCAGGCTCAGCACCACCGGCGGGATTGGAGTCGGCGGAGCGGCCGGCGTCCGCGACGGGTGACGTCTCGGCATCCTCTGGCGGTGGGCGGAGCACGCTGAGTGCGATGGAGACGGTCAGGATGGCGGCGATGACGACGAGGCTGACGGGCGAGGGGATCTCCGGTACGGCCGTGCTGATCGTTTTGTGAGAGGCCTGGAGAATGAGCTTGACGGCGATGAACGACAGGATGAGCGCCAGGCCCTTGCTGAGGTAGTGGAAGCGGTCGAGCAGGCCGGCGAGCATGAAGTACAGAGCGCGCAGTCCCAGGATGGCGAAGGCGTTGCTGGTGTAGACGATGAAGGCGTCGCTGCTGACGGCCAGGACGGCAGGCACGCTGTCAACGGCGAAGACCAGGTCGGCGGCCTCGATGGCAGCGACGACAGCGAGCAGCGGTGTGGCGACCCGTCTCCCGGCTTCCTTGACGAAGAAGTGGGTGCCCACGTACTCGTCCCGCACCGGGATGGCCTTGCGGAGCAGCTTGACGGCAATGCTCTTGCCCGGGTCGAAACTGTCGTCCTCCTCCTTGAGGATCTTGTAGGTGCTGTAGAAGAGGATGGCGGCGAACACGAACAGGACGGCGGTGAAACGGCTCACCACCGCCACCCCGGCAGCAAGGAAGATGCCCCGGAAGACCAAGGCGCCCAGGACACCGAGGAAGAGAACACGGTGCTGGTAGGCACGGGGCACCTTGAAGTAGCCGAAGATCAGCGCGAAGACGAAGAGATTGTCGACCGACAGGCTCTTCTCCAGCATCCAGGCGGTGGTGTACTCCACGCCGGCGGTCGTACCGACCACAAGGAAGACAACGGCGCCGAAGACCACGGCCAGGCCCACCCAGACCGCGCTCCAGGCGGCGGCCTCCCGAAAACCGATGACGTGAGCCTGCCGGTGCGCGAGCAGATCCACCGCCAACGACACCAGCACGGTGGCGGCGAACACCATCCACAGCCAAAACGGCACGTCATGCACGGGCCCGACCCCTTGCGCGATCGACGGGCTCCCTCTCTTGAGTCTGAGGCATGCCCAAGGATGCTGTCTCGCGCAGTGCTGCCCAAGTTCCGGACGCATGTGGCCCTCCGTCCGGCGGGCGGACAGCCCCGAACTGGGGGGCGGGCCTGCTGCCGCCTTCCATCCGCCCGTGCGCCGGACGGAGGCTGCGCCAAAACAGCGTCGCGCTCGCTAGCGCCGTCGTTGGCCGCCCTCACCGCTGCGCCGGCAACCGGGTCGCGCCAGATGTCGACCCAGTGCACCTGACGGGCGCGACGGCCCAGCCGGATGCGCGGTCGGATGCAGTATTTGCAGCCTGGCCGCCAGAAGACGACCGGCCGGCCGTCGACCGCGCTGCGGTGCTGTGCCTCCAGCGCGCCGATCGACCTCGGGAAGACCAGAGGCGAGTTCACGCCTGCGAGCAGCACAAGACCAGCAAGAGGACTGCGGCTGTGCCGGGGGTCCCGCTGACGATCAGCCCGGCCGCAAGGACTGAGCCGCAGAGCACCAGCAGCATCGGCAAGATCCAGGCGCGCATCATGAGGATGAAGGCTGTCGATGAGTCGAAACAGGCCTCGCACAAGGCCACCCGCTCCGCATGGATCGACCACACCGGCGAGCTCCCCATCATCGAAGGCGCGCTGATCCGCGTCCAGGTCGGCCGCCTGCTCGGCGGAGGTGACCCGCTCCCGCTCTGACTCGGTCATCCGCCACCGGCCCGAACAGCGAGGACGTCGACGTGCGCTGACACGCGTTCCTGAGGAGCTTCGGCATCGAGCATCCCTTCAGGCTGATGAAACAGACACTCGGACGGACCCGTCCGAAGCCGCGCACCCCCGAGGCCGGCGAGCGCTGGACTTGGCTGATCATCGCCGCGCACACCCAGATCCGCCTTCTGCGCGGGGCAGCCGCCGACTTGCGGCGGCCGTGGGAGAAACCCGTCGAACCCGGCCGGCTCACCCCGGACCGGGCAGGCCACTCGCTCCGAAGAACCGGCGGCCCGCCACCCGCCACGACGTGGGCAAGACCGTGGAACGACCCGAGAGCATCACCGAACGAAACCGACCCAGACCAAACCAAGGGTCGCCATGGCCCGCGTCCAACCGTCGTGAGGCGCCTTCCCACGACATCGGCGCGCCAAGCCACGCTTCACTATCGGACCGTCTGCGCGGCGGCAGCCGCCTGTAGTCAGCGACAGGTCAGCACGAGGTTGCCCCGCATGTGGCGACCGGCCAACTCCGCCGGCGACGCCGGGCCCCTTTCCCTCAGCGTTGGTACTGCTCGTGTACCGCCAGGAGACCAAGAACCCGCTGGCACCCAACGCAGTCCGACCAGGCGCCGGCGTGACCAGACCCGATGACTCCTTCCCCTTGGCCCAGTGCACAACCAGTGCACACCGGGCCGGGAACTCCTGGGAATTCGTGGGAAGTGGACGGAAGTGCTCCGCAACCGACACCACAATTGCCCAGCTCAGCAAGGGTGCAGCTCAGGCCCAGGATGTGACTGGCGTGAACGAGCTGTCCCGCCTGAACAGATCGGTCCCGTTCGACCGCTCCACCCGCAGCTCGTAGTTGTAGTGCCGCAGGTAGTAGCCGGGGTAGTTGTACGACTCGAAGCGGATCGAGCCGCTCGCCGTGCCCGTACGTGCTGTGAACGTGGCGTCCTTGGCGAACGTCGACGTGCCGTCGTTGGTGTCGAAGCGGGCCCGGAAGCCCCAGTGGCGCAGATACCTGCCGGAGGAGTCACGGAAGGAGTAGCCGTTCGCGTCGGCGAGGCCGGCGACGACCGTGAAGGTGGCGGCCTGCTTCTCGGCGGTCGTGCTGGAGCTGGTGACCACCGGGAGGTTGAGCAGGGAGGACTGCACCTGCCAGTGGCGGGTGGTGTAGTTGACCGACCGGAAGGACCGGGTGACGTTCCTCGCGAGGGCCGGGCCGCCCGAGACGGTCTCCTTGATGACCGTGAAGTGACGGGCCGTGCCGGAGACGGCGGGCAGGGCGGCCGGGGCCGACCAGGTGGCGAAGGTGTCGTAGCTGTCGCTGTAGTAGTAGTTGCCGTCGCCGTAGCCGTCGAAGAAGAGCCGCCAGCCGCCGTTGTCGAGCTGGACCAGCGCGGGACCTTCGCGGTAGCTGCCCCAGCCCGCCCAGTCGCCGGTGCGGGAGATCGTGTAGGGGCCGGCGAGGTTCGACGCCGTCGCGTACTCGATGTACTTCGTCGTCTCGTTCTTCGTGAAGGCGTGGTAGGTCGAGCCGATCTTCACGATGAAGGTGTCGATGTGGTTGGCGCCGATGCCGGACAGCGCCACCGGTGAACTCCACGCCGTCAGCGACGAGTTCGTCGCCTTCAGCAGATACGGCGTGAAGATCCACTCGTCGTTGGTGGTCGAGCAGGACACGATGACGTTCACGCTGCCGTCGCTGTCGACGAAGAACTCCGGCGCCCAGGCCCGGGAGAGGTTGGCGATCGGGACCGTGTAGTCGTACAGGAACGTCCAGTTGACCAGGTCGGTGCTGCGCGCGAAGCCGATGGTGGTGCTGGTGTCCTGCCAGGTGTGCGTCGTGTAGGTGATGTAGTAGTAGCCGTTGCTGTGCTTGAAGATGCTCGCGTCGCGGATCCGGTTGCTGGGCGGCGTGTACGCGGAGGCCTTGGCCAGCCGGAAGTCGGTGGCGTCGTCCGACTGGTAGACGTTCACGGTCCCGTCGTTGCTGTTCAGGAACGGCACGATGGTGTAGCGGGTGGCCGAGCCGCTCGGCGGTGCGGCCGCCAGCGCGGTGCCGAGCAGGCCGGGGGCCTCGCCCAGGACCAGTGCCGAGGCGGGCAGGACGGCCATCGCGCGCAGCAGGGTGCGGCGGGACGGGGTGTGGGGACGTCTGGTCACGGGCGGTTCTCCCTCAGCGTTCGCTCGACATAGTGTTCGGAATGTCGAACGCAGTTCGGAACTTCGATCAGAAGGTAGGGGTGAGGCACGAGCCCGTCAATGGTTTGCGCAGCGAGAACCGGGACCCGGGAGAAACCTGTGGTGAACCTGGGAGCCGCACCGGGCGAAACCGTTCCGCAGCCGCCCCCTGGAGGTTACCGTTCGGTAGACAATGTCGTCCCGGAGGTGCTCCGTATGACACCCGACCGTGCCGCAGGCCTCGCCGAGTCCGCCCGAGCGCTGGCTGGCGGGGAGGTGACGTCGCGGGGGCTCGTCGCGGAGGCACTGGCGCGGATCGAGGCGACCCAGGGGTCCCTCAACGCCTTCCGGGTGGTCCGGGCCGAGGCCGCCCTCGCCGAGGCGAAGGCCGCCGACGTGGCACTCGCCGCCGGGGTACGCAAGCCCCTGCTGGGCGTGCCGGTCGCGGTGAAGGACGACATGGACGTGGCGGGCGAGCCGACCGCGTTCGGCTGTTGCGGTGAGTTCCCGCCCGTCGCCGAGGACGGCGAGGCGGTACGGCGGCTGCGCGCGGCCGGCGCGGTGATCGTCGGCAAGACCAACACCTGTGAGCTGGGGCAGTGGCCGTTCACCGAGGGCCCCGCCTTCGGCGCCACCCGCAATCCCTGGCACCCGGACCACACGCCGGGCGGCTCGTCCGGCGGTTCGGCTGCGGCCGTCGCCGCCGGTCTGGTGCCCGCCGCGCTCGGCTCGGACGGCGCCGGTTCGGTGCGGATCCCCGCCTCCTGGACCCATCTGATCGGCATCAAGCCCCAGCGTGGCCGCATCTCCACCTGGCCGCGCGGCGAGTCCTTCCAGGGCATCACCGTCAACGGCACCCTCGCCCGTACGGTGGCCGACGCGGCCCTGCTGCTGGACGCGGCGGCCGGCAACCACGAGTTCGACCCGCACCGCCCGCCGGCGGTCAACGCCTCCGAGGCCGTGGGCCGCGACCCCGGCCGACTGCGCATCGCGCTCTCCCTCAAGCCGCCGTTCACCGCCGTACCCGCCCGTCTCCAGCCGGAGGTGCGGGCCAGGGTGGTCCGACTCGCCGAGAAACTGGGCGCGTTGGGGCACTTCGTCGAGGCGGCCGATCCGCCGTACGGCCAGATCGGGCTGACCTTCGTCCCGCGGGCGACGGCCGGTATCGCCGAGTGGGCGAGCGACGCCCCCTTCCCCGCACTGCTCGACCGGCGCACCCGGAGCTCCGCCCGGCTGGGCCGGCTCCTGCGTGGGGCCCCGCTGCGGGCGGCCCGGCGCGCGGAGGCGGTGCTGCACCGGCGTGTCGGCGCGTTCTACGAGTCCTACGACGTGATCCTCGCGCCCACAACTGCCGCTCCCCCGCCCCGAGTCGGCGCGATGCTCGACCTCGGCGGATTCGCGACCGACCGGGCGATGATCGCGGCTTGCCCGTACGCCTGGCCGTGGAACGTCCTGGGCTGGCCCGGCGTCAACGTCCCCGCCGGGTTCGTGGACGGGCTGCCCGTGGGCGCCCAGCTGCTCGGCCCGGCGAACAGCGAGCCGCTACTGATCTCGCTGGCCGCCCAGCTGGAGGCGGACCTGCGCTGGCACGAACTGTGGCCGCCGCAGCAGGGAGAGACGGTACCGGCCCCCGTCGTCTGATCCGACAGGCCCTAGGGTGCCCCCGTGAGCACGCTTACCGACGAGAACGTCCCGGGCCGCCACGGCCCCACCGCCACCACCGAGGCCGACCCCCGCGCGGTCGGCAAGGTCCGCACCGAGTACTCGCCCGCGCACGACGGCGACCCCGACCCCGGCGAGATCGTCTGGACGTGGGTCCCCTTCGAGGAGAACGACGGCAGGGGCAAGGACCGCCCGGTGCTCGTGGTCGCCCGTGAGCCCGGCGGTACCTTCCTCGCCGTGCAGCTGTCCAGCAAGCGTCATGACGGGGACCGTGAGTGGGTCGCCATCGGCAGTGGGCCGTGGGACCGGACGGGCCGCGACTCCTGGGTGGACGTGGACCGCATCCTGCGGCTGCACGAGCAGGGGATGCGCCGGGAGGCCTGCGCCCTGGACCGTGGGCGGTTCAACCTGGTCAGGCACCGGCTGCACGAGCGCTACGGCTGGACCTGACGCGACGGCTGGGGCCGGCGTTGCGGAAACGCGCGTACGAACGCTGCTCGCACCGGGCTGTCCGGCGTACGGTCCAGGATGCCGAACACCACGTGCTCGAAGGCCCCGGCGAACCGCCCGCCGGGCGCGAGCAGTGCCCGGAACGCACCCGCCACCTGCGCCGGGTCGTTCTGGAACACCCCGCAGCCCCAGGCGCCCAGCACCAGCCGCCGGTACCCGTGCGCCACGGCCGTCTCCAGCACCCGCTCGGCCCGTACGGCCAGCGCGTGCGGCAGCTCGGCCGTGCGCTGCGGGGCCGTACGCCGTACGACACCCGCGTTGGGCGCGGCGGCGGTCAGGAAGCCGACCGGGTACGGCTCGTCCAGCAGTCGGCCCCGGTCGTCGCGGAAGACGGGCACGCCGGGTGAGTGGATGACGCGATCCGTGTAGAACGGGTCGCGGTGGGCTCGGTGGTGGTCGTAGAACGCGCGGGCTTCGAGCAGGCAGGTGTACAGCGCCGAGGCCCGGCACAGGGCCTCTTCCTGGGCCTGGGCCCCGTTCAGGAAACCGCCGCCCGGATTGCGGGCGGAGGCGAAGTTCAGCACGGCGGTGCCGTCGCCGAGCCGGCGGGCCGCCTCCAGGCTGCTCTCGCCGGTGACCTCGAAGAACGTCTCGGCGTCGGAGGTCCGCGGCACCGGCACCGGGTCCGGCCCGTACATCCGGGTGCCTTCCCGGGCGGCCGCGACGGCCGCCGCGATCGACACCTCACGCCCGTCGGACGTGCGGTACGCGCCCGCCTCGACGATCTGCTCCGTCTGCTGTGCGACACCGCGCAGACGCGCGCTCATGGCGCCACCCCCGTGCGCGCCATGAACGCGCTCCGCGCGATCTCCCCCGTCGTGCTCATGCAACGATCCTGGGTGATGCTGGTGATGCGGTGCAACGGAGTTTCCCGGCCCCGCGGCAGAGCGCGAACGGCCGGGAAATCCCCTGCCAACGGCCGGAGAGCAGAGGTTACCGACCCGGAACGTGCCGGTACGCACCCTTGTGCGAAGCGACACGAGCGTCTTGGGTGGGACGAGTGTGCCGGCCCGCCCACAAGATCCGGGCCGGGCGGCATCACGGACTCTCAGGAGGATCCCGACATGTCAGATTCGGTGAGTGACTGTAAGGAGCAGCCTCGCACCGCAGTCACCGAAGCCGAGGTGGAGGCCCTGGTCAAGGGCATCTGCTTCAAGACCGGCCCGCCCCGCACCCTCGGGGTCGAAGTGGAATGGCTCGTCCACGAGCTGCGCGGCCCGCAGCTCCCCGTGACACCCGAACGACTCGAAGCGGCCTACGCCGCACTACGGACCGTGCCCCTGAGGTCGGCGCTCACCGTCGAGCCCGGCGGCCAGCTGGAACTGAGCTCGCCGCCCGCCGCCTCGCTGATGGAGTGCATCGGTACCGTCTCCGCCGACCTGGATGCCGCCCGCTCGGTACTGCGCGAGCACGGTCTCGGTCTGGTCGGCATCGGCAACGACCCCTGGCACCCGCCCCGCCGGTTCCTGCGCCAGCCGCGCTACGACGCGATGGAGGCCTGCCTGGACCGGGCGGGCCCGGCCGGCCGCGCCATGATGTGCACCTCGGCCTCCGTGCAGGTGTGCCTGGACTCCGGATACGAGGAGCCCGGCCCGCTCGGGCACGGACGGCGCTGGTGGCTGGCCCACCAGCTGGGCGCGGTCCTGGTCGCCGCCTTCGCCAACTCCCCGCTGGCCGGGCGTGAGCCCACGGGCTGGCTCTCCACCCGGCAGCTGCTGTGGATGGAGATCGGCGCGGGCCGCGCGGGCGCACCCCCGCTGGACGGTGACCCGCGAGCCGCCTGGGCCCGGCATGTGCTGGACGCGCCGGTGATGTGCGTACGGCGGGACGGTGGCCCGTGGGACGTCCCGGACGGGCTGACGTTCCGGGAGTGGACCCGCTCGGGGGCGCCGAGACCGCCGACGCGGGAGGACCTCGACTACCACCTCACGACGCTGTTCCCGCCGGTCAGGCCCCGTGGCCATCTGGAGCTGCGCATGATCGACGCGCAGCCGGGAGAGGACGGCTGGATCGTGCCGCTGGCCGTGACGGCCGCGCTGTTCGACGACCCGGAGGCCGCCGAGACCGCGTATCGCGCGGTGAAGCCGCTGGCCGAGCGCGCCCTGTCGGTGCCCGCGCCGCACAATCCGCTGTGGATCGACGCGGCCCGCTCGGGCCTCGCCGACCCCGAACTGCGGGAGGTGGCGGACACCTGCTTCGCGGCGGCGCTGGAGGCGCTGCCCCGGCTGGGGGCCACTACCGAGGTGACGGACGCGGTGGCCGCGTACCGGGACCGCTGTGTCAGCAGGGGCCGCTGCCCCGCCGACGATCTGCTGGACGAGCTCTACGGCACGGAACGCACCCTGCACGGGAAGGACGACCGGACATGACCGACCCCGCCCACGACGCCGAGACGCTCCGCGAGCGGGCTCTGACTACCCTGACCACCGCCCGTGCCCGCACCACCCTGCTGACCTCTTGCGTCGAGGACCCCGACCTGACCGCCCAGCACTCTCCGCTGATGTCCCCGCTGGTGTGGGACCTCGCGCACATCGGCAACCAGGAGGAGCAGTGGCTGCTGAGGACGGTCGCGGGACGGGAGGCGATGCGGCCCGAGATCGACGGCATCTACGACGCCTTCGAGCATCCGCGCGCCGAGCGCCCCTCGCTGCCGCTGCTGCCGCCGACCGAGGCCCGGCACTACGCGTCCGAGGTGCGCGGCCGGGTCCTGGACCTGCTGGAGAGCACCGCGTTCCACGGGACGCGGCTGACCGAGGCGGGCTTCGCCTTCGGGATGATCGCCCAGCATGAGCAGCAGCACGACGAGACGATGCTGATCACCCATCAGCTCCGCAAGGGCCCGCAGGCCCTGCACGCCCCGGACCCGGAACCGGCGCCCCTGCTCACGGGGCCGTCGGAAGTGCTGGTCCCCGGCGGCCCGTTCACCATGGGCACCTCGACCGAGCCGTGGGCGCTGGACAACGAGCGTCCGGCACATCGGCGCGAGGTGCCCGCGTTCCACATCGACACCGCCCCGGTGACGAACGCCGCTTACCAGGCGTTCATCGACGACGGCGGTTACGACGACGACCGCTGGTGGGCGCCGGACGGCTGGGCGCACATCCGGCAGCACTCGATCCACGCCCCGCTGTTCTGGCGCCGGGACGGCAGGCAGTGGCTCAGGCGCCGCTTCGGTGTCACCGAGGTGGTGCCGCCCGACGAGCCCGTGCTGCACGTGTGCTGGTACGAGGCCGACGCCTACGCCCGCTGGGCCGGGCGCCGGCTGCCCACCGAGGCCGAGTGGGAGAAGGCCGCCCGTCACGACCCGGCCGGCGACCGCTCGATGCGCTACCCGTGGGGCGACGCCGACCCCGCGCCGGAGCACGCCAACCTCGGTCAGCGGCATCTGCGGCCGGCCCCCGCGGGCAGCTATCCGGAGGGCGAGTCACCGCTCGGTGTACGGCAGTTGATCGGTGACGTGTGGGAGTGGACGGCGAGCGACTTCCTGCCGTACCCGGGGTTCCAGGCGTTCCCGTACAAGGAGTACTCGGAGGTGTTCTTCGGTCCCGAGTACAAGGTGCTGCGCGGCGGTTCGTTCGCCGTGGACACGGTGGCCTGCCGGGGCACCTTCCGCAACTGGGACTATCCGATACGTCGGCAGATCTTCTCCGGCTTCCGCACGGCCCGCTCCGCGGGGGACGCCTGATGTGCCGTCATGTGGCTTATGTGGGCCCCGAGGAGCCGCTCGGCAAGCTCCTCGTGGAGCCCCCGCACGCCCTGTACCGCCAGTCGTGGGCGCCGCGGCGGCAGCGGCACGGGACGGTCAACGCCGACGGTTTCGGGGTGGGTTGGTACGCCGAGGGGGACCCGGTGCCGGCGCGGTACCGCCGGGCCGGGCCCATCTGGGCGGATCTGTCCTTCGCCGATCTGGCCCGGGTGGTGCGGTCCAGCACACTGCTCGCGGCCGTACGGGACGCGACCCTGTCGGGCGCCGACGCCGAGGCCGCGGCGGCGCCGTTCGCCGCGGGTCCCTGGCTGTTCAGCCACAACGGCGCCGTGAAGGGCTGGCCGGACTCGCTGGCGCCGCTCGTGCCGACCCTGCCCGCGGTGGACCTGCTGTCGATGGAGGCCCGCAACGACTCGGCGCTCGTGTGGGCACTGGTCCTCGCGCGGCTGCGTGGTGGGGACGACGAAGCACAGGCGCTGGCCGACACCGTCCTGGAGGTCGCCGAGGCGGCCCCCGGCTCCCGGCTGAACCTGCTGCTCACCAACGGCGAGACGATCACCGCGACCGCCTGGGGCGACACCCTGTGGTATCTGGCCCGGCCCGGCGGCGGCACCGTCGTGGCCTCCGAGCCCTACGACGACGATCCGCACTGGCAGGAGGTCCCCGACCACACCCTCCTCGCGGCGAGCCGCACCGATGTGCTGCTCACCCCGCTCAAGGACCCGAGCGACGACCCGACCACGGCACCCGCACCACCGAAGGAGCCCAGCACGTGAGTCCGTTCCTTCTCACCCGCACCCTGCCCGAGGACGCCACCGACGCGGCTCTGCGCGCCGACGTCCTGAAGGGCCTGACGAGCACGCCGAAGACGCTGCCGCCGAAGTGGTTCTACGACGCGCACGGCAGCGAACTCTTCGAGAAGATCACCGAGTTGCCCGAGTACTACCCGACGCGCGCCGAGCGCGAGATCCTCGTCGGCCGGGCCGGCGAGATCGCCGCGGCCTCCGGCGCCCGCACCCTGGTCGAGCTGGGCTCCGGCTCCTCGGAGAAGACGCGGTACCTCATCGACGCGCTGACCGGGCTGCACACGTACGTCCCCGTCGACGTCAGCGAGAGCGCGCTCACCCAGGCCGGGCAGGCGCTGATCGGGGAGCGGCCGGAGCTGGACGTGCATGCCCTGATCGCCGACTTCACCGGCGGCCTGGTCCTGCCGGACACGCCGGGTCCGCGGCTGGTGGCGTTCCTCGGCGGCACGATCGGCAATCTGCTGCCGGCCGAGCGCGCCGCCTTCCTCGCCTCCGTCCGGGCCCTGCTCTCCCCCGGTGACGCGCTGCTGCTCGGCACGGACCTGGTGAAGGACGAACGGGTGCTGGTCGAGGCGTACGACGACGCGGCCGGGGTGACGGCGGCGTTCAACAAGAACGTACTGACCGTGATCAACCGCGAGTTGGGCGCCGACTTCGACCCCGGCGGGTTCGAGCACGTGGCGCTCTGGGACGCGGACCGGGAGTGGATCGAGATGCGGCTGCGCTCCCGTACGGCGCAGACGGTGAAGGTGCCCGCGCTGGATCTCGCCGTGCACTTCGCCGCCGGTGAGGAGATGCGCACCGAGGTGTCGGCGAAGTTCCGCAGGGACGGCGTCCGCGCGGAGTTGTCGGCGGCCGGCCTTGAGCCGACGCACTGGTGGACGGACGGTGCGGGCCGGTTCGCGCTGTCACTGAGCGTGGCGCGGTGACGGACGGCTCGCGCGTCGCCCCGCCTTGGGGCACCGTGGAGTGACGCGTGTGAGAGGAGCACCCACATGTCGAACCACACCTACCGGGTCACCGATATCGTCGGCACCTCGCCGGAGGGCGTGGACCAGGCCATCCGCAACGGGATCGAGCGTGCCTCGCAGACCCTGCGCAACCTGGACTGGTTCGAGGTGACCGAGGTACGCGGCCAGCTCGAGGAGGGGCAGATCGCGCACTGGCAGGTGACCATGAAGGTCGGCTTCCGCCTGGACGACGCCGGCTAGCGCGCCGACGGGGCCCTCAGGTCCGCCCCTCCCGCTCCTGCGCCTCCTTCAGCGCGGCGGACGGGGCGGTCCAGCGCGCCCGTACGACGGCGAAACCGGCCCGTTCGGCGTCCTCGCAGACCAGTTCGTCGTCGTCCACCAGGACCCGGATCTCCCGGGTGCGGGCGAGGCGGCTGAGGATCTCCAGCTTGGTGCGCCGGGCGGGCCGCCGGTCGTCGTTGCGCCGCATGTACACCCGCCCCTCCGGCAGCCCCTGCGCGGCGAGCCACTCCAGCGTGTCCGGTCGGCAGCGCTCGGGCCGCCCGGTCAGATAGCGGACCTCGCACTCCTTCGCGCTCTCCAGGACCAGCGCGATGCCCTCCGCAAGGGGCGGGTCCTGCGGCGCGGCCGCGAAGAACCCGTTCCAGTCCCGCGGCCTGCTCTCCAGGAAGTGCTGCCGGTGTGCCGTGTCGGCGAGGGTGTTGTCCAGGTCGAACACGGCGAGCGGGCGATTGCTGCTGTCAGTCACACGACTCACCCTAGACGGGCCCCGCACCCCGGCAACCTCCGCCCGCCGGGCGGCCACTGCTGTGCGACATGGCACGCAGACGGAGGCGGGAGGCCCCGATGGGCGGCACAGCGAGCGGTATGCGGTGGACGGCGATCCGGACGGCGGCGGCGATGGTGGGAGCGGCGCTGGTGACGCTGCTGGCCCCGGCGGGCGAGGCGTCCGCCGCGACGACCCTGGTCGTGGCGACCGACGGGAACGACTCGGCCCCGGGCACCCTGGCCCAGCCGCTGCGGACCATCCAGCGGGCCGTGGACCTGGCGCGGCCCGGCGACGTCATCGCCGTACGCGGCGGCACGTACACCCTGACCGACAACATCACCATCGCCGCCTCGGGCACCGCCTCCCAGCCCATCGGCCTCGGCGCGTACCAGGGCGAGCGCGTCGTCGTCGACGGCGAGCGGCTGCCCGCCAGTCACACGCCGGTCGGCGGCAGCATCCCCCGGGCCGAACGCGGGACGATCCACATGGAGGCCTCGCACTGGCGGATCTCCGGCCTGGAGCTGGTGAACGGCCCGTACGGGATCTATTGCGACGGCTGCAACGGCAACATCTTCTCCAGGCTTTCCACACACGACAACTACGAATCCGGTTTCCAGCTCCAGGGTTCCTCCAGTGACAACCTGATCCTGAATCTGGACAGTTACGGCAACCGCGACCCGCGCAAGAACGGCGAGAGCGCCGACGGGCTGGCCGTCAAGGAGGGCAGCGGAACCGGCAATGTGGTGCGGGGTGCCCGATTGTGGAACAACGTGGACGACGGGTTCGACGCCTGGAAGTTCGCCTCGCCGATTCTGATCGAGAACACGGTCGCGTACGGCAACGGCTTCAACCGCTGGGACTTCCCGGACTTCGCGGGTGACGGCAACGGCTTCAAGATGGGCGGCGGCACCCCGGCACCGGCGGTCGGGCACACCCTGCGCAACTCGATCGCGTTCAAGAACGCCGCGCACGGCGTCACGGACAACGGCAATCCCGGCGCGCAGACCCTGACCCGCAACACGACCTGGGCCAACGCCGGTACCGGCTTCGACGCCGACGTCCCGGGCGGCACCGCGACCCTCACCGCCAACCTGTCCGTCGCCGACGGTCGTGCGGCCGCCGTCGGCTCGGGGACGACGGCGAGCGGCAACTCATGGAACCTGGGCGGCACTTGGAACGCCGCCTCGGTGCTCAGCACCGACCCGGGCGCCCTGACGGGCCCACGCTCCGCCGACGGCTCACTGCCGAAGGCCCCGGCCTTCCTCGTGCCCCGCAACGGCGCTGCTGTCGGCGCCCGGTTCTGAACTGCCCGGCCGGGCTGCCCCCTGTGCGTCACATTTGAGACAGCCCGGCCGAAAGAAATGGTCCGGACTATTTCCCGGAGGTCCTTTCCTCGCAGGCCGCACAAGATCGCAGGCTTATCACGAGGGGCGCGAACGCGCCACCGGAGCACGGAAATTCACCTCTGCGGTTGATTGTTCAAAGAGCCCGCTGACATACTCCGGCTTCCGGCTTTCGCCGTCACCGCATCCGTCCCCCCACCAGCCCGCACCCACCAGTGTGTGTTCGGCATGACGCAGCAAAGAAGGTGCGCCTGTGCCCGATTTTTCACCATGGCACGACAATTCGCTCACATACAGCCCGCCGAATAGCGAACCCGCGCCGTCGCGGCGCATATCTGAAGACCCCGAATTTCACTCCCTGCGCCGCGCCCAACGCCGCTTCGGCGTCCGTGCGACGCTCCTCTCGGTAGGCGGGTTCCTCCTGTACGTCCTGCTGTCGCACTCGTTCCCCGGCCTGATGAACCAGCGCCTGCCCGGGAACCTCACGCTCGGCCTCGCCCTGGGGCTCGGGCAGTTCGTCGTGATGGGCGTGACCGCCTGGTGCTACGTCAGGTACATGCGCACCCGGGTCGACCCGCTCGCCCGCGGCCTGGGTTCCCGACTGGAGCAGCACGAGGCCAACTCGCTCCGCACCGCCGCGCCGAACGGCGAGGCCGGACAGGCCTTCCGGCCGGGCAGCGCCAGGGGGTTCCGCACGTGGTGACCGTGTCCGAGGGCATAGTCGACAGGTTCAGCCTGAACCTGACGTTCGTGCTCTTCCTGTCGGTGGTCGTGGTCACCCTGTTCATGGCGCTGCTGACGGCCCCTCAGCGCGACGAGATCAGCGAGTTCTACCTCGGCAACCGCACCATGTCCCCGTTGCGCAACGGCCTCGCCATGTGTGGCGACTACATCTCGGCAGCGACCCTGCTGGGCAGTACCGGACTGGTCGCCCTGACGGGATACGACGGGCTGCTCTACCTCGGCGGCACGGTCGTCGCCTGGATGATGGTGCTGCTCCTGGTCGCCGAACCCCTGCGCCGCGCGGGCAAGTACACCCTCGGCGACACCCTCGCCCTGCGTCTGACCCGGCTCCAGCGGCCGGCCAGGCTCGCCCTCGCGGTGTGCACCCTCGCCATCACCACCCTGTATCTGGTGGCCCAACTCGTCGGCAGCATGGCCCTGCTGACCCAGTTCACCGGCGAGCCCAGCGCCGCGACCCGCACCCTGTGCGTGATCGTGATCGGGACCATCGTCATCGTCTACGCCGCCATCGGCGGGGCGCCCGGCGCCACCGTCATCCAGATCATCAAGGCCGTGATGCTCATCGCGGGCGTGACGGTCACCGCCGTCATGGTGCTGCACCACTACGACTGGAACCCGGGCGCCCTGCTCTCCGCGGCCGCGAACCACAGCGGTACCGGCACCCAGTTCCTCGAACCCGGACTGCGCTACGGCGTCAGCACCACCAGCAAGCTCGACTTCTTCAGCCTGGAACTGGCGATCGTCCTGGGCCTGGCCGCACTCCCCCACGTCCTGATGCGCCTGCTCGCGCCGCGCAAGGTCGACGTGCTGCGCTCCTCTCTGGTGTGGGCGGTCGGCCTGGTCGGCCTGGTCTGCCTCGCGGCCGGCATCCTCGGCCTCGGCGCCACGGCGGTCGTCGGCCGGGAGACCATCGCGGAGACGGACCACAAGGGCGACTCCGCGGTCCTGCTGCTCGCCAACGCCCTCGGCGGCGGCATCCTGACGGCCCTGCTGTCCTGCCTCGCCTTCGTCACCCTGCTCGCCGTCGCGGCCGGCCTCACCCTCGCCGCCGCCTCGTCCCTCGCCCACGACCTCTACGGCGAGGTGATCCGCAAGGGCCGCGCGAGCGAGACCGAGGAACTGATGGTGGCCCGGCTGTCCGCCGCCGTCATCGGCGTCCTCGCCATGATGCTCGCCCTGATCTCCTGGGGTGCCAACACCGCGACGCTCGCCTTCCTCGCCTTCGCCATCGCGGCGTCCGCGATCCTGCCGACGATCGTGTACACCCTCTTCTGGCGCCGCTTCACCGGCGAGGGCGCACTGCTCAGCCTCTGGGGCGGCCTGATCTGCTCGGTCCTGCTGGTGCTGTTCTCCCCCGTGGTCTCCTCCACGTCGGGCTCGTTCTACCCGGACGCCGACTTCGCCTGGTTCCCGCTGCAGAACCCCGGAATCGTCTCCATTCCGGCGGGCTTCTTCCTCGGCTGGCTCGGCACGGTGCTGAGCGAGCGGCAGGGAGCCAAGGGGGATGCCGCCTACGAGGAGTTCGAGGTCCGGATGCTGGTGGGCAGCAAGGAGTAGCTCGAGTTCATCCGGCCGCGGGACGCCCGGCTGCGCGCACGCCGCCGACCCCGCGGCCGGGCAACGACATCACGGCAATTGTTAATGGGATCCATTTTCATGTAGCGTCCTCGGTGTTCACCCACCGAGGAGGTCCGTCATGGCTGTCCCCAAGCGGAAGATGTCCCGCAGCAACACCCGTCACCGCCGCGCCCAGTGGAAGGCGAGCACACCGCAGCTCGTCCCCGTCACCGTCGACGGCGTCAGCCACCTCGTGCCGCAGCACCTGGTGAAGGCGTACGAGCGCGGGCTGCTGCGCCCCGAGGGCTGACGGGGATGCCGTACGAACGTCGACTGCCCGTCACCGTCCTGTCCGGCTTCCTCGGGGCCGGCAAGACGACCCTGCTCAACCACGTCCTCGGCAACCGCGAGGGACTGCGGGTGGCGGTGATCGTCAACGACATGAGCGAGGTCAACATCGACGCCGCCCTGGTGCGCGGCGGCGAGGCCTCCCTGTCGCGGACCGAGGAGCGCCTGGTCGAGATGACCAACGGCTGCATCTGCTGCACCCTGCGCGACGACCTGCTGGAGGAGGTCGACCGGCTGGCTCGCGAGGGCCGCTTCGACCATCTCCTCATCGAGTCGTCCGGCATCTCCGACGAGATGCCTTACTGGATGTACCAATAGGAAGGCCCTGCCCATCCGCCACGGGGGTAACGGACAAGCAGGGCCGGTCAGGATTGAGGTCAGCAGCCGCAGTTGGCGATGCCCCAGGCGACAGCGCCACCAAGGACGACCAGGACAGCGATGTATCCGATCATCAGACGCCGTTCGCGGTTCGTCATCCGTCCTCCTCGCCGACGCGATCAGCGTCGACTTCGATCGGCTCGTGCGGTGAGCGGTCCGCCCCGGCGGGGGAGCCAGGGGCGGACCGCGTACCTCCCGCTACCGGCGCGGTCGGCGTCGCGGCCGGGAGCGGTGCTGGGGTGTCGACGCGAGGACGACAACTCGTTCCGGAGCCGACTGACGCGGCTTCCGCGTGCACCACTGCGGGCAGACGTATATCTCGGAGCCGGGCCCGGAGGCCCCCGGGTTGCTGATCACATCGCAGCGGCCAAGGACGATCGGCCTGTCACAGCGTGCGCAGTTCATCCGTCCCCCTCGCCGCCGGCAGCAGGAGCCACCTCGGCGCGGCTCGCCTCGTACGCCGCAACGTAGACATCGCCGAGCCGCTTGCCCTCGTCGCAGAAGTCGCCGCCGCTCAGGATCCGGTCGTTGCACTGCCGGCAGTCGGACAGGTGAGCGCCGTAGGCCTGGAACGCTGCCTCGGCCCTGGTGGCGGGGGTCACGACGACGCGCTGTCGCCCGGGTGCCGCGCCGCGCCCGCTCTCTGCCCACTGGTGCTCGATGTCGCTCACGCTTCCAGCTCCCCGCCCACCAGGTCGCGCGCGGCGCCGATGAGCCGGCCGACGAGGAGCGGGCTGCACAGGGTGGCGGCCGATTCCATGGGCACCGACCAGTACGAGGCGCGCTGCTGCGGGTCGCACTCCACCGCATCCACCCTCGGCACACCCAGATAGCTGTGACGGCCCAGGCACTCGATGTCGGCCTTGCGCCAGTCGTCCAGCTTCTTCTTGCTGGTTGTCCTGGGGGTGCTGGCGGGCACGAGCGCGTAGTACCGGGTCCCGTGCGGGTCGCAGATGACCGGGCCGCCCTGGAGGACCTGGGCGAGGAAGGCGTCCAGTTCGTCCGCCTCGGTGCTGGCGGTCAGGGCCACCACCAGATACCCGGGAATCCGTATGGCGGAGAACAGGGTGCCGAGGGGCAGCATCGCCACCCCGAGCTCCTGCCACTCCTCACGGGCACGGTCCCGTCCGGCTTCCGGGAGCGTCGACAACAGCCAGTGCTCAGTCGCCAGGCGCCGGTCTGCGGCGGTGTGTACGAGCACGCCGGGCTCAGTCTCGACGGGCCTCCGGGCTCTTGATTCTTGTGCAGCGCTCACAACGGCTCCCCGCATCAGTGATCGGTACATCACTGACCGTAAGGGCGCGTGGTGAGTGCAACGGGTACAGTCCCTACCCCCTTGTTCAGGGGTAGGGTTCCTACCCCCTAAACGATCACAGGGGCACGCCGAGATCGACGGCCAGGGCGCGGGCGTCGTCACGCACCAGGCGCGGCCCGCTCTTCGCCAACTCCGGCAGGACGCTTCGCGTGTGGAGGTTGAACCGGATCGTCTCCAGCGACTCCTGCCGCGCCTTCCCCAGCAGCGATACCGCGGCCACGCTCTCGCCCAGCAGGTTGTAGGCCCGGGCGGTCTCGATCAGGTGGTAGGAGCGGCGCGTTGCCGAGGGAATCTTCCTCAGCTCGAGAGTTTCGGCGACCTCAAGGGCCTTGTTGGGCTGCATCAGGTCGTTGTGGATCGTGATGGCGTAGCCGTCGACGATGCCGCGCCCGAAGATCAGGTAGGGGTGGGCGTAGTTCTTGCCGAGCGTCTTGGCGGCGTCGTCGGCCTTGTCCCAGTACCGCCATGCGTCGCCGGCCTGCCCTGTCTTGGCGTACGACAAGGCCACGGCGAGGTAGAGGAGTCCGCGGCGCGCGATGTGCTCGGCGTCCTCCTGGTCGGCCAGGAGCGCGGCGGCTTGCTCGGCCAGGTCGACTCGTGCCTCGGCGGCCTCGCCGGCGTCCCGGTGAACGTGGTTCACGTACCAGGCGGCGCCTGCAATGGCCTTGGGGCTGTCCGCGTTCTGAGCGGCCGCCATGGCGCGGTCACCGGTGAGGGTGACGAGGTCCGGTACGGGCTGGAAGGACAGGTACAGCTGAACCAGGTGGTACGTCTCGACGAGTGCCACCAGGGCGCGCCGGCGGTCGGCTCCGTCCAGGACGCGAGCGGAGTGCTGAGCGTCCGCCAGGAGCGCTGGAAGGAGGTTCGCGATCCGGGACCGGTGGCCTTCGACCTCGCGGCGTACGGGGTGTTCCTCGTCGCGGGCGTGCCACAGCTTCCACACAGAGCGGACGCGGGCGGCGAGGACGTCGGCGGATTCCGGTTCACGGTCTGCGGGCTGCAGCTGGTAGGTGGTCAGCGCGCGCTTGATGGTCGGCAGGTCGCCGTGGGTGGCCTTGGTGTAGGTAGCCGCGGCGATGCGGTCATCGCCGGTGAGTTCGGTGATGTCCTCGAGGCCGAGGGCTTGTGCGAGCTTGATGAGTTTGGGGAGGCGAGGCATTGCGATACGGCCTGTCTCAATGGCCTTGACCCACTCCACCGACTGGTCGACGACGCTGGCCACGTAGGCCCGCGTCCTGCCGGAACGGTCGCGGGCACGCTTGACGCGCTGGCCAAAGGTGAGGGTGGATGCGGGATCAGTCTGCTCGGGCATACTGGAGCTCCGTTCTGTGGTCGCACTCAGAACGGTACGCCGAGCGGCCCCCGGATTCACCGGGGGCCGTCGTGCTGTTGACGACCAGGGGCACGACAGAAAGCCCCCTGCACGGCCCGTGGGCCGTACAGGGGGCTTCCGTGACTCATGGGGTCAGTGCTTGGTACAGCGCCAGAGCGAGGGCGCCGAGGGCTGTGAGCGCAGCAACGGACGGTAGCGGCCACCGGGAACGCTTCAGAGTCTCGATCTCCGCTCGGAGGTCGATGATGTCCTTGTCGGTGTCCTCGCGCAGCTGCTGGAGGTCCTGTCGGTTGCGGTTGGACTGCTCGACGAGCACGGCCAGGCTTCCCTTGACCTCGGCGAAATTGGTAGCGACCGTGCCACGCAGCCGCTCCAGCTCGACGGCCACGGACGCCTCCGGCACGGTCATCTCGGCTCCTGGCCGTCGAGCTTGGCGCCCAGATACCGCACGAACTCGTCGGCGTCCCGCCGCATCGCCGCCTTGTCCACCCTCAGCCGCAGCGGCACCGTCAGCGGCTTCTCATACGCCGGCGGCCGCGCCCACCCCAGCAGCATCCCGGCAGCCAGCTGCAGGGGCCGCCACGCCATCCGCTCGGCGAGCTCCTCAAGCCCGCGGAAGGCGAGGTAGTAAGCGCCGGCAAGGCCGAGGGTGACGACCGTGACGGCGTCCTCGCTGTCCACGGGGATACCGAGGCGCCCCGTCAGGGACAGGACCGCGCCAGCGGTCAGCGGAACGAGCATCCGCATCGTGGAAATGAACAGGTTCTTCGGCATCAGTCCACCACCTTGAATCCGTGCTTGAACCCGAGCTTGACCAGCGATGCCTTGCCCGGGGTCCCGTCCGCGTCCCGGCCCCGGTAGCCGCACCGGCGCTGCCACTTCGCGTACGCGTGCACGGTGGTCGTGCCGTAGTGCCCGTCGCTGTACGCCTTGGCGAGGAGGCCCTCGTCGACGAGCGCGGCCTCAACCGTCCGCACGCCCGCATACGTGACCGGCTGCCCCTGCGCAGCAGGGTTCGAGCGGGCCGCAGCAACCAGCCGCGACAGATCCACACTCGGCGTCGACGGCGCCGGCGTCGCCTTCGGCGGCTTGACGCCGAGCCGCCTGGCGATCCGCGTACGCATAGCCGTCCAGTCGATGCCACGCGGGTCGACCTTGCCCGGCTGCCAGTCCAGATGCCGGATCACCGACGCGGCCGTCCAGCCGTGATGCCGGCACACCGCGGCCGCCACCCTCTCAATCGCCTCCAGCTGCGCGGCGGGCCACGGGTCCTTGCCGTCGCCGAGGTTCTCGCACTCGAAGCCGTAGAAGTGCCGGTTGCCGTCCGTGCTGGCCTCGTTGTCGGGCGGCAGAGACGTTTCCGCGATGACCGCGCGCAGGACGTCGTCGTCGCCCAGGCCGGCGTGGTTCGCGCGGCCGTAGCCGACCAGGTGCACGCGGCCGTCCTTGGTGATGACGCCGTGGCACAGCGGCCCGGGCAGACCCGAGTAGCCGTCGCGGCAGATCGCCACCGTACGGGCCGCCCCCTTGGTGACCGTGTGATGGAACATCGCCCCGTGAACGGGCCCCCACGGCCCCTTGTGGTTGCGGTTGTGCGTACGCCAGTGCCCGACCTCGACGACGTCCAGGCCCTCGGCCTTGAGCGCGGCCAGGAGCGTCGTGGCGCTCATTGGTTCAGCCATATGGGCCTCCAGACATGCAGAAGCCCCGGCCGGGTGGCGCGGGGCGGAAGAGACGGGGATCAGGCTGCGGCTTCGTAGGTGCCGAAGGCGCGGATGAAGTCGCCGTTGGCCCACGTGAAGGGGGTGGCGGAGTCGATCAGGCCGACGGATGTTGCTGCGCCGTCTGTTGCTCCGCCGCTGGTTTCGATTTCGATGGTGGTGGTGGTCGTCAGGCGTGGCCGCAGGGGTACGCGCAGCGTCGCGCTGGTGTCTTGGCCCTCCCCGAACCCGGCGATGAGCTGGGTGGCGGCCGCGGTCACCGGCGCGCTGAACCGCCAGTTGTCGGACCCCCCGCCTCCGCCGAAATTCGTCGTCGACCCGAATGCGATCTCCAGACGCCAGAACACGGTTCGGGCGGCGACGGCGTAGCGGGCGGTGATCGTCGCGTTCCCGAAGCTCGGTGTGTTGGCCCCGGTGGATGTGGTCCACACGGGTGTCCAGTCCTGCCAAGTCGGGGAGATCGACGCCAGCCGCTCTTCCGTCGCGATCATGCCGGGCTGCCAGACCTCGAACGCCATGGGATGCCCTCCTTCCTCTACAGGGCCACGACAGCCGGGGTGGCCACACGTACCTCGGCGCCGACCGCGTGGGCCTTGACGACGCCGTTCAGCGACCGCTGCACGGTCATCAGCTGCGGGGTGATGACCGTGAAGTCGTCGTACCTGAGCTGCGGGTTGACGTTGGTGTTGGTGTCGAACGCACTGCCGGTGACGCCGACTTGCCCGGAGGCGATGGTGCTGCCGGTGATCGTCTCGTCCTTGTGCCACACCGCGGGCTCGAGTTGCCCGTCCGGCCACACCCGCAGCTGGACGCGCTGGCCCGTGAGCCGGACGCGCACCCAGAACCAGTCGCCCGCGGCGTAGGTGTAGGGCAGCGTGGCCGTGGAGCCGACGGCGGTGGTGTCGCGGGTGATGGAGGCGGACATGGCGCCGCTCAGGCCGAAGTGGACGCGGGCCCGGTAGAAGTTCCCGGTGTCCACGTAGCGCAGCAGGACCGACGGCAGCAGCGCGTTGCCGGTGGCGACCTGGCCGACGCTCATGCGGACGAGGACCTCGGTGTCGGTGAGGCCGGCCACCAGGCGCTGGAAGCGGATGGTGGCCGGGTTCGCCGCCAGCGTGATGACGCCGGCGGTGCCGTTAAGGCTCCGGTCCGAAGCGAGCCCGCCGGTTTCCGCCCAGGTGGACGGGCCGTCGGAGCGGCCCCAGGTGTTGGCCACGACCGCGGAGAACTCCACCTGGTCGGCGTAGGTCACGTCCGTGGCCGGTGGGAAGTCGGGCACCGTCGGGGCGAGGTTGGCGAAAGCGGCCCCCACCGGCGCCGTCGCGGTCAGCGTGAAATGCGTCCAGGTGTCCGCCGTGACGGCCTGGTCGTTGCTGCTGGTGGACAGGTAGCCGCTGTCGGCGTCGAACCAGTTGATGTTCAGCGCCACGTTCCGGCTGGTGGCGCACAGCAGCCACCCGGACAGGTTGTACTGCGAGCCTGCCGTGACCGCGATCATGTCCGAGCCCGCGTTGGGGAACTCGGCGACACCGTCCGGGGTGATCTGCATGGACCACTGCCCGCTGAACGGCGCGGACGCCAGCTCAGGCGTCGCGACACGTTCGAGGGTGGCGCCGCTGCCCGTCCAGCCGTCCAAGTCCTCCTCGAACGTGGGGTTGCTGTTCAGGACGGCCCCGTGGGCCTCCGCCCGGTTGAAGGTGTCCCAGACCGCCGGCGCGTTCGCGATGACGCGGGCTGTCTCCCCGCCGAACCGGATGTCGTACGGGAACTCGGCCGGGTAGGTCGGTGACGGCCCCGCCGAGGTGATCCACGGGGCAGGCCCCATCTGCCCACGGGCGGCTGTGTGTACGACGATCAGGGTGTCGTCGGCATCGGTGGCGACGGCGAGGGTGGAGCCAGACGGGTTGGCGTCGACGCGGCCGCGTTCGCTGTCGCCGACCACGCCCACTGTCCAGGGGCTGGCCGGGGTGCAGTTGAACTGGAAGTCCCAGTCGTTGGGGTGCCCGATCACCTCGGTGTAGCCCTGGACGAGCAGGTCGATCGGGCCGGGCGGCAGCCATGCGGGCGGGTTGGCGATCTGGAGCCGGTCGCCGCTGTCCAGCCCGGTGACCGTGTCGGCGAGGCTCGGGGCGGCGGCCAGATTGATGTTGAGGACCGGGTAACGGGCCTCGTCGACGGTGCCCAGGTGCAGACGCCAGTAGGCGATCGGCTCGGCCTGCGCGTCCTCGTGTAGCGACAGGGTGACGGACTCGTCGTACCGGCCGACACCGTCCGGGGGCGCCTGAACCGACAGCGGCCCTTCCTCGAGGACGGCGCGCCCGGAGGCCCCGCCCTCCCTGGTGACCGTGACATCGTTGCGGACCTTCTGGTCGTCGTCGACGGGTTCGAGGGGTGGCGCGACGTGCCCCGGTTCGGTGTAGTCCAGTTCGACGGAAACCGTCTGGTTGTACAGGGAGGTCCGGTCACGGTAGGTCAGGCCGACCGTGTCGCGCCGCTCGTAGAGGACGCCTCCGTCGGCGGTGGCGGCCTCCTCCAGCAGGGCGAGCAGCGTGTCCGGGAGCTGAGGGCCGACCTGGGTCTGCCGGCTGGGCAGGCTCTGCTGCAGGAGGGGGAGGCCCTCCTCGTCCGCCAGGCGGCTCATGCGTGCCCCGGCGGTTTCCCCGGTCCACGCGTCGATCGCCCCGAGGTAGGCGTCGGTGAGGTCGTTGGGCCACACGGAGACGTGGCCGATGGCCATCCCGTCCAGGTCCGAGGAGTAGCCGTCAGGCGGCGAGGACACGGCCGTAGGGCGGCCGATGGTGCCCGTCAGGGAGTCGTCGAACGTGCCGGCGTCGCCTCCGACGTCGGTCCAGGTGATGCTGTAAAGGACGTTGCTGCCGGACTGGGTGACGGCGAAGGACGCGCGCACCCACTGTCCGAACAGGTCGGTGCCGGTGCCGATGCTGTGGGTGACGACGGTTGCACCCTCGATGTCGAGGCCGATCAGGTTGCTGCCGTCGGTACCGGACTGGATCAGCCACTCGGCGACCGTGCCGCCGGCGGCACGGATCCGCATGAACGTACGCCGCGTCGCCGGGCCGTTGTCGATGCGGTACACCCACTGCACGTGCCAGCCGGTGAGTGCCGTCGACGGGGCGGGTACGCGGCCGAGCATCACCGGTAGGTTGCTGCCGCTGGACGCCAGCACCGGCAGTGGGTTGCTGCTGGCGAGGCTGCTGGCGCTGGCCCAGTTGACCCGGGTGAGGGACAGCGGGGCAACGCCGTCGAGGGGCGAGTACGCCTGCGTGGCGGCGGCGCCGTCCTCCATGGGCCAGTACGCCAATGGCCCGAACGAGGGGATGCGCCGGCGCAGCGTGGACTCCAATGCCTTCGCGCCCTGCCCGAGACGGCGCAGGATGCCCGCGGCTTCGATGGGCACGCGGACGTCGTTGCCGGACACGTCCCAGCGCGACGGCCAGCTGGACACCTCGCCGATGAAGCGGACGTTGCGGTCGGTGATCTCCGCGGTCCCGGCCAGCGTCCACGTACGGCCGGCCGAGTCGGCGAAGCTGGTGGTGCCTGCGCTCTGCGCGCTGAAGTCGGGTGCCGCCACGACGGTGCCATCGATGCCACTGCGGACTTCGGCGGCGTAGACGCGGCCGGCCACCGGGCTGCGCGGCGGGCTGGAGTCCAGCTGCTCCGGAGCGATGGACAACGCTCCAGTGCCGCTGAAGATCGTTGCCGTGCCGCCGGTGGTGACGAGGTCCTCACCGATCTGCTCCCACGGGCCAGCGAGAGTTTCGGCCCAGTACAGGCGGATAGTCCAGCCGCCGGCGCCGTTGTCAGCGTCCAGGGTTCCACGGACAGCGGCATGACGTGGCAGCTGCGGCAGCGGCCTGAACCCCCACAATCCGACAGTCCCGTCCGTGCTGAAGTGCAGGTAGAGGCTCCCGTCCTGCAGCCGCAGATTGTAGGAGCGCACCCCCGACTCCCCCCACTTGCCGATGAGGATCTGCGAGCCGGGCGCGTACCAGTCGGCCTCACCCTCCCACCGGATGTCGAGGTCGCCGGTGATGTCGAGGTCGGCATGGTCGGGGGTGGAGGCGTTGTTCGCCGCGTCACCGTCCAGTTCGAGACGGGTGTCGGTGCCGGGCACCGACACCCGGATCGGTGTGTTGCGGCCGATCAGCTCGAAGTAGTCCGACAGGGGGTTGCGCGGCGAGTACTTGCCGAGCCGGTTGTTCAGGGTCAGCGTGCACTTGCCCGGGTCCACGCGTGCGCCCTCGTCGGCGCGGCCGCGGGTGATGACGATCTTCTCGGCCGCGTACACGTCCGCGGTGATGTCGACCCACGCGCCGGAGATCATCAGTTCGACGAGGACGTCGAGCGGGGTGTCGGGAAACGCCACGGCGCGGGCCCTCCTTACTGCCCGAAGGCGGTCTGTACGTTGCCGCGGCCTTTGACGCGGGTGAGCTTGCGCATGAAGCGGTGGAAGTCGTCCTCGGCGCCGGAGAGTTCGAAGCGGACCAGGACAGCGCCGCCGGCGGTGGCGGCTCCCATGGACGGGGCCATGCCGGTGGTCAGCGGTGTGGTGGGGCGGGCCACCTCGGGGTCGATCAGCTTGCCCAGGCCCCGGTTCATGGCGGGCGCCGCGTCTTGGGCGCCCTGGAGGATGCCGGGTGGCAGCCAGCGCCCGACGACGTTGGCCATGACCTTCGAGGGGCTGCCGATGCCGAGGGCGTCCGCGATGGGTCCCGGGATCATGTTCTTCGCGAAGCCGATCAGCTGGTTGTACAGCCAGCTGCCCATGGACTTGATGCCGTTCCACAGGCCGCGGATCACGTCCTGGCCCTTGTCCCACAGCAGGCTGCCCAGCCCGCCGATGCCTCTGGAGATCCGGCCGGGAAGGCCGTTCATCCAGGTGACGAGGGACAGGGCCTTTCTGACCGCTGCGTCCTTCATGTTGCCGAACCAGCGGCCGACCCTGCCGGGGATCGCCGACAGCCAGCCGACCCCTTCCAGGATCGACCTGGCGGCTCCCTGCACCTTCTGCCACACCCAGTTCCAGATCTGGCCGGTCCACCGTTTGACGGTGTCCCAGTTCGCGATGATCAGCGCGACCAGGCCGACGATGACGGCGATGACCCACCCGACCGGGCCCATCGCGATCAGCCACTGAGCGGCCATCACCGCGGCCCAGGCGACGGCCTTGACCGCCATGAGGAGGAACTGGGCGGTGGATACGAGGGCGGCGCGGACGACTGCGGCGATCCAGGTCCCGATGGACACCAGGGCCGAACCGGTCCAGGCCGCCGCGGTGGTGAGCGCTGACGTCACGGCGCCGGCGGCGATGCGCAGGTAGGCCATGAGGCCGATGCCCATCATGCGCATCCAGTTACCGATCACGCCCCAGGCGGAGGCGGAGATGATGGCGTTGGCGCCGGCCACGACGGCGGAGATCGCCGAGTAGGTCATCATCGCGCCCTTGACGATGAGGACCGTGGCGGCCAGGCCCATCAGGGTGTAGGTGAGCGGTTCGAAGACGCCTTGGTTGTCCATGGCGAACTGGACGAAGCCGCCGGACACTTCGGCCAGCTTGGTCAGGGCCTTGCGTTTGAACTCCTCCAGCGACGCCGACGCGCTGCCGCCGACGGTGTCGACGAGCTTGTCCGTCGACCCGGTCGCCTTGTCCATGCCCGAGGAGGCGGCCGCGGCGGCCGGATCGAGGGCGAGCAGCGCGTCGCCCATGACGGTGCCCGGGTCGCCGAACAGGGCGGTGGCCGCGTTCAGCCGTACGGTCTCGTCCTTCGTGCCGCGCAGTGCGTCCAGGGTCAGCTGGAGGGCCTCCTGCCCCGACTTGCCGCCCTTCTGGAGCTTGGCCGCGACCATGTCGGAGTCGACCCCGATGGACTTGAAGGCGTCCTGCACGCCTTGGCTCTGGGCCAGGGCCAGCTCGCCGAACTGGCCGAGGGCGTCGGCGACCTGGTCGGAGTCACGGGCGCCGGCGTCGATGGCCTGGTCGATCAGGCCGACAGCCGTCGCACCGTCCAGACCGACCCGTTTGAACTGAACCGAGTACTCGTTGATGGTCTCCAGAAAGTCGTCGGCCTTGTTGGCCGAGGTCTGGAAACCACGGGTGAGGATGTCGAACGCTTCGGTCGCGTCCTTGGCCAGTCCGGTGCGGATGAGCTGGCCCACCGCCGCGGTGGTCGGGCCGACCTCCTGGTCGAACGTCTCGGAGAGAGCGAGGGCCTTGGTGGTGACCCCTTCCAGGCCGCCCTCAACCTGGCTGACGTCACCGATGTTGTCGTAGACCCCCTTGATCGCTTGATTGACGGTCTCGACGCTGTCGCCCCACGCGTTCGAGTAGACCCGTGCCGAGATCTCTGCCAGTTCGGCGGCCTCCTGCGGCCCGACGCCGAGCTGAGCGGCGAGCTTGGCGTTGGCTGCCTCCATGTCCAGGTGGGCGGCGATACCGGCGCCAAGCGCCGCGGCGGCGCCAGCACCGATGCCGGCCGCGGCAGTCTCGAAGTTCTGCTGCGCGGAAGACAGCCCCTGCTCGGTGTTGTCCCTCGCGACGAGGTTGAACACCAGTGACGTATCGCTCACACCACACCCCCTACGGTCAGGGGGTCAGCGCCCCGCACTCTTCAGTTCTGCGCGCGCCTTCTCTTGCGCTTCCTGGTACGCGTCCAGCCAGTTGAGGTAGGCGTCCGTCTCCTCGACGGTGAACGTGTCCCAGTCCCTGGCCTTGATGCCGAGCAGGTGTGCCGCGTCCCCGAGGCGCCTCACTCGGCGACGGGCAGACTCGCTTTTCCCTCGTCGTCGGGGTCCTCGACGGCCTCGGCGATCTGCTCGTCCAGCTTGGCCAGGATCGCCGCGCGCTGCTCGCCGGAGGCGGCGTCGGCGGCCGCCTGGCGGAGCTGGATCAGCTCGCCCTTGGAGTACTCCAGGCTCAGCTCGTCCCAGGCGAAATCGACGTCGTCGAACTTCACGGCCGACGGGTGATCACGCTTGAGGAACGTGAAGAGCAGCGCGCGCCGGCACAGGCTGCTGCCGGCGACGACCTCCTTGGTGAACTCCGACCAGTTGCGGCCGGTGAGCCGCTCGATGTTCTCCCGCTCCGCGCTCATCATCTTGCGCGGGTTGTAGCGCCACCGGGTCGGCTCTTGGCTGCCCTCGGGCTTGTAGACCAGGAACACGGTCTCTCGCTCTCTATCCGGCCCTCGACGCGATGCGCCGGGCCATGTTCTCCATCGCCTCGTTGACGGCCGCCAGGTACTCGCCCTCGCGGCCCTGGAACGAGTCGTCGAACCAGTCGATCTTTCCTGTCTGGTCGACCCACACTTCGCGGTTGCCGAACACCGGATGCCGCCAGCCACTCGCCCGGTTGGTGCGCTTCGGCGCGTTGGGGAAGTTGCGGACGTTGCGGGTCTTGAAGGCCTTCACCCGGGCACCGGACCAACGGCCGCCCAGCTTCACCTCAGGCCGGATCTTCCGGGCGATCGACGACCTGAGGGCCGGTGCGGTGCGCAGCCCGGCGGAGGACATCGCCATGATGCCGCTCTTGGCCTCAGCGGCACCGGGCCGCAGGGCCGCGCGCAGGTTCTTCGCGAGCTCCTTACGGAGATCCTTGCCGTCCTCCTCGGCGCGGATCGCCCGCACGAGGGCGGCCAGGCCCTCGTGAGTCTCCACCCCCAGGGCGAACGGCGGCCCGTCAGCCACGGCCCCTCCTTAGGCGCAGCCTGTGCCACCATCGGCGCAGCAGGCCGGGGTGGTGCGGGCAGCCCTCCAGAGAGCAATAGGCCGCCCAGCCGGGGGGCAGGGCTAGAACGCTTCGGGCCTGAGCGCTGCTGCGGCTCTCCTGCCGTACCTGGCGCCGTAGGAGCGCAAGGAAGTCGGCATCCGTGCCCCGCAGGTCGACGTGCACGCGGATGGTGCGCGGGGTGTCGGCCATCACGCGGTCGTGCGGGTGACGGCGCCGGACGTCGGATAGGTGACGCTGACCGAGGCCTCGTCACCCACTGAGCCTTCGATGGGGTTCCAGCCCTTGATCAGCACGCTGCCGGAGTAGGCCGGGTTCGATGTGGTCGTGGTGGAGTTGTCGAGCTTCGCTGTGAAGGGAACGACCTGGCCGAGGAGCGACCACATGATCGAGTCGAGTTCGGTGGCGGCGGTGTCCTGGAGGAACTCCAGGCCCAGCTCACCGGACTTCAGACCGCCGAGGAGTTCCTTCCAGCCGAGGCTGGCGTAGTTCGTGACGTCCTTCTCCTCGACCTCGACGGTGAGCTCGATCTTGCGGGCGTACTCGGACAGGTCGTTGGAGTTCAGGGTCAGATGCGCGGCGAGCAGCACCATGAAAGCCATCGGGGGTCTCCCTCGGGTAAGGCTGGGGCGTCAGCGGATGCCGAACGCCACGACGAACAGGAACGACGGATTGGTGCCGGACACCGTCCAGGTGGGCCGGTACCAGGTGTCGGCGTGAGCGGTGCCGTCCGTGCGCAGGATCTGCCCGCCGCGCGCGGTCGCCGCGTCGAACGACAGCCGCGTCTCAGGCGTGCCGCCGAAGTCCTCCTGTGAATCGGACTCGATCTCGACGGTGATCGTCGGGGTGCTCGTCCCCGACACACTCAGCACGTGCACGGCCGCGTACAGCCGCTGCCCCGCTGTGAGGGCGCCGAGCTGCTGCGCGGTGCCGTCACCGGTCGACGTCCGCGCGGTGCCGGGCGGGTGGGCGAACACACCGCGCACCAGCGGCCAGCTGCTCTTCGCTGTGCCCGACCAGGGGGCGATTTCACCGACGGCGTCGCCGAGGGCGTAGTCCGCGCGCATCGCCTTCATGAAGTAGGCCAGGTCTCCGACCACAGCATCCGCCGGCGACGCGGACCAGGCGGTGTTGCCGCCGAGCTGCGCCCACGAGGAGTCGTCGACCATGCCGGAGTCGCCGGCCTCCCACTGCCCTTCCCCGGCCATCTCCGCCGAGGCGAGGCCGCCGCGGACCTCCTTCCAGCCGTCGGAGCGGTAGTTGGTGGCGTTCTTCTCCTCGATCTCCGACGTGATCTCGATCTTGTTGGAGTTGCCGGACAGATCGGCGCCGCCGGCGAACAGGCGAGCATCCAGCAGGACTGTCTTGGACATCAGCCGCTCCCGATGACTTTGATGATCAACTCGGCTCCCACGTACTGAGTGCCGGCGTGCTCGTACCAGCGGTAGCCCTGCACCCGCATGAGGTGCAGGTCGTCGGCTGCACCGTCGAGGGCGTGTTCACCAGGGGCGCCGCGTGCGGCCTCGATCGCGGCCTTCAGCGACGAGGGGCCGGATCCGGACAGCAGAGCGTCGAGGATCTGCTGCGAACTCCTGTCGTCCGCCCGCCCGACCAGGACTCGGCAGGTGAACTCCAGTACGTCCAGCTGCCGTCCGTACGCCTTGTCGAAGGTGACCTCCACCTCACCGACGAAGAAGTGCGGTTCGGTCACCGAGTCCGGCACGTAGCCGGTGCACGTCAGCGACTTCGCCCCTGTCGGCATGACCACCACCGAGGCCGCCTCGGCGATCTTCGTGCGAACCGTCGAGATCTGCACTGCGCTGCCCCCTCTTCTACGCCAGGCCCGGAAGGATGTAGCTCTTGATCAGCTCGTACACGTCCGGGTCCGTGCGGGACAGACGGATCACGCCCCACTCCGAGGAGCCGAGTACGCCCTCGGGGCTGTCCTTCCGCTTGAAGAGACGGGCGGCCAGGATCCGCGTCGCCTCGGCCACGCCGTCCGGGACGGCCGGCCACCCCCAGCGGGCCGTCACGCGCACCCGCCTGCCCGCCCCGGCCGGCCACGCCCCGCCGACCCTCAGCAAAGACGTCACCGGCTTCAGCTCGCCGAGGGCGTCGAGGGGCTCGGCCTCGACCTGGGCGGTGACGTCTGTCCACGCGCCGGTGCGGCCGACCTCGACGACCAGGCCGTCGACGTCGCCGATGTCGGGGACGAGCAGGTGCCAGCCGTCCTCGTCCTGCACCAGCCTCCGAGTCGGGTTGATGACCCGGGCCGACGCCGTGGCGTCGAGGTAGAAGCGACGGGGCGCGCCACAGGTGTTGTCGATGCTGCGTGACGCGGCCGCGATCTTCTCGACGAGCATGCTGTCGCGGTCGGAGTCAGTGACCGTGATCATGCTCTTCAGCTGAGCGAGCGTCGCGTACACCGGCAGCGAGGTGACGTACACCTCGATCTCGACCTCGACCGGCTCACCGCCCGACGTCCCCTCGAGCGTCGCGGTGTAGGAGGCCTGCGCCTGCGAGGACGACACCTGCCACACGTACGTGTAGGTGGTGCCGTCCACGCCCAGGCCGTCCGCCGTGGGCCCGACCACCGCGGCGCCCCCGGCCGTGGGGGCGATCGTCACCATCGGACTCGTGAGGACGGCGCCGGCCTCGAAGACGAGGGCGACGTCGTCACCGGCCGCTGCCGTGATCATGTCGCCACCGCCGATCGCACCGCCCGGGCCACGCCCTCCTCAAGGGAGACACGCGGCCGGTAGATCTCGAAGAACCGGGCCGGGTCTCCTACCCGGTACGCCACACCCGTCGGAGCCTTCGGCTCGTACGCCACCCAGGGCTGATAGCCGCTCTCGGCGACGATCAAGTTGGAGAGTTCCTTCATCGACGCCCCGCGCCCGGTGCACAGGTTGACCGGGGCGCGGACGTCCGCGTCGACGACGGCCAGGGCGCCGGCGACGACGTCGTCGATGTGGATCCAGTCGCGGACCTGGTCGCCGCTGCCCCAGATCGTGAACGGGTCTTCACGGCGCCGTGCCCGGCCCAGGAACGCGCCGAAGGGGAAGGACTCGCCCTGGTCCTCGCCATAGCCGGAGAACGGGCGTACGACGTGCACGGCCAGGCCCTCGGCGGCGGCCGCGGCCGCCATCTGCTCCCCCGTCAGCTTCGTCCACCCGTACCCGGCATCAGGCATGCCGACGGTGTACCGGCCGAAGCTGATGTCCTCTTCGCACAGCGGCCGAGCCAGCGCGAAGTCCTGCTGCAGATCGGTCGGGTACGCGGCCGAGCTGGACAGGTACAGCACGCGCCGCTGCCCGGTGTGCAGCGCCCACTCGAACATCGCCGAGTCCAACTGCAGGTTGTACGCCATCGTGGCCGGGCGGCCGTCGATCGCTGCCCTGTGCGGGGCCCGGGCGGCCGCGTGCACGACCAGGTCGAACACGCGGTCGCCGTGCCGGAAGACGTCGAGGCAGTTGATCGGATGGTCCGGGTTGGCGATGTCGCAGCCGACCACGTCCCAGCCGCGCTCGCGCAGGGCCTGTGTCATGTGCCGGCCGACGAACCCCCACGAGCCGGTGACGAGAGCGGTCTTCATCGCACCCCCCAGATACCGAAGCAGTACGGCAGGCCCGAGGGCCGGAAGTCGACGGCGGTGTAGACGTGCAGGTTCCACCCGGCGGCGGTGAGCATCTCCTCGACGTCCTCGCGGGACCAGGCCCAGTAATGCTCCGGGTTGGTGTCCTCCCACGCGTCGACCGGCGTGGACAGCACCAGTTGCCGGGCGCGGCCGCGGATCCCGGCGAGGACGGCGTCCGGGTCGTCGACGTGCTCGAGAGTCTCGGCGCAGATGAACAGGTCGACGTCGTGCGGGAGCTCGGCGAGCGTCTTCCCGATCGGTCCTTCGAACTCGTGGCCCGGCGCGAAGTCACCGGCCAGCTTGCGCCGTGCCGGCACCTCGTTGAGGATCGCCCCGTTCCCGCACGAGAGGTCCGCGGCCGAGGCCACACCGTTGCGCGCCATCCACCGGGCGACCTGCGTGGTGACGCTGACACGCAGGTGGTGATCGGGCCAGCGCCGGTGGTCGTGCGGGGTGCGGTACAGCTGCCGCAGCTCGGCGTCGCTGTACGCCGGCCGCAGCCGCTTGCGGGTCACGAGACGACTCCCGCGACGGACTGACGGACAGCGAGGATGTCGCGCTCCTGGTGCTCAGCCCAGTAGGCGGCGTACGCGGCGCGGTCGCGGTCGTACAGCTCGGGCCGGTTGACGCGGCGGTGGCCGTCGTCCCACTCCGTCTTCCCGGCGATCGGGTGGACGTGCTCGACGACGACGTCGGGCAGGTACGTCAGGCAGCCGGTGGCGCGGCCGAGGTCGCGCCAGTAGTTGTCGACGTACAGGTGCGTGAGCTCCGGGGGCGCCATGATGTGCCCGAGGGCGCGTACCACGCGGGCCGATATGGCGCACTGGGTGGGCAGGTTGGCGCCCTGGAGGAGGTCGTTGCCGTAGACGATGCCGGGCAGCGAGGTGAGGGCGTCGAGGTAGGCACGGTCCCACCCTTGGGTGCGGGGCCGGTGGTCGTCGCCCATGAACCCGATGGCATCTGGCACGGCTGGCCCGGGGGCGGCGAGCAGGCATCGGGCCGCGTGGTTGAGGGCCGTCACCATGGATCCGCTTGGCTGGGCGACGAGTTGCACGCGCAGGCCTCCGGCGGAGGCCTCGCTGACGGCGTCCCGGTACGCCTGGTAGTGCGGATCGTCCTCGTCGACGGCGAAGAGCAGCCAGGTCCGCTCGGTGCAGGTGTGGGCGAAGGCTACGGCGAGCTCGGCGACGGTGTGGGGGCGGCCGCGGGACGGCACGATGGCGGTGAGGCTATCCATGGGCGGCCGCCGTCTGCGGCTGGCTCCCGTCGGGGACGGGCTCGTGGGCGGGGACGGGTGCGTCGGCGGGCGGGGTGTAGTCGTCCTCGCCGCACCAGAACTGCTTGTGGTGGGTGGTCTTGACTCCGCTGTGGACGAACACGGGGATTTGCAGGGTCGACAGCCGCCAGCAGAACGACAGATCTTCGGACACCCAGCGGCCGTCGGGGTACTTGACCCGGTCGAACCAGATGTCGCCGTGCTCGGCGCGGATCTTCTCGGCGGCGGTGCGGTGGATGAGCAGGCAGGCGGCGCCGGTGCCGGCGACCTGCATGACGGTGTTCTTCGGGTAGTGCCAGCGGGTCGAGAAGCCGACGCGGCCTTCGGCGTCGTGGGCGGGCATGTAGATGGTCGGGGCGGGGCGCAGGCGCCGTCCGCCCATGCCGTCGTAGGAGACTTCCTGCACGCCGAAGCAAAGGGCGCCGATGACGGGGCGTTCGACGGGGTCGGCGGCGGCCAGGAGCCGGTCGACGGTGTCGGGGGCGAAGCCCATGTCGGTGTCGACGAACCACAGCCACTCGTGCGGGGTGTCGTCGAGCCACTGCCGTACGACCTTGTTGCGGGCTTCGACCAGGCCGCCGGTGGAGCAGGCCATCATGAACGGGCCGCCGGTGCCGAGGAGCCGGCCGTCGTGCATCTGGTCCCACACGGTCAGCCGCATCACGGACTCGTGGAAGCTGTGGGAGACGGTGTGGGGGTGCAGGTAGGCCATCTGCACCAGGCCGTCACCGCTCGGGGCGGGCGTCGGCTCAGTCACTGCTGCTGCCCTTCGCACCGGTGCCGCCCGCCTTGCTGGCGCCGGCCGTCTTGCCGGTGGGCTTGGCGCGGGGGGTGGTGCGCTTCTCGCCCGGGACTGCGGTTGCCCGCTCGATGGTGGGGGCGGAGGAAAGCTCGGCGTCGGGTGCCTCGTCGCTGAAGAGGTCCGGCCGCTCCAGGACCAGGGGGTGATCGTCGTCGGCGGACTTGCCGCGCTTGAGCTGGGTGGTTCCCTGCGACCAGCGGACGTTGCCGGTCACGAGTGCGTACTTCATGGGGGTCTCCTCTCACGCTGGAGATAAGGGATCCGGGCCGCGGCGCAGCGTGAGTACGCCACGGCCCGGAGAGTGGGGACCGAGCGGCTCAGGCGCTGCGGTCGACGAGCAGACGGAAGGCGTTGTCGTTGACGACGTCGGCGCCGACACGCGCCCACGCGAACCAGCCGCGCTGGCCGGTCGGGCGGTTGTTCGTGACGTCGAACAGCATCGGCAGGAACTCCACCTGCATGCCCGCACGCTGGGCGACCAGGTAGTTCTGGAAGTCGCCCACGATGAGCAGCGGATCGGTGGAGGTGCCGGCCGCGAAGTCGGCCATGTAGTCGTTCATCGGGTACTCACGCCCGAACAGCCGCGGGATCGCCTCCTGGGTGATGTCCACGGTGAAGTTCGGGTCGGTCGTACCGAGCTGACGGATGGTGTTCTGCACGCTGGTCGACGACAGCCACGCCGACGTCATCCGGCGCCGGTACTTCTGCGGCAGCGCGTTCCACAGGCCGTAGACGTCCGAGGCCTGGAAGACGGACGCCGAGGCGAGCTCGATGTTCGCTGGGTTCGTGACCGCGTCCAGCGCGGTCACCAGACCGGTCGGCTCGTCCGAGCCGGAACCCAGCGTCAGCTTGTCGGCGAGGAGCTCGTCGTACCCGGCCGCCAGGAGCATGGACATCTGCTCGGCGAAGCCCGGCCAGTCCATACCGATCTCGATCGAGAACGGGATGAAGCCGTCGGCACGGTGCGTGGGCACCTCGGGCTGCGCGATCGTCGGCGAGTTGTCCGTCGACGCGGACGCCTCGGCCTGGAACTGCCAGGACACGCCAGCCGTGGACAGGCCCTTCCAGGTGTCGTTCGTGATCGTCTCCACCCGGGCCAGGCGCAGGATGTCGTTCTCGCTGCCCTGCTGGGTGAGGATGATCGTCGGGTCGATCAGCACCGGCACCGCGAAACCGCCACCGGAGTTGGATCCGACGCTCATCGCACGCTTGATCAGCGCGACCTGCTCGATCGCGCGGGACTCCTCCGGCGTGAACACCGGAGCCGTCGACGCGGCGATCTTCTGGAACGCGGACCGGTAGTGCGGGTTCTCCGTGGCCAGCAGCATCTGGCCGATCAGCTGGCCGTTGGTGTCGCCGGTGTTCGTGCGCAGCAGCTTCTGAACGCGCGCCTTCTGGCCCGGCTCCAGGTGGCGGCCGCCCTCGCTGGAGTCGACGACGGCCATCGACCGGTCGTACGTGGCCCGCTCGTTCAGGGTCCGCGGGTCCTCGCTGAACGGGTCCGCCTGCGGGGAGAACCGTGTGGAGCTCCACCGCTCGCGCGACTGCCGCAGCCGCTCCGCCCGCATCAGCGCCTTGTGCTCGCCCTCGCGGAACCGCAGCTCCGCCTCGAGGTCGTCCCACGAGCGCTGAGCGTCGTCGTCCAGCTGGTCGCCGGCCGCCTCGCTGTCGATGACGCCCATCTCCTCGTGGATCTGGGCGATGCGCTCCTCAGCGGCCTCGACGTTCTCGGACCGCTGGTACTCGTTCGGCTCGTCTTCCTTGTTCGGGGGCATCCCGGTTCACCTCTTCACACCAAGCAGGGACAGGCGGCGCTGTCGTTGCGCCGCGGTGAGTCCGCGTGCGTGGCGGGCCGGCTCGATGCCGGGTGCCGGGGCCTGCGGTTCGGGCACCGGCGGAGCGGCGGGCCCCTCCTTGGAGGGGGTGCCGAGTCCGTGCAGTGCCCGGAAAGCTGCGAACGATCGTACGAGTTCCTGATACTGGTCGCCATCGCGTTCGGCCAGCTCAGCCATCAGCCAGTCCATCCCGGACCGCAGCCCGGCGGTGGCATCAGGGTTGGCCGGCCACGTGACGGGACCGGCCTCGAACAGCTTCACCTCGGTGATGGTCCGCTCCGGCAGACCCTCGGGGTTGTGGTCGGCCTGGCCCGGCTCGCGGTTCCAGGACTCCCCGATCACCTCGAACATGAACGACGACCCGTACGCGCCGGCCTCAAGGCCGGGGACCAGGTCGCGGTTGTAGGACGTGTCCAGAAGCGGCACCTCCATGTACGGCGAGGTGTCCCGCTCCTCCAGGATCGACGCCACACCGAGGACCTTCTGGTGGATCTGCATGTCCCGGCCGTGGTTGAACAGGACCTTCACCCCGGCCGCACCCTGGCTCTTGATGGTCCGCTTGAACGCGCCCTTCTTGGTGCGCTCCAGGAAGCGGCCCTCCCACCAGGAGTCGATCTCGTACCAGGAGTCGAAGCGGGAGAACTCGACGGTCATGACGGGCATCTCACCGTCGGCCGCCACGGTGTCGTCGCCCTCGGCGCGCAGCCGGGGACGTGGGGCGAGGGCGGGCGCCATGGCGCCGCCACGGATCAGGTGCAGACCGCGGATCGCGGGCATGGCTACTCCTCAGGCTCAGGGTCTTGGGCGGCCGGGTCGTCGACGGGGACAGCGGCGGGCGGCGACGTCGGCGTATCGCCCCAGGAGACCGGCTCCAGCTCTTCCTTCTCGCGGACCTCGTTGACGGTCTTCCACTGCGCGCTCAGGGCGGAGGCGTGGGCGAGGTAGCGCTGCATCGTGTTGGTCTCCAGCAGCGCGTCCCGGTTGTAGCGGGCGTACTGCGGTCGCGGCAGGAACTGGAACCAGATCCGTTCCATGCGGCGGATCCACCGGCCGATCGAGTACTTGAGCAGCGTCAGTTCGCGGTCCTGAATGTTCGCGTACGTCATCGTGCCGCCGGTCTCGTAGCCGAGGATCTCGGCGATACCGGGCCCGAAGATCCGCGCGCACTCGGCGGCCGAGTAGCCCTGCGTCGCCAGGAACTGGGACTCCTCGGCGGTGAGCTGGATCGGCTTGTAGTCCCAGCCCTTGCCCATGACCAGCGGCTCACGGCGGCCGCGCAGCGTGGCAAGGAACCGGTCCTTCACGCCGCGGGCCTGGCCCTCGTCGATCGTCGCCTCGGAGTTGACGAGGAGAGCTGTTGGGTGGGCGCCGTCCTGGAACCACTGAAGCCCGAACTTGCTGGCGGTCAGCGACAGGCCGATCGTGCCGGCGTGCATCTGGATCGGCGACAGCCCCTCGACGTACTCGGGGATCGGGTTGACGCGGCGGTGGTAGATCCGGCTGTCCGGCACGTGCTGCCCGTTGTGCAGGTAGACGGGCTTGCCCTCGACGAGGGAGCCGCTCACCAGGTCGGGGTGGAACAGGTCGACCTGCTGCAGGAAGCCGGCGTTCGACCGCTGGAGGATGTCCCCGTAAACGTTGCCGCGCATCAGCCACGAGTACACGGACCGGTACGTCCAATCCTCCGCCCCCTGCCCGCTGCCGTCCGGGTCCTCCATGTAGCCCGGCGTCCTGAGCTTCACCGGCACGTCGCCGGTGTCCCGGTAGACGTCCAGGGGGAGTTCGGAGACGACCGAGGCGATCAGGTCGACGGCCGACCACACCGCGACCGACTGCAGCGAGGACTCCGCCGAGGACAGATCCACGTCGGAGTAGGACCGGGTCATCAGCGAGGAGATCGCCTGCTCGAGGCTGGCCTCGGGCCAGCGCGAGCGCTGCTCACGCTTCGGCTCCCGGCGGCGGGACCACCACACGCTCACGGCATCCTCCGATCCGCCCACAGCAGGAATCCGCCGAGCACCAGGTAGCCGAGCGGCGCCCAGGCCAGCCAGCTGCCATAGGCGACCAGGAGCGGGCCGGCCACCCCCGGGAGTGCGCGCAGGCTGAATCCCGCGGCCGCGGCCGCGGCGCCGGCCGCCGAGGACGACCGTCCGCGCAGCTTCGTACGCGCGGCCCGCCAGCGTTCAGCCAGCCGCGCGCGTCGTGTCCTGCCCAATGCCCTGCTCCTCACCACACGTTGGCCACGGGGTCGTAGTCGTCCTGCACCAGCGGCCCGCGCGTCAGCAGCGCCCACCGCGCCAGCGTCACGCCGACGAGCGGCGAGACGTCCGCGAGGGACGCCGTACGGTCCAGCGCCCACGCATCCCCCACCCGTCGCGTCCGCGCGCCGTTCACGGCGGCCGTCAGCTGCGCCTGGTCGCGGTGCACGATGCCGCCCTGCCGCATCGCGTCCGCGATCTGCCCGCAGGCCTCGACGAAGTCGTTCGTCCGCGCGACGACCAGGTGCCCGCGGTGCGGGGTGTCCTTCTTCTCCGGCACCGTGATGCCGGCCGCGACGACGTCATCGATGAGCGAGCCGGCCGGTGTGCCGGACGAACCGATCGCGATGGCGGCCGGACGCCACACGGTGTTCAGCCGCTGGAGCGCCGGCACCACCCAGTCCGTGCCCGGGCGGCAGTCGACGACTTCCAGGTGCGTGCGGCCGTCCTCCCGCAGGGACGCCATGCTGATCCACGCGGTGGACCGGTCCTGCGAGACGTCGACCGCGAAGGCCTTCTCCCCCTCGGGCATCGCCGCTTTGTCGGCGAGCCCGGGCCAGGTGCTCCGGGGGATGTTGGGGTCCGGCGGCGGTGACGCCTTCCGTGTCCGGTTGAGGTACGCGCGGTCGAACTCTCCGGCTTCCATCGTGTCCAGCTCGTGCTGGATCACTTCCTCGGTGACCGTGAACCCCAGCGCGGGCAGCGTTGCCCGCCAGGTAGCCGGGTCCGCCCGGTCCATGTCGTCCGGCGCGTACCACTCGAAGTAGGCGCCGTGGGGGAACACTCCGGTCTTCCACAGCTGCTCGATCATCTCGCGGCCGGCCTTGCGCTTCTTGTTCAGCGGGACGGACTTCTCGGTGCCACCCGCCGAGGCCCACCACAGTTGCGCTGCGGGCCGGGTCAGCATGGCCGGGCTGAAAGCCTGCTCGAGGCGGTCATCCTCGTGCGCGAAGTACTCGTCCATGACGCCGAGATCGAGCGGCGGACCGTGGCCCGCCTTCTCGGTGTTCGCGGTGATGCCGATCTTCGATCGGGTCTGCCGAGCGATGATCGCCTCGTGGCCGTTGGCCTTGCGGATGACGAAGCGGCGCGCGAGCCGGGAGACCTCGATCGTCGCCCAGAACTCGTCTTCCCACCGCTCCCTGGCCATGCTGCGGGTCTGGGCGGCGTAGACGATCCGCTGCCGCTTCCAGGCCTGGGCGCGGTGGACCTTCACCGCCAGGAGCCCTTGGGTCTTGCCCTGCTGCCGAGGCACCGACAGACCGACGTGCCTGTACCAGGGCATCATCGTGGCCGGGTTCAGTTCGAGGGAGACGTCCCACACGTAGCGCTGCCACGGCATCGGCTTGTACCCGAGCCGCTCCATGACCTTCGCGACCTTGCCGCCGAGCGTGGGGAACTGCGGCCGGCGGGGCGTGCCCCACATCGGCGGGCACTCCAGCCCGTACAGCTCGCGGCACTGGTCGACGAACTCAGTCGGGGGACGCCAGATCGTCGAGGTCGTCGTCATCGTCCGGCTCCTCAGGCGCGAGGGAGCGCAACTCGGCGAGGACCTGGCGCAGCTCCTTGGACATCGAGTGCAGGGAGTTGCCGAGGGAAGCCGGGGCGTCGATCTCCCGGGCGAGACGTACGGCCACCGCGGCGAGCGTCGGGGCCGTGGCGTCCAGGTCCTCGAGGTCGCCGAGCGACTCGATGTCCTCCACTACCCGCGCCGTGACCGTGCCGGGCCCGGCGGCATCCTCGAACGGGTCCGCTGGTTTGTCGCGCGCCTCCTCGTCCTCGCCGGGCAGCAGCAGGGAGACCCGTACGCCGAGCGCGGCGGCGAGCGCGACCAGGTCGTCGACGTCGACGCGCCGCGCGGCCGACTCGATCTTGCCGAGGACGGAGGAGCTCATCGGGCGGCCGGCGGCGGTGACGAGCTCGGCCAGGTGGCTCTGGTCCCATCCGTGGCGCTGGCGGTGTCTGGCGACGGCCGCGGCGACGTGTCCGCCGGCTTCGCCGATCTGGATGGTGCGAGCCGCCATGATCGCCTCCCCTATACGCCGGGCGTCCGGCCGCGATCATGGCGGGCCCTTGGGCGGCCCGGGGAGAGAAAAAAGAAAGCTGGGCGCGGGGTTGAGAAGATGATCTTCCCCAAAAATCCGAGGGCTTCGGAGCCGGAACGATCTCGATCAGGTCGATTTGATCGACTCGAATGTCCTTTGACCTGCACATTCATCGCGCGATCGATCGGTCGATGATCTCGATGCCGAAGCGGTCGCCCGACTCGGAGCGCCAGTGCCGCAGCTCACCTCCACTGCGTGCCGCCCTGCACGCGGTCCTCGCGGCGCAGCAGGGTGCGGAACCAGTCGGGGTTCAGGCGGGCCTCACGCCTGATGATCTTGATCACGGCATCGTGGCGTTCCCGGGCGGTGAGGTCGACGGGCTGTCCGTCGTCCGGTGGCGTCCAGCCGAGGGCGACGAGGAGACCGGCGGTGGCGGCGGGGATGTGGGCCTGCACGTCGCCCTCGACGACCGCGGTGTCGATGAGTAGGTCCAGGGTGAGCTGGTGCCGGTGGCCGACCTCGCCGGTGAGGGTGAAGCCGCGGACGGCGTCGCTCACGTCATGGCCGTCGATCTCGATGGTGGCGAGGCCGGGTTCGTTCAGGCGGAGGCGGGCGGTGCGTGGGTCAGTCATCGATGCTCTCCACGTCGGACCAGACGGGTTCCAGTGGGGGCACGAGGACGGCGGCGACGCGCGCCCAGGCGCGGGCGAACGCCATGGCCCGGTCTGCCTCAGCACGGTGGGCGTTCGCGATGCGTGGCCAGCCTTCGGTATGGCGCTCGTTCGTCATGACGTTGTCCGCTGCGGTCTCGGCCAGCTCGGCGCGCGTCATCCAGCTGAAGGCGTTGGCCTGCGCCTGGGAGTGCCGGCCTGCTGCCTCCATCGATGCGGCCTGATCGGGTGTGACGGCCATGTATTCCTCCTTATGGTCCGGCGTACCAGTCGACGGACGTCACCAAGCGCGTGACCTCGGACAGGAGCTTGTCGCCCTTGTCGTTGTTGCACTTGCGGCCGCAGGTGGGGCAGCCGATGACGCCGTGGATCGGGGCGAGGTTGCCGGGGTCTTTGCGGGGGCCGCCGCGGGCGACGGGGACGAGGTGGTCGACGGCGTCGGCGGCGGCGTGGCCGCACATGATGCAGACGTCGGAGGCGGCGAGGATGCGGGCCCGTACCTTGCGGTACTCGTACTCGGTGAGTTCGGAGCGTTCGGCCACGGTCTACTCCGTCGTGCCGGCTGTCCTGAGGTCGTTCAGGTGCGCGTGGCCGAGGCGTGCGGCGTCGGCGGTGGGGACGGTGCCGGTGTCGAAGCCGCAGCTGCATTGGGCGCGTGCGGTGCCGGTGTGCTCGCGCTCGCGCCAGTTTTGCTGGGTGGGGATGGGCTTGTCCTGGACGTCGCGTTCCAGGCTGAGGATGTGCTTCATGGTGTCCCCTTCTGGGTGTCGGGACGCGGGGGGTCGGGTGCTTTGGAGCGGCTCACGCCCCTCTACCCCCCCATCTGGTGGGTGGGTGGGGGGGGGGGGGGATCCGGGG
>NZ_JBVHVE010000025.1:0-79691 GCF_055564995.1 Streptomyces sp. NPDC028907
CCGAGGAGGGTGACGAACTCACCGGGCGCGACATCGAGCGTGATGTCGTCCAGGACGAGCTGCTGCCCGGCGGGGCCGGCGAAGGACTTCGAGACGTGGTCGATGCGCGCGGCGTGCTCGACGGACGCATCCGTGTCGGCGGCCTTGGCGAGGGCGGTAGCCATGGTCGTCACCTCCTGGGGAACTCGGAATCCGGAAACGGGACTTACTCGACGCCGAGCCCGGCGTCGTCGAACTCGGGTTCGCCCTCGGCCTTGAGGACCCTGTTCAGCGGTGTCAGGTCGTAGATGCCGGTCAGGTCCGGCTTCTGGAGCAGCCCCGCCTCGAACGCGTGCTGGGCCTCGGTGTTCAGCGTGGCCGCGAGCGGGTCGTCGGTGACCTGGATGGACTGCCACGCCGGGTCGAGCACGTCGGTCGGCAGCGCCTTCCCGGTGTCGGACTTCAGCTGCGCGTTCGCCGCGGCCTTCGCCTTCTCCGGGTTGTCGTCGATCCACCGGTTGGTCCGCACCGAGGCGCGCAGTACGGCCTCGACGGCCTCGGGGTGCTCCTTGAGGAAGTCCTGCCGCACGATGACGTTCGTGATCACGAACTTCTTGTCCGGCCACAGGTCGGCCTCGTCCAGCAGCACCTTCCCGCCCTCGGCGACCAGCTTCGACGCGGTCGGCTCCGGCACCCACGCACCGTCGATCGACCCCGACCGGTAGGCGTCCGGCGTGATCTTGTTGTCCGTACGGACGACGGACACGTCGCCCTTGCCGCTCTGCGCGTCGACCTTCCAGCCCTGCTCGGCGACCCAGTCGAGGAACGCCACGTCCTGGGTGTTGCCGAGCTGCGGCGTGGCGATCCTCTTGCCCTTGACGTCCTTCAAGGACTTGATCTTGTCGGGGTTGACGACGAGCTTCACGCCGCCCGAGGCCGAACCCGAGATGATCCGCAGATTCGTGCCGTCCGACCTGAGGTAGCCGTTGATGGCGGGGGAGGGGCCGATCCAGCCGATGTCGATGGACTTGGAGTTCAGCGCCTCGATCTCCGAGGGACCGGCGTTGAACGTGGCGTACTGCGCCGTCGTCCCGCCCAGCTCCTTCTGGAACAGCCCCTCGTGCCGCCCGACCAGTGCCGTGGCGTGCGTGAGGTTGCCGAAGTAGCCGATCCGCACCGAGTCCAGGCCGTCGACCTTGGCCGCCCCGGCGATGGCGTGCTCCGTGTTCTCCTTGGCCTGGGAGCCGTAGCCGCAGGCCGCGAGGGCCAGCAGCGGCAGCGCGGCCAGGACGGCGAACGTCCGTCGCAGGGCGGGGGTGGCAGGCACGGGAGGTGTTCCTCTCGGTGGCCCGGCGTCACGCCCGTGTCAGGTCGTGGCCGGGGAGTCGGCGGGATTGTGGGGACCGGCGCACACACGGTGCGCGCACGTCAGCGCGCACATCGCGCCACTCCGCCCTGCCCGCTGCCGAGGACGCCGCTGCCGACGCGGCCGCCCTCCTTCGCGAACGTGGAGTACACGTCGTGGGCCTTCATGTCAGAAGTCCCACCCGTCGTCCTCGGCCTCGTCCTTGACCGGCTCCGGCGAGGCGAACGACTCGCCGACCATGCCCGCGGTGAGCGTGGTGCCGTCGCTGGGGTCGATCAGGATGAACGATCCGGTGCGGCGCGAGTCGGCGTAGGAGTCGACCGGCAGCGGCTCGGCGGTACGGACCTTCACCCGGCCGATGTCGTTGGCGACGAGCTGCCCCGGGTGCGGGTGCAGGGACAGGTCGTCCAGCGTGAGCCGGGACGGGATGTCCTTCACGATCGCCTTGACCGTGCGCGTGCCGTGCTTGAGCAGCACCCGGTGACCGACGGTCAGCGGCGCGTCGGCGACATGGCAGACGGTGGCCTCGATGTCCTGCGTGGTCGGCGGCGCGTCCTTGGTCGGCACGATCAGGTCGCCGCGCGAGATGTCGATGTCGTCCTCCAGCAGGAGGGTCACCGACTGCGTGGTCCACGCGATGTCGACCGGCTCGCCCAGCAGGTCGATGCCGGAGATCTTCGACGTACGGCCCGACGGCAGCACGGTCACCGACTCGCCGACCCGGAACGAACCGGCGGCGATCTGACCGGCGTAACCCCGGTAGTCCGGGTGCTCCGCGGTCTGCGGCCGGATCACGACCTGCACGGGCAGCCGGGCGTGGCAGTGGCTCAGGTCGTGGGTGACCGGGACCGTCTCCAGGTGCTCCAGGAAGGTCGGGCCGCCGTACCAGTCCATGTTCGCCGACGCGTCCACCACGTTGTCGCCGGCCAGCGCCGAGATCGGGATCGCGGTGATCTCCGGGACACCCAGTTCCAGCGCGTACGCCGTGAACTCCTCGGCGATCGCGGCGAAGACGGACTCCTGGTAGTCGACCAGGTCCATCTTGTTCACGGCGAGCACGACGTGCGGCACCCGCAGCAGGGCCGCGATCGCCGCGTGCCGGCGGGTCTGCTCGACCACGCCGTTGCGGGCGTCGACCAGGATCACCGTCAGCTCGGCCGTCGACGCGCCCGTCACCATGTTGCGGGTGTACTGCACATGGCCCGGAGTGTCGGCCAGGATGAACCGGCGGCGCGGGGTCGCGAAGTAGCGATACGCCACATCGATGGTGATGCCCTGCTCGCGCTCGGCGCGCAGACCGTCCGTCAGCAGCGCCAGGTCGGGCGCCTCCTGGCCGCGGTTGCGGGAGGCGTGCTCGACGGCCTCCAGCTGGTCGGCGAGCACCGACTTGGAGTCGTGCAGCAGCCGGCCGACGAGCGTGGACTTTCCGTCGTCGACGGAGCCCGCGGTGGCGAACCGCAGCAGTGTGGTGGCCGAGAGCTCCTCGGTCGTGATCGTGCTCATGCTTAGAAGTACCCCTCGCGCTTGCGGTCTTCCATCGCGGCCTCGGAGAGCTTGTCGTCGGCGCGGGTGGCGCCGCGCTCGGTGAGCCGGGACGCGGCGATCTCGGCGATGACCTGTTCCAGGGTCACCGCGTCGGAGTCGACGGCACCCGTGCAGGACATGTCGCCGACGGTCCGGTAGCGGATGAGCCGCTTCTCGACGGTCTCGCCGTCCTTGGGCCCGCCCCACTCGCCCGCCGTCAGCCACATGCCGCCCCTGGCGAACACGTCACGCTCGTGCGCGAAGTAGATCTGCGGCAGCTCGATCCCCTCACGGGCGATGTACTGCCACACGTCCAGCTCGGTCCAGTTGGACAGCGGGAACACGCGGACGTGCTCGCCGGGCGCGTGCCGGCCGTTGTACAGGTTCCACAGCTCGGGCCGCTGCCGGCGCGGGTCCCACTGCGAGAACTCGTCCCGCAGCGAGAAGACGCGCTCCTTGGCCCGCGCCTTCTCCTCGTCGCGCCGACCGCCGCCGAAGACCGCGTCGAACTTCTCGCTCTGGATCTTCTCCGTCAGCGGCACCGTCTGCAGCGGGTTGCGCGTGCCGTCCGGGCGCTCCTTGAGTACCCCCCGGTCGATGTAGTCCTGCACCGACGCGACGTGCAGCCGCAGGTTGTGCTTCTCGACCGTACGGTCGCGGTACTCGATGACCTCGGGGAAGTTGTGCCCCGTGTCGACGTGCAGCAGCGTGAACGGCACCGGCGCCGGCGCGAACGCCTTCAGCGCCAGGTGCAGCATGACGATGGAGTCCTTGCCGCCGGAGAACAGGATCACCGGCCGCTCGAACTCGCCCGCCACCTCACGGAAGATGTGGACGGCCTCGGATTCCAGCGCGTCCAGGTGGGAGAGGGCGTACGGGGAGTCCGTACCGTCCTCGCCTCCCTTGACCGTGGCAACGGTCGTCGTCATGCCAGTCCCCTCTCGGTGAGCAGCGCGTGGACCGCGCCCGCGGATTCCTGGACGGTCTGGTTCTGCGACTCGATCCGCAGATCGGGCGACTCGGGCGCCTCGTACGGGTCGTCGACCCCGGTCAGCCCCGTCAGCTCGCCCGCGGCCTGCTTGGCGTACAGCCCCTTCACATCGCGTACGGAGCACACCTCGACCGGAGTGGCCACGTGCACCTCGAGGTACGCCGTCCCGCCCTCCTGGTGGCGCTTGCGTACCGCGTCACGGCTGTCGGCGTAGGGCGCGATCACCGGGACGAGCGCCGTCACGCCGTTACGGGCGAGCAGTTCGGCGAGGAAGCCGATGCGCTGCACGTTGGTGTGCCGGTCCTCGCGGCTGAAGCCGAGGCCCGCCGAGATGAACTCGCGGATCTCGTCGCCGTCGAGCACCTCGACGCGGTGGCCCTCCTCGCGGAGCCGGCCGGCCAGTTCGTAGGCGATGGTGGTCTTGCCGGCGCTCGGCAGACCCGTGAGCCAGACGGTGGCTCCGCTCGTCACGTGGTTCTCCAAATTCGCAGAAGGCGTGGGAAACGCCGAGGACTCGGTCATGGGTCAGCCGTGCAGTCCGCACTCGGTCTTGGCTCGGCCCGCCCAGCGGCCGGCCCGGGCGTCCTCGCCCTGCAGGACCCGGCGGGTGCAGGGCGCGCAGCCGACGGAGGCGTAGCCGTCCATCAGCAGCGGGTTGGTGAGGACACCGTGCTCGGTGACGTAGGCGTCGACGTCGTCCTGCGTCCAGCGGGCGATCGGGGAGATCTTGACCTTCTGGCGCTTCTCGTCCCAGCCGACGACCGGGGTGTTCGCCCGGGTCGGGGACTCGTCGCGGCGCAGGCCGGTCGCCCAGGCCACATAGTCCTTCAGGCCCCGCTCCAGCGGCTCGACCTTGCGCAGCTTGCAGCACAGGTCGGGGTCGCGGTCGTGCAGCTTCGGACCGTACTCGGCGTCCTGCTCGGCGACCGTCTGGCGCGGGGTGAGCGTGATGACGTTGACGTCCATCACGGCCTCGACCGCGTCGCGGGTGCCGATGGTCTCCTCGAAGTGGTAGCCGGTGTCGAGGAAGACGACGTCCACGCCGGGCATCGCGCGGGAGGCGAGGTGGGCGACCACCGCGTCCTCCATCGACGAGGTCACGCAGAAGCGCTTGCCGAAGGTGCCGACCGCCCACTGCAGGATCTCCAGCGCGGAGGCGTCCTCCAGGTCACGGCCCGCCTGCTCGGCGAGCGCCTTCAGATCGTCGGTCGTGCGCTCTTCCTGAAGCGTCGTCATATCCGTTTTCCCCCTGCGTCGTTGTGCTGAAGGCCCTGGGCGAGCAGCCCGAGGAACTTCAACTGGAATGCGCGGTTGCACGCCGCGCATTCCCACGCGCCGTGACCCTGCTCGCTGGGACGGAGGTCCTCGTCACCGCAGTAGGGGCAGTAGAAGGGGGCGGCCCGCTCGCTCATGGCCCCTCCTTTCGCTGTCGTTCGCTGACGCTCACGACAGTGCCTCCTCGGAGGCGCGCGCGGCCCAGGCGGCGAACCGCTCGCCGTCCTCGCGCTCGTCCTGGAAGCGCTTCAGCACGCGCTCGACGTAGTCGGGCAGCTCGTCGGAGGTGACCTTCAGACCACGCACCTTGCGGCCGAAGCCGGCCTCCAGGCCCAGCGCGCCACCGAGGTGCACCTGGTAGCCCTCGACCTGCTCGCCCTGGTCGTTGAGGACCAGCTGGCCCTTGAGACCGATGTCCGCCACCTGGATACGGGCGCAGGCGTTCGGGCAGCCGTTGAGGTTGATGGTGATCGGCTCGTCGAACTCCGGGATGCGGCGTTCGAGTTCGTCGATCAGCTGGGAGCCGCGCGCCTTGGTCTCGACGATGGCGAGCTTGCAGTACTCGATGCCGGTGCAGGCCATGGTGCCGCGCCGGAACGGGGACGGCTTGGCCGTCAGGTCCAGCGCCTCCAGGGCCTCGACCAGCGGCTCGACCTGCGCCTCCTCGACATCGAGGACGATCATCTTCTGCTCGACGGTGGTGCGGACCCGGTTCGAGCCGTGCGCCTCGGCCACCTCGGCGATCTTCGTGAGCGTGGCGCCGTCGACCCGGCCGACGCGCGGCGCGAAACCGACGTAGTAGCGGCCGTCCTTCTGCCGGTGCACACCGACGTGGTCGCGCCAGCGGCCCGCGGGGTCGGCGGGCGCGGGACCGTCGACGAGCTTGCGCCCCAGGTAGTCGTCCTCCAGGACCTGGCGGAACTTCTCCGGGCCCCAGTCGGCGACGAGGAACTTCAGGCGGGCGCGCGTCCGCAGGCGCCGGTAACCCCAGTCACGGAAGATGCCCACCACGCCGGCCCACACCTCGGGCACCTCGTCCAGCGGCACCCAGGCGCCGAGGCGGACGCCGAGCTTCGGGTTGGTGGACAGCCCGCCGCCTACCCACAGGTCGAAGCCGGGGCCGTGCTCGGGGTGCTCGACACCGACGAAGGCGATGTCGTTGATCTCGTGGACCACGTCCAGGAGCGGGGAGCCGGAGATCGCCGTCTTGAACTTGCGCGGCAGGTTGGAGAACTCCTTGCTGCCGATGTACCGCTCGTGGATCTCGTCGATCGCCCAGGTGCCGTCGACGATCTCGTCCTCGGCGATCCCGGCGACCGGCGAGCCGATGACGACACGCGGGCAGTCGCCGCAGGCCTCCGTGGTGGACAGCCCGACCGCCTCCAGGCGGTTCCAGATCTCCGGCACGTCCTCGATGCGGATCCAGTGCAGCTGGATGTTCTGCCGGTCGGTGATGTCCGCGCTGCCGCGCGCGAACTCCTCGGAGATCTCGCCGATCACCCGCAGCTGCTGGGTGGTGAGGCGTCCGCCGTCGATCCGCACCCGCAGCATGAAGTACTTGTCGTCCAGCTCCTCCGGCTCCAGGATCGCGGTCTTGCCGCCGTCGATCCCGGGCTTGCGCTGGGTGTACAGGCCCCACCAGCGCATCCGGCCGCGCAGGTCGTTGGGGTCGATCGAGTCGAAGCCCCGCTTGGAGTAGATCGTCTCAATGCGTGTCCGCACATTGAGACCGTCGTCGTCCTTCTTGAACTGTTCGTTGCCGTTCAGCGGGGTGTGGTGCCCCGCGGCCCACTGACCCTCACCGCGGTGACGGCTCACCTTGCGGCGGGGAGTCGCGGCGGCAGGTTTCTGCGGGGTGGCGGCCATGGTTGATACGTCCTTCGGGACAGGCGGAATGCGGCTCTGACCTGCGCATACGGGCGCATGGGTATAGGTGCGCGTCATTGCGCGGGAATGAAGCGAGAAGAGAGAGATGTCGGGCGCTGCGGGGCTGTCAGCGCGCCGGACAGATGGCGCTGGACATGCGGCCGAGGTCGACGTGCCGCCGACTCACCAAGGCAATTCCAGTTCCAGACATGACGGAAGCGTGTCACGGCGATCTGGACAGAGTCCAGCTTCGTCCAAGATGCGGACACCCTTGTCCCGGAGAGTGAGACAAGGGTGGTGTTGGTCACATGGCCTGTATCGGGCCTTTCCTCCCCAGCTCAGCCGGGGTAGGCGCCCGGCCACGGACCGGGCGTGGCCACCACGGCCTCCTCCTCGACCTTGGTGTCGAAGAGCTTGAAGCCACGACGCTGGTAGTTGGCCATGGCGTGCTCGCCGTCCTTGCTGCATGTGTGCAGCCAGACCCGCTTCGTCTGGGCGAGGCCCGGCCAGCGGTCCGCGAGGTCCCAGGCGCGGGCGGCGCCGTACGACAGCAGGTGCCCGCCGATGCGGCGTCCGCGGAAGGCCGGGATCAGGCCGAAGTGCTCGATCTCCACGACGCCGTCGTCCTGCGGGCTCAGCTCCAGGTAGCCGGCGGGCGTGCCGCGGTCGTAGGCCACCCAGGTCTCGACTCCAGCGCGCTCCAGGTGTGCCTGCCATTGCGCGTACGTCCAGCCGAGCTGGTCGGTCCAGAGGATGTCGCCGCCCACAGAGGTGTACAGGAAGCGGCTGAACTCGGGGGAGGGCACCTCGGAGCGGACGATCTTCACGTCGCCCTCCGGGGTCTGGGCCGGGAGGAGGTCGGTGGGCGCGGTCTGTTCCAGGGACCAGGTGGTCACGGCGATGTTGGGCATGTCGGCCAGGGAACCACCCGAGTGGCCGATCTGTCGATCGGCGGCCACGCGGGCCGCCCCTGGCCGGGCGGCTACCCCAGTGCTCGGTCGATCGACGTCAGCGGCACGGCGAACAGCATCCGCCCTGACTGGGACCAGACCTCCCCGGTCGCCTCCCAGTACGACAGCGGGCCGGCCCGGACGCCCCAGCAGCGGGGCGCGTCCTGCGAGCCGCAGCGGGTCGCCTCGGCGCCGTCGGTGTCCTGGCGCCACAGGCTGCCCTGCCGGTCCGTGGAGCCCGGGGCGCGGCTGACGTACCAGTCGGAGCGCTCCGTCCCGGCGGAAGGGCGGGACAGGACGCCCGCGATGCCGGACGCCTCCGTCTCGTACGCCTCGACCGCGGACGCGGATCCGGTGGCGTCGGTGGAGAGCAGGCCGGCGCGGGCCGGGTCCTTGCTGAAGTCGTAGCGCCACAGACGGGCGTGCCGGTCGCTGTCGACGGCGGTCCGCTCGCTCGCGACCAGGCTGTCGGGCGCCGTGGCCCGGTCCAGGGAGATGCCGCCGAGCGCGGGAGCGCTGCTTCCGCCGGTCAGCCGGTACGAGCCGACGGCCGGCAGGACGAACCGGTAGCCGTGCGCCGACCAGCCATCCTTGACGCGGCCCACCGCGGAGCTGTCCACCGTGGTGCGCTGGACGCGGTTCATGTCGTACACGTACAGGCCGTCGCCCGCGGTGACCAGCAGCTTGTCCTGGTACCAGACCATCCCCGACAGGCGGGACGGCAGGGCGCGGTAGTCGCGTCCGCCGTCCACCGGGACGACCAGGAGGGCCGACGCGTACCTGAGGCGGCTCAGGTCGTTCGCGTCGACGAAGGCGACCCGGGCGAGACCGCGGTCGGCGGTGCCCTGGCTCCAGCCGGAGAGCAGCACCCGGTTGTCGTTCCACCAGCCGTCGTCGTCGGCGTCGCCCGAGGTGGTGATCGCCCCCGCCCGCCAGGTCCGGGTGTCGGCGGCGTCCCAGCAGTACGCGCGGGTGGCCGCCGGCGAGATCGGCAGTGCCGTGCGCTCGTCGGCCGTGCAGCCGGACGCGGTACGCAGGCTCCGGTCGGCGGTCTCCAGGACGGCACTGACACCGACCGGCCTGCCCATCCCGGAGGCGAGTTCGTCGAGGGTGGCCTGCGGGACCAACTGCTCCTGCAGCCGGAGTGCGCGGGTCTCCGCCGCCCTGGTGAGGGGCTCCAGCGCCCCGGGGTTGTCGCCGACCGTGGCCTGTGACGCGCTGATCATCGTGGCGGCGGCGGTGAGCGCGAGGGCGGTTCCGGCGAGGAACGCGCGCACCGCGCGGCCCTGCTTGCGTCGACGATGTCTGCCGCGGTGCTTCATCACAACCTCCCGAGGCGGGCCAACTGCGGCTATTGGTCTGTGCGTTGACCAAAGGAGCAGGTGGGGCGGCCCGTACAGGGATGCTACGGCAGTTGAGCGTGGTTGCGGACTAAGACCCCGCAAATATGCGGAAGATGTACTCCGCGGGCCGTCCTGACTCAGGACACGTCGGCCGAGATCCGCCCCCGGGCCACCGCGGGTGCCGTCGAGTGCGGCAGCAGATCGCGCGGGTCGTCCGGCAGCAGCACCTCGACCTCCGCGTCCTCGCGGAAGCGGTACGGCCGATGCTCCAGGAACGCCCCGAGGTAGCGCCGTACCCGGGACATCTCGGCGCGCACTGTCACCGTACGCCCCGCGTCCCCGAACACGTCCTCGGCCAGCTCCGCGGCGCTGCGGCCGACCCGGTGCAGGGCCAGCAGGTACAGCAACTCGGCATGCCGGGGACTCAGTTCGTGGCTCCAGGACCCGGCGCCGCCGGACACCGTCACCGACCAGCGGCGCGGCTGGGTCAGGTCCAGCGCGATCCGTGTCGCCGCGGCCGGAACCGGCTCCACCGAGGCCCGCAGCAGCCAGCCGCCGGCCAGCGGCTCCACCGAGCACAGGCCCAGCGGCGGCAGCCACCGTCGGCCCGGCGACAGCGACTTGGGCAGCGCGATCCGGTGCGTGTACGGCATTCCGGACACCGCTGCCGTCCAGCCGTCGCGGTCCACCACCAGCGCCCGGCCGGGCAGCCGCGCCAGCACCGGCGCCGCCACCGCACGCAGCCGCTCAAGCGAGGTCAGATGCAGCTCTCGCAGCCGGGCCTCGGCGAGCTTGGCCACCGAGTCGACCCAGGCGAGCGTCGCCGGATGCATGGTCTCCAGCGGCCCGCTGATGTCCACCACGCCGATCAGCCTGCCGTCCCGGGGATCCGTGATGGGGGCGCCGGTGCAGGTCCAGGAGGTCTGCGAGCGCTGGAAGTGCTCGGAGGCGAAGACCTGCACGGGCCGGCGCACGACCGCCGGGGTCCCCACGCCGTTCGTGCCGACGACGCTTTCCCGCCAGTCGGCGCCGAGTTCGAAGCCGAGGTGGTCGGCCTTGCGCAGCACGGAGGAGTTGCCCTCCCGCCACAGCACCCGGCCGTCGTCGTCGGCGACGACCATGATGTGGTGGGCGACGTCCGCGACCGACAGCAGGCCCTCGCGCAGCACCGGCAGGACATGTCTGAGCGTGGTGTCCTCCCGGCGCCGCTGCACCTCCTCGCGGGTCAGCAGCCCGGACCTGAAGTCGTGGTCCGGGTCGACGCCGCTGCGCAGCATGCGTGACCAGGACTGCTCGATCACCGGGCGCGGCGCGACGGGGGCGCGCCGGCCGGAGAGCGTGGCGGCGCGGACCTCGCTGAGTACTCGGGCCGCCCGCGCCGCGTCCACGGCGGCCAGCTGCGTCACGTCCGTCGGCGAGTGCGCCAAGGGTCCTCTCCGTTCGGGTGTGTCCTGACCGTGTGTCTCATAGTGCCGCCCGCCGCTCGCGGAGGCACACACTCCGCACACAGACGCCAACAAGTTGCAACCCCTTGCAACCCTGGTGGACGGCTCTGGCCTGGTTGAAACTTGAGCAACGCCGTCCCGAGCGGCGTTCGCGGCCTCGAACGGGCCATGGTGGGGGTGGTGCCGTGTCGGCGCAGCACCACCCCCTACCTCCGGCGGTTGGGCCGTTGCGCCTTGGGCGGGCGCCGCGTGGGGTTTCGGGCGGCTGCGGGTGCGTCGTGGCTGGTCGCGCCCGCGCGGCGGAGCCGCAGATTGATACAGCCCCGCGCCCCTGGGTCGGTCAGCTCACCGGCGTCGCCCGGTTCACGATGGCCACCTGAGCGAGGTTGTGGGGCAGTGTGCCGAAGGCAAGGCCTCCGTCGGTGCCCAGGCGCGACGCGCAGAAGGAGTCTGCCACCTCCGGGGGAGCGAAGCGGACGAGCAGGGAGCCCTGAAGGACCAGTGCCAGTCGTTCCGTCAGCCGCCGGGCCCGTCCCTCGATGCCCTCCAGGTCGGCCAGTTCTGTCAGGAGGGCCTTGATCGCCGTGTCGAGGCGGTGGTCGGCGCCGCGGGCCTTGCCCACTTCCTGGAGGTAGGCGTTGAGGGCGGCGGGCTCGCGTTGCAGGGCGCGCAGGACGTCCAGCGCCTGGACGTTGCCGGCACCCTCCCAGATCGAGTTCAGGGGGGACTCGCGGACCAGGCGGGGCATGCCGGACTCCTCGACGTAGCCGTTGCCGCCCAGGCATTCGGCGGCCTCGACCGTGAGGGGTGTGCAGCGCTTGGTCACCCAGTACTTGGCGGCCGGTACCGCGATCCGCAGCAGGGCGCGCTCCTGTTCGCCGCCGTCGTCGTAGGCGGCGGCGAGGCGCAGTGCGAGGACCGTCGCCGCCTCGGACTCGACGGCCAGGTCGGCCAGGACGTTGCGCATCAGGGGCCGGTCGACGAGCTTTCCGCCGAACGCCTCCCGGTGGGCGCAGTGGTGGACCGCCTGCGCGACGGCCTGCCGCATCAGGCCCGCCGAGCCGAGGACACAGTCGAGGCGGGTCGCCGCCACCATCTCGATGATGGTGCGCACCCCGCGGCCCTCCTCACCGACCCGGCGCGCCCAGGTCCCGTCGAACTCGACCTCGGCGGAGGCGTTGGAGCGGTTGCCCAGCTTGTTCTTGAGACGCTGGATCAGGAAGACGTTGCGGCTGCCGTCCTCCAGTACGCGTGGGACGAGGAAGCAGGTCAGCCCCGCGGGCGCCTGCGCGAGGACCAGGAAGCCGTCCGACATCGGCGCCGAGCAGAACCACTTGTGGCCGGTCAGCGTGTACGTGCCTGCTTCGGCGAGCGGGGTGGCGGCCGTCGTGTTGGCGCGCACGTCGCTGCCGCCCTGCTTCTCCGTCATGCCCATCCCGAACAGGGCTCCGGCCTTCCGCCCGGCGGGCCGCAGCTCACGGTCGTAGATCATGGACGTCAGCCGTGGCTCCCACTCGGCGGCCAGGCCGGGATCCGTGCGCAGGGCGGGGACGGCGGCGTGGGTCATGGACAGCGGGCAGCCGTTGCCGGCCTCGACCTGGGTCCAGAGGAGGAAAGCCGCCGCCCGTCGGACGTGGCCGCCGGGACGCGCCCAGGCCGCGGTCAGCCCCGCCGCGACGCCCTTGCCGAGCAGCCGGTGCCAGGCCGGATGGAAGTCGACCTCGTCGATCCGGTGGCCGTAGCGGTCATGGGTGCGCAGCGTCGGCGGGTGCTCGTTGGCCAGCACCCCCCACTCCTGCACCTGCGCCGACCCGCTGGTCTTCCCGAGCGCCGCCAGCTCGCCCCGGACCTCGTCCAGCAGCTCCGGGTCGAGGTGACGTTCGACGGCTTCGCTCAGGGCGCGGTCGGAGGTGTAGGCGTCGTACCCGACAAGGGGCGGGGGCTGGTTGGTCACGGTGTGCGTGCTGCCTGCCATGGCTGTGAACCTATCCCTCCACGAGGCGTCGGTCTCCACCGTGACACGGCCCCGGCGAGGGGGACCGGGCAGGCGGCGAGGATCGCACCCGGCGCCGCGGTGAGTGCGCCCCCGCACGGCGGATACCTTTAGGTCGTGCAGCCAGCAAGTGAATCGTCCCCTCAGCAGCCCTCCGGGCGCCTCCACCGGGCGCGGGTCCTCTACCGGAACGTCTCGAAGCGCCGGACCGCCTGGCTGTTGATCAAGGACACCGTCAACTCCTGCATCGAGTACCGCATCCTGGGACTCGCCGCCGAGGCCGCGTTCTTCACGCTGCTGTCCGTGCCGCCGCTGCTGCTCAGCATGATCGGCCTCCTCGGCTACGTCGACGACTGGACCGGCACCGACACCATCAGCAGCCTGGAGGCCAACCTCATCGAGGCCTCGCGCACCGTCCTGTCCGACAAGGGCGTGCGCCAGATCGCCCAGCCGATCCTGGACGACGTGATGCACGGCGGTCGTCCCGACGTCATCTCCGTCGGCTTCCTGTTCGCGCTGTGGTCGGGGTCGCGCGCGGTGAACGTCTTCATAGACACGATCACCGTGATGTACGGCCTCGACGGCGTCCGCGGCATCGTCAAGACCCGGCTGGTGGCGTTCGCGCTGTTCATCGCGGCCCTGCTGATCGGCTCGGTGGCACTGCCGCTGATGGTGGCGGGACCGGACGCGGTGGTACGGATCGTGCCCTGGTCGGAGACCCTGGTGCAGGTCCTTTACTGGCCCGTCGTGATCGTCCTGTCGATCGCCTTCCTGACCACGCTCTACCACGTGTCCGTGCCGGTCCGCTCCCCCTGGATCGAGGACGTGCCCGGTGCGCTGGTCGCCCTCGGCATGTGGGTGCTGGGCAGCTTCCTGCTGCGCATCTACCTGACGAACACGATCGAGGGCGCGTCGATCTACGGCTCCCTCGCCGCCGCCGTCGCCGTGATGCTGTGGATCGGCGTGTCCGCGTTCGCCGTGCTCGTCGGGGCCGCGGTCAACGCCGCGATCGACCGGGTCTGGCCGGCCGCCGCGACGGCCGCGGCCCGCGCCGCCAACGAACGGCTGCGCGAGGCCCAGGTCGCCGAGTACGTCGCCCGGGCCGCCGCGGCCCACGACCACGACCCCGAGGACCCGGACATGCCGTCGGAGTTCCCCGAGCGCTGGACCCGCTTCCTCCCCCCGGAGGACGTCACCTCGCGGCTGCGCACCCACGCCAAGAGCACCCACCACCACCCTCCGCACAAGCCCGAGGACTCCTAGCCCGGCCGCGGCCGGACGTTCAGGCCTTCCACGCCCCCGCCGCCGCGGCCTCCCGCGCGAAGTCGGCGAAGTCGCGCGGCGCCCGGCCCAGTACCTCCCGGACGTCGTCCGTGACATGGGCGTTGCGGCCGTCCATGAGGGTGTCGAAGACCTCGATCAGGAGTTCGGCCTCCTCCGGCGGCACCCCGAAGCCGGTCAGGGCCTCGCCGTAGGCCCGGGTCGGGACCGGTGTGTACGTGATCGTGTCGCCCGTCGCCCCGGAGATCTCCGCGACCGCCTCCCGCCAGGACAGCAGCCGCGGCCCGGTCAGCTCCAGTGTCCGCCCCACGTAGCGGTCACCGGACGTCAGCACCGCCGTCACCACGTCCGCGATGTCCCGCACGTCGACGAACGGCTCCCGCACCTCGCCCGCCGGGAACACCAGCTCCCCGTGGACCATCCCCTCCACCAGCGGCCCCTCGCTGAAGTTCTGCGAGAACCACGACGCCCGTACGATCGTCCAGTCCGCGCCGGACGACGTCAGCGCCTCCTCGGTCGGCAACGCCTGGACCTCCCCCCGCGCCGACAGCAGCACCAGCCGCCGCACCCCGAGCCCGACCGCCTCCCGCGCCAGCGCCCCGATGCCCTCGGCCGCCGCCGGGGAGCCCACGTCCGACGGGTACATCAGATACGCCGCGTCCGCGTCCCGCAGGGTCTCAGCCCACGTCGTCGGGTCCTCCCAGTCGAAGCCCTGCGCGCGGGACGCGGCCCGCACCGCGAGCCCCGCCCCGCGCGTCGCTCGCGCCACCCGGCTCCCCGTACGACCCGAGGCCCCGGTCACCACTACCGTCATCCGCTGCGTGTTCGCCGTGTCGGCTGCGTTCTCCGTCATGCCTCCAGTCAACGGCCGCGCGTCCCAACAGCCCATCGCCGAACGGCTCATTCGCATGCGCGGCCGTCTACGCTGAACGCCATGGACGCCCTTGCAGGCCTGTTGGAGGGTCCACGCGCGCGTGGCGCCTTCATGATCCGCGCGTGCTTCGAACCGCCCTGGTCCATCCGTATCGAGGACCGCGCCCCGCTCACCGTCATGGTCATGGTCCGCGGCGACGCCTGGGTGATCCCCGACCAGGGCGAGCGAAGCGAGATGGGGTTCCCCCCGGCCGAAGGCCGGGGGAGGATCCGGCTGCGCCCCGGCGACCTCGCCATCGCCCGCGGCCCCGACCCCTACACCTGCGCCGACGACCCCGGCACCGCGCCCCAGGCCCTGATCCTGCCGGGCGCCGAGTGCCGCTACCCCGACGGTCGCTCCCTCAACGGCTCTATGGACCTGGGCGTGCGCACCTGGGGTGATCGGCTCGACGGGTCGGCCGTGATGCTGATCGGCACCTATCTGTGGCAGGGCGAGATCAGCGGGCGGCTGCTGAACGCGTTGCCGCCGCTGCTGTGCCTCCCGGCCGACGTGTGGGACTGCCCGCTCACGCCGTACCTCATGGAGGAGATCGTCCGCGACGAGCCCGGGCAGGAGGTGGTGCTGGACAGGCTGCTCGACCTGCTGGTCATCGCCGCGCTGCGGGCCTGGTTCTCCCGCCCGGAGGCGGAGGCTCCCGCCTGGTACCGGGCGCTGGCGGACCCGGTCGTCGGGCGCGTCCTGCGTTTGGTCCAGGACGATCCCGCGCATCCCTGGACGGTCGCCTCGCTCGCCGCCAAGGCGGGGGTGTCGCGGGCCGCGCTCGGGCGGCGGTTCACGGAGCTGGTGGGGGAGCCGCCGATGACGTACCTCACCGGGTGGCGGCTGGCACTGGCGGCGGATGCGTTGCGGGACACCGGGGACACGTTGGACGCCATCGCCCGGCGGGTTGGTTATGGGAGCGCGTTTGCGTTGTCCAGTGCGTTCAAGAGGGTTTATGGGGTCAGTCCGCAGGAGTATCGGGCGCGGGTCGTGGGGTAGGGCGGGGTTCGCCGTCGGGGGGCGGTGCTTCGCGGGGTGCGGGTTCGGTGTGGCTGGTCGCGCCCACGCGGCGGAGCCGCATATCGACACGGCCCCGCACCCCTCAAGGGGTGGCCGCGTAGCCTCGTTTGTATGTACGCGGAGTGGCAGTCTCGGCTGCCCGGCGCTGTGGTGTGGACCAATGCGCCCGGCGGGCCCGGGCGTGTGCTGCCCGACGGGTGTATGGATCTGCTCTGGCACGACGGGCGGTTGCTCGTTGCCGGGCCCGATACTCGGGCATACGTCACGGAGGGGGCGGTGAGTACCTGGGTGGGGTTGCGGTTCCGGCCGGGTGCCGCGCCTGCCTTCTTCGAGGCGCCGGCGTATGAACTGCGGGACCAGCGTGTGGAGTTGGCCGAGTTGTGGCCCGCGGCGGAGGTGCGGCGGCTGCAAGGGCGTGTCGCGGCGGCCGCTGACCTCGCCACGGCGCTCGAAGAGGTCGCACTGGAACGCGCGACGCCATCGGACCCTCTGCTGGACAGGCTGGTCGGGGCCCTCCACGCCGGGCGTCCGGTCGCCGCCACCGCCGACGAACTCGGCGTCGGCGCACGCCAGTTGCACCGCAGATCGCTCGCCGCCTTCGGGTACGGTCCAAAGACTCTCGCCCGGATCCTGCGGCTGCAAAGGGCTCTCGCGCTGGCCCGTGAGGGCGTGGGCTTCGCCGAGACGGCCGTGCGGACGGGGTTCGCCGATCAGGCTCATCTGGCCCGGGACGTCAAGGAACTCGCGGGGCTGCCGCTCGGGGAGCTACTCGGCCGGCGGGGCGGTTAGGGGCGCGAACAGGTCGACGCCGTTGCCGTCCGGGTCGTGCACGCAGGCGTAGCGCTGGCCCCAGAAGGCGTCCCACGGCTTGAGCTCGCCGTGGTAGCCGGCGCCGACCAGGTCCTCGTACACGGCGTCGACCTCCGTCGGGTCGTCGCAGCGCAGCGCAAGGGAGTGGCGGCCGCCACCGCTGGGCGGCTGCCAGTGTGGGAGGAAGGACCGCACCGTCGCCTCGGTGTCGAGCAGCAGGCGCAGCCCGCCCGGGAGCTCGGCCTCGGCGTGGGGCTCGTGTTCGGCGTCCTCGGGGAACGCGAACCCGAGGCGGCGGTAGAAGGTGACAGAGGCGGCCATGTCGGAGACGACGAGGCCGATGGCATCGAATCGTGGAGTCATGCGGCCAGCGTAGACAGCCGGGCGGCGGCCGGTCTTGAAGGAATCGGACAGCGAGCGGACTCCTAATGGAACGTGACCGGGCCCCTCGGCGTGTCCACCGTGAACGAGATCCCCACGGGACCCCGTGTGAGGTCGAGGTCCGTGCCGAGCGCCGACAGCAGGGGGTGGATCTCCTCCGGGTCGGGGGCGCTCGCGGACAGGGAGAGCAGAGGGGTGACCGGCAGGTCGGATGCGGTGGGGTGGACCGTGGCGCTCCAGTCGATCAGGAAGGGTACGAGGCCGGAGGGGTGGGCGTCGTCGCCGTCGGTCAGCCGCCACCGCAGCAGGGTGCCGTCGGGTCTGCGGCGGCTCATCGTCTGCGCCGCGCCGGGGTCGTACCCCTGGGCTCGGGCGGCCTCGATGGCAGCGTCCAGGTCGAGCGGGCTGATCGCCCAGGTCACCGTGCGCGCGGCGGTGAGCCCGTCGACCTCGAAGGGGCGCGGCTGCCCCGGCGTGGACTGCTCGGGGTCCGGACCGATGATCTCCAGATAGCTCGCGCCGCCCAGCGACACCAGGTAGTTGCGGGTGCCGAGCCCGATGTGCACGCCGCCCGGCGCCGGGGTCACGCCGGTGCGTCGGGCGAAGCCGGCGACCGTGGCGGACAGGTCCGGGGTCGCGAGGACGAGATGGTCCAGGAGCGCGGGAATGGCGTTCATCGCAGCCGAGGCTACGCAGAGCGGCGCGCGATATGGAACACCTGTGCGCCGGACGGCGGGTACCGGGTCACTCGTCGTGGACGAGCGTGCCGTCGTCGAGCATCGTCGGATGGATCTTCATGGGGCCGTAGTCGTCCAGGTCCGAAGGACGCGGGGTCTCCGGGCCGTCGGGGCCCATGCGGAGCAGGCGCTCGGCGCGGCAGATCCGGAAGACCCGGTCCTCCACCCGGGCCTCGTCGGCGCGTTCGAGCGCCCGGAACTCCTCGGCGGCCTTCGCGTACACGGCCTTCCTCGCGTCGTCGAACCGGTACAGCATGGGCCACATCTCGCCCAGCGCGTCGTACAGCACCCGCCGGGCGTCATGCGGGGTGGACTGCAGGGCGACGGCCGGCTCCCAGCCGGTGCGTTCGCGCTCGACGACGCCGAAGCAGGTGGGCAGCAGCACGATCCCTGGGTGCGAGAGTGCCGCCCGTTCCGAGTCACGGCGTACCAGGGCCGGGAACCGGATGCCCTGGTACGTGAAGTCCCGCAGCGCCGCCCGCAGGGCGCCCGCCATCGGGCCGCCGTCCAGGTAATCAGGGTCGAGGACGAAGTCCAGGTCGGGGGAGGGGGCGTGGTCGGCGCGCGGGTCCCAGGTCCGTTCCGCGGGTTCCGGGTCGGTGGGCCGGGGCGGCTCCAGCGCGTCCTGGTCGTCGCAGCGCGTGAACTCGTCCCCGCGCACGATCCGGTACCGCAGACCGCACGCAACGACCTCGTTCACCGGCTCCCGGCTCAACACGTCCACGGCGGCGAGCAGTTCACGCCGTACGGCCGAATCGTCGGTGTCGTCCTTCGCGCGGAACCACAGATACGTGTTCAGCGCGTCCCGGCACACCTGCGGCATGCCGTTCACGACCGGCTTCAGCACCCGCCACTCGGGCCCCGCCGCCGGATCCTGCACGGCGACGCCGAACACCGGCCCCCGCAGGGCGAACCCGGGATACCGCAGAGAGGCATCCATCGCGTCGGCCTCCCGCACCCAGGCGGCGGGGTCGTCACGCCGGACCAACTCCTCGTGGAGCGCGTGGATCTGTCGCTGCCAGTCATGGTTCATGCACGCATTGTCGCGAGATGTCGTCTGCCCGTGTGGGTGAACCGGCCCAACAAACCGGGTTGTTGGACCGGTCGACGCCGCTGCCGCACGTGATCCGAAAATTTCGGACCACTTGCGGCAGTGGGCACGTCCGCCCAGGTCACCTAGGCTCGGCCGCATGCCCGCACGACTCCTCGTCCACACCCGGACCACCGGCTACCGGCACGCGTCCATCCCGGCCGGCGTCGAAGCCGTACGTACCCTCGCCGACTTCGAAGTCGACCACACCGAGGACCCGACGGCCCTCGACCGGCCCCTGGACGGATACGCCGCCGTCGTCTTCCTCTCCACCAGCGGCGAGGTGCTCACCCCGGCCGGGCGCGAGCGGCTCGCCGCGTACGTCGAGGCGGGCGGCGGCTTCGTCGGGGTGCACGCGGCGGCCTGCACCGAGTACGACTGGCCGTACTACGGCGAACTGCTGGGCGCCCGGTTCGACCGGCACCCCGACTACCAGCCGGGCAAGGCGCTCGTCGAGGACCGCGAGCACCCGGCCACCCGGCACCTGCCCGCCGTATGGGACTTCGTCGACGAGTGGTACGACTTCCGCAGCAACCCCCGGGGCGCGGTACAGGTGTTGGTCAGCGCCGACGAGTCCTCGTACGAGGGCGGCGGCATGGGCGAGGACCATCCGCTGGCGTGGAGCCGTGAGCAGGGAGCCGGACGCGTCTTCTACACGGCCCTCGGCCACGCCCCCGAGGCCTACGACGACCCCGACTTCCGCGCCCACCTCCTCGGCGGCATCGACTGGGCGGCCCGGCTGGGCCGGTGACAGGGCGACCCGGCCCACGCTCCCGCCGCCTACGGGCCGAGCCGCCACAGCTGCTTGTCCGGGTCAGGAGGCCGAAAGCCGCTTGCGGAGCGCGCGGAACTGGGGGCCGTAGGTGCCGGGGACGTAGGGGTTCGGGGTCTCCATCAGTTCCACGGCGGGCCGCTCCAGGCCGCGCATGGCGTGGATGGCCGCGCCCAGGGTGCGGTGGCCGCCGCCCGCCCAGGCCGCGTCGAGGGTGTCCAGCACGGTGCTGTAGGTGGCGTCGAAGTGGTGCAGGAGCTGCCGCACCCGGGCCGGCGGGTCGGGCCAGCCGCCGGCCGGGATCGGGGCCATGGGGCGTACGTCGGGGAAGGGTACGGGCGCGCCGACGTAACTCCAGCCGTGGTCGGTGCGGCGCAGCTCCCGGCCGTGGTAGATCTCGCCGAAGGCGTAGTAGTGCGCCGGGTGGTCGTCCTCGAAGGAGGCCGAAGGCGAGCTGCTGGTGCCTTCGCCCTGTTCCATGATGATCTCGACGGCCTGCTCGACGTGGTCGGGGGTGACGATCGGCGACAGGTCGTCGGAGAAGACGTACTGCGACAGCTGCCCCCGCGCGGACAGTTCGGGTCGCACCGTCCGGAACGCCCTCAGCAGCTCTTCGTAGAACTCGCCGACGGTGGGTGAGGCCTGGGCGCTGCGGACGAGCGACTCCTCGGGGGCCTCGATCGCCATCATCACATCGCGTACGTAGGCCTTGGTCAGGCCCGACAGGTAGACGGTCACGCCGGCCCGTACACCGCCCGGCAGCGGGCCGGGGTAGACCGGCGCGGCGGCCTTGATCTGCGGCCTTCCGCCCACGGCCACCAGCAGGTTGCAGACGATGCCGAGGTGGTACATCTCGTCGCCGACGATGCGCTGGATCAGCCGCGCGACCTCGCTGCGGCGGTCCTTCACGGACCACAGGCCGCAGAAGTACGGCGGGATGGTGGCGAGTTCCAGTCCCACGGCCACCTGAAGGGCCGACCTGATCCAGTTGACCCCGCGGCTGTCCGCGGGAACGGCCAGCAGCCGTGCCACGGACCCGCGGGCGGGCGCCGCGAGCGCACCGCCCGTCGCAGGCGCGGCGGCCTGCGCGGGACCGGCGACCGCAACGGCGACCGGCGCGCCGCCCGCCAGCGCGGCAGACGCCAGGAAACTCCTGCGCCTGAACGGAGCAACCGCCTGACTGTCCGGCTCTTCGCTCATACCCGTCCCTCTCGACTCTCGCCTCAGCTGATGGCCATGGCCCCGCCTCGGCGCGATGCCCCCGGGACCCTCGGACAGCTCGCGAAGCTAGCAACGATCAACGCCGCCACCAGGGCGGACGGGCCGGTCGGCGCATCAACCACCCTGTCGGTCCAACGCGATCAAGGTCGGCGGCGCGCGCCGGGTCCGCTCAGTGAGCGTGGGCCGCGACGGTGCTGCCCTCGGCCTCGCGGACCGCGATGCGGGCGAGTTTCGTGAGCATCATGCCGTTGCGGATCCGGACGAGATAGTCGACGGGAAGCCCGTGCATCCGGATGCCGGGGCCGCGCAGGGCATGCCAGTCGAGAGTGAAGAGGGTGTTCTCGCCCCAGGGGATCAGCCGCATGGCGATCCGGGCCGCGCCGAAGGGATCCGCCTTGGCCTCCAGCTCCAGCCGGCGCTGCGGTTCGCAGATCCGCACGACACAGGTGTCGTCGAGGACCAGCGGCCCGACCCCGACCCGGACCTGGAGACGGGCGCCCACGTCGGGCCAGTGCGGGTCCGCCTCGAGGACCTGCTGCGTTCCCGACACCCATTCCCCGTAGCGATGGCCCTCGGACAGCAGGCCCCAGACCCTCGACGGCGAGCTCAGGATGAGACGGCGGTTACGGGCCACACCGACCACGCTCCTTCCGGACACTCCCGAACTGCTGGACCTGCCGTCCACCGGCCCCTCGACGCTAGGGCCTGTCCGGCGGACCAGCCCGGCGTCGCGGGGCCCGGCACCCGCATCCGCCGTGCTGCCGTCCGTCACCGACGCCCCGCGTCGACTTCCTCCATCGCCTGTCAGCCGCCCCCACCGGACCCCGCTCACCTGCGCTGATGGAGTGCCGTGCCGTGCAGCCGGCCTGATCCGCCGGACAGGCCCTGGCCGCCCACGCAGCCCGGCATCCGTAACCGTGGTCCGCTCGGCCGACCAGGTGAAGGCTCAGCGGGAGCGCGTGCGCGGCACGGCCGTGCTTGCCCGTTCCACCAACCGCGTCGACAGCTCCGTGCGCGTACTCTCCGGCCGCTCCCCGTCCATCATCCGCACCAGCAGTCGCAGTGCCGTCGCCGCCATCTCCGACAGCGGCTGGCGGACCGTGGTCAGGGCCGGGGCGATCCAGCGGGCCTCCGGCAGATCGTCGAAGCCCACGACGCTCATGTCGTCCGGCACGCTCATTCCCCGTTCCGCCAGCGCCTCGTAGACGCCGAGGGCCATCCGGTCCGAGCAGACGAAGACGGCCGTCGGCGGTTCGGGCAGGTCGAGGAGTTCCAGCATCCGGCGTCTGGCGACCCCCTCGTCGAAACTCGCGTGCCGGACGTACTCGGGACGGTGCCGCACTCCGGCCGACGCGAGCGCCGAGCGGTACCCGGCCACCCGGGCGGTGCTGCACATCTTGCGCTGATGACCGGCGACGACCGCGATCCGCTCATGGCCCAGCGCCAGCAGATGCTCGGTCGCCGTCACACCGCCGTGCCAGTTCGCCGCGCCCACCGAGACCACGCCGGGCGGGGGCTCCAGCACCGGGTCGATCATCACGAACGGGATGCGGTGCTGCTCCAGCCAGGCGTACTGGGACGCGGTCAGCTCGGCCAGGTTGAACAGCACCCCGGACGAGCCGCGCGCGGTGAGCTTGTCCAGCCAGCCCCGCTCCGGGCGCCCGCCCCGCGTCCGGGTCAGCCCGGCCGAGACCACCACCTCAAGTCCCGCGTCATGGGCCGCCGCCTCCACCCCGTGCAGCACCGCACCCGACCACGAGGTGTCCAGCGAGTGCACGACCAGATCGACCAGGCCGGGTGTCTTCGCCGCGTCGAAGCGCGGCCTGCGGACATAGCCCAGCCGGTCCAGCGCCTCGGTGACCCGGCGGCGGGTCTCCGGGGCCACGTCCTCCCGGCCGTTGACCACCTTGGACGCGGTCGGCACGGACACCCCGGCCTCACGGGCCACGACGGCCAGGGTCGGTCCGGCGGTCACGCTCGTTCCGCCCGTTCGGACCATCGGGAACCACCTCTCCGGCCCGCCCGAGGGCCATGAAAGTTTCGACCAGCGCGGAAACAGTAAGCGCTTCCTACCCTAGGTTCGCCACAATGAGTCCGGAAGAGGCCGGAGATCGCAGGTCTGCCAGGTCCCCGACTTTCGAAACTTCGAACACGCCCCGGGCTACCAGCAGGTGAGGCGGAATCCCGTGAAATCGGCCGTGAACAACGCGTCGACGAGATCCACGGCATGCACACCGGCCATCGCCCCGGTGAAACGCAGCTTGGAGCCGTAGTCGTCCGACAGCTTGGTGAAGTCAAGCGGCGGCCCGACCAGGGCGCGCACACCCCCGCGCACGTACCAGAACTGCGCCAGGCCGTCCTCGACGGTCACGCCCAGCGTCAACGGCGTGCTCGCGTCCACCTCCATGACGGCCATCTGGCGGGTCCCGAACTCCTCCCGCTCCACGAGCCTCAGTACCGTACGACCCCCACCGCGCCACTGCTGCCCGCGCTGCCCCTCACCCTCGGGCTCCGCCCAGGTGAGGTCGAGACTCAGATACGCCTCCGCGTTGTACCGCAGGACCAGCCCGGCGGCCTGTGTGAAGGTGCGGGGCGCGGCCTGAACGGTGACCTCGGCCTCCGCCCGGTGCTCGGTGATCCGCCGCGCCAGCAGACTGTGCGCCCAGCGCGACTCGGGACCGTGCCGGCCGCGCAGCCTGATCCAGCCGGGCCGGACGGTGGTGTCGGCCCAGCTCGGGTCGACCGGGCCGCGCAGGGTGCTCCAGGGCCAGCCGAGATCCGCGCCGGGCTCGGCGCCGCCCGCGCCGGGCTCGGCCTCCGCCTCCGCCTCGACGGGAGGCGTCGACACCTCGACCTCGACCGCCGGATGCCACCCGCCGTGCCGCAACCGCGGCCACCCGTCCCGGTCCCAGGTCACCGCCTGGATCGCGGTCTCCCGCCCGAGCGGACAGCGCGGACCGTCCGGCGTCCGCAACGGCCGCGCCGTGAGATGACTCATCACCCACTCGCCCTCGGGCGTCTCCACCAGCTCCGCGTGCCCCGCCTTCTGCAACGGCACCGCGGGGTCGTCACGCGTCGTCAGCAAGGGCTGGCCGTCCAGCTCGTACGGCCCGGTGATCGCCCGGCTGCGCGCGACCAGCACCCCGTGCTCCACACCCGTGCCACCCTCCGCCAGCACGAGATGGAACCAGCCGTCCCGCTTGACCAGTTTCGGCCCCTCGATGAGCCGTTCGTGCTGCACCAGCAGATGCGTGTCACCGACCGGCACCAGCGTCTCGCGATCGATCTCCGTGAGCACGATCCCGGCGAACCGCCGACCGCCCGGACGGTGGTCGTTCTGGAGGTTGAGCAGCCACAGCCGCCCCTCGTCATGGAAGAGCGCGGGGTCGAACCCATGGCCGGCGATCCGCCGCGGCGGCGTCCAGGTGCCGCCGACCTCCGTGGCCGTACTGACGTACGTGTCCGTGTCGAAGTACGGCGTGCCCACCGAGCGCACGACCGAGTACACCACCCAGAACCGCTCCCCGTCCCAGCTCAGCGAGGGAGCCCAGATGCCACCGGAGTCGGGGACCCCGGCCAGCGAGTCTCCGGGCGCCGCACCCCGCACGTGACCCGCGTACTCCCAGTGCGCCAGGTCCCGGGACCGGTGGATCGGGATCGTGGGGAACCACTCGAAGGAACTCGTCGCCACGTAGTACCAGTCGCCGGCCCGGACCAGGGAGGGGTCCGGGGCGAAACCGCGGATGACGGGATTGTGCAGCACGGTCACTTCAGGGCCCCCAGCGTCACGCCGCTCCGCCAGTAGCGCCGCATCGCGATCATCACGATGGCCATGGGGATGATGGACAGAAGCGCACCTGTCAGGACGAGGCTGGTCACGTCGATGCCCGACTCCAGTCGTTTCCCGGACCAGTTGTACAGACCCAGGTTGAGCGTCCAGTTCTCCTCGCCCCGCAGCACGGTCAACGGCAGGAAGAAGGCGTTCCAGGTGTTGACGAAGGCGAGCAGGAAGACCGTCGCACCGCCCGTCGTCATCATTCGCAGCACGATGCTGAAGAAGATCCGCAGCTCACCGGCACCGTCGATGCGGGCCGCCTCCAGTAGTTCGAACGGGATCGTGGCCTCGGTGTACACCTTGGCCAGATAGACGCTGAACGGGTTGATCAGACACGGGATCAGCATCGCCCACGGGGTGTCGACCATGCCGATCGCCGAGAAGAGCAGGTACAGCGGCAGGGTGAGCAGTGCGATCGGAATCAGGTAGGCCCCCACCACGGCGGCGAACACCGCGCTCCGCCCCGGGAAGTCGAAGCGCGCCAGCCCGTAGCCAGTGGCGAGGGCGATGAGCGTGCCGCCGAGCGAGCCGACACCGGCGTACAGGAGCGAGTTGGCGGTCCAGCGCAGGAAGATGCCGTCCTCGTACGTGAACACCTGTTGCAGGTTGTCCCAGAGATGCCAACCCGAGAACCACAGCCCGTTGCTCTGGTAGAGCCCCACCCGGTCCTTGGTCGAGGCGATGATCAGCCAGTACACGGGGAACAGGCTGTAGACACTGGCCAGGATCAGACCGAGCAGCAGGAAGCGCTGCCCGCCGCGGGAGCGCGCGGCCGGGTCGGGACGGGTACGCCGGCGCAGTCCGCCCCCACCGGCCGGCGCGGCCGGGGTCTGCGTGCCGTTTTCCTTACGGTTGGCGGTCAGCGCCATCAGTCCGCCTCCCTTGAGGTCAGCCGGTAGAAGAGCAAGGACGCGACACCGAGGATCAAGGCGAGCAGCACCGAAAGGGCCGCGGCGTAGTGGTAGTTGCCGGCGTTGAACGCCTGGTTGTAGATGATCATGATCGGGGTGAAGCTGTCGCTGACGGTCTGCGGCGTGACGTTCCGGAACAGCGCGGGCTCGTTGAAGAGCTGCAGCATCTGGATGATCGACAGCAGCGCCGTCAGCACGAGCGCCCCGCGCACGAACGGGATCTTGATGTTCAGTGCGATCCGCAGCTCGGAGGCACCGTCCAGTCGCGCGGCCTCGAAGAGCTCCCGGGGCACGCCCTGGAGCGCCGAGTAGATGATCACCATGTTGTAGCCGATGAAGTGCCAGGTCAGCAGATTGCCGATGGCCGGCCACACCATGGAGGGCGCGAAGAAGTTCCAGTCGAATCCGAAGAATTCACCGAGTGAGGTCAGGGGTCCCACCTCGGGGCTGTACAGATTGATCCACACGATGGCGGCGACGACACCCGGGATCATGTACGGCACCAGCAGCAGAATCCGGAACCGCCCGGCCACCTTCGCGCTGACCGCGTCCAGGAACAACGCCAGGACCAGACTGATGAGCAGGACGAATGGGATCTGCACACAGGCGAACAGCACGACCCGCAGGATCGACGTCATGAACGCCGAGTCGGTGAGCCCGTTCTGGTAGTTCTCCAGCCCCACGAACTCCGTGGTCGCACCTCCGAGCCCGAGCCCGGACTGCTTCTGGAGAAACAGCGACTGGTAGACCGCGTACCCGATCGGGAGCAGATACAGGAAAGCGAAGCCGAGCTGGAAGGGCACCGTGAAGGCGGCACCCTTCCAGCGCTGGGAGCGAATCATCGAGTCTGCCTCAGCCCTTGACGCTGATGCCGCGCTGCTTGAGGTCGTTGACCGTCCACTCCTGCATGTGGTCGAGCAGATCGGTGACCTTCTGCTCCTTGCTGACGACCGCGGCCCACTCGTCCTGCATCTCCGTGAACATCGCGGTCCAGTTCGGCCCGAAGGTCCAGTCCGTGGTGACGGTCCCCAGGCTGTCGGTCACCACCTTCTTCGCAGGCTCGTAGTTCTTCCCGAGCAGCTTCTCGGAGATCGCCTCGCTCACATACGAGCCACTGTCCTTGAGGGCCGGCATCACACCACTGCCGGTCTCGGGACTGGCCATGGTCTTCACGGCCCCCGTGTCCGTGGACATCCACAGCGCTGCCTGGGCGGCCTGCTCCTTGTTCTCGCACTGCTCGCTGACCAGCGTCAGATTGCCGCTCTGGTTGGTCGCGGCCGGCGTCTTGGCGGCCTCGCCCGCGAAGGTGGGCCACGGCGACAGCGCCCAGTCACCGAACGACTTGGTGAAGTTCTGCACCATGCCGGACATCTGCCAGGTGGAGATCTGCCGAGTCGCGGTCCCACCGTTGTCGTAGTTCCGCTGAACAGCGGCGTAATCGGCGAACGACAGCTTCGAGTTCAGATCGTTGTCGATGATCTCCTGGATCACCTTCGCGGCCCTGAGGGTGCCCTCGTCCTTGAAGTTCACCTTCCACGCGTTGCCGTCGATGGCGTACCAGTGGGCCCCGGCCTGCATCGCGAGCACCTCCAGGGTGCTCGGGTCCTCACCGGCGTAGTTGGTGATCTTGATGTCGTGCTTCTTCAGCTCCTTGCCCGCGGCGATGAAGTCGTCCCAGGTCGCCGGAGCCTTGAGCCCGTACTTCTCGAACAGGTCCGTCCGATAGATGGTGAACGCGGGAGCCGAGGCGGTCGGCACCCCGTACACCTTCCCCTGCACCTGCCCGGTGGCCCACGACCCGGCGTTGAACTTGTCCTTCTCGCCCTCGACGTACCGGGTGATGTCGGCGAGAGCGCCCTGCGAGACCCAACTGGTGACGTACTCACCGGTGTTCTGCAGCAGACAGGGCGCGTTGCCCGCCTTCACGGCGTTCGTCAGCTGCTTCTGCATGGTCAGCTGGTCGGTGACCTTCGTGTACTTGAGCTGAACGTCCTTGTGCGAGGCGTTGAACGCCTTGACGACCGCCTCCTGGCCGTTGGCCCAGCCCCAGAAGTCAAGGGTGACCGGACCGGAGGAATCGGACCCGGAGTCCTGGGAGCCGGATCCGCCACAGGCGGCGAGCAGACCGGACAGTGCGATTCCCGCGACGGCGGCGGAGGCGAACCTTCTCCGGGGGCTGGTGAAGTTCATCTGACCGTGATCCTTCGGAATGAGAGCGTTCTTGCGGAACGGCGGCGGCTCGGTGGCGCCGGCCAGGAACGGCGGCCGGAAATCATCGGCTCGCGGTTGCGGGGGGTCGGCCAAGCGGAAGCTGTAGTAAGCGGTTGCAGGGACGGTAGGCCGAGGGCTCGGCTCATAGCAAGAGGTGGGCGGAAATTTGTTACGCCTGCTTGTCCGTGCGGTTATGTCCTCGGGTGTCGGGAGGTGGATCCACGAGGGTGGGATTACCCGCAGGTCAGTGGGCTGCGACGGCGCCCGACGAGACGTCGGGAGCGCTCCCAAGCGCTGGAGGGAGCCAAGGAAATCGCAGCGGAAAACGCTTACGAAACACGAAGCGAACGTAGCCACCGAGGACACGAAGGCGACAGCCGACCGATAGGCCGGTGGGCCTGCCCCTGGTGGCCCTGTCCGTGCCCTCGGTCAGTCGCGGCGAGCGGCAGGCGGCCGCACGGAGTTCCGTACGACGACATGGGTGCCCAGCACCAGATGATCGCCGTCGCCGCCCTTCCGGCGCCCGGCGCCACCCTCGCGCCGGTCGGCCACGGCACGCAGCGCCACCCGTCCCATCTCCTCGTACGGCACGTGCACGGTGGTGAGTTGGGGCGTGAGCTGCGAGGCGAGCGGGATGTCGTCGTACCCGACGATCGACACGTCGTCCGGCACCCGAAGCCCAGCCGCCCGCAAGGCCTGCATGGCCCCCGCCGCGACGACATCGGTCCCGGCCAGCACGGCCGTGAACTCCATCCCCTCCGCCAAGGCCTCCTCGACAGCCTCGTACCCGTGCTCGTAGTAGTACGGACCGTGCCGCACCATGCCCGGTTCGAAGGGCACGCCATAGGCCTCGAAGGCCCGTCGGGCGCCGTTCAACCGGCCCTGCGCGGTGGTGAGTTCGGCATGTCCCGGCAGCACGAGCACCTTCCGGTGCCCGGCGGACAACAGATGGCTGGCCATGGCATAGGCGCCGCCCTCGTTGTCGTAGTCGACCGTCGTCGCCGGCACGTCGCCCTCCAGCGGCGGCCTGCCCACCAGCACCAGATGAGACCCCGCGGCATCGAGGGAACGCGCGAACCGGGCCATGCGCAGCTGGTACTCGTCGTAGTCGTACGCCCCGCCCAGCAGCACCACGGCCGCCACGCCCTGCTGCCGCATGAGGTTGACCAGGGCGAGCTCCCGCTCGGGGTCGTCCCCCGTGGTCCCCACCAGCGAAAGCCAGCCACGCAGCGTCGCGGCCCCCTCAACGCCCTTCGCCACATGGGCGAACGCGGCGCCGGTGATGTTGTTGATGAGGATCGCCACGGTGGGCGTCCCGCCGCCGGCCAGCGAACGGGCGTGGGCGTTGGTGACGTAGTCCAGGTCCCGGACGACCTTCATCACCCGGCGACGCAGTTCCTCCGACACCGGGTAGTTGCCCGACAGAACACGCGACACGCTGGCGACGGAGACCCCGGCGCGTTCCGCCACGTCCCGAATGGTGGCCCGACCGGCGTCGCCGGCCACCTTGCGCTGACTCACCCTTGCGGCTCCTTCACCGTTGCGCCTGCGTCGGCATACGGCCGGAAAACGCGCCCCCACCGATACAGAAACCGTATCCCATACACCACACCCAAGCCCCTGACGTCTCTCCACCCCGCCCACTGCAGCCGCATCAACGCCGGGCGAGTGCCAACCAACCGGCACTGTCCGCCGGACACCGGCCGCGAGGGAGCCGAAGGGGCGCGCCGGTGTCGAGACGGCTGGGGGTACCCCCTCTGGGGGAGCGCGGAGGCCTGAAGGGTCGAGCACGATCGCCGTCTCCCCGGCACAAGGCGCCCCGTAGGCGGCCGAGCCAGACATTCGGCACCCCAGCTGCAGGACTCGGCCAGGCAACGCCCCCAACCACAAGGCCTGAGCCGGCAACGTGCCCAACCAGAACTCGCCCCCGCCGCCCCTACCCGTCCCGTCCCTGGGGGCTGCGCCCCCAGACCCCCGCTGTCGGCCCTTCGGACCTCGTCCTCAAACGCCGGACGGGCTGGATGGTCTGGCCCGGCGTCGAGAGGCGCAGCCCGGGGCGGGTACCGGTCCGGCACGGTCGGGCCGTGTCCTCGAAACGCCGGACGGGCAGAAAGCACCACCCTCAAGCCACCCGAGCCATATCCGCGTGGACCACCTGATGCCGCAACGGCCCTCCACCTCCCACCCGCTCCAACTCCTCCACCACGATCCGCCCCAGCCGCTCCAGCTCGTTCCCGAGCGAACCCGCGATATGAGGCGTGAGGAAGACGTTGGGGAGGTGATACAGCGGCGACCCCGCAGGCAACGGCTCCGGCTCGGTCACGTCGAGTACGGCATGGAGTCGTCCGGAGACCAGCTCGTCCGTCAGCGCGTGGGGGTCGACCAGCGCACCGCGCGAGGTGTTGATCAGGACGCCTCCGTCCCGGATGAGCCCCAGCCGTTCCCTGTCGAGCATCCGGTACGTCTCGGGGATGTCCGGCGCGTGCAGGCTGACGATGTCGCTGTGCCGCAGGAGGTCGTCCAGGGAGAGCAGTTCGGCGCCCAGTTCGGCGGCCTCGGCGGCGCTGACGTACGGATCGTGCAGCAGGACCGTGAAGTCGAAGGGGCGTAGCAGTTCCAGGAGCCGTCTGCCGACTCGGGAGGCCCCGATGACGCCGACGCGGCGGCCGACGTTGCCGATCGCGGCGGTTTCGCGCTGCGTCGGGTAGGCGTGTGAGCTGCGGAAACGCTCCCGGTGGCCGAAGGTGTCCTTTCCGGCGAGCAGGATCATGGCGAGGGTGTACTCGGCGACCGGGAGGGCGTTGCCGGTGACCGCGCTGGAGACGGTGACGCCGGCCTTCCAGAGCGCTTCGCCGACGAGTGAGCGGACCGAGCCGGCGGCGTGCAGTACGGCGCGCAGTCCGGGTGCGGCGGTGAGGACGTCGGCGTCGAGGTGGGGGCAGCCCCAGCCGGTGATCAGTACCTCGGCCCGGGCGAGGGCGTCGGCTGCGGCCGGGTCGGTGAAGTCCCGCACGACGAGGGCGGGGTCGATCTGGGCCGCCTGCCTCAACCGGGCCATGAGCGGTGGGGGGAAGAGCAGGGGGAGGTGCACCGGATCCATTGCGAACACGGCCCTCGGCGGGTGCGGGCTGGGCATGACTCTCCTGAGGCGCTGGGTTGAGACGCTGATCGAGTACTGAGTGAGGCTGAGCCCGTGATGGGGGCGCAGCAGAAAATGTTTCAGAAAGCGCCTTCTACCGTAGATCTGCTGACTGACCCGGTCAATCAGTCAGATGGAGAGGGGAGTTTCCGGAACGCGCCGTCCGTGATCGTGGCGGTGGGCCACCCGCTGAGTGGTCTTGCCGGGTTCCGTACCGGAATCGGTTACTAACCGTTCCGCGCTTCCACGTTCCGTGCTTCCTCGTTCCGCTTCCTGGTTCCGCGCTTCCTCATCCTCGTGAGTCGCGCTGGCAACCGGCTTGGCAACCGGTTTCCATCAGTTCTCGCCCTGGCTGTCGCCCCAACATCCCAGCTCAGACCCAGTTCCCCGGCCCCCAAGCAAGCCCACCCCTCATGAAGCCGAGGTTACACAGACTTTTCGAAAATCCGTCAAGCCTCTTGACGCGCCCCCCGCCCCAGAAGAAGCTCTGCCCCAACGCCATAGCAACCGGTTGCCAAGTTGGCTGGTTCTGACCGGCAGACCGCTTGCTGGCCGATATATCGAACGAACTGAGCAGGAGGTGGTGCGCTCATGCGCCCACAGGCCGGCGCCCCCCTGAGTCGCCGCCGTTTTCTCGCCCTCTCCGCGAGCGGTGCCGCGGGCGGCGCGGCGGCGTTGAGCGGCTGCGCGCTCCAGGTGTCGAGCGGGGTGAGCGGATCCGGTGAGACCGTGACCGTGATGGTCAACTCCGGGGACATCCTCCCGGAGCAGGTCCAGCAGGCGAAGAAGGCCCTCGGCATCAAGATCTCCCTGGTGAAGTACGACATCACCAAGCTGATCGCGATGCTCACCAGCGGCAACCCGCCCGACCTGGTGCGCGGCGTCGGCGCCGTGGACCTGCCGTACTTCGCGGCGCGGGACGTGGCCGAGGAACTGGACCCGTACTTCGCCCGGAGCGGCGTCCTCAAGCTCGACGACCTCGACCCCGTGAACGACCTGTGGCGCTTCGACGGCCGTACCCAGGGCAAGGGCCCGCGCTACGGCATGGCGAAGGACTTCTCCCAGGACTCCATGTTCTGGTACAACACAGCGGCCTTCGACAAGGGCGGCGTCGACTACCCGCCGGAGACCGAGCCGGTCACCTACGAGGAGTGGCTGGAGGACGCCAAGCGCCTCGTGCAGCGCAAGAACGGCCAGACCACCGTCTTCGGCGGCAGTTTCAACGGGCTGACCCGGTCCACGCTCCTGGCGACCCTGACGGCGTCCGCCGGTGGCAACCTCTTCAGCGACGACTTCTCCCGGGTCGACTTCACCACGCCCGAGGCCCGCAAGGCGCTGGCCTGGTACATCGGCTACTGCAAGACCAAGGTCGGCCCGAGCCAGATCCAGCCCGACCCCAACGGCTGGGACGGGCCCACCTATCAGGCCGGGCGGATGGGCATGTCGAACTCCGGCTATTGGCTGGGCGGCATGATCTACCCGGACAAGAAGCTGGCGGAGGTGTCCCGTCTGGCACCCGCCCCGTTGTTCGCGGGCGGCGAGCGGATCAGCGCCTGCCAGGGCGGCACCGGTCTGTGGATGCCGCGCGGGGCGAAGAACAAGGACGCCGCGTGGCGCGTCTTCGAGTGGTTCTTCGGTGAGGAACCGGCCAAGGCGCGTGCCTCCGGCGGCTGGGGCATCCCGTCGCTGAAGTCGCTGCGCCCGCTGATGCCGGCGCAGGAGGACTACCAGAAGCGGGTCCTGAAGGTGCAGGAGAACGAGCTGAAGCATTTCTCGGTCGTGTCCTTCACCCCGTACACCAGGGCGGACGCGATCGACGCCCTCTTCAACCAGATCGCTCCTGCCGCGATGAACGGCCAGATCTCCGTCGACACCCTCGCGGGGCGTCTGAACTCGGCCATCAACGAGCAGATGAAGCGCGGTAAGGAGCAGGTGGGATGACGGTCGACCAGATCTCCCCGGTCGCGGACCGGCCCGGCGGTCGCGCGGCGGCGAGCGGTGCCGGACGCGCACCGGCCACCGGCCGGCCGCGGGTCTCGATGACCGCGCGCAGGCATCGGGCGTTCTACCTGTTCACCTCGCCCTGGATCATCGGGTTCCTGCTGCTGACCATCGCGCCGATGGCGTACGCGCTGTGGCTGAGCTTCACCACGTTCGACGGTATCTCGCCCAACTGGAAGTACGTCGGGCTCGGTAACTATCGTGAGCTGCTGAACGATCCGGTGACCTGGGACGCGCTCGGGCGCGCGGGCTTGTTCGCGATCACCTCGGTGCCACTGTCGATCATCGCGGGCCTCGCCCTCGCCGTCCTGGTCAACCGGCCGATCAAGGCGCGCGGACTGTTCCGCACCCTGCTGTATCTGCCCGCCGTGGTGCCGCCGGTGGGCGCGGGCCTCGCCTTCAAGCTGCTCTTCGATCCGAACTCCGGTGCCACCAACGGCGTCGTCACCTTCTTCGGCTTCGAGGCCGTCGGCTGGCTCGCCGACCCCTACGTCCGCTATGTGCTGCTGATGACGGTGCTGTGGGCTGCCGGAAACGTCATGATCATCTCGCTGGCCGGTCTCCAGGACGTCCCCCGGGAACTCCACGAGGCCGCCCGCATCGACGGGGCGAGCCCTTGGCGCACGTTCCGCAGCATCACCGTGCCGCTGCTGTCGCCCGTCCTGCTCTTCCAGACCGTGACCGGGATGATCGCCTCGGTGCAGACCATCATGCCGCTGCTGCTGGCCCCGCTCGGCGACACGAGCGGTATCACCACGGTGCCGCAGTCCAACTACCTCTACATGATGCACGTGTTCGCGCAGTACTTCGCGCTCGGCCGCTACGGCTACGCCTCCGCGCTGCTGTGGGTGCTCTTCGTCCTGATCCTCATCGCGACCGGACTCATCTTCAAGTTCACGTCCGGAGTCGTGTTCTACAACGTCGACCCGGAGGCGAAGAAGTGACCGCCACGACCGCCGCACCCGCCGACATACCCGTGCGGGTGAGGGTGCGCACCAAGCGCCTCGCCCTCTACACGGTCCTCGTCTCCGTCACCGGACTCTTCCTCGGCCCCTTCGGCTGGCTGGTCCTGTCCGGCCTCAAGACCCAGGGCGAACTGGCCGCCTCGCCCGTGCACTGGCTGCCGGACACCTTCCAGTGGCACAACTTCGCCGACGCGTTCACCCAGATCGACTTCCTCGGCTACGCCCGCAACTCCCTGATCATCGCCCTGCTCTACGCCACCCTCGTCACCGTCAGCTCGGCCTGGGTCGGCTTCGGTTTCGCCCGGCTCGACGCGCCCGGCAAGAAGGTGCTGTTCGGGGTGCTGCTCGGCTCGATGATGCTGCCCCAGATGGTCACCCTGCTGCCCACGTACCTGATCTTCGCCAAGCTCGGCATGGTCGACACGTACTGGCCGTGGGTGCTGTGGGGCCTGTCCGCGGCGCCGTATCTGGTCTTCCTCTTCCGGCAGTTCTTCGCGGGCATGCCGCGCGAGCTGGAGGAGGCCGCGATCGTCGACGGCTGCGGTTACACGTCGATCTTCTGGCGGATCTTCCTGCCGCAGTCCTGGTCCGTGCTGTCCGCGAGCTTCATCATCGCCTTCACCTGGACGTGGGGTGACTACATCGCCCCGCAGCTGCTGCTGTCCACCGACCGCACCACGCTCGCCGTGGCCGTGATGACCGCCTACGTCAACGAGGGCGGTACCCCCGTCCCCGAACTCCAGGCCGCCGCCTCCGTGATGTACGTCGTCCCGATCCTGCTGATCTTCCTCATCGCCCAGCGCGGCTTCGTCGCCGGGATGTCCACCTCCGGGCTGAAGTGACCCCTCTTACCGAACCTTTTGCAAGGAGTTACGCATGAACGCGCCCCTCTCACGCCGGAACGCCCTCCAGGCCGCCGGTGTCGTCGCTGCCGCCGGCTTGGCCGGCAGCATCGTGGGTACCGCACAGGCCGCCGCGGCCGAGGAGACCGGCACCACCGGCGACAGCGTGGTCATCCACCCGCCCCTTCCGCAGGTGCCTGTCAACAACTCCTTCACCGTCAAGGTCCGGCCGCTCGGCGGCACCTGGCAGAAGCTCGGCGTCTACCTTGCCAAGCTCGCACTGATCGACCCGAACACCGGCAGCAACAGAGCCCAGAGCTCCTCCTGGGCCGCCTTCGACTTCTCCGGCACCGTCGAGGTCGAGGTCACGTACAACCCGGGCGGCGGCGAGAAGGTCCGCATCCGCCCGGACTCGTACGGCATCAAGCCCGAGGTGCTCGGCAGTACCGCGCGCTTCACCCTGGACCGGCCCCGCAACCTCGTCGTCCAGGTCGACGACAAGATCTTCGACTGCCTGCACCTGTTCGCGAACCCGCTCGAGAAGGACGTGCCCGCCGAGGGCGACAAGAAGGTCATGTACTTCGGGCCCGGTCTGCACACCCACCCCGACCGGACGCTGAAGGTGCCCACCGGCACCACCGTCTACCTGGCCGCGGGCGCCGTCCTCACCTCCGCCGTGATCTTCGAGGGCGTGGAGAACTCCCGGCTGATCGGCCGCGGCGTGGTCTACGACACGACCGGCGGCGCGGTCTTCGTCCGCAAGTGCGAGAACGTCACGATCGACGGCGTCACGATCCTCAATCCCCGGTACGAGAACATCAGGGTCGCCGAGTCCAAGAATCTCACCATCAAGAACCTGCGCGCCTTCAGCCACCAGGGCTGGGGCGACGGCATCCAGCTCTACTGCTCCGAGAACGTAACGATCGACGGCTGCTTCCTGCGCACCTCCGACGACAGCATCGCCCTGTACACCCACCGCTGGGACTTCTACGGCGACACCCGCAACATCACCGTCAAGAACTGCACCCTCTGGGCCGACGTCGCCCACCCGATCAACATCGGCGTGCACGGCAACACCGACACCCCGGAGATGCTGGAGAACCTGAACTACGAGAACATCGACATCCTCGACCACCGCGAGCCGCAGGTGACCTACCAGGGCGCCATCGCCTTCATGGTCGGCGACAGCAACCTCGTCCGGGACGTCAAGTTCGACAACATCCGCGTGGAGGACTTCCGCTGGGGCCAGCTCATCCACATGCGCGTCGAGTACAACCCGAAGTACAACACTTCGGCAGGCCGCGGTATCGAGTCCGTCTACGTCAAGGACCTCAGCTACAACGGCAAGAACGCCGACCTCTCGATCATCGCCGGCCTCGACGCGGAGCACGCGATCAAGGACGTCACTTTCGAGAACCTCCGCGTCAACGGCAAGGTGATCGCCGACAGCACGGGCAAGCCGAAGTGGTATCTGGCCTCGGATGGCGTGCCCATGTTCGTCAACGAGCACGTGACGAACCTGAAGTTCCTCACCACCGCCGAGGCCGAGGCGGCCGCCGCGTCATGAGCACCCTGAGACCCATCCCCGCCACGAGCCGCCGGAGCTTCCTCGGCGGCGCCGCGGCCCTGCTGCTGGCGTCGGGCACGAGCGGACTGCTCCTGCCCGGCACCGCCGGAGCCGCAGTACGCAACTCCACCGGCACCGGCCCGTTCGCCCACCCGGGCCTCCTGCACACCGCCGACGACCTCGCCCGGATGAAGGCCGCGGTCGCCGCCCAGGAGTCCCCGGTGTACGACGGCTACCTCGCCTTCGCGGCCCACGCCCGTTCGAAGTCGACGTACACCGTCCAGAACAACGGCCAGATCACCTCCTGGGGCCGCGGCCCCACCAACTTCCAGAACCAGGCCGTCGCCGACTCGGCCGCCGCCTACCAGAACGCCCTGATGTGGTGCGTCACCGGCGTGCGCGCCCACGCCGACAAGGCGCGGGACATCCTCAACGCCTGGTCGGCCTCGCTGACGATGGTCACGGGCGCCGACGGTCCGCTGGGCGCCGGCCTTCAGGTCTTCAAGTTCGTCAACGCCGCCGAGCTGCTCCGGCACAGCGGCTACGACGGCTGGACGGACGCGGACATCGCCCGCTGCGAGCGGTCCTTCCTCGACGTCTGGTATCCGGCGATCTCCGGCTACATGCTCTACGCCAACGGCAACTGGGACCTCACGTCCGTCCAGTCCGTCCTGGCCATCGGCGTGTTCTGCGAGGAACGCACCCTCTTCGACGACGCCCTGCGCTTCGCCGCGGCCGGCGCCGGCAACGGCAGCGTGCGCAACCGGGTCGTCACGGACGCGGGCCAGGGCCAGGAGTCCGGCCGCGACCAGGGCCACGAGCAGCTCGCCGTCGGCCTGATGGGCGACGCCGCGCAGGTCGCCTGGAACCAGGGCGTCGACCTGTGGGGCTTCGACGGCAACCGCATCCTCGCAAACGCCGAGTACGCCGCCCGCTACAACCTCGGCGGCGACGTCCCCTTCACCCCCGACCTGGACCGCACCGGCAAGTACATCAAGGCGACCGTCTCCAACAAGGTCCGCGGCGCGCTGCCGCCGGTCTACGAGATGTACTACGCCCACTACGCCGGCGTCCGCGGCCTCGACACCCCGTACACCAAGGCGGCCGTCTTCCGCGGCACGGGCGGCGCCCGCTTCGTCGAGGGCAGCAACGACGACCTGCCGAGCTTCGGCACCTTCACCTACGCGGGCACGAAGGCCCCGACGCCGACTACGCCGACGGCCCCGTCCGGTGTCACCGCCCTCGGTGACTCCGACGCCGTGACCCTGGCCTGGCTGCCGTCCGCCTGGGCGACGACGTACACCGTCCGCCGGGCGAGCAGCCCCGAAGGGCCGTACGAGAAGGTCGCCGACGGGACCGCCGAGCCGGAGTTCAGGGACACCGACGTCCACGCCGGACGGACGTACTACTACACCGTTACGGCCGCCAACGCGCAGGGGAGCAGCGGCAGTTCGAGTCCCGTCGCCGCCACCGCCGGTCTCCCCGGACCCTGGTCCACCCGGGACGTCGGCCAGGTGCGGGTCCCCGGCTCCGCCGCCTTCGACGGGGAGCGGTTCCTGCTGGAGGCGTCCGGCACCGCCGACACCTACCGCTCCGTGCACCTCCCGCTGCGCGGCGACGGCACGGTCACCGCACGGATCGTGTTCCCGCTCAGCTCGCAGTACGCCAAGATCGGCGTCACCCTGCGCGACTCCCTCGACGCGGACGCCGCGCACGCCTCGATGCTGATCCAGGGACTGCCGCTGCACACCTGGAGCGGCGTGTGGACCGTACGCCCCGAGACCGGGGCGGCCGTCTCCGGCACCGGCAGCACGCCCGTGCCGCCCACCCAGCAGCAGGCCATCACCACGTCCGCGGCCTTCCCGATCTCCGACCTCGGTGAGCTGCCCGAGTCGGCGACACCGCTAGAGGCTCCGTACGTCGAGGGCGCGGGCGACGGCTACCGGCTGCGGGCGCCCTACTGGGTCCGGGTGACCCGCAGGGGGCGCCGCTGCACCGGCGCGATCTCCCCGGACGGCATCCGCTGGACCCAAGTCGGCTCCAGCGAGGTCGAGTTGGGCCGCACGGTGTACGCCGGGCTGGTTCTCACCTCCTGCCTCGGCGTCGACGCGGACTACGCCGAGACCGGCACCGGCGCCTTCGACAACGTCAGTGTGACCTCCGCGTCCTCCGGCGAGGTCTGGTCCGTGCCCCGCCCCACGCGCACCGCCACCGGCCTGACGGCGTCCACCGGCGCCGACGCCGTGGAGCTGGCCTGGACCGACCCGGACCTCTCCGCCCGCTACAACGTGCTGCGCTCCACCTCCGCCGACGGCCGCTACGAGAGGATCGCCACCGGCATCGGCCCGGTCGGCTTCGGCACCCGGATCCGGTACGCGGACGCCACGGGCACGCCCGGAAGGACGTACCACTACGTCGTGGCGAAGACGAACCACGGCGGCCGGGGCCCGCTGTCCGAGCCGACGTCCGCACGGATGCCGGCCCCGGGCCAGCCCCAACTCGCCTCCGTCACCGCGGCGTTCGCCAACAAGGGCGTGCCGTTCCGGCACCTCCTGCGCGGCTCGCACGAACCCGTACGGTTCACCGCGGCCGGGCTGCCCGACGGACTGCGGCTGGACAAGCGCACCGGCATGATCTCGGGCACACCGACGGAGACCGGCGAGTTCACCGTCACCACCACCGCGGGCAACGCCACGGGAGAGGGCACCGGCACACTCGCCCTCAGCGTCGGCACACCCCCGCCGGACCCCTGGACGTACGGTGACCTCGGTGACCCGGTGCTCGACGAGCGAGCCTTCGGCACACTCGGCGTGGTCTCGATCCGCACTCCGGGCAGCACCTCGTACGACGGCGGGACCTTCACCGTGCGCGGGGCCGGTGTCGACCTGAGCACCAACAACCAGGGTATGACCGGCCAGTTCGTACGACGGCCCGTCACCGGCGACTGCGAGATCACCGCCCGGCTCGGCTCCCGCACGGGCGCGAGCGCCGACCAGGTGGGACTGCTGATGGCCAAGTCGCTGTCGCCGTTCGACCAGGCAGCCGGGGCCGTCGTCACCGGCGGGAGAACCGCACAGCTCATGCTGCGCACCACCGTCGCCGGAAAGTCGGCCTTCACCGGAAACGCCACCACCACCCTCCCCGGCCTGCTGCGGCTGAAGCGCGTAGGGACCGCCTTCACCGCAGCCCTGTCCACCGATGACGGCGCCACCTGGACCACCCTCGCCACCGGCGAGATCCCCGGGTTCGGTGACGCCCCCTACTACGTGGGCCTCGTGGTCTGCTCGCGCAACCAACTGGCCCGCTGCACCACCGAGTTCAACGAGGTGAGCATCACCACCGACTGATCCCCCCACGGATTGGAGTGCACCACCATGAGCCGCACTTCCCCCCACCAGCACCACCCCACAGGTGAGCTGAGCCGTCGCGGTCTGCTCAAGACCGCCGGCGGTCTCACCGCGGCCGTCGCTCTGGGTACCGCGTCCGTCGCCACCACGGCGGACGCGGCCCCCGCGACCTTCACCCACCCCGGCATGCTGCACAACGCCGGTGACATCAACCGGGCCAAGGTCAGGGTCGCCGCGGGCACCGACCCCTGGCGGGCCGGCTGGAACCGGCTGACCGCCAACTCCCACTCCCAGTCGACCTGGACGCCCCGCCCCACGGCCACGATCATCCGCGGCGGCGACGGCCAGAACTACCCCCAGCTCTACAACGACATCCACGCCGCCTACCAGAACGCGCTGCGCTGGCACGTCGGCGGCACCGCCGCGAACGCCGACTGCGCCGTGCGCATCCTCAACGCCTGGTCGTCCACGCTCACCAGCATCACCGGAAACGCCGACCGGTTCCTGGCCGCCGGCCTCTACGGCTGGCAGTTCGCGAACGTCGCGGAGCTGATGCGCGGGTACGCCGGGTTCGACCTGGGCCGGTTCAAGACGATGATGCTCAACGTCTTCTACCCGCTCAACAACCAGTTCCTCACCGGCCACAACGACGCCTGCATCACCAACTACTGGGCCAACTGGGACCTGTGCAACATGGCCTCCATCATGGCCATCGGGATCCTGTGCGACGACGGAGCCAAGTACGACCAGGCCGTCAACTACTTCAAGAACGGAGGTGGCAACGGCCAGATCCGCCGCGCGGTGCCGTTCCTGTACCCGGGCGTCGAGGGCTACGACCTCGGCCAGTGGCAGGAGTCCGGCCGCGACCAGGGGCACACCGTCATGGGCATGGGCCAGATGGGCGCCCTGTGCGAGATGGCCTGGAACCAGGGCGAGGACCTGTACTCGTACGACGGCCGCCGCTTCATGAAGGCCGCCCAGTACGTCGCCAAGTACAACCTGAACATGAACGTGCCCTTCACCACCTACACCTGGGGCAGCGGCCAGAACTGCGCCCAGCAGTCACACACCGTGATCAGCACCATCAGTCGCGGCCAGGTCCGCCCGGTGTGGGCCATGCTCCACTACCACTACGGGCGGCGCCTGCTCCTGGACGACAAGTACATCGCCCAGATGTGCTTCTCCGTCGCGCCCGAGGGCGGCGGAGGTGACTACGGCACCACCAGCGGAGGCTTCGACCAGCTCGGCTTCGGCACCCTGATGTACGCCAAGTAGCCGTGCACACTCCGTAGCGGGGTACGCCGAACAGCCCCCACACCCGCTCGTGCACCGGAATATCGGGCCACAATGAGTTGCTCTGATCTTCACGGTGCACGAGCGCGGTGAGGAGGCTGGTGGACGTATGACAGCAGTCCAGGCGGACCCCGTGGTGAGCACGCCCTACGGTGCGGTACGGGGCCGGTACGAACAGGGCGTCGCGGTGTTCCGCGGCATCCCCTACGCGGCGCCCCCGTTCGGCCCGCGCAGGTTCCGGCCGCCCGAGCCGCCGGAGCCCTGGGACGGTGTGCGCGAGGCCGCGGCCTTCGGGCCGACCCCGCCGAAACCGCCGTACTCCGAGGCCTTCGCGCAGTACCTGTCCGACCCCGTCGTGCCCGGCGACGACTGCCTCAACCTCAACGTCTGGACCCCCGAGCCCGGCCCGGGCGCCCGGCTCCCGGTCATGGTGTGGCTGCACGGCGGCGCCCTGACCCGCGGCACCGCGGGCATGCCCGTGTACGACGGCCGGCCCTTCGCCCGCGACGGCGTCGTCCTCGTCTCGGTCAACTACCGGCTGGGCATCGAGGGCTACGGCTACTTCCCGGACGCCCCCGCCAATTCCGGCCTGCGCGACCAGCTCGCCGCCCTGAACTGGGTGCACGAGTCCATCGAGGCCTTCGGCGGCGACCCCGGCCGCATCACCCTGTTCGGCCAGTCCGCCGGCGCGATCAGCATCGGCGCGCTGCTCGCCGCCCCGCAGGCCCAGGGCCTGGTCCGACGGGCGATTCTGCAGAGCGGGCCGCCCGAGACCGCCGACCGGGACAAGGTACGGCGGATGGTGCGCCGGATGGCCACCCGGCTGAAGATCCCCGCCACCGCCGTCGCCTTCGCGGACGTCGACCGTGAACTGCTGCTGCGCACCCAGGCCGAGGTCGGCCGGCTCAGCAGCCCCGTGGTGGGCGGGCCCGCCTTCGGGATCGTCGTCGACGGCGACATCGTGCCCCGTGAACCCCTCGCGGCGATCACGGAAGGTGACGCCGCCGTCGGCGTCGACCTGATGATGGGCTGGACCCGGGACGAGTACCGGCTGTGGCTGGTCCCCGGCGGGCTGCTGGAGCGCGTCGACCGGCTCGGCGCGGTCGCCCTGGCCGGCGCCATGGCCCGCTGCCACGCCGGTGCCGACATCCCCCGCGGCTACCGCACCCTGCACCCGGAGGCCGGCACCGCCGAGATCGTCGGCCAGATGGTCACCGACCACCTGCTGCGCATCCCCCTGCACCACCTGGCCGACGCCCGCCCCGGGGCGTCGTACGTGTACGAGTTCGCCTGGCCCTCCACCCTCCCCGACCTCGGCTCCTGCCACGCGCTGGAACTCGGCTTCGTCTTCGACACCGGCGACGCCCCCGAGTCCCGCAGGCTGGCCGGTGACGGTGCCCCCCAGGAGCTGGCCGACGAGATGCACCGGGCGTGGGTGCGGTTCGCGGTCGACGGCGACCCGGGGTGGCAGCCCTGGGACGACTCGCATCCGGTGCGGATCTTCGGCGACGGAGAGACCCGTACCGCACACGGCCCGCGCGACGCCGAGCTCGCCCTGTGGGCCACCGCGGCGACACCCCCGCAGACCCCCGCCGCCCCCGCCCCTCCTCTCGGTCCGGCCGGGCGGGGCACGGAGCTGCGGGCGGTCGTCCGACGGCTGCGGTTGCCCGGCGCGGTGCGCCGGCACTGACTCCCGGGGCTGGTCGCCGCGGTCGACGAACGGGCGCGAGGAGGCGCGCCTGTGGTGGCCGGCCGCCTCCCGTCCCGAACCGCGCTGACGTTCCTACTTCGCCGGCGCCACCGAGTCCCGCACCACCACATGCGTGCCCAGCAGCAGATGCTCGTCCGGGTTCTCCGGGGTCCGGCCGAGCGCGGTGCGTACCGCGAGGCGGCCCAGCTCCTCGTAGGGGACATGGACCGTCGTCAGGGCGGGGTGCAGGTCGCGGGCGAACGGGATGTCGTCGTAGCCGGCCAGCGACACGTCGCCGGGCACGGCCAGGCCGGCCTCGTGCAGGGCGGTCAGCGCACCGGCCGCGACCATGTCGGTGGCGGCGACCACGGCCGTGAACTCCAGGCCCTGCTGGAGGGCCTCGCGCATCAGCCGGTGCCCGGAGTCCCGGGTGAAGTCGCCGTGCAGCAGCAGCGCCGGGTCGGGGTCCAGGCCGCGGGCGCGGTGGGCGGCGAGATAGCCGCGCTCACGGCCCTGCGCGGTGGTGTGGTCGGACGCGCCGCCGAGGAACAGCACCCGCTGATGCCCCTGGGTGAGCACGTGGGCGACCAGGGCGCAGGCCCCGCCCTCGTTGTCGTACTCGATGACCGTGACCGGCGCCCCGGGTCCGAGCGGCGGCCGCCCGCACAGCACCAGCCGGGAGCCCGCCGACGCCAGCGAGTCGGCCATACGGCGGGTGCGCTCGCGGTACTCGGGGGTGTCGGCCGAGCCGCCGACCAGGATCACGGCGGCGGCTCGCTGGGCGCGCATCATCTCGACGAACTCCACCTCGTGCTGGACGTCGCCCTCCGTGGTGCACACGAGGCACAGATGCCCGAGCCGCCGCGCCTCCCGCTCCACCCCGTACGCCATGTGCGCGAACGACGGTCCGGTGATGTCCTCCAGCACGAACGCCAGCGTGGGCGTGCCGACGCCGGCGACCGCCTTCGCCCGCGCGTCGGCGACGTAGTCCAGGTCCCGCACCGCCCGCATCACCCGCGTCCGCGTCGCCGAGCTCACCGGGTACACGCCGCCCAGCACCCGCGACACGGTGGACGCGGACACCCCTGCCCGGGCCGCCACGTCCCGGATGGTGCTGCGCCCCGCGTCCGCGCTCTTCCTGGTCATCCCTGCCTCGCCCCCTCGAACTGCGGAAACACGGTGGCAACCGGTTCCCATCGGGAGGCTAGCAGTGTGTTGGGGGAGTCGGCAGACGTTATGCCTTCAATGCCCTCGCGATCCCCGCGACCGCCTCGGGCCCGACCCGGCAGCACCCCCCGATCAGCCGCGCCCCGGACGCGCGCCACCCGAGGACCTCCTCCGGGGTGAAGGAGGAGCGGCCGTTCCAGGCCCGCGCCTCGGCGTCCCAGGCCTCCCCGCTGTTCGGGTAGACCACGACCGGCTTGCCGGTGACCCGGGCGGCGATCTCGACGGCACGCTCGACGTCCTGCGGCGCGCAGCAGTTCACGCCGACCGCGATCACCTCGTCCGCGTCGGCGGCCAGGGCGAAGGCCTCCTCCAGCGGCTGCCCGGCGCGGGTGCGCTCCCCGGCGACGGAGTACGACAGCCAGGCCGGCACACCCAGCCCGCGCACCGCCCGCAGCAGCGCCTTGGCCTCGTCGGAGTCCGGGACGGTCTCCAGCGCCAGCACGTCGGGACGGGCCCCGGCCAGCACCTCCAGCCGGGGGCGGTGGAAGCGCTCCAGCTCGTCGACGCTCAGCCCGTACCGCCCCCGGTACTCGGAGCCGTCCGCGAGCATCGCCCCGTACGGCCCGACCGAAGCGGCCACCCACAGCGGCCGCGCGACCCCCTTGCGCCGCGCCTGCCGGGCGGCCTCGCGGGCCAACTCCACGCTCAGCACCAGCAGTTCGGCCGCCCGTTCACGCCCGATCCCGCGCTTGCCGAACCCCTCGAAGGTGGCCTGGTAGCTCGACGTGATCGCCACGTCCGCCCCGGCCTCGTAGTAGGCGAGATGCGCCTCGGTGATCGCCTCGGGTCGCTCCGCGAGCAGCCGCGCCGACCACAGTTCGTCGCTCAGGTCGTGCCCGGCGGACTCCAGCTGGTTGGACATGCCGCCGTCGACCACGACGGGTCCGGCGGCGAGGGCTTCGGCGAGGGTGATGGTGCTGGTCATGGTGACGACGGTAGTCGAGCCGGGGCGGCCGACCGGAATGTGGGACACCCCGGGGCGTCCCCTAGGCCGCGTGCCGTCCGCCCCGCCGTCGCCCGCGCCCCCGCCCGAACCTCGTCGCCGGGACCGCTAGCCCGACGAGCAGGCCCGCGGCCAGGACGTACGGCCACCAGCCGAGGCCGCTGCTCGCGGCGCTCGCGGTGCGGGGGCCGGGGGAGGCGAGGGTGTCGGTCGCCGTGCGGGGGGTGTCCGAGCCAGGGGAGGGGGCGGCGGTGACGGCGGTCAGGACGACGTCGTTGCCGTCGCCGCCCCGGTAGCTGATGCGGTAGGTGGTGTCGTCCAGCTGGAGCTTCCTGCCCTCCTTGAGGCCGGTGAAGGTGCCGGACGTCTTCGCGCGGCCCTGGTGGTCCAGGACGGTGATCCTCCCGGCATGCTTCGTCGAGGTGGCGGCGGCCGCGAGGTCCAGGTCACCGGCCAGGCGGACCGCGCCGGTCACCTTCAGCGGGCCGTCACGCAGGACGAGTTCGCCCTTCGACGACTGCGTGTAGTCGCCGGAGACGGTCAGGCCGCCCGCGACCACACCGTCGTTCCTCACCGCCCCCTTCACTGTGCCCTTGCCGGTCAGCGTCTTCGTCTCGCCCACGCGCAGTCCCGAAGTCCCCGCGTCCAGACGGGACTTCGGCGAGCTGAGCCGGATCAACCTGCTGCGGGCGAGCGTCGCGCCGCCGCGCAGGGCAAGGGTGCCCTTCTTGACCGTCGTGGTGCCGGTGTACGTCACCGAGCTTCCCGTCAGGGTCGTCGTCGCGGCCCCTGACTGGGTGAGCGATCCGCTGCCGCTGATCCGGGACAGGGACAGGGCCTTGCTCGTGTTGTTCAGCACGAGCGAGCCGTTGTTGACGACCTTGTAGAGGTCGCCCCGCGTGTAGAGCCCGCCGTCGCCGCCGGACCTGCCGCTGCCTAGCCGCAGCACGGCGCCCTTCTCGACGGTCGTCGAGCCGTCGTAGTACTGCACGGCGGCGAAGGTGACGTCGTTGCCCTTCGTCCCCTTGATGACGATGTCCCCGGCCCCGGGCGCGGCCAGCGTGTCGTGGAACCTGCCGCCGCCGATGGGGGCGCCCAGTGTCACCGGTCCGTTGTAGTCGAAGGTGAGGAGCGAGCGGGAGCGGGCGGCGAGCAGGTTGATGTAGACGGTCTCCGCCGTGCCCGGCATGAAGATCTTGCTGGTCGTGCCGTCGCCCCACTGGACGTTCGCGCCCTTGATGTTGGTGCCGCGCTTGTTGACGTTCTTGCGCGCGGGCGTCCAGTTCAGGGCCGGGTCGCTGAGCGAGGGGTCGGTGTCGCCGCCCTGATCGGACCAGCTGTACTGGCCGGTGAGGACGACCTTGCTGCCCGGCCGGGACTGGACGTTGATGTCGCTGCCGTACTCGCGCTGGTAGAAGTCCATGCGCATGGTGACGGTCTGTCCCAGCGGGGTGTCCACCGTGTACGTGCCCTGGTTGAGGATCTTGCGCACGTTCGGCAGCGACGTCGCGAACTCCGGGCGCCCGGCGTTCACCTGCGTGCCGTTGTCGATCACCCCGGAGAAGGAGTGGGCGCCCGACAGGTCCCAGGTGCCCCACAGGAAGCGCGGCTGGGTGATGAGCCCGGAGCCGCTGATCGTGCCCAGGTTGTAGGCGCTCCTGAGTGACAGCCGCAGGGTGCCGTCGACCCTGATGTTGTTCTGGTTGAGCCGGAACGCCGGGGTGTTGTACGGGAAGTGGCCGATCAGCCCGGCCGTACCGCCGTTGCCGTACTGCAGGGTCGCACCGCGCTCGACCGTGACGGCGGGCGGGTCGGCGTCGGTGGTGGTGACGTACGGGTGGTTGCCGCCGAGGACGCTCACCTTCTGCCGATGTCGGGACTTCGGCAGGGTGAAGTCGCTGTCCTTGGTCAGGACCAGCGTCCCACTGCCGCGCACGGTGAGGGTGCCCTCGCCGCGGAAGACACCGTCGTACGTCGTCGTCCCCGACGGCACGGTGACCACCGTGTCGCCGCTGAGCGTCACGTCCCGGTCCGCGAGGACGTCGGACGAGACGTCCCGGGGACCGGCGGCGGCCGCCGGGGGAGCGATGACGGTGAGGGCGGCGACCGCCGCGAGGGCGCCGGCGGCCGTTGCTGTCTTGTGGGTATGGCTGCGCACGTCATCGGAGACGGGTGGGGAGGATGCCGATAACAGAAAATCGCGGCTCTTGGGTAAGCGCTCTCTTCATCACGTCGAACCCGTTGACCTCCTGGTTCCACACCTTTACCTTTTCGGCGTTCGTAATAACAGATGATGTCCGTCATTTCGAACAACTCCCCCTCGAACACCTCCCCCTTTGAGAACCCGAGAGGCAGTCCGCATGAGCCGCGCAGACGACCTGCCCCAAGCTCCTGAAGTCCCCCAGGCCCCTCAAGTCCCCAGCCGCAGACTGCTGCTGAAAGGCGCCGCAGCCGCCGGCGCCCTCACCGCCGCGTCCGCCCTCCCCGGGGTCGCCCACGCCGCACCCCCCAAGGCAGCCCCCTTCGTGAACCCCCTCGTCCAACAGCGCGCCGACCCCCACATCCACCGGCACACCGACGGCTTCTACTACTTCACGGCCACCGCCCCCGAGTACGACCGCATCATCCTGCGCCGCTCCCGCACCCTGAACGGCCTGACCACGGCCGCCGAGTCGGTCATCTGGCGGGCCCACGCCACCGGCGACATGGGCGCGCACATCTGGGCGCCGGAGCTGCACCGCATCGGCGGCAAGTGGTACATCTACTTCGCCTCCGCGCCCGCCGAGGACGTCTGGAAGATCCGCATCTGGGTCCTGGAGAACTCCCACCCCAATCCCTTCAAGGGCACCTGGGTGGAGCGCGGCCAGGTCAAGACGGCCTGGGAGACCTTCTCCCTCGACGCCACCACCTTCACCCACCGCGGCACCCGCTACCTGGCGTGGGCGCAGCATGAGCCCGGCATGGACAACAACACCGGCGTCTTCCTGTCCGAGATGGCGAACCCGTGGACCCTGACGGGGCCTCAGGTGCGACTGTCCACCCCCGAGTACGACTGGGAGTGCATCGGCTTCAAGGTCAACGAGGGCCCGTACGTCCTCAAGCGCAACGGGCGCCTGTTCATGACGTACTCGGCCAGCGCCACCGACTCCCACTACTGCGTAGGCCTGCTGACCGCCGACGCCGACAGCCACCTGCTGGACCCCACCAGCTGGTCGAAGTCGCCGACCCCCGTCTTCACCAGCAACGACACCACCAAGCAGTACGGCCCCGGCCACAACTGCTTCACGGTCGCCGAGGACGGACGCACCGACGTCCTCGTCTACCACGCCCGCCAGTACAAGGAGATAGACGGCGACCCCCTGAACGACCCCAACCGCCACACCCGCGTCCAGAAGCTCGGCTGGAAGGCCGACGGCACCCCCGACTTCGGCATTCCGGTCGCCGACACCGCGACGGCAGGAGACTGAGATGAGACGTGCGTACGCGACCCTCCTCGTCCTGTGCCTGGGCCTGTTCGGAGCGCTCGCCACCGCGAGCCCCGCGCAGGCGGCACCCCAGACCGTCACCAACGGCACCCAGTTCACCGACACCTCCGGCAACCCGGTGCACGCCCACGGCGGCGGCGTCATCAAGGTCGGCGCCTACTACTACTGGTTCGGCGAGCACCGCAACGCCGACAACACCTTCCGGTACGTGGACGCCTACCGCTCCACCGACCTGAAGAACTGGGAGTTCAGGAACCACGTCCTGACCCAGTCGAGCGCCGCCGAGCTGGCCACCGCCAACATCGAGCGCCCGAAGGTCATGTACAACGCCGCCACCGGCAAGTTCGTCATGTGGATGCACAAGGAGAACGGCGTCGACTACAGCGAGGCCCGCGCCGCCGTCGCCGTATCGGACACCGTGGACGGCGACTACACCTGGCAGGGCAGCTTCCGTCCGCTCGGTCAGCACATGTCCCGCGACATCACGGTCTTCGTCGACACCGACGGCACCGGCTACATGGCCTCCGCCGCCCGCGAGAACTACGACCTGCAGATCTACCGCCTGACCAGCGACTACACCGGCATCGCCGCCCTCGTCGCCGACCCCTGGCACGGCGGCCACCGCGAGGCCCCCGCCCTGTTCAAGCGGAACGGCGTCTACTTCATGCTGACGTCCGGCGCCACCGGCTGGAACCCCAACCAGCAGCAGTACGCCACGGCCACCAGCATCGCCGGTCCGTGGACCGCGATGAAGAACATCGGCGACTCCACGACCTACGGCTCGCAGACCGCGTACGTCCTTCCCGTGCAGGGCAGTTCGACGACGTCGTACCTCTACCTGGGCGACCGCTGGGGCAACTCCTTCGGCGGCACCGTCAACGACTCCCGCTACGTCTGGCTGCCGCTGACGTTCCCCTCCTCGACCTCGATGTCCATGTCCTGGTCCCCGGAGGTCACCATCGACACGGCCACCGGCTCGATCAGTGGGACCAGCGCCACCTACAACACGCTGATCGCGCGGCACAGCGGCCGGTGCGCCGATGTCACCAGCCAGTCGCTGTGGGCCGGCGCCCAGATCAAGCAGTACGACTGCAACGGCGGCAACAACCAGAAGTACTGGTTCAAGTCCGTCGGCAGCGGCTACTACCAGCTGATGGTCAGGAACAGCTCCCTGTGCGTCCAGGAGAACGCGAGCACGGTCACCCAGGAGAACTGCAACGCCTCCTCGACCGGCCAGCAGTGGTCGCTCACCACCACCGGCTCCTACGTGAACGTCAAGTCCCGCGCGAGCGGGGAGTGCCTCGACGTGAACGGCGCGTCCACCGCCAACTCGGCCGCGATCATCACGTACACGTGCAACGGCGGCACGAACCAGCAGTGGACGCGCGGGACATGAGGTGCCGTCAGGCGAGCAGGTCGATCGCGTCGATCGCCGTGCCCGCGCTGAGATAGCCGGTCAGCCCCGAACCGCTCACCACGTCGATCTTCAGCACGTTGTACTGGCCGGTGTCCGTCAGCCAGGCGGACGCCGGCACGCTGTACGTGAACGTGTGGTTGTTGCCCCGGTACGAACCGTTGGTCAGCGACCGGGTGTCCGGCTGGGCGGGCGGCGAGGGGATGGCGGATGTCCACTTGCCGTTGACCGACACCTGGGGGCGACCGTTGGCGTACGCCGTCGTCACCCCGATCCGCAGGGTGTGCGCGGCCGCCGCCTGGGCCGCCGTCAGCCGGAAGTACACCAGGATCCCGCTGTTGACGTCCTTCCAGAGGTAGCAGGGGAAGGCCGCCGTCTCGTTGTTGCCGATGACGACGTTGCCGGTCCAGGAGGCGGCCCGGACGTCGGACGGGTGCGCGTACGTCATCAGGTCGGCGTTCTTGAACCCGCTCGGAGTGCCGTTCCAGTCGCCGATCCGCCAGATCGCGCTCGCGTTGCTCGGGTCGTTCGAGGACGGGATCGCGATGGTGTTGAGGGTGGTCGTGCCACCGGCCGTGACCGTCACCGACCCCGTGTGCACGGCGAGTTCGCCCTTGAAGACGGTCAGGGTGTACGTCCCCGGCAGCACTCCGCCGATCGAGAAGTAGCCGTCCGAGGACCGCGCCGAAGCCCAGTACTGGGCCGTCGGGTTGGCGAGCCCGACCGTGTACGGGTACGCCGTGTTCCGCCCGGAGATCCCGACCCCGGCCACCCGGCCGCGCCCGCCCGCGCCGACGTACCCGGACATGCCCAGCGAGTCCGCCCACGAGGTGGTGAGCGTGCCCGGGAACAGCGACGAGGAGGGCGCACCGCCGTCGGTGAGGGCGATGACATACGGGCCCTGGAGGCCGAACCGCTGGGCCTCGGTCTGGTTCTGGCCGTAGTAAAGGATCTCGTACAGGCCGCCGCCGTCAGCGCTCTGGTGGCGCAGCAGCGAGCGGTAGAAGGGGCCGCCGGACGCCTTCTCGTGGTTGCTGCGCACGATCCACAGGCCGACGCTGCCGGTCTTCCAGCCGATGTAGTCGTAGTCCATCACCCGGAGCCTGGAGTAGTGCTTGGAGCGGGTCTGGCCGTCGGACTTCGCGAAGACGTCGGAGGCCTCGATGGTGCTGTTCGTGTACGTGTAGGAGTCCGGCTCGTCGTTGAGGAACAGGCCCTTCTTCACGCGCAGGATGTAGCGGGTGGCGGAGACCGAAGTGTCGGCCTTGTTGGTCCACAGGTAGATGTTGTTCTCGCCGCTGCGGGCCGCGTAGTAGTGCCGCAGCGTGCCGTACGCCACCGAGATCAGGATCGTCGAACCCGACTGCCTGATGGACACGGTGGACGAGCCGAGGCCGGACTCGATGTGCGAGTTCATTCCGCCGTAGCCCTGGTACTCCGTGCCCCGGTAGACCAGCGAGGTCAGGTCGCCGTTGGACTTGCTGACCTTGAAGACGAGGTTGGCGCCGGTGTCGACGACGTAGTTCGAGCCGTCGTCGCTCCAGCCGAAGGCCGCGGCGGCCGCGGTGCCGCTCAGCGCGGCCGTGCCCGCCGCGGCGGCGGTGCCGAGCACGAAGGTACGGCGTCGGACCGGTCTGTCGGTGGATCCGGACATGGGGGGTGCCTCCTTCGAGAGGTGTTCGAGAGGTGCCTTCGAGCGGTGTGGGGGTGGTGCGGGTGAGAGCGAGGGTGACAGTTGAATCGATTTCGCGAAAGGGCTTTCGTAGCGGAGAAGTTGGCAGTCTTGTGAAATCGGGCCGAGGTCTAGAAAGCGCTTGCAGAAACGGGTACGGTCCAGCGCCAGGCCTTGTCGTCCTGTGGAGGAGTCGACGCATGAGACGTTTCAACCTCGCCGTCCTGGCGGCGCTGACGCTGAGCACCGGCCTGGCGGCCGTACCGGCCCAGGCGCAGGCACACGGGTCGTACGACGGCCGGCGCCCGCTCGGCCTCGCCAACTGCACCGCCACCGCCTGCCACTTCGACGTCCCGCCCGGCACGTACGACGTGAGGGTCCTCCTCGGCGGCGGGGCCGCGTCCAGCACCAGCGTCACCGGTGAGACCCGCCGCGCCCTGCTCCCCGAGACGCCCGCTCCGGCCGGCGAGCGCGTCGCCCGCAGCTTCACCGTGAACGTCCGCACCCCCGAGGGCGAGCCCACCGGTCCGGACGGAACCGCCGGGCTCGACCTCAGGCTGGGCGGCGCGGCCCCCGCGCTCGCCGACATCAAGGTCACCCCGGCCCGGCACGCCCGCCAGATCTTCCTCGTCGGCGACTCCACGGTCTGCGACCAGCCCGGCGACCCGTACACCGGTTGGGGCCAGCAGCTCCCGCAGTACCTCCGCAAGGGCCTGTCCGTCGCCAACTACGCCGACTCCGGCGAAAGCACGGTCACCTACCTCGCGGACTCCCGCCTCTGGGCCACCGTCCAGCCGCAGATCCGCCCCGGCGACCTGGTCCTGATCCAGCTCGCCCACAACGACAAGACCACCGACGAGGCGACCTACCGGGCCAACCTGGAGGCACTGGTCGCCGGTGTCCGCGAGAAGCGCGGCGAGCCCGTCCTCGTCACCCCGATCGTGCGCCGCTGGTTCAACGCCGACGGCACGCTCGACAACGGCACCGCCCTGCTGGTGAACGGCCTCGGCGTGGACCACCCGGCCGTCATCCGCTCGGTGGCCGCCGCCCACGACGTCCCCCTGATCGACCTCACGGCGAAAACCAAGGCACTGGTGGAGTCCCTGGGCGTCGAGGCATCCAAGGCGCTGTACCTCTACAACGAGAAGCGCGACAACACCCACACCTCCGTGCGGGGCGCCACGGCGTACGCGGAGCTCGTCCGCGACGAACTCGTCGCCCGGCATCTGGTGTCGGAGGGCCTGGTGCGGGTGGGATGAACCCCTGGGGCGTTCCGACCGGAACCGGGACGCCCCAGGTCTGTACCGAGCCGGCGAGAAAGAGAACCGATGCACCTGCCTCCCGAAGACCGCACCCTGAGCCCGCGCACCGGCTACACCCGCGCCCACTGGGAGGCGGCCGCCGACGCCCTGCTCGCCGCCGTGGAGCCGTACGCCACCGAGGACCGCGCCCTCTACCACTTCCCCGGCGAGCGCCAGAGCTGGTCGGGCCGCCTCTCCGACGGCCTGGAGGGCTACGCCCGAACGCTGCTCCTCGCTGCGTTCCGCCGCGACGAGACGGCGTTGCAGCGCTATGCCGACGGTCTCGCGGCCGGCGTCTCGGGCGTCTGGCCCCGCATCGAGGACCGCAGCCAGCCGCTGGTCGAAGCCGCGTCGATCGCGCTCGCCCTGCGGCTGACCCGGCCGCTGCTGTGGGACCGGCTGGACGACGGGGTGCGGCAGCGGGCGGCGGCCTGGCTCGGGGACGGGCTGACGGCGCAGGCCTGGCCCTGCAACTGGGAGCTGTTCCCCGTCACGGTCGGCGGCTTCCTCCAGGAGATCGGGTACGAGGCGGAGGAGTCCCGCAAGGCGATCGACCGGGGTCTCGAACGCATCGAGGACTGGTACGTCGGCGGCGGCTGGTACACGGACGGCGACGGCCGGAAGTTCGACTACTACAACGGCTGGGCCATGCACCTCTACCCGGTGCTGCACGCCTGGCTGGCACAGGACGAACGGCTGCTGGACCTGTACGGCGGCCGGCTCTCCCGCCACCTGGAGGACTACGCCCGGCTCTTCGGCGGCGACGGCGCCCCCATGCACCAGGGCCGCTCCCTGACCTACCGTTTCGCGACCACGGCACCCTTGTGGCTCGGAGCCCTCACCGGCCGTACACCGCTCACGCCGGGAGAGACCCGGAGGCTGTCCTCGGGCGCCCTGAAGTACTTCCTGGAGCGCGGCGCGGTGGACGCGAACGGCCTGCTGACCCTCGGCTGGCACGGCCCCGACGAGGCGGTCCTGCAAGGCTATTCGGGCCCGGCGTCCCCGTACTGGGCGAGCAAGGGCTTCCTCGGTCTGCTCCTCCCCGCTGACCACGCGGTGTGGACGGCGGTGGAGGAACCCGCCCCCGCCGAGCGCACGGATGCGCTCACCGCCATCGCCGCCCCCAACTGGCTCCTCCAGTCCACCGGCGCGGACGGCCTGGTCCGCCTCCACAACCACGGCAGCGAGGACGTCCGCTACGACCCGTACTACACGCGCCTGGCCTACTCGACGGTGACCGCGCCCGCCCCGACGTACGACAACAGCGTGATCGTCGGCGGCGAGCCGAGCCGTACGGACATCGTGCCGCTGGGCGTCGGCGACGGCTGGGTGGCCTCCCGGCACTCGGTCGGGGACGGGACACGGGTGACGAGCGTGCTCCTCGCGCAGGGGGCCGTGGAGGTGCGGGCCCATCTGGTGGCGGGCGTGGCGGCCGGAACGTCGGTCCGGATCACGGGGTGGGCCGCACGGGACGGGATCCACGCCGAACTCCGCCCGGTCGCCGGACTCGACGACGACCTCACCGGCGCCACCGACGCCGCACCCACCCTCTTCGTTGCCCTCGCCCGCCTCACGGCGGAACCGGAACCCGCGCCGCTCGACGAGCTGGTGACCGTGCGCGTGGACGACGGCGAGATCCACGTCCGCTGGCAGGACGGGCGTGCCGTCCGCGTGCGGTTCGCGGACGACGGCGTGCGGGTCGAGGCGGCTAGCGCCTGACCTCCTGAGCCGTGATGCCCGCCCGGTCCAGTGCTCCGGCGACGGCGGGCGGGTCCAGCGGGTCACCGTCGGCATGGGAGCGCAGGCGCTCCAGCAGCAGCCGGGCGTCCAGCCGGTGCGCCTCGGCGTCGGTCAGGAGGCTTGCCCTGCCCGAGCCGTCGGCCGTGTCGTCGAGGTAGAGCGCCAGCTGCCGCAGCAGGTCGCCGCGGTCGACGAAGTCGCTCATACCGCAGTCCAGGCCGTCGTCGTCGAGGCTGTCGGGGTAGGGCGCCCGGCTCCACGCCCCGTTCTCGTACCAGTAGACGCAGCCCAGTTCGTTCCCTTCCAGCCGGTCCCGCAGATCCTCGTAGGGCAGCCAGTCGGGGCCGCCCGCCAGCATGTCGATCTGCGGTTCGTGCCACTTCACGCCGCTCGACTCGTCCTCGCCGTACAGCACGAAACGGCCCTCGCCCATCCTGGACATGACCCACCAGGTGCAGCCGGCGTCGTCCCAGTGCAGGCCCGCCTCGTCGATCCAGTGGCCGGTCCGGTGCACGGTGGGGATCTTTTCCCGCTCGGTGGTCGTCCCGACGGCGGCGAGCAGCGCCCACCGCGCCCACAGCACATCGCCCGGCGGAAGGTCCTCCGGCTGCCCTGGTCGGTGAATGGTCATGAGAGCCCCCGTGTGTTCTGACCGTGTTCGCGCCGCGATGATGATCGCCGCAAGACTACGACCTTCCGGACCTCGGCGACCTCAGGGCTTGAGGCGAGCGATCTGAAGGGTCTTCGTGGTCGGCGACGCGCCGGTGAGCGGCGTCGCGTACGACGGCTTCACGGGCACGGACGCCCACGCCAAGGTGCCGTCCTTCTGGACCGCGATGTCGCCCGTGATACGGCTGTTGACGACCTTCGTGGCGCTCTTGGACCTGCCGTTCCAGTCGATGAGCCGGAAGTTCGTGCCCGCGAACGTGCCGGTGCAGGTGCCGGCCTTGCACTTGGCGTTCTTCAGCGACTCCCAGGACAGCAGGAGGCGGTCCTTGCCGTACGGGGCGAGGCGGACGTTGACATGCTCCGTGCCCAAGGTGTCGGAGAGTCGGATCGCCTTGCCGGGGCCGGAGTTGCGGTTCTTGAGGAAGGCGACCGCCACCTGGTGGGTGCTGGTCTTCGGGGTGACCGTCCAGCCGCGGCCAGACGAGTCGGCGGGGTTCTTCTTGGCGGCGGCGGCGCCGCGTGAGGCGAAGGCGGTGGCGTAGCGGCCGGTGGAGGACTTCACGAGGTCGCCGGTCCGGCCGGGATAGGTGCCGCCGCAGTAGCCCGCCCAGCACTGCTCGCGCTGGACGGCCGGGGCGACGTCGGGCGCGCCGATCCCCGTCGACACGAACAGGCCCGAACGCCAGTCGTCGAAACAGAGGGAGGTGAAGGCACCGGTCTTCTCAGGGTGCAGGGCGATGCCCTCGTTGTGGCTGCACCCCCAGCTCCAGCCGCCGCTGAGCTTGGCGCCCTTGGCACTGACGTACGACAGCTTGTCGCCGAAGTGCCCGTCGGCGAAGCCGCCCGCGCCGTGCACGACGAAGTAGGCGCCGTACTTGGTGCCGTTCCAGGTGAGCTGACCGTCAAGGGTCGGGGACGTGTCGTGGGAGGCGGTGCCGGTCAGCTTGGTGCGGAAGGTCTGCTTGCCGTTGGTGTAGCGCACGATCGCGGCGGCCGTCTCCTTCCACTTGTTGGTGTCGGCGACCCGGGTGAGCAGGGCGAAGCCGTCGTTGTGCGCGACGAGCCCGCCGACCTCCTTGGTGCCCTTGACGACCGTGTCCGCGCCCGAACGCCTGCCGGCCGCGGTCAGCGGCGTGACATGAACGCCGTCCGCCGCGGGCCAGGCGACGCGCAGGGTGCCGTTCGGGGCCACCGCGGTCGCCGTGCGCGTCCACTCACGGGTGTTGTTGTAGCCGGCCGACAGGTACGGGAACTTGGCCGACAGGCTCACCGAGGTGGTCGTGGGCGTCAGCTCGGGGGCAGTGCTCGAGGCGGCGCCCGCGGTGGCGTACCAGGCTCCGACCAGGGCGGCGGTGGCGGCGAGGCCCGCGATGAGGGGCTTGCGGGCCGCGTGGGACCGGCGATGGCCGGGCGGCGAGAGTCGTGCGGAAGTCATGCCCTGCGGTCGCCGCCGAGTACAGATCAGGTTGCTGAAGATTCAAGAATGTGGTCCGGATCACTTCGGCCGAACCGAAACGATGGGCGCCTGGCGTTTCGGCATGACGGAGCTCCCTTCAACCCCGCGAGGGCGGCGTACCCCCACACACCCGCAGTCGCGCACGGCGGGAAGGGGACGTGTCGGGGGGTGTCCGCCCGCAGCGGCCGGCGTCCGACACCGCGCACCCCACAGCCCACCGAGCCGCCGGACCGAGGACGGACACCCCCCGGCGCGGCCCCGACCCACAACGCACCGAACCGCGCTACGCGAACCCCCACCGAACGGCAACGGGCCGCCGCAGGCATCAGGGGCGCGGGGAACTGCGCAAAAACGCCCGCCCCCACCGAACCCGCGCAGGCATCCCCGGCCCGACACCCCAGGACCCCGGTCCGTCGACGCGGAGGACGGCTGCAGCGAAGGCCCGGCCGAGATGAGGGAGTTCGACCGGCAGCCGGCAGCCGGCAGCCGGCAGCCGGCAGCCGTCGGCATCAACCCGCCGTTCCGTCCTACGACGCCGTGGACGCGCTCAGCCGTCAGGAGGCGACCCGACTCACAGCGACGCACGGCCGGTTCCTGTTACCGTTGACGGTTTCCCGGGTATCAGACCCTTTGGACTCATCACCGGCGAGGGACCGAGGAACCATGACCATGGACATCCCCGGCGACAGGCGACTGGCGGCCGCCGTCGTGATGGACGACGAACAGCGCGTGCTCCTGGTGCGCCGCAGTGAGAGAGAACGGTTCCTGCCCCGGGTGTGGGGTGTCCCCTGCGGAAAGCTGGAGCCGGGGGAGAGTCCAGGGGACGGCGCCCTGCGAGAGCTGAAGGAAGAGACCGGACTGCTCGGCGAGATCGTCCGCAAGGTCGGCGAGTCGTCCTTCCTCAGCGACTACCGAGGGCACGAGATCAAGAACTGGCAGGAGAACTTCCTGGTCAGGCCCTTGACCGCGGCGATCACCCTGCCCGAGCCCGACCAGGACGCCGCCTGGCTCGCCCGTACCGAGCTGACGACGGTCGACATCGACGAGTACAACCTCGACATCGTGCGGCAGGCGTTCACCAGGCCCTGAGCCGCTCCGCCAGTTCCCGCAGCGCGTTCAGATAGTCCGGCACCGCCAGCGGCACCTTCGCCACCGCGCCCGGATGCGGACCCGCCGCTGTGAACACATCGGTGTGCCGCCGCCGTTCGGCACCCGTCTCCAGGAACAGCGTCACGGTCGGCTCGTCCGTGTCGCACCACGCCCGATGCAGGGTGTGCGCGGGCAGCGCGTACGAACTGCCCGCCGCGTACTGCCCCAGGTGCGTCAGCCGCAGCCGAGCAGGACCGGCCGGCCTCAGCGTCCAGTCCGCCGACCGCTCCGCCAGCGACTCCTCGTAACGGGCCGCCGCGAGTCCGCCCACCCGGTCGTCGACCTCGTACAACTCCATGGCCAGCCGCCCCCGCACGACGTAGGACGCCAGCGGGGAACGGTGGTTGTGGATGTCCTCCTCGCCGATCGTGCCCGCGCCCGGGTGCCACACATGGGCGCGCAGCATCCGGCGCGGTCCGCCGTCGATCAGCAGCAGCTTGTCGAAGCCCAGGACATGGCGGTACGACAGCCGTGCGCAGCCCTCCGGGTCGCCCTCGCCGGAGGAGAGGTCGTCGATCAGCTCCAACAGACGGTCGGGGGCGCCGAGTTCGCAGACGACGCGGCGGGCCTCGGCCGCGAGTGTGTGCTCGGGCAGTTCACCGTCCAGCGCCCCCGCCAGCAGCCGTCGCGCCGCCAGGACGTGCCGACCGCCCATGCACCCACCCTCCAACGCCCGCCCGTCACCACCGGGTTCAACCACCCGGCTGATACATCCATACGGCATGCCCGCGCAGCGCCGAAAGACCTTGATAGGTCATCCACATCGGCCGCCGCAGCTCGGTGCTGTCGCCCAGTCCCCAGGACCAGATGCCGTCCGTCTGCCCCGCCCACACCGCGGCGACGGCCCCCTCCAGCCGGACCCGCCACTCGTCCTCCAGCCCGTCCGCGCGGGCGATCTCCAGGGCGCCCGGGGAGAGAAGGGCGCGGGCCAGCCAGGAGGCGGTGAAGTGCCGTACGTTCAGCACCTCGTGGCGCGAGGGGTCGTCCGTGCGTGGCCGGCGCACCTCCTCGTGCAGGTTCTCCAAATCGGGGCAGGTGTCGTGCGGCGCGTCCGGGCAGGACAGCAGCCAGCGGACACCGTCCTCGCGGGCGGTCCGCGCCCGGGCGGCCCGTGCGTCGGAGTCCTCGCCCAGGACCCGGGCGGCCCGGTCGAGGGCGACGACGGCCTGCGCGGTGTGCAGCGGGGACGGCCTGCCGTACGGCGGCTGCAGCCGGTAGCCCCAGCAGCGCAGATGCTCGCGGCGCGGGTCGCTGATCGCACCGTCCGCGAGGGCCTCGCGCAACGCCGGCAGGAGCTCGGAGCGGGGCGCGCCGCGCAGCAGCCCGCGCAGCACGGTCGTCACGACATGCGTCGACTCCAGCCCGGCGCGGTCGAGTTGCCGGGTGAAGCCGCTCGTGCACCGGTCCACCTCAGCCGCCAGCCGCTCCGCCGACGTGCCCGCCCGGGCCAGCGCGCCCACTACCAGCGCGGTGACCTCCGGCCGGGCCTCGGACCCCTGCGAGCGCGCCGACCAGCCGCCGCCCGGGAGCCGCAGCCGCCACAGCGTGTCCACCAGGTCGCCGGTGCTCAGCCGGCCGTCGGGCACGCCCAGGTCGAGCATGATGTGCAGGCCGTACGCGGTGCCGACGGGGGTGGGCCGGGAGGGCGTGTTCTCGCCGAGGGAGTGCGGCCAGCCCGTGAGCCGCCCGCGCTCCGGGTCCTCCACGACGGAGACCTGGTCGACAAGGGCGTCGTAGGCGGAGGCGAACACCCGAGGGAGCGGGCCGGGCGCGCCCGGCGCCATCGCGGCCGGCCCCATGGCGGGGGCCTGTACGTGCCCAGCGGACGGCGAGGTCCGCGCCCGCAGCAGCGCGGCCGCCAGCCACGCCGCGACGAAGGTGCCGAGCCCGCTGACGCCGGAGATCAGATACCGGGCCGCCGCCCCGTCGATCGAGTCGGGCAGCACACTGAACAGGAACTGGAACACGCCGTACCCGGCGGCCGCGGCGCCCAGTCCGCCGAGCCAGCCGACGAAGCGGGCGGGAGGCGAGCCGTTCGCGGGTTCCTCGTCGGGTGCGGGAGACGTGGGGCCGGCCTGTCGGGACCTCAAGGGGCCGCGTCCGAGCTGCTGTTGGGACATGACCGGCTCCCTCCCCCGTGGCGAAGTGCGACCTCCGCGAAGCTTCCAGTCTAAGTGGTCAGCGTGGCACCTGGGGCGGCTGCCGGGCCCTGCCCGCCGCGCGGCCAGTTCACGAGCGCCACGTGCAGGGCGTCGACGGCGCGCTCCCAGGACTCCTGTACGGCACGCGGAGCACCGAAGGCGCCCGTCGACTCCAGTGCGCAGTAGCCGTGGAAGGTACTGCGCAACAACCGGACGGCGTCGGTGAGATCGGGTTCGTCCAGGCCGTAGGCGCGGAGCATGCCGTACGTGATCTCGGCGGTACGGCGCATGGCGGGGGAGTCGGCGACGAGGGACTGGTCGATCCGGAGCTGGGTCGCCGCGTAGCGGCCCGGGTGCTGGAGGGCGTACTCCCGGTAGGCGTCGGCGAATGCCTTCAGCGCGTCCTTGCCCGCCCGTCCCGCGACCGCCATGGCGATCCGGTCGATCATCTCCCCGCCGGCGAGCAACGCCATCCGCGTCCTGAGATCCTGAAGGTTCCTGACATGCGAGTACAGGCTCGCGTCCTTCACGCCGAACTGCCGGGCCAGAGCCGACAGACTGACCTTCTCGAGGCCGACCTCATCGGCCAGGTCCGCGGCGGCCGACGTGATGCGGTCGGCGGTGAGACCTGCTCTGGGCATGGGGTGACCTCCGTTCCTGTGAGCACTCCGTTCCTGTGAGCACTAGTCTATTGCCTAAAAATCCTAGGAAGCCGGGTTCGGCCCAGGTCTCACCAGGCCCGTCTCGTACGCCAGCACCACCGCCTGCGCCCGGTCGCGCAGGGCCAGCTTCGAGAAGATGCGAGCCACATGGGACTTCACCGTGGCCTCGCTGAGAGTGAGGTGCTCGGCCAGCTCCGTGTTGGACAGGCCCCGGCCCAGCAGGGTCAGTACCTCCAGCTCCCGTGGGGTGAGCGCGGACAGGGAAGCGGGTGGCGCAGGTGCGGGAGCGGCGGACGCGAAGCGTTCCACCAGGCGGCGGGTGATGGACGGGGCGAGGAGCGCGTCGCCGGTGGTGACCAGGCGTACCGAGGCCGCCAGGTGTTCCGGGGTGACGTCCTTGAGCAGGAAGCCGCTCGCTCCGATCGACAGGGCCGTGTAGACGTACTGGTCCAGGTCGAAGGTGGTGAGCATCAACACCCGGCAGTCGGGGGACTGCCGGAGGATGCGGCGGGTCGCCTCCAGGCCGTCCATCGTCGGCATCCGGATGTCCATCAGCACCACGTCCGGCGTCAGCTCGCGCGCCAGCGACACCGCCTGCGCGCCGTCCGCAGCCTCCCCCACCACCTCGATGCCGCGCGAGGTGAGGATCAGCCGGAAGCCGGTCCGGATCAGCGTCTGGTCGTCGACGACCAGCACCCGGGGCGCCGTCACGGGCGGTCCATCGGGATGCGCGCCCGGACCCGGTACCCGCCGCCGAGGCGCCGACGGGCGTCCAGATCACCGCCGTACACCGCGACCCGCTCCCGCAGTCCCAGCAGCCCGCGCCCCGTCCCCTGCCGTGCCATGGGCGGCGGGGCGTCCCCGGTCAGCACGCTCGGGCCGGTGCTGAGGACCTCCACGCGCAGCGCGTGGTCGGCGTAGCGCACGGTAACCTCGGCCGTGCCGCCGTCGCCGTGCCTGAGGGCGTTCGTGAGCGCCTCCTGGACGATGCGGTACGCCGTGACGGCGATTCCCTGCGGGAGCGGGCGGGGTTCGCCGGAGATGCGGACCTCGACGGGCAGGCCCGCGAACGAGACACGGTCGACGAGTTGGCCCAGCCGGTCCAGACCGGGCTGCGGGGTGAGGTCGACGGCGCTGTCGGTGTCGTTGCGCGGACCCTCGTCCACGTCGTCGTCCGCACCGCTCGGCGACGGTGCCAACAGCCCCAGCAGATGCCGCAGGTCCGTCATCGCGCCCCGCCCCGCGTCCTCCACCGCCCGCAGCGCCGCCGCGGCCTCGTCCGGCATCGTGCCGAGCACCTCACGGGCGGCACTGGCCTGGACGACCATGAGACTGACGTTGTGGCTGACGATGTCGTGCAACTCGCGGGCGATCCGGTCCCGTTCGGCCGCGACCGCGGCCCGCGAGGCGCGCTCCCGCTCCCGTTCCAGCAGCCAGCCGCGCTCGCCCACGGCCTCCCGCCAGCGGCGCCGCGTCCGCCACAACGCGACGGTCAGCACGAGTACGGCGGCACACGCCAGCGCGAGTGCCACCACGAGGCCGTTCGTCTCCCAGTCCTCCCCCATGGGGTTCACCCTGGCAGACGATCACCGTGTCCGCATCGGCCCGTGGGTGCAGGCCCTGCATCCGGGGGATGAGGCGAGCGACCGGATGCCATCCGGGGAGGGATGTCCTGGGCCGGCCCGGCCTCGTAGCGTCCTGTACATGGTCACTGAGGGCAGCAGGGCAGAGGTCGTCGTACGGCTCGACGACGTGCGCAAGGAGTACGGCGAGACGGCGGCGCTGGCCGGGGTGTCGCTGGAGATCCGGGCCGGGGAGGCGGTCGCGGTGATGGGGCCGTCGGGGTGCGGGAAGTCGACCCTCCTGAACATGATCGCCGGGTTGGACCGGCCCACGGGCGGCGAGGTCGTCGTGCACGGCGAGAACGTGGGGGAGCTGGGCGAGAAGGGGCTCGCCCTGTACCGGCGGCGCCGGATCGGCATGATCTTCCAGTTCTTCAACCTCATCGACGACCTGTCGGCGCTCGACAACGTGGCCCTGGCCGCGCAACTCACCGGCACGCCCGCACGGCAGGCCCGGCGGCGCGCGCTGGAACTGTTCGACGAGCTCGGCATCGCCGACCGGCAGGGCGCCTACCCCGCCGTGCTCAGCGGCGGCGAACGCCAACGGGTCGCCGTGGCGAGGGCGTTGATGAACCGCCCCGCCCTGCTGCTCGCCGACGAGCCGACCGGCGCCCTGGACAGCCGCTCAGGGGAACAGGTGATGGACCTGCTGCTCGACCTCAACCAGATCGGCCAGACCCTGGTCCTGGTCACCCACGACGAGCATCTCGCCCGCCGCTGCGCCAGCCGGCTGATCGAGTTCGCCGACGGCCGGGTGACCGGCGAGCACACCCTGGAGCCGTCCGCATGAGGGCGGTGTGGCGCGCCGCCCGCGCGGCGGTACGGCGGCGCAGGCTCCAGACCCTCGTCATCGCGCTGGTCACCCTGACCTCGACGGCGGCCATGGTGGTCGCCCTCGGCCTGGTCGACGCGGCCTCCGCCCCCTTCGACAAGGCCTTCGACCGGCAGCGCGGCCCGCACGTGGTCGCCGCGTTCGACCCGGCGAAGGTCTCGGACGCACAGCTGGCGGAAGCGGCCCGGCGGCCCGGCGCCGAGGCGGCTGCCGGCCCCTTCCCCCAAGCGGTCGTCCAACTGACGGACGACACCTCGAACTTCGGTCTCGGGATCGGCAGCGAGATCACGGTCGTCGGCCGCGCCGGCCCCGGCGGCCCCGTCGACCGGCTGGACCTGTGGGCCGGCCGCTGGGCGACCCGGCCCGGCGAGGTCGTCCTGCACCGGAAGTCCGACTGGGCGGCGGACGACCTGGGCAAACAGCTCCGCCTGGAGTCGGGCGCCCCCGCCCTCACCGTCGTCGGGTTCGCCTTCGACCTGAGCCGCACCGCGGACGCCTGGGTCGCGCCCGAACAGATCGACGCGCTGCGTCCGACGGCCACCCAGATGCTGTTCCGCTTCCCCGACGCCTCGACGGACGGCCGGCTGCAGGCCCAGCTCGCCACGGTGACCGAGGGGCTCCCGGCGGACGCGCTCACCGCCTCACGGTCGTATCTCGCCCTGAAGCACCAGGTGAGCAGTTCGGCGCGGGCGTACACGCCCTATCTGATGGCCTTCGGCATCCTGGGCGTCGCGGTCGCGGTCCTGATCATCGCCAACGTCGTCAGCGGCGCCGTGATCTCCGGCTTCCGGCACATCGGCGTGCTCAAGGCGCTCGGTTTCACACCGGGGCAGGTGGTCGCCGTCTACCTCACGATGATCTCCGTACCGGCCGTGGTGGGCTGTGCGCTCGGCACCGCGGCGGGCAACCTGCTCGCCCGGCCCTTCTTCGGGTTCGTGTTCACGGGGCCCGACGCCGGGGTCTTCCACGACACCGTCGGAATCGCGCCCTGGATCAACGTCGTCACCCTGCTCGGCATGCCCGCCCTGTGTCTCCTCGCCGCGCTCGTCCCCGCGCTGCGCGCCCACCGGATGTCGGCGGCGCGGGCGATCAGCGCGGGCGTCGCCCCGCGTGCCGGACGCGCCCTGGGCGTCCAGCGCCGGCTGGCCGGCAGCAGGCTGCCGCGCTCGGTGAGCCTGGGCATGGGCCTGCCGTTCGCCCGGCCCGGGCGCAGCGCCGTCACGCTCGCGGCCGTCGTCCTGGGCGTGACCACCGTGACCTTCGCGACCGGGCTCGCCACGACGATGACCCGGTTCGGCGAGGCCGGGCGGGACGCCTACCAGGTCACGGTGTACGCCTCGAACTTCAAGAACGGCAAGGAGATCAGGCCGAAGCACGACGACCGTGAACTCGTGTCGCTGCTGGGTGGGCTGCCCGGGGCGGCCGAGATCACCGCCCGCGCCTCCATCGACGTACGCCTGACGGGCTCGGCGCATCCCGTGATCCTCGAAGGACGTCGCGGGGACCGTCCCCGGCTGGACAGCGTGCTCACGGACGGCAGGTGGACCCGCGGCGCCGGCGAGATCGTGGCCGGCTCGGCCTTCCTGCGGCAGAACGGCGTACGGGTCGGTGACCGGGTCGGTCTGGAGAAGGGCGGCCGGGTCGAACGGGTGCTGGTCGTGGGGGAGTTCATGGAGAGCAACGCCCGGGTCGTGGTCGCCGACTGGCCGACGCTGACGGCTCTGGCCCCGGACGAGAAGCCCATCGCCTACCACGTCCGACTCCGCGCCGGCGCCGACCCGGCCGCCTACGCCCGCGCGGCCCGGGCCGCCGACCCCGGGATCGCCCCGGACCTGCGGGGCGGAAACTCGATCACCCAGACCATCATCGGCTCCGCCACCGCGCTCACCCTGATGCTCGCCGTCGTCGCCGCACTGGGCGTCTTCAACACGGTCGTCCTCAACACCCATGACCGCAGGCGGGACTTGGGCATGCTGAAGTCGATCGGTATGACACCGCGACAGGTCACGGTGATGACGGTGACGTCGATGGCGGTCCTCGGCGTGATCGGCTCCCTGCTGGGCGTCCCGCTGGGCATGGCAGGCCACCACGTGGTGGTCCCGCGCATGGCGGGCGCCGTCGACCTCACCCTGCCCGCCTACATGACCGACGTCTGGCAGGCCCCGGCCCTCGCCGTTCTCGCCCTCGCGGGGCTGGTGATCGCCGTGCTGGGCGCGCTGGTTCCGGCACGGCGGGCGGGGCGGCTGACGGTGGCCGAGGTGCTGCGCAGTGAGTGAGGCGACGGCTCCGCGTACGGCGGCGATCAGCCGATCGGCGCGTACAGCACCCCCAGCTTGTCGACCTCGTCACCGGCCCGTCCCGTGAACCCGACGATCTGCCAGCCGGACGGTGCCGTGAAGGTCCTGGCGTCCGAGGTCGCCGTACCTGAGGACAGCGTGCGGCCCTTGTCGGTCGTGAAGGCGGCCGAGAAGATCCGGGTACGGCCGTCCTTCTGGCCCTGCGTCAGCCTGGCGGAGGTGAGGTGCTCGCCGGAGGCCAGGGTCAGGGATGTGGCCGTGCCGCCCGTACCGCCGTGGGCGAGGGTCGTGCCGCCGTCGTGGGTGAGGGACACCGAGTCCAGGCGGGAGGCGCCGCGCAGGGTGAGGGTGCGGGGCGAGGGTGTGGCCGGCAGGTCGTCGGCGTCGTTGAAGGCCGTGCCGTGCGGGCCGCCGAAGAAGTCGCTCGCCTTCAGGGACGGGTTGACGGTGTAGGAGAAGTCGACGGTGTGCGGGAAGTGGTCGGACAGGTTGCCGCCCGCGGAGTCCAGGAACGACGCCCACTCGTTGTGGTAGCGGGTGGCGTCGAGCTTCAGGAGGTCGCTGCCGCGGTAGAGGACCTTGTCGACGACCTCGCAGTCGTTCGGCGGCGCCGACGTCGGGCACAGCAGCGCGTCCGCGCCCTGCGTCGGCCGGACGCCGCCCTTGGCCAGCTGCACCCACGCGTCGGTCAGGCCGTTCTCGTCGGCGAGGGTGCGGATGTTGTCGCCGCCGCGGGTGTACCGGGTGTTGGTGTCGCCCATGACGACGACCGCGTTGCCGGACGAGTTCGCCTGGATGAAGTCCGACAGCTGGTCTATGTTGGCGCGGCGGGCGGCCAGCGCGTCGTCCGTGTCGTCGGCGTTGGTGTGGACGTTGTAGAGGTCCACGAAGACACCCTCGGCGAGGCGGACCCGGGCGAGCGAGAAGCCCTTCGGGGTCAGGCAGTTGGTGCCGGTGCACTTGTTCCACTTCACCCGCTCGAAGTCCTCGAACGGATGGTCCGACAGCGTGTTGAGACCGTCGCCGAAGGGCACGCCGCCGCTGGTCGCGGTGCGGTACGGGTGGTTGTCACCCGCGTACAGGGCCGCGTGGTAGTTGAAGTCCTCCTGGACGTTCACGATGTCGTACGCCGCCAGCCGCGGCGATATCAGCGGGGTGTTCTTCTCCGGATTGCCGGAGCTCAGGCCTTCCGGAAGGCCCGCGACGTTGTACGTCAGGACGTTGAAGGTGCCGCTGGTGGCGGCCGCCGCGGGGGCCGATGCGGTGGTGGCGAGGCCGGTGAGGGCCAGTGCGGCGGCGGCGAGCGTGCCGATCAGTCTTCTCATGGTGGGGGCGTCTCCGATGAGCGACGAAGAAGATGAGCGCTGTTCAGTTTCGATGTCAACCAGAGTGACGTACAAGGGCGGTTGGGGGAACAGTGAGTCAACCCCGAGAACGAAGCACCCCATGGGGTCATCCGTTCACCCCCGAGTAGTGCCCCAGCGCCCACCGCCACAGCCACCGCCCACCCAGATACGCCACCAGCCCCAGCAGGGGCGAGGACGCCGCCAGCCAGTACGGGACGGACGTGTCGTGGCCCGTGAGGACCGCGGCCGGGAAGTACGCGACGAAAGCGAGGGGGAGGGCGAAGGTGAGGAAGCCGCCGACCGCCTTGGGCAGGACGTTCAGCGGGTAGCTGCCGAAGGTGCCGAGGAGCTCCTCCAGCCAGCGGCCCCAGTAGTCGGCGGCGGGAAAGCGCAGGCACGCGGCGGCCACCGCCGTGAACAGGGCCGCCTCCAGCAGCATCCCGCCGATCACCGCGGCGATCAGGTAGGAGACCCGGCCCGCCGACCAGTCCAGGGTGCTGCGGCTCAGCGCGCCCGCCATCAGGCCGGCCGCGACGGTCAGGTCACCGATCGCGTTCGTCGGGAAGTAGGCGAGCTGGACCTGGCGGTGCACCGGCATCGGACGGAGCAGATAGATGTCGATCCGCCCCTCCTGGACCTGGCGGCCGATGAAGTGCATGCGGCCGAGGAGCAGCACGAACAACCCGTGCGCCAGCATCCGGATCGCCGGGATGAGCAGCACGTCCGAGCTCTCCCAGCCGCCCATCCCGGTGAACCGGGCCAGCAGCACCGTCGCGAACACGATCACCGACATCTGCCAGATCGCGCCGATCGCGATGTTCAGCAGGAACTCGGTGCGGTACTCCATCGAGGAACGGATGTTGAGGAGCGAGATGCGCCAGACGAGGCGCAGGGACTTCACCGCTTTCGGCGTCATCTCAACCCCCCTGCGAGATCACGCGCCGCGCGGCCCGCCGCCACACCCACCGGGTGCACAGCGCCAGCACCACCACCCACAGGGCCTGGACGGCCAACTGGCCGCCCGCGTCGGTCAGTTCGATACGGCCGACGTAGATCGACAGCGGCACGCTCAGCGTCGCCTGGAAGGGCAGGAAGCCGCTCACCGTGATGAACCAGTCGGGGAAGAACCACAGCGGCGCGTACACCCCCGACAGCAGGTTCTGCGCGAAGATCAGGATCAGCATCGCGGAGTTGTTGCGGATGGTGAAGAAGCACAGCTGGTCGAGCAGGAGCAGCACGTAGTACAGGACCCACTGGCCGAGCAGCATGCTCACCGCGAACACCGCGGCCACGGCCGCCGACGCCGGTGGCTCCACCACTCCGGCGGCCAGACAGACCGCATATCCGCCCAGCGCCCACGCCAGCCCGTACACCTGCTCGCCGAGCGCGCGCAGCGCGTAGTACCGCTGGGGCGGCAGCGGGCGCAGATACCAGTAGACGATCGTGCCGAAGTGCATGTGCTGAAGCACCGTGTCCCGGCCCGCGTACTGGTCCAGCTCCCGCAGCCGGGAGGCCAGTACCGCCAGGACGGCGTACGTCACCGCCTGGTCGCGGGTCAGCCCGGCGGTGGTGCCGGTGTGCGTGTACAGGCCCTGCCACAGCGAGGCCACCAGGACCACCTGGACGGTCAGCCGGAGCAGGACGGCGGTCATCCGGGGCGGAGTGTGCAGCTCGCCTAGCGGAGTGACCCGGGCGGCGCGCCAGCCGTGTGCCAAGGAGGCCATCTCAGGCCCCTTCCGTCGACGGCCCGGCATGGACGTACGCGGCCCGCATCACGTCCTCCAGGTCCGCCTCGTCCAGCGCCAGGTCCGTCACCTCGTACCGCTCGATGACCTGCTTCAACGCCTGGTGCACGGTCGGCGCGTCGGGGCCGTCCGGGCCGAAGACGGCCTTCGGGCCCTCGCGGCGCAGCAGCGCGATCCCGGGCAGGGAGCCGACCTCGGTGTGCGGGTCGGCGAGCGTCACCCGCACCTGCCAGGTCGAGCCGAAGCTGCGGCGGATCTCGTCGAGCGTGCCGTCCAGCACGAGCCGGCCGTGGTTGATCAGCACGACCCGCTCGGCGAGCCGCTCGACCTCCGTCATGTCATGGGTGGTGAGCAGCACCGTACGGCCGCGCTCCGCCACCTGGTGCCGCAGGAACTCCCGCACCTGCTCCTTGACCACCACGTCCATGCCGATGGTGGGTTCGTCGAGGAAGACGACCGGCGGGTCGTGCAGCAGGGCGGCCGCCAGGTCGGAGCGGACGCGCTGGCCGAGGGAGAGGTGGCGGACCCGGGTGTCCCAGAACGAGGACAGGTCGAGGAGGTCGTCGAACTCCTTCAGCCGCGCCGCGTGCTCGGTCTTCGGCACCTCGTAGATGTCCCTGAGGATCGCGAACGACTCGCGCACCGGCAGGTCCCACCAGAGCTGGGTGCGCTGCCCGAACACGGTGCCGATGTTCCGGGCGTTGCGCTCACGTTCCTCGTACGGCACGACCCCGGCGACCCGGGCCTCGCCCGCGGTCGGGGTGAGGATGCCGGTGAGCATCTTGATGGTGGTGGACTTGCCGGCGCCGTTCGGCCCGAGCAGGGCGAGGAGTTCGCCGCGGGCGACGGAGAACGACACGTCACAGACGGCGTGCTTGGCGACCCTCTCCGGGTTGACCAGAGAGCGCAGCGCACCGGCGAGGCCGGGACGGCGGACGGTGGTGTGGAAGGTTCGGGACAGACCGCGAACCTCGATACTGCCAACCAAGTGGCATCAACTCCCGTGCTGTGAACGCAAAGCGCGGCCGGCCGGCATCGCTGCCGACCGGCCGCCCACGACCCTCCGAACGCTGTCGGAAAGTCGATCAATCGGTCAATCGATTTACAGTTTTCTCACTCCGGCTTCTCACTCGTGGTTCGAGAACACGAACGAGAACTCGGTGGGCTCGGCCTTCAGGAAGTACTGCGGCAGCGGGCCCGGACCGCAGGACTGCGAACCGATGCCGTGCTGGCCGTGGTCGAGGTTGATCCACAGGGTGTCGCCCGGCGTGAGGTCGGTCAGATGCCGGGCGGCGTCGAGCTGCTCGTTGGTCCAGCGCCGGGCGCTGAACCAGAACTCCGGGTCGCCCTCGATCCGCAGCCCGCCGAGCTCCGCCCAGCGGACGTCGGCCCGGGCGCCGTTCTCCTGCGGGCGGACGTACGGGGTCTGCAGGTCCTCGATGCCCGGCAGCCACTGGCCGAGCTTCGAAGCGGCCCGGGTGTCCGGGTAGGCCTCACCACTGCCGCCGAAGTACAGGACGGTGTCGGCGGCGTCGGCCGGCAGCCCGAAACGGATGCCGAGCCGGGGCAGCGGCACCGTCCAGTCGCCCTCGGGGGTCACCGACACCGTCAGCTTCAGCAGGCTGCCGTCCGACGTCCAGCGGTACACCGTGCGCAGACCCACCTCGGCGGCTGCGGGCGCCACCCGGGTGCGGACGGTCAACGCGTCGTCGCCCAACTCCACCGCGTCCAGCCGGTGCTGCATCCGGTGCAGGCCGAGCCCCCGCCACAGCACGCCGTAGCGTGTGTCGTCCTGCCAGGAGGCGCCGTCGTCGTTGTCCGTGGGCGCCCGCCACACGTCCAGGCGCAGTCCGGTCACGTCGAGACCGCAGATCGTCCGCGGCGCCCCCGAGCGGGCGTCGAAGGACGCCGGGCCGAGCGTGATGAGCCGCTCCTCGCGCACCGGCCGGGCCGAGGCGGCGACGGTCACCGGGGTGCGTGGGGCCACGGTCTCCTGGCCCCACGCCACCTCATGCCCCTTCGGCCCCCAGGCCGTGTCCTCGGCGAGCAGCGCCCGCACCGTCCACGAGACCTCGTCGTCCCCGCCGTCCGGCGCGGCCGCCGGCAGCTTGACCTCCGCCGACTGACCCGGCGCCAGCGGCGGCACGGTGAGCGTGTGCGCACCCGTGGGGAACCCGTCCACCGCGTAGGAGAACTCGAACTCCAGGTGCGAGAGATCGGCGAAGTCGTACGCGTTCGTCACCCGTACGGCACCGCCGGTGCCGTCGCCCTCGATCCGGACCGGCTCGATCACCTTCTTGTACTCGACGAGCCCCGGGGAGGGCCGCCGGTCCGGGAAGATCAGCCCGTCGCAGACGAAGTTGCCGTCGTGCAGCTCCTCGCCGAAGTCACCGCCGTAGGCATAGCCCAGCTCGGGGTGCTTGACGCCGTGGTCGATCCACTCCCAGATGAAGCCGCCCTGGAGGCGCTCGTACCGCTCGAAGATCTGCTGGTAGTCGGCGATCCCGCCCGGGCCGTTGCCCATCGCGTGCCCGTACTCGCACTGGATGAAGGGCAGTTCGCGCCTCTTGTGCGTGCCGCCGTCCAGGTCCTGCCCGATGCGCTCGACCTCCTCGTGGGAGGCGTACATCCGCGAGTACACGTCGGTGTCCCGGCAGTTCCAGTCGCCCTCGTAGTGCACCAGCCGCTCGGGGTCGCGGCCGTGGATCCACTCGGCCATGGCGGTCAGGCCGCGCCCGGTGCCGGCCTCGTTGCCCAGCGACCAGAAAACGATCGACGGGTGGTTCTTGTCCCGCTCGACCATGCGGGCCGCGCGGTCCAGCAGGGCCGGGGTCCAGCGGTCGTCGTCGACGGGGTTGTCCCGCCAGGCCTGCTCGGTGAAGCCGTGCGTTTCGAGGTCGCACTCGTCGATGACCCACAGGCCGTACTCGTCGCACAGGTCCAGGAACGCCGGGTGCGGCGGGTAGTGCGAGGTGCGCACCGCGTTGAGATTGTGCCGCTTCATCAGCAGCACGTCCTCGCGCATGGTCGCAAGGTCCAGCGCGCGGCCCTTCTCGGGGTGCCACTCGTGCCGGTTGACGCCCTTGAAGAGGATCGCCTTGCCGTTGACCTTGATCAGGCCGTCCTCCAGGACGACCGTACGGAAGCCGATCCGCAGCGGCACGCGCTCGCCGGCCGTGACCAGCTCGCCGTCGTACAGCTTCGGCGTCTCCGCCGACCACGGCTCGACCGCGACCGTCACCGGCTCGCCGGTGGCGACATCGATGTCCAGGGCGGGCACGGACACCCGCCCGTCGACGTCGGAGTCGACGCGCAGGGTGCCCTCGCCCGTGGTGTGGTCGTAGGAGGCGTGCACGAAGAAGTCGCCGGCGCCGCCCGTCGGACGGTGCAGCAGGGTGACGTCACGGAAGATGCCCGGCAGCCACCACTGGTCCTGGTCCTCCAGGTAGGAGCCCGCCGACCACTGGTGCACCCGGACCGCGAGCACGTTCCCGGTCGGCTTCAGCAGCTCGGCGACCGCGAACTCGTGCGGCAGCCGGGAGCCCTTGAACTCGCCGAGCTCCGTGCCGTTCAGCCAGACACGGGCGCAGGACTCCACGCCGTCGAAGCGCAGCACGGCACCGCCGTCGGCCGGCCAGTCGGCGGGCAGGTCGAAGACCCGTACGTGGTCGCCGGTCGGGTTCTCGGTCGGGACGTGCGGCGGGTCGACCGGGAAGGGGTAGAGGTGGTTGGTGTAGATGGGCGACCCGAACGCGCCGTCGCCCTGGAGGACCCAGTGGCCGGGGACCGTGACCTCGGCCCAGTCCCCGGCGTCGTACCCCTCCTCGGCGAAGGAGTCGTCCTCGGCGTCGGCGGTCGCCGACAGCCGGAAGCGCCAGCTGCCGTTGAGGGAGAGGGACTTCGCGTCCGAGGTGGCGTACCAGGCCCGGGGCGCGAGGGCCCCGGTGCCGGGTGAGACGTCCTCGACGTAGTCGACGGAGGGGGTGGTGCGGAAAGACATCGGTCTCCAGCTCGTGAGGAAGGCGTCAGCCCTTGATGCCGGTCTGTGCGATCCCCTGCACCAGCCAGCGCTGGAGGAAGAGGAACACGAACACCAGGGGCAGGATGGAAACGGCCGTCGCCATGAAGATCATGTGGAAGACGACGGTCTGGTTGGTCATATAGCTGGACAGCGCGACCTGGACGGTCCACGAACTCGGGTCCTGCCCGATGACCAGCGGCCACAGGAAGGCGTTCCAGCCGGCGATGAAGGTGATGGTCGCCATCGCCGCGAAGAAGTTCAGCGAGTTGGGTACGACGACACGCCAGTACGCGCCCCAGTAGCCCAGGCCGTCCATGCGTGCCGCCTCCTCCAGTTCCTTGGGGAACCCCAGGAAGTACTGCCGAAAGAGGAAGCAGGTGAAACCACTGAACAGGCCCGGGATGATCAGACCCCGGTAAGTGTCCACCCAGCCCAGCGAGGAGACCAGCACGAAGCTCGGCACGAAGGTGACGGCGGTCGGGACCATCAGGGTGCCCAGGACGGCGTAGAACACCTTGTTGGCGTGCTTGTACGGGATACGGGCCAGGCCGTAGCCCGCCAGCGAGCACACCAGCAGGACGCCGACGGTGTGCAGGGTGGCCACGACCGCCGAGTTCCACAGGGACTGGGCGAACGGGACCGTCTCGTCGCTGAAGAGCTCGCTGATGTTGCCCCACTGGATGTCCGTGGGGAAGAGCTTCCAGTTCTCTCCGGTGATCTCGGCGTCGGTGGAGAGGGCGTTGCGGACGAGGATGTAGAACGGGATCAGGAAGAGGAAGGCGGCGACGCCGGTGGAGATGTAGAGGCCGGTGGAGCTCATCACGCCGCCACCGCGCTTGACCCGGCTGGGTACGTCCGACTTCGGTGCGGACTTGCGCACCTTGGGCATGGTGGTGGTCACTTGGACTCGTCCCCCCTTCCGAAGCCCATGATCTTGCCCTGGAGCAGGGTCACGGCACAGATCAGCACGGTCAGGATCAGCGCGCCCGCGCTGCCGGCGCCGTAGTCCTGGCTCTCGCCCAGGGCCTTGTAGTACAGCTCGACGAGTGGCGGACGGCCCCAGGTGGTCTTCGACAGCAGGTTGAAGAACTCGTCGAAGGCCTGGTAGGCGGCGACGAGCAGCAGCAGGATCACCGCGGTGGACGTGGCCCGCAGCTGGGGCAGGGTGATGTACCAGAAGGTCTGCCAGCCGGACTTGGCGCCGTCGATGGCGGCGGCCTCGTACAGCTCCTCCGGGATGTTCTGCAGCGCGGCGATGAACAGGATCATGTAGAAGCCGGACTGCAGCCACAGCCGGGCGCTCACGATGACCAGCCAGTACCAGGGCGGATTGGGGTCGATCAGCCAGGCGATGTTCTCGACCCCGAACCAGCCGAGGACCGTGTTCATCAGGCCGAAGCGGACCCCGCTGAAGATGGACATCTTCCAGATGAGCGACGCGGCGACATAGCTGACCGCGGTCGGCAGGAAGAAGACCGAGCGGAAGAACGCCCGCATGAAGCGCATCCGGTTCACCAGCAGGGCCAGCCCCAGCGACAGCGCCCAGGTGGTGGGCACGATGAACGCGGCGAAGAGGGTGAAGGTGCCGAGCGAGCCGACGAAGTCGTCGTTCGTCAGCATGTACTTGTAGTTGTCGAACCCGACGAACTTGTCCGGCGTGACGGTGAAGCGGGCCTCGAAGAAGCTCAGCCACAGGCTCCAGAGGATCGGCGCGTAGACGAAGATCGCCAGACCGATCAGGAACGGCCCGGTGAAGAGCCAGAAGGTGAAGGTGGGGCTGCCCCGCAGACCCCGCCGCGGCTTGGCCGGTGAGGCCTTCGCCGTGGCGGAGCTCGCGAGGTCGAGCTTGGTGGTCGTCGACATGTCGTGGTCCGTCCCGCGGCCTATCCGAACAGCTTCTTGAGCTCGCGGTTGACGGCCGTGTCGCACCTGTCGAGCGCCTTCTCCGGGTCCATGTCCTTGCGGACGCAGTTGGCGAAGACGTCCTCGAAGGCGGTCCGCATGGCCTGGGTCCAGCCGATGTTGTCGAAGTGCCCGAACTCGTTGAAGAGGCGGACGCCCTCAGCGGCGTTGCCCGACTTGAGCTTGTCGGCCTCCTTGGCGAGCGAGGTGCGCGGCGGGATGTGGAAGCCGTAGGAGGTGGCCCAGTCCTCCTGGTACTGCTTCTGGTCGATCCACAGCCACTTGACGTACTCCTTGGCCGCGTCGACGTTCTTGCCCTTGGCGTTGACGAACATCGACCAGCCGCCGTTGTAGACCGACTGCTTTCCGGAGTCCGTGACCTTCGGGAAGGGGAAGACGCCCCAGTCGTCGCCGAGCGCGTCCTGGATCGCCGGCATCGCCCACATGCCGCAGAACTGGATGGCGCACAGGCCCTGGTTGAACGAGGAGGGATCCCACGACTCGGTCGGAGCGCCGAGGAGAAGGTCGCCGCTGGTGAACAGCGTGCGCATCTTCTTCAGGCCCTCGACGACGCCGTCCGTGTGATAGGCGATCTGGTTCTTCTCGTCGAGGTGCTGGGCGCCCGCCGACCAGATCAGCGTGTCGTTGACGCTGTGCAGGTCGTTGCCCATGTACAGGCCCTTGACCTTGCCGGTGGTCAGCTTGGCCGCGGCCTCCATCAGCTCGTCGAGCGTGGTCGGCACCTCGACCTTGGCCTTCTCCAGCATCGACTTGCGGTAGAAGAAGAACTGCGGGTCGTCGATCATCCGGACGCCGTATATCTTCCCGTCGACCGTGTGCGACTTGATGTCGGCCGGATTGAAGTCGGACTTGACCGGGTCGATGATGTCGGTCAGGTCCGCCACCTGGCCGCTCTTGACCATCTGGATCTGCGGGTGGAACTCGAAGAGGTCCGGCGCGTTGTCGGTGAGCAGGGCCGAGAAGAGCTTGCTCTCGAAGTCCGAGCTGGTGATCCACTGCGTGGTCACATTGGCTTCCTTGTACGCCTTCGCGTACCGCTTGATGGCCTGCTCGGTGCCCGCCTCGCCGTACGCGTGGAACATCTGCACGAGGTTCGTGCCCGACCCCGATCCGCCGCCGCGGCCGTTGTTGCTGCCGCACGCGGCGAGCCCGCCGGCGGCGGCCAGACCCATCGCGGCCCGCAGAACGGTTCGGCGGTCCCAGTTGCTGTTGCTCATTGCCGACATGCTGACGTCCTTGTCTCGAGTACGGCTTGCGGCTCTGCGCCCGTGGCCTGCGGCTGGAGCGGCTCAGCGCCAGTTGGCTCAAATGGGGTTGCGGTGCGGGACGTTAACCTTCGGCTAAGGCTTCGGCAAGGGGTTGGACGAAGTCTGTCCGAAGCGTTGCGCAACGTTCGGCATACCGGACGCGGCGGGGGTGCTAGGAAGGCGGTGCGGTACGGCTCCGGGCCGGTGCGGGGGTCCGCTTTGCCTGCCTCTGTCCTACGGACTGCAAGGCGCCCTCCAGCGCGAACGTGGCCGCGCCCAGGCACACCGGGTCGGTGGGGATCGGGGACAGGACGATCCGGGTGGCGGCCATCGGCCGGGGCAGCGCGTGCCGGGCGACGGCCTCGCGCACCTCCGCGACCAGGGGTTCGCCCAGGGCGGCGGCGACCCAGCTGCTGAGCACGACCACCTCCGGATTGAACAGGTTGACCAGGTCCGCGATGCCCGCACCGAGGTAGCGGACGGTGTCTCGGAGCGCTTTGAGCGCCACGGGGTCGCGTCCCCGCAGTCCCCGGGCGAGCGCGTCGATGGTGGCCGTCTGGTCCTCCGGATGCAGCAGCGCGCTGTCCGCGCTCAGCTCCCGCAGGGTCAGCATGATCCCGGACGCGCCGACATAGGCCTCCACGCAGCCGTGCCTGCCGCACCGGCACAGCCGGCCGTCCAGCACGATCGTGGTGTGCCCCCACTCGCCGGCGCTGTTGCTGACGCCCCGGTGCAGCCCGCCGCCCAGGACCAGGCCGGCGCCCACACCGGTGCCGAGGTTGACCACCACGGCGTCCCCGCTCCCGCGCGCCGCCCCGAACCACAGCTCGGCCACCGCGCTGGCCCGCAGCGGGTTGTCCAGGTACAGCGGGTAGGCGATGTGCTCGGTGAGCAGCTCCAGCAGCGGCACGTCGTGCCAGTCCCAGTTGGGCGCGTACTCGGAGATGCCGGTGGCCCGGTCCACCTGCCCCGGCACGCTCACGCCGACGCCGAGGACGCGGGCGCCCTCGATGCCGGCCTGCGCCACCACCGAGCCGACGGCGGCGGCGACATGCCCCACAACCTGCTCGGGGAGGCTCTCACCGGGGCGGACGTCCTCCTCGGCACGGGCCAGCACGTTCAGTCCGAGATCGAACAGCTCGACATGGACGTACGTCTCCGCGATGTCGACGCCGATCAGGGCGCCACCGGACGCGTTGACGGCCACGAGCCCGCGGGGGCGGCCGCCGGCCGAGTCCTCGAACCCGACCTCCGTGATCATGCGGAGGTCGAGCAGCTCGCCCACGAGGGTGGCGACCGTGGCGAGACTGAGCCCGGTGGCCGCCGCCAGCTCCTGCCGGGAGGTGGGCGACGCGGCGATGATCTGGCGCAGCACCTCGTAGCGGTTGGCGGTGCGGATGTCGCGTGATGTGCGCTTCACCGGGCGTGTCCCCCGTCCCTTCGCTCAGCCGGGTCGTCGTCGGCACCGGCGCGGCGCAAGGCTATGGCGTGCGGAGACTTTCGACAAGGGGTTAGGAAAGGGGGTTTACGAAGTCTCCCAGCACTTCACTCTCCCAGTATGTCCTGCACGAAGGCGTTGGCGAATTTCCGACCCGGGTCCAGCTCCCGCGCCAGCGCCTGGAAGTCGTCCAGCCGCGGATACCGCCCGCGCACGACCTCCGACGGCACCGTGAACACCTTCCCCCAGTGCGGCCGCGGCTCGAAGGCGTCCAGCGCCTCCTCCAGCCGCCGCACCACCGGCAGTACGGCAGCGGTGTCCGCGACCCAGGTGAAGTGCAGCGCCACCGTGTCCCGCCCGTAGGAGGGGCTCAGCCACTGGCCGTCGGCGGCGACCGTCCGCACCTCGCAGGTCTGGAGCACGGGGGCCACAGCCTCCCGGATCCTGTCGATCGCCCGCAGCGCGTCCACCGCGTACCCGCGCGGCAGCAGATACTCCGACTGGAGCTCCGCCCCGCTGCTCGGCGTGAACTCCGCCCGGAAGTGCGGCAGCCGCTCGTGCCACGGCCCCGGCACACCGAACTGCTCCGTGCAGTTGACCGCGGGCATCCCCGGCACCGGGTGCAGCTTCTCCGTGGCGGGCGCCGCCCACGGGAAGTCGGGCAGCGGCTGGTCGGTACGGCGCTTGAGCCACACCTGCCGAAAGCCCGGCGCCCGCCAGTCGGTGAACAGACTCGCGCTGTACGCCGACGCCATCACCGTCTCGAACGCCGCCGGGTCCAGCCCGTCCAACGGCAGCTCGGTGAAGACATGCTGCTCGACCTCGAAGGACGGCTCCAGGTCGACAGTGAGCGCCGTGACGACGCCGAGGGCGCCCAGCGAGGTGACGGCACCGCCGAACCGTTCGTCGTCCCGCCCGATGACCACCACCGTCCCGTCGCCCGTGACCAGCTCCACCTCCCGCACGGACGAGGCCAGCGCACCGTTGCCGACCCCCGACCCGTGCGTACCGGTGGCGACCGAGCCGGCCACCGAGATGTGCGGCAGGGACGCCATGTTGGGCAGCGCGAGCCCGTGCGCGTACACCACGCGGGCGAGCTCGGCGTACCGTACGCCGCCCGAGACGCGGACCGTACGGGCCGTGCGGTCCACGTCGATCACCGGCGGCAGGCCTGCGATCGACAGCAGGAGACCCTCGGGGCCCGGCTCGGCGATCGGATTGAACGAGTGACCGCTGCCCAGCACCCGCACCTTCGCGCTCGCGGCCACCAGCGCGCCGATCGCGTCGAGCGAGTACGGGCGGTGCAGTTCCTTGGCGGTGTACGTGATGTTGCCCGCCCAGTTGGTGATCGTCTCCGTCATCCCTCGCCGTCCTCCAAGGTGAGTGCGTGTGCGTTGACCCTCTCATTCGCGGCTGCCTACGGTGGAGAGCGCTGTAGAGAACGCTTTCTCACCACCTTTCACCGAGTCGGAGGGCATGTCCTTGACCCAGCGGCCGTACGCCTTGTTCGCCATGTCCGCCGAGAACGTGCCGCAGGTCTTCCCACCGGAGGTGATTCGGCGGCTGCGGCAGGCGGTGGACATCGACCCGGCCCTGGTGGCCGAGGACTTCACGGACCCGGAACCGCGCCTGAGGGACGCCCTCGCCCGCGCCGAGATCCTCGTCACCGGCTGGGGCTGCCCCCGCCTCGACAAGACCGTCCTCGATGCCGCGCCCAGGCTGCGGGCGGTGCTGCACTCGGCCGGCTCGGTCAAAGGTCTCGCCACGCCCGAGCTGTGGCGGCGGGGCATCGCGGTGAGCTCGGCCGCGGCGGCCAACGCCCTGCCGGTCGCCGAGTACACCCTCGCGATGATCCTGCTCGCCGGGAAGGACCTCTTCGCCGCTCGCGACCGGCTGCGTACCGAGCGGGTCTTCCCGGGCTGGGGGCTCGTCCCCGGCATCGGCAACCACGGTCGCCGGGTCGGGGTGATCGGGGCCTCGCGTATCGGGCGCCGCGTGATCGAACTCCTGCGCCCCTTCGACCTCCGCGTGAGCCTCTGCGACCCGTACGTCGACGAGGCCGGGGCCGCCGAGCTGGGCGTCCCGCTGCTCGACCTGTCCGATCTGCTGCGCACCTCGGATGTCGTGACGATCCACGCCCCCGAGACCCCGGAGACCCACCACCTCATCGGACCGCGCGAGCTGTCCCTGATGCCCGACGGCGCCGTCCTGATCAACACCGCCCGCGGCGGCCTGCTCGATCACGACGCCCTGATCACCGAACTCCGCGCCGGCCGCCTCTCGGCGATCCTCGACGTCACCGACCCCGAGCCGCTCCCCGCCGACTCCCCCCTCTACGACCTGTCGAACGCCTTCCTCACCCCCCACCTCGCCGGCTCCCAGGGCAACGAGGCCTCCCGCCTGGGACTCGCGGTCGCGGAGGAGGCGGAACGGTTCGGCGGCGGGCAGCCGTTGGCCCACGGGATCGTCCCGTCCGAACTGGAACGCATGGCGTAACGACCGGTTGATTTCGCCCCCGCCGCCCCTACCCGTCCCGTCCCTGGGGGCTGCGCCCCCAGACCCCCGCTGTCGGCCCTGCGGGCCTCGTCCTCAAACGCCGGACG
>NZ_JBVHVE010000026.1:0-63460 GCF_055564995.1 Streptomyces sp. NPDC028907
CCCCCCCCCCCCCCCCCCCCCCCCCCCCCCCCCCCCCCCCCCCCCCCCCCCCCTCTTCCCCCCCCCCCCCCCCCCCCCCCCCCCCCCCCCCCCCCCCCCCACGGCCCGGCGGCCGGGGTCCGGCCGGGCGGTGGCTCCCGCCCGGCCGGGACCTGCTATGCGGCGACCGGTTCGCGTGCGGCGACGCGGCACCGGGTGAGTACGGTCTGTGCGGTCTCGCCGTAGATGCTGTGGTCCTTGACCGTGCCGGTCAGCTCGACCTCGTCACCCTGGTCGGGGACGTCGGCGGCGGAGCTGAACCAGACGAACACGTTGCCGCTCGGGTCCTGGAACTTCACCAGTCGGCGGCGCTGGGTGTGGTAGCCGTACGTCCGGCCTTCCAGCTCGATCACGGTGGTGACGGTGGCGGTGGTGGTGATGCGCTCGCCCACGGTGCCCTGCGGCCGGGAGTTCTGGGCGGCCCGCTCGGTGGCCTCCTTCTCCTGGTCGCGGTACCAACCCGCGATGGCGGACACCAGCGTCGGCAGGTGGCGCGGGTCAACGGTCTCACCCTTGGCGAGCTGGCCCACCTTGTGGCGGTAGTCGGAGAGACTGCCGTATCCCTGGACGGCCCACGCCCGGACAGCGGCGGCGGTGCCCGGCGCGTCCGGGTCGGCATCGAGCGCGGCCCGCCACTCCATCGGGGCCTTGCGGTCGAAGAAATACGCTTCGACGCCGTCTGCGGTCGGCATGGTGTTCTTCCACTGCTCGGACCGGCTGTAGAACCGGCCCTCCGCCTTCACGATGGCGGCGGTCACCCGCAGCACCTCGACCACCGGGACGCGGAGATCGGCCGGGATGCCGCCCTCCTCACCGTCCCAATCGGAGTCCTTCAGCGTGCCGAACCTCCACAGGGCCTCAAGGCCCTTAATCGGCAGACCGGTGTACGGCTCCACGCACGTCGTACCCAACTGCCGCATCTCGCCGTTCTCGTGGCGCGCGAGATAGGTGGCGGTGCGGTGACGTGCGACAGCGCACCCGTGGCAGAAGTTCTCGACGGCGCGGTACTGGCGCACGGCCTCGGCGTCCTGCTCGGGCAGGCCGGGGAACAGGCTGGTGATCGTCTCGCCCTCCTCGTCGTGGTCCAGGCGGGCGATGACGGTCCAGCCGTGGTGACGGGGGATGTCACCGGAGATCGTCACGGTGACGGTGGGGCGCTTGCCGATCAGACGGCCGTCAATGTCGTGGTAGTCGGCCAGGAACGGCTTGGAGATGTCGAGCGCGTACGCGCTGAGGCGGTGGACGGCGGCGCGGGCGTTGGTGGCCTCGACAAGCTGACGGACGCGGGACTCGGCCGTGGCGGGGATGGAAAAACGCATGGCTGCGCTGGTCATCGTGGGGGCTCCTGCTGGTGAGAGAAGGAATCGAGCGGCCGGGCGGGTTGCCCTCCGCGTACGGCCGGGGTCGGGCCGGCTGGCGGCCCGTGGGTCGGAGGGGGTGTTGCCCTCCCCCTCCGACACCATTAATTAAACCATGTTTTGCGGTGTGGGGCAAGCGTCCCGGCCGGGGATGTCGAGTGCGGCACGGTCGCGCAGGAACGCGGCGAACAGGGCGGCGATGTAGCTGTCGGCGATGCCGTACGTGCGGCGGAAGTCAAGCGCGCCGATGCGCTCGCCCCGGTGGCGGACGGGGAACGGCTGGCCGGGGGCCGGGATGGCGAGCGCGTACAGTCCGCGCGGGGTGTCCACGCGCAGTACGACGGCGGCGGCCTGGTGGTCGTAGGCGGCGGACCAGCGGGCGGGCCCGATGCCGAACTCCGCGAGACCGGACGCGATGGCGCGGGCCTGCATGATGTCGGCGGTGGTGCTGGGGTCGGGCTCGGCGGGGGCGGGGACGCATCCGCAACCGTGGTCGTCGGCGTGGGTCTCGAACAGATCTGTACGGGTCACTGTTGGGCTCCTGGGATGGCCGGGGGCGGGAGGGTTCCCGCCCCCGGCGTCGGGCGGCTGAGGTGGTTACGCGGCGGCTTCGTCGTCGCTCGCCGGTTCGTCGGCCTCCGGCTCGCTCGCCTCCTCGTCGGTGCCGGGCTCCTGCTCGGTCTCCGGCTCGCTGCCGGACGTGATCGCGGCGCGGGGCTTCTTCTTCGACGGGTCGTAGGGCTCGCCGCCCATGACGGACTGCTCGATGGGCGTCAGCGGGTACCCCAGGGACGCGAGCACCTGGAACCAGCGGCCCGTGGGCTTCCGCGTCCACGGGGCGTGCTGGCTGTCCGTACGCCACGCCGACCGGTTCGCGCACTTCTCCCGGACGGCGGCGATGGCCGCGAACTGGAGTTGCGGGGCCCGGCGCGGGTCCTTGGCAACATGCCCGGCGAAGCTGCCCCGGTCCTTGGCCTGCTCGGTGTTCAGGCCCAGGAAACCGGCCAGGATCTCGGTGGTGCCCTCCTTGTTCAGGTCGTCGGAGATTCCCCAACTGCCGTTCAACAGAGCGTTATTGACGTGCCCGATCAGGGTGTTGGTGGTGGCCTTCGGGAGGTTGCGCCGCTTGATCAGGTCCGTGATCCACTTCCGGCGCAGGGCCTCGGCCGCGTCCCAGTCGATGTTCCCCTTCTTGACGGCGGCGCGGGCTGCGCGCTCGGCTTCCTTCTCAGCGGTGGTCTTCGTGCCGCCGCTGGCGCTGGCCCCCTCGGGCACCGTGTGCCCGTACAGGCCGGGGGCGGAGCAGTAGGGCTCGTACCGGTCCCCCCGCCGCTCGTCGAACACCCACACAAGCCCCTTGCACTCGGCGTGCTCCTCGGTGCTGATGCCGCGCAGTCGCCACACGGGCATCGCGCGCTCGGACAGCTCCTCGGCGTCCCGAATCTTCTGCCCGGCAGCCTCCAGCTCCGCACAGTGGGCCCCGGCCTTGATCCGCTTGTCTCGCTTGGTCCGCTCAACGGCAATGGCCCAGTCGACGTCTCCGGCGTCGGCGTCGTCCTCGGCGGCGGCCTCCGTGATCGCGGCGAGCGCTTCGGCGTCGTCGGCAAACTCCGAGAGTGCAGCCAGGTGCTCAAACGTCCACTCGTAGTTGCCCGCGCCCGTGACGGCGGCGCTCAACTTCTCGTCAGACCTGACCTTGACCAGCGTCTTCACGTCCTTCTGCCGCACGCCTGCAGCCTTGGCGATGCGGCCGACCTGCGCGCCCGCCTCGGCGGCGCTGAACATGGCCTGGTTCATCTCGGACGGGGTGAGGCTCTTACGGTGCTGGGCGGTCGTGATCATGTCGAGGAACTGCCCGGCCGGGTCGCGGTCCTCGTCGTCCCACTCGTAAGGCAGGTGAGTAAGGCCCGCGTCCGTCGCTGCGTGGTAGCGGCGGTTTCCGTCGTTGACCTGGAGGACTCCGCCGTCCCGTCGCTGGATCTTGACGGGGATGCGGCAGCCTTCGGCGCGGAGCGATTCCACGAACGGCGCGTTGATGTCGAGGTCTTCACGGGCGTTCTTCGGGTGCGGGGTGAGCGCGTCGATCCGGATGACGGGGCGGGACGTGACCGGCACGGTCTCCAGCCCTGCGGCGACGGCGGCGGCCAGCCGCTGGAACCCGTCGATGACCTGCGGCACGTCACCGTGGGTCCGCACGACGTACAGCGGCTCCACGACGCCGTTGTCCTTCACGTCGGCCAGCAGATCGGCCGGGGCCTCGATGTCGCGGACGTTGCCGGGGTGCGCGGCGAGTTCGGCGACCGCGAGGGTCGGCCACGGGGCAGGGGCAGTCTGGACGCCGGCCTGAGTCTTGACGTTGGTCATCGGTCCTTCTCTTTCTGGTGAGAGTTCGTTGGGCCGTTCGGCCCGGTGAAGGTGTCGGTCGGGGGGTTGCCCTCCCCCTTCCGGCACCATTAATTAAACCATGTTCTTGATGGTGGGGCAACCGGGGATGCTGTGATCGCTGTCACTCGGGTGCAGGGCTGCGGCGGCGCGGATCATCGCGGCGGCCTCGGCGGTGGTCCGCTCGGGTTCGTCTCCCCAGCACCACAGCAGGGTGCGCCGGTAAGCGCCTTCCGTGAGCTTCAGCTTTCGCCACCGGACGCCGGACACGGGGCGGCCGTTGATGTGGTTGCTGAGCACCACGAGGGAATCGAATAAGGCACGCTGGAAGATCTCCCACGGTTCGCCGCGTGCGGACCAGCGGGGCCGGACGGAACGTACGCCGCGCTCCCACGCGTGCAGCACGGTGCACGGGGCGGTGTCGCCCATCCGGCCGGGCTGCCAGAGGTGGTCACCCTGATAGAGGCCGACGCGTTCGATGTGGTCGGCGGCAGCGGTGAGGATGCGGGCGGGGGTGGCCGGTGGCTTTCGAAACGGCACGGTCATGCCTCCTGGGATAGATCGGGGCCGGGTGGCTGGGGGCGGCGGACGGCCGCCCCCAGCCTCAATGGGGCTACGCGGAGATGGACCCGGTTGTGGCACGGCCGATCCGCTTACCGCCTATGTCGGCGCGGCTTCCCGCCATCCATCCGGCTCCGTACCCGTTGCCGGTCATGGTCGTGGTGCCGCCCTTCCGCGAACGCGGGTACGCCTGCCGGTAGTTGCGCGAAACGACGGCCTTACGGTCCGCGAGCACGAGAGCCGCGGTGCGGCCGGTGGCGGTGGCCTCACCCCTGGCCTCTTCGCGTGCGCCGCGCTCGGCCTCCTCGATGCGGTCGCCCACCCGCTTGATGAAGCCGAGGAGCCAGGAGCGACGCCATGCGCGCGCCCCCTGCCCAGCCGGGACCGACTGAGCGGCCAGGCCGCTGTTCATCTGGAGAAGAAGGGAGGTGTAGAGCAGTTCGACGCGCTGAAGGTCGCTCGCGTACCCGAAGATGTGCACTCGACGGGCCGGGCCGCTGCCGTCCCGGCCAAGGTGGATGAGCTGGCAGCCGAGAGCGAGCGCGATGCGGTTGATGAGGCGGACCCGCTCCATCGCCCACGGGCTGTCCAGAACGATCTGACGATCCGTCGGGGCGTCGCTGGCCGGGCTGGAGTCGTTGAGCACCGCCTGCTCGACTCCGTACTTCGCCATCATCTCGAACGCCCGCGTCCGGGCCAACTCCGCCTCCGCCTCCGGCGTACGAGGGTCCTCCGCCTTAGCCAGTAGGGCGCGGATGGTCTCGAGCTTCGCGGGGGCCTTCGTGGTGCTCACGTACGTTCTCCTGGCGAGAGAGGTTGTCGGCGGCCGGTCGGCCCGCCGGTGCCGGTCGGGGGTTGCCCTCCCCTTCCGACACCACTAATTAAACCATGTTCCAGGGGTTAGGTCAACCCAGATACGCGCCCTGACCTGCCCTTTCCCGTGCCACCGGCCCGCACCGCCCGGCCGGGCCCGGCCACAACGGGCCTGGGCGGGGTTCCCTCCTCGGTCGGACAGCTCCGCCGTACCAGGGTTCCGGGCGCGGTGTCCAGGCTCGCGCAGCGACCGCGCAGCGGCCCGGCCTGGACACCGTGTCCGGGTCCCTGGTACGCCCCCCGGGTGTCCGGCCGAGGGGGGAACCCCGCCTTCACCCGCACCACAACGATGCCGCACCCAACCAACCAGCCCCCACCCCCTCCGAGAGAGGACCCGCCGGAGGCACTGAATCTCTGCCGCCGGCGCCCTCCGCCAGTTCGAGATGTCCGCGGACCTGTGTCTACGGTGCGCGCGATGAGCAGCAATTTCGAACAAGACGGGGGAACAGGTGAGCACGACTCCGGCAGCATCAGTGAGCGCGGCGGAGCTGCGGCGGCGGGTTCGAGCTGTCGAAGCACTCCAGGCGAAGACGCGGGAGATGGCCGCGGCGAACGTGTTGGCCACGCGCGAGACTGCGGTGAAGGCGGCCCGCGCGAAGGAAGAGGCCGATGTCGCTGCACGGGAGGCCGCTGCGGCTGCCCTGCGGCTGTTCGACAATGACGCGGAGTTGGTTGCGGAGTTGTTGGGTGTACCGGCGGAAGAACTGGAGCGTGAGGCGAAGCCTGTTACCGCCGCGCGCGCCAAGGAGGTCATAGAGACGCTGCGAGCCCGTGCCGAGCGACCGCGCCCCCGTCGCACCCGAGCGCCTCGGGCGGAGGCATCTGCCCCGCCTCCTCCTGCGCCCACTGCCCCGGCACCGGCCTCCACGCCGGAGGACGGCCGGGCTGATGTCGCCTGACTACAACCTCGGGCCCGGACTGTTCCCACTCACGGCGGTGAACGGGTCCGGGCCCGCTTCCGTTGACGAACAGCTCGCCCTCATCGGTGAGCCAACGCCCGTACGCATACCGGCCATTGAGTGGTCTGCGTGGCTGGCCAACGAGGCAGTCAGAGCCCGTTACTGGGCCAAGGTCTACCGCACCTCATCGCAGACGGACTGCTGGTTCTTCCTCGGCGGCATTTCCAGTACGGGCCACGCCAGCTTCCGCGCGGCGTCCCTGCCGGGACGGACCCGACGCGGCACCGTTCCGGCCCACCTCTACGGCTACCAGCTCGCCCACGGAGTCTTCCCGCGGCTCGGCTGGGGCAACGACTACCCGACCGTCTGCCACACGTGCGACAACCACTCGTGCCAGCAGCCGAAGCACCTGCGGCTCGGCACCCCCGCGGAGAACCGAGCGGAGTGGCTCGCCCGGCGCCGCGACCCCTACAGCCCTCTGGCAGACCTCCGCGGGCCGGCGGGACGCTCGCGGGCCATCGCCACCGCGATACGCGAGGGCCTCGCACTCGGCGAGCCCGAGGCAGACATCGCCCTCCGAATCCGTGCAGCCGCTGAGGCAGGCAGACCCTTGAGCCTGTGGTGACTTCAGCTTCCGCCGCCGTGCACCTCTGTGCACCTCGGCGGGGATGCTGCGGTCAAGGCGACTCGGTGTTCAATGCGGCCCGTGCGGCGGCCTGGAAGTCCTGGTCCGGCCGCCGCTTGGCCTTGGCTGCCGCTTTGAACCGGTCGTCGAACTCCTCCAGACGCCCGTGCCCGGCCTCGCGGGCGGCGGCCAGCCACGCCATGACAGCACGCTGGATATCGAACATCGCGGTTCGCAAGGCGTCAGCTGCCTTCGCCGCCGAGCCCGGCCCAGCCACGGCGACTGCCGCGGCAGCGGCACTGAACTCGGTCCACGCATCGTGATCCGCGACGAAAATCGCCTGCCACTCTTCGGGCGTGCTGCCTTCTGCCCATAAGCAGTCGGCCATCCTCCACTGCGTGGCGGCGAGCCGCTTCGTCGTGGAGATGTACGCCACATACGCATCTCGACGGGTCTCGTCACGCCAGCGCCTTAGATCGGCGCTGCGCTGATTGCGCTGCTCCAGCGCGGCCAGCCAGCCGCCACTCAGCCCGCCGATCGCGCCGATTGCCGCACCGATGACTGCCGCAGCACCCGCGTCCATGACAAGGCAGTAGAACGTAGCGTCGGGACTCTTCGCCAGAGCGCCGACCCCATCGCCGCGCTCCCAGCAACCCCAGGATCGGCCCGCCCCTTGGTATACGCCGCGACAGCACCCGGCTGCTCCCCGTACCTCCGGCCGACCGACGTTCACTCCCTCTTGGCGCCGCGGTGAAATGCGAAAAGATGCCTATACACACCCAGTGGATAAGTCTCGATGCAACAGAGCGCCACAGCTGGTCACTTGAGCAGCGCTGTTGGTCAACGAACAGGGACCCAACGCCTCGATTTGTCCTATTTTCATGGCGAGCTGGCAGAACTACGGTTCCGCTCATGGACTGGGGGACATTACTCGGCACAATCGTCGGCGCCACTCTGGGGATCGGCTCGACCATGCTCGCCGACCACACGCGGTACCGTCGCGAGCAAGCGAACCGCGTGCACGACACCCTTCGCGATCTCTACAGCACCTATCTCGCCGCCCTGAACGACAGCTCGACTGCCCTACGCGTCATCATCCTCAGGGAGAGCGACGCCACTGCGCGATACCAGGCGGCTTTGGACGCCTTTCGAGATGCCTCAGTACTGACCCAGCGCTACAGGATCGCCCTGCAGGCCCCACCGGCGGTTCAAGAGAAGTCCGACCGGGCCTACAGGCTGCTCCGGCAGTGGCGCGACTTGCTCAACACGCATCCAGACCTCTCCCTCACCTCGCCGGAGTACCGCGAAGGGCTGGAGCGGTTCCACCAAGCCCGCGAAGACCTCCATGCCGCGATGCGCGCAAGTCTCAGTACCGCATGACCTTGACAGCGGTCCGCGGCCCCACTTGCCAACTTGGGTTCTAGAGGTGGTCGCAACACCAGACCCTGAGGGGTGTTGCATTGACCAAGCCGCGGCGGAACGGCTGATGATCATCGCAACACGCGATCACTCAAGTGTTGCGACGAGCTTAGCGAAGAGCTCGGAGGGCGTTTGCCAGCCGAGGGCCTTGCGGGGACGGTCGTTGAGTTCCGCGGCGACGTAAGAGAGGTCTTCGGCGCTGTAGATCGACAGGTCGGTGCCCTTCGGGAAGCACTGGCGCAGCAGGCCGTTTGTGTTCTCGTTCGAGCCGCGCTGCCAGGGGCTGGCGTGCTCACAGAAGTAGACCGGGATGCTGGTGGCGCGGGTGAACTCGTCGTGCCTGCCCATCTCGCTGCCCTGATCCCAGGTCAGCGAGCGGGCGAGGTCAGGTGGCAGGTCTGCGAAGGCGTGCACGAGGGCGTCGCGGACGTGCTCGGCACTCCGTCCGTTGGGGAGGTGCAGGAGTTTGACGTAGCGCGTGGTGCGGTCGACGAGCGTGCCGATGGCCGACCGGTTGCCCTGGCCCACGATGAGGTCGCCCTCTCAATGTCCCGCGACCTGGCGGTCGGCGGCCTCGGCCGGGCGCTGGCTGACGAGGGCGCCGGGGTAGACGAACCGGGTGGCGCGCTGGTCGACGCGGCGCCGGCGGCGTCGGGCACGCCGGCCGCTGCGCAGCACATCGGGCTTGCGTTCCAAGCCGCCGCGGTGCGGCAGGTAGATCGCCTGGTTACGGGGGTCCTTCATTTCTGTCCGTTGTCCGTCCTAGGTGCAGCCCCCACTCACCCGCAGCCCGCACACACCAGTCCGCATCGACAGCCGACTCGGCTCGCCCTCTCGCTTCATCTGTCACTCAGCGCAACCACGGTCCCAACGAGACGCAGATAGAGCGCCGTTACCCTTAAACGGGCAGGCCTGGCCATAAAAGGAGAATCTTTCCAGAGGCTCGGGAGTGTCGATTGATTCTGCACGTGTGTCCACCGAGGGGCAGTTGCTCGACCGGCAGATCCGCGCTCTCACCGATGCCGGATGCAGTCGGATCTCTCGGACAAGAAGTCCGGCAAGAACGCCGAGCGCGAGAAACTGTGGAGGCCCTTGACTACCTGCGGCCCGGCGACACTCTCGTCGTCCCGATTCCTCCACCACTTCGAGGGACGCGTGATCCGAGCCCTATCTCCGTGTCGCGCCGGATCAGTGGTTCGGCCTGTCCTGTACGAGCTGTAACACCTCATTGGCCCAGACACGCATCTCGGCGGAGAGCCGCCGATCGGATGCCATGGCGTGCAATGCATGCGTGGCAATGGGCGAGCCTCTGGGATCCAGGATGAGCATGAGCAGCGCTGCTTTAGACCGGTGCGGTTCGGATACGGTGCCCTCCATGCACAGCGTGGCCAGCGCCTTCATGGCCTGTTGTGGGGCTCCGGTGGCGGCCAGTTCTCGGGCTATCTGCATGACTAGAAGAGGCGGTGACAAGGCGTCCTCCGCCACCGCGTTCAAGGCCTGCAACGCGGTGATTCGGTACGTCTGCCCGTAGCGTCGCAGGCGACGTGCCGCCAGCGCCCGGGTGGCCGGGAGCTCCGATGGCGCGGTAGCAAGGGTGGCAAGGGACCGCGCTGCCAGCTCTCCGGAGCCCTTCCAGTCCAGGGTGTGAATCAGATCGGTCGCGGCGATGCGGTGTGGTCGCTCGGGTGCCACGACGTGTGCCGCAAGCAGTGTCTGGACTGCTTCGTGCAGGTCTGGTCCGAGCAGGGAGAAAACCTTCAGCCTGCTCAGCCACCCTGGAATGTGCACTCCGGAGGGGAGGGGGCACAGGAGGGGCAGATCGCTGCACAGCCGGGCTCGGGTGGCCGAACTGAGGTAGGCAAGGGCGGTGACCACTCCGGTGGAATGGAGCGGATCCGGGTCTGCTCGAGCCTGGCGTTGCCGCAGGAGAATTTCCATGCGGTCGCGTACGGCGGGACTCATGCACGACAGACCGTCGGTCAGATCAATCAGCTTGCGGGTCGGCATGGTGTCACCAAGGCTGTCGAGCAAAGTCAGGACCGTCGTCTCGTGCTCTCGTTCGCTACCGAGACGGGCGATGAGGCGGGTGGCCTCGATCCGGTCCGCGTCATTAGCGTCGTGCGCGTCGGCAACACGTGCCGCGCAGCGGGAGGCTGCCATGGGGTCGTGAAGGCCCAAGACGGCGGCTACTGCCAAGGCCGCCTCGTTGTTCGGAGCTCGTGTCACGGCTCTTTGGAGCATCCTCGCGGTTTCATCCCTATGGCTGCTGACGGCTGTAGCAAGGAGCTCAGCCGCTGCCCTGCACCAGTTCTCCGCGCTCGCGTCGAGAGAGCTACGTGCGGATTCCTCGAGGAAGGCCACGGCTTCTGGGTGGTATTCACGGCCGAGCCGGACGATGGTAGTCGCCACTCTGTAGGGGTCGGCATCGTGGGCACGGGTGAGAAACTCAACGGCCGCGTCGGCATCCAGCGCCCGTACTGATGCGAGGACTTCCAAGCGGAGGATGTTCGTGAGCCGAGAGTCCAGCAGGATTCGGCACAGCTGGGTGACCACCGGTTTGAGGAGCGTTTGCTGGGAGGACCAGAGGGCATCCCGCATCATGGAGTCGATCGACGGGAAGCTCCACATCGCCATGGGGGCGGTGAGCAGCCGGAGGCCGGCTTCCTTGTGCTCTTGTTCGCCCCGCAGGAGCAGCGCCGCGAGCACGGCCCGCATAGGCCTTCCGAGGTATGGCTTGTCCGAGTGTGCTGATGCGTGGGCGGAGTGCCCGACGATGTCCGCAAGGAGCGACAGCACGAAGTCCGCATACGGGGATCCGAGGGGGGCTGGCTGTCTGGTGAGCCACATCGCTATGGATGGCCACATCTCGGTCTCTTCGCGCACCTTGTGGCCGTGAGTTCCGCGCGGGGGGCCGTAGGATATCTGTGCAGCCACTATGCCGAGGGCCAGCGCTGCGACATCCTCTGCGTCCGCTCCGTCGTCCAATGCCAGAAAGACCACGATGCTCGGGGGAACAGGCTCGGGGCCGAAGGGACGTGCCCGCTCCTCGGTTGGCTCCCTGTACCGGCCGCGCTCGGGGGCGATGACGTCGGTCCAATCACTCGGCTGGCGGAGGTCCTCATCACTGCCGTCCGGGCGGGCACCGCTCAGGGGCCGGGCGTCTATAGCAACCGTGCCGGCCGCTGTTCTGGCGGGCAACGAGCTCCAACTGCGCCGTCCGTTCAGGAGATCGGCGGCGATGTGTCGGTGCAGCGCGTGCACCGATCGGTCGCGGGTCAGGTGGGCGAGTCCTTCGAGGGCCGCCTGCGTCGCGCCGGCAAACTCGAGGGCGTGGGCAGCCCGAAGCCTGATACGCCCAGCCAGTTGTGCATCACGTACGAAGCGGTGCATGACATCCAGGCCATCCGATCGATACGGCTCGCCGCAGCGCAGCAGGACATGTGCCGCGGCCTCCCTCAGTTCGCCGGGGACGGCGGGGTCGACAGCGGCATGTCGGACCACGCGGTGCAGGGGTCGGCTGAGGTCGCGTAGTACCGCCAGGGCGTTGACGGTCTGGCTGACGTGCTGGGGGCTGCGAGAGGCCCGCCAGATCCAGAAGTCGACTGTCCTAGCGAGATCAAGGTGCTGACTCCCGGTCGCGTGGACACCTCGCGAGATCAGGGCGCCGGCCAACTCCCGTGACAGGTCGTTTCCTTGAAGGAGCCAATCCAGGAGATGGGTCGGGTCACCTCCCAGGAGGGCACGGTGAAGGATGACCCGCTGTTGGCTCACGTCTCCGGTCATGCAGGCCAGGCTCACTGTCCGCCACCATGTGGCGTCATCCGGGTCGAAGCGCGCAGGCAGCCGCCGTGCGTCGAGGAGGTCGCAGATGTGCTCGGCGAACGTGTGGTGAGTGAACTGCAGGCCCTCACCGTCCGGTACCACCAAGCCAGTCGAGGTGAGCACCGAAGCGACGATCTCGGACCAGTCGGGGGGCGCGGGCTTCGGTGTGATGCCTTTGGCAGCGAGCCATTGCAAGGCCTCAGCTAGCAGTGATTGCCTGCCGAGGGCGAGGGGCGCGAGGTGTTCCACGAGGGAGACACGCGCAGCGACCAGACGGTGTGTGAGTTCCTGGGCCTGATGTCGTCCGGCCAGCCGGCCTTGCAAGTCGTTGAGCAGCTGGCGGGCCCTGGAGTCGTAGAGGTAGGAGAAGTACCTCTCGTATAGGTCGAAGCGGCTTGCCGGCAGCGGTTGTTCCGGGTCTTCTTCGAAGACGACTGCGGCGACGGTGGCCAGCAGCGGATTGGACGCCTCTTCTTCGAAGCCCGCGGCCACGACCTGGCCTAGGAAGCGGCCGGACAGTTGAGGCGCATGTGCGAACCAAGCCCGCGCGAACTGCGACAGTTGGTCCTGCCGAAACGGCTCGATCACGTACTGTGTCAGAACTTCCTTACTCTCGGTCCAGACCGGTCGTTCCACCTCGGGCAGAGGGCGACTTGTCACCAGGACGCGGTATGCACGTTCCTGCTCCATGAAGATGCGGATGCGTTCGATGAGATCGACCCGATCCAACCTGGCGGTCACTTCGTCGAGCCCGTCGACGATGATCAGCCATTGGACTGCTTGACTCGATCTTTCCAGGAGGTCCGATGGCGTCTCACGGGACATAAAGCGTGCCAAACCAGCCTGCAGAGCGTCGTACACGGCAGTGAGGAACCGCATCCCTGGCCGGGACGCCAGATCCCGGGCCAGGACGCGCAGGGGAAGCAGTGTCACTTGGCCGGCCTCATCGGGCAGGACGATCCGTCGAGTGGACAGTTGAATCGTCAGCGTGGACTTGCCCGACCCCGCCTCGCCGGTGAGGAACACATGCCGATGTGTGGCAAGGGCATCCTCGATCGTCTTATTAGGTTCGACGGTGGGGTCAAGCTTGCCGGGCGTGGATGTGGAAACCTGCTGCCGTACATAGACGGTCGCCGGGTCGCGGCCGTGCAGCCCCACGGCTTGGTAGGGGAAGGCACGCGCCGCGCTGCGTTGCGCCTCCAGTACCGCCTCGATGTCGTCGCGCTGAGGTTCGGACCGCCCAACGTTGCGGCCCAGACAGCGCTCGGCGATGCTGTCCGCCCGAATGGCGTAGCTCTGCCGCGTGGCGTCGGCAGTAGTGAGGCGGGCATAGGGCTTTGACTGGTGGGCACTGACCAACAGCCCGACGACGGCCTGCCGCTCCCTGTCCCACAACGGGCTCCCGCTGTAACCGGGCTGCACGGCGTGGCCGGTCGACGCGCCGCCCAAGACCAGCCAGTCGTCCGCGATGCCCGACACCCGGGTACGCACCACCGATGTCGGTTCACCGCTTCCGAACCAGGTCCAGGCCTCCTGTTCCAGCTGAGGGTTTGCCAGCGGCACCGGACGCACTCGCGCGGGCAGGGCCTCCCCCACTTCCAGCAGCGCGACGTCCCCCCGCCACCGCCGGTCACTGCTTGTGGCTACGCCGTCGGCGTCGCGCAGCGAACGCGCAGGCCACCAACCGACGACGCGCCCGTCTTCACGGGCACCGGGAGCCGCGGGCCACGCCACCGTCACCCGCTCGTTGCGAGGCTCCGACGTCTCGAACTGGTCCCTCCCCAAGGCCGTGTTCACCACATGGGCACAAGTCAAAACCAACGCACGCTGGTCCTCGCCGACGATGAGCACCCCTCCGCCGACCACAGTCTTCCCGTCGTGCTTCAGAAACGAGACGAATGCTGCACGCAATGCCTCGTCCGCAGTGACGGGGTGCACAACAATCGCTCGCGCGTCACTCGCTGGCGGAGTCGGCGGCGTTATCACCCAGCCGCCACGTCGCAGAGACGTTGAAACTCGCCTCTCCTCCGCTCACCACCGCCAGTTTGAGCCCGGCCGTCAGCTTGATACCGAAGTCCACCGACAGCTCCTGCGGAGCCCGGGGCAGTCGGGTCACTTGGTCATGCAGTCCCTGCAGGACCGGAACCAGAGGCGCCAGGGCGTCGTTCAGAGTCTGACCTGCCTGCTGCACCACCCGGGCGCCGAGCCCCACGGGTTCCACCGCAGCTCCTCCAGGGAGCTGGAACTCTGCGTCCACCGCGCCACTTGGCCCATCAGTTGGCCAGACTTCGATCAACACAGCCGTACCGTTGTCGAATTCGAACTCAACGAAGTCAGACACCCGTCCCCCACCACGTCGCACTGACACCACCGCCAGTCCCTGACACGCGAACGGCATGTGGGCAGGCTCGCTCAGTCTAGCGACTCAACATGCTGGGCAACGCAGGAAAGCTTTCCGAGAGCTGTCATGTCCCGTTGGGTGATGTAAGTCTGGACCACTCTGCCCTGGTGGAGTCACTGGAGTCGCTGAAAGCTCGGACGCCGACGACGTGGTCCGCCGGGCCATGCATCCACCGCGAAATCTCGGCCGACAGCAGGATCGTGGCTCGCTTCCGCAATGAGATCGACACCGCCGAGCACGTCTACGACTGGACCCATCTGGGCAAACAGGTGGCGGCTCAGATCCCGGTGGCGAGGAAGCTGCAGCAGCCCGAACGCCCGGCAGAATCCACCGATCTGCTGCCCGACTGGTACGCCGAGCCGAAACCGTCACCGACCCCGGCCCCGTTGGCGGCCAGTCTGGAGCCGGGCAACTTGTGGTACGCGATGCAGTACCTCCCGTACGCGAGGCTCGATGACGCAGTGCATAGCTTCGGCCCGCCCGACCAAGACGCCCTGATCTTCGGCGACGTGGTGCCGATGGACGGCGTCGTCCGCAAGGACTGGCGGGAGGCGGTCGTCGACGACAAGGGCCGCGTCGAGCGCATCCCGTACGAGCTGTGCGTCCTGGTGGCGCTGCGGGACGCGATCCGCCGCCGGGAGATCTACATCGAGGGCGCCAGGCGGTGGGGCAACCCGGAGGACGACCTGCCCGGCGACTTCGAGTCGGCCCGCACCGTGCACTACGCCGCGATCCGCCAGCCCGAGGACCCCAAGGAGTTCATCGCCGGGCTGAAGCTGCGGATGACGGACGGCCTGGACCGGCTGTCGGCCGCGCTCGCGGAGGGCTCGGCGGGCGGGGTGAAGGTCACCGCCCGCAAGGGCGAGCCGTGGATCACCGTGCCCAAGCTGGAGCCACTGGACGAGCCCACGGGCCTGGCGGCCCTCAAGGACGAGGTCGTACGACGGTGGGGCGTCCTCGACCTCCTGGACGTGCTGAAGAACGCCGACTTCCTCACCGGCTTCACCGACGAGTTCACCTCGGTCGCCGCCTACGAGCGCATCGACCGCACGACCCTCCAGCGGCGCCTGCTGCTCGCGCTGTTCGCCCTGGGCACCAACATGGGCATCCGGGCGATCGTGGCCACCGGCGAGCACGGCGAGACCGAAGCCACCCTGCGCCACGTGCGCCGGCACTTCGTCACCGTCGACAACCTCCGCGCCGCCGTCACCCGGCTCGTGAACGGCACCTTCGCGGCCCGGGACGCCGCCTGGTGGGGTCAGGGCACGGCGTGCGCGTCGGACTCGAAGAAGTTCGGGTCCTGGTCCAGCAACTTCATGACCGAGTACCACGCCCGCTACGGCGGCAACGGCGTGATGATCTACTGGCACGTCGAGAAGAAGAACGTCTGCATCTACTACCAGCTCAAGAGCTGTTCGTCGTCCGAGGTCGCGGCGATGATCGAGGGGCTGCTGCGGCACTGCACGGACGCCGAGATCGAGTCGAACTACGTCGACACCCACGGCGCGAGCGTGGTCGGGTTCGCCTTCACCGAGCTACTCAACTTCCGCCTGCTGCCCCGGCTCAAGAACATCGGCAGCATCCGCCTGTACCGCCCGGACGACACCCCGCCCGGCTGGCCGGCGCTCGGCGCCTCGCTGACCCGGCCGATCCGCTGGGAGCTGATCGAGCAGCAGTACGACCAGATGGTCAAGTACGCGACCGCGCTCCGCCTGGGGACGGCGGAGGCGGAGCAGGTGCTGCGGCGCTTCACCCGCGGCGGACCCAAGCACCCCACCTACGCCGCCCTCGAAGAACTCGGCCGCGCAGTGCGCACGGTCTTCGCCTGCGACTACCTGGCCAGCCCCGGCCTGCGCCGCGAGATCCACGGCGGGCTCCAGGTCGTGGAGAACTGGAACAGCGCGAACACCATGATCCACTACGGCAAGGACGGCGCCCTGACCGGCCCCGACAAGGAGCACGCCGAGACATCGATGCTCGCCCTGCACCTGCTCCAGTCCAGCCTCGTGCACGTCAACACCCTGCTGCTCCAGCAGGTCCTGGCCGAGCCGAAGTGGGCGAACAGGCTGAGCGTCGAGGACCGGCGCGGCCTGACCGCGCTGTTCTGGTCGAACATCAACCCGTACGGTACTTTTCGGCTCGACATGGACAAGCGGCTCGACCTCGTGCTGACCGCAGAGTTGCCCCGTCCCCGCACCCCAGTGCACCCCACCCCGACCGTCGCAGAGGCCCGATGAACGCGTACCGAACTGCCGCGCTGCACCGCCCGGCCGCGGACTACGACCGGAGGTTCGACGGGCAGCCCGTCGTCCACTGCCCGGACTGCCACTGGGCCCAGGCCTTGGACAAGCGCCTGCACCAGGGGCCCTGGGCCCTGATCTACTGGCACAGAGACCACCCGGCGGCCGACGCGGTCGACCACCTCGCAGAGCTGCCGGACCGCCTGACCATCCCCTCGTACGTGCAGTGGGGGTGGCAGGCCCACTGGCTGGCCATCGAGGACACGCGGACCGAGGAAGGGTTCCTGCTGTTCGGCCGGGAGGACTTGGAGATCTTCCACTCAGTCTCGGCCCACGGCAGCCTGGACCAGGCGGTGGTCGCGAACACCCATCGGCGGTCGGTCTTCCCGTCCGCGGCCCGCGCCGAAATTGAAGCCGCCGCCTCCAACCTGTTCCGCACAGGGCTGCTCCGCCCGGCACGCGGTCTATAAGGCCCTGCTTTCGTATAGCTACGGCCAGGTGGCGTGTAGCTCTCTGTGACGCTCAGGGCTTCATGTCAACAGGAGGGCTGCCCGCAGCCTCCATCACGCCCTTCGCCACTCGTCCTTTGTGTATGTGGAGGCAAGGTCGGCCGAGCAGTCTGCGTTGAAGCTCCTATAGATCGTCAAGCCCGTGGGTGGGGTCCATAGGATGCGTTCGTGGCGCGGTTTGATGAGGTCAAGGCGATGTTCTGGGGCGAGGGTCGGTACGGGGTTCAGCCGCCGTTGACCGACGCGGTCGTTCAGGATGCCGAGCGTCGGCTCGGTGTCCGTCTGCCGGCTTCGTTGCTGGAGATCCTGCGGGTCCAGAACGGCGGTGTGGTGGCGGAGTTGTGGAACGCGTTCCCGACCGATGTGCCGACGTCATGGAGCGAGAATCACGTTCCGCTCGACGAGATGATGGGCATCGGCCGTCACGACGGCCAGGTGTCCTTGCTGGACACGGCGTATCTGGTCGAGGAGTGGGGTCTTCCGTCCCCTCTGGTTCTGTTGTCCGGTGATGGTCACTGCTGGATCGCTCTGGACTATCGGAGGTGCGGGAAGCACGGGGAGCCGTCCGTGACGTGGTTCGACGTGGACGACGGCACGGAGCTCCCGCTGGCCGCGGACTTCCAGGCGTTCGTCGAGCGTCTGGTTGCGGCCACGTCGCTCGATTCCGGTGACTCGGACGGTAACCGGTCGGCGTCATGATTTTGCTCTGGCCGAGCCTGCTGTGCGCAGGGTGCTGGTGCTCATGAGGTGCCTGTAGATCTCGCGGGCGACGAACCTCTTGAGGCACCGCATGATGTCCTTGGTGGACATGCCCTCGGCAGTGCGTCTGGCCACATAGTCCCGTGTCCGCTGGTCGTACCGCATGCGGACCAGGACGATGGTGTAGAGGGCGCTGTTGGCGTGTCGGTCTCCGCCGCGATTGATGCGGTGGCGGTTGGTGCGGCCCGACGAGGCCGGGACCGGAGCCGCGGCGCACAGGTGGGCGAAGGACGCTTCGGATCTGAGCCGGTCGGGGTTGTCTCCTGCGGTGATCAGCAGTTGGCCGGCCGTCTCGATTCCCACTCCGGGCAGGGCGACGAGACTGGGGGCCGCCCGGGTCACGAGGGGAACGAGGTCCGCGTCGGCCTCTTTGATCTCCTGCTGAAGGGCCTGGTAGCGCCTGGCCAGGCGGCGAAGTGCCGTCTTGGCCGCGCAGGCCGGGTCCGCGAGGTCACCGGCCGGCCGGGTCCGGGCGAGGGTGTCGATCAGAAGGCCGGTGGGCAGTCCACGCAGCTTGTCTCGCAGGGCGGAGGGAGCAGTGACCATCAGAGCGCGGATCTGGTTGATGGTCTGCGTCCGGCCCTTGACCGCGCTCTTGCGGACCACGCGCAGAGCACGGATCGCTTCCACGATCCCGTCCCGACTCTTCGGAGTTCCGCTCGCCCGGCCGGACAGGACCGCGGTGGCCGCGGCGTAGGCGTCGATCGGATCGGACTTGCCGTGAGCCCGCCTGGCCCTGCGGTCCGGGCGGTCGACCTCCACGACCGTGATGCCGTTCGTGGTCAGGAACCGGGCGAGTTCGGCGCCGTAGGCTCCGGTGCCCTCCATCCCGACCGCGATGACCTCGCCCTGGGAGCGGAGCCAGGCCAGCAGTTGCTCGTATCCGGCCGAGTTCGTTGCGAAGGACTGCGTGTCCAAGCGACGGCCGACCGAGTCGATCACTGCGGCTTGGTGGACGTCCGTATGGGTGTCGATTCCGCCGATCACCGCTATCTCGGGCGCTGTCATGCTCGGCTCCGCCGTCCTTCCCTCTGAGGCTGCGAACAGCGCGTGCTGCCCGGGCAGACGGACAAGACAGTGAAGGGGCTGGTGGCCAAGCTCCTATGAGGTCACGGACGCCCGCGAGTACACGCAGTGGCATCACCCGCGGGCCGACGATTCAACGCACAGGCAGCCGAAGCGCCAGTCAGACCCAGAGTCAGACCCCCGAGCGATGCCGCGTACATCCTCACTGTCAGACCTGCCCAGTAGGGTCCCCGCGATGGTGTAAGCCTGTGTTTGTTGGAGGAAGCATGGCAAGACGGATGCGTGACGAGGCGTTCCGGATAGAGCAGGAGCAGGGACGCTACGCCACCCATGTGCGTCCGATCAACGAGATGGTCGACGCCTTGCGTGACCAGGACGGGCGCGGCTGGATGCCGCACGTTGCCCCCTGGCACGGGGGAGCGGAGGCGCGCGTCTTGTCCGTTCTGCGGGATCCGGGCCCCAAAACGCTGGACGGCGTCGGCTCCGGGTTCCTGTGCGTCGAGAACGACGATCCGACAGCGGAGCTTCAGGCCCAGATCTTCGAGGGGGTGGGGATCGCGCCGCGAGACGTCACCCCTTGGAACGCCTACCCCTGGTACATCAACCGCTCACCGAAGGCGGCCGAGCTCCAGGCCGGCGTTGAGGTCCTGCGCCAGCTGCTGGAATTGATGCCGAAGACCGAGGTCGTGCTTCTCCAGGGCAACGAAGCCCAGGACGTGTGGCGCCGCCTGCTCAAGACGCACCCCTGCGCCGTCCAGGACCGGGCGCTAGAGGTGGTCAGTACCTACCACCCTGGACGGCAGGCCCTCTTCGTAAAGGATTCAGAGGAACGCGCCCGCCGCGCCCAGCACAGAATCGACTCCTACCGGAGCGTCGGTGACGTGCTCCGAAGGGCTGGCGGGCAGCAGTAGGGGTGTCGCCGAGGTAGGGGGTTCAGCCAAGGTCACCCCAAGACCGCCACGGGATGATCTTGGTGAATCAGAGTGCAGCACGGCGGGGTCATGCTCGCCTTCCTGTACCGCGCCCAGGGGCCGCTGGCGCGCAGCATCTGGGGCGCGGTACAAGGGTGACCGGGATTAGTTGAGGCCGGCGTCTGTCTCCGGAGTCTTTCGGGCGTTGTTCCTGAGGTTGGCGAAGGGCAGTGCTCCTCCGTGGAGTTCTTTGAACTCGTCGATCAGGTCCTGCTCGGCCTCGCCCGCGTCTTCCTCGGTCATCGGCCGCCAGGCGACGAGCAGTGCGTCCGAGTCGGCCAGCTGCCAGATGTAGCGGCCGCCCCAGTGGCCGGCCAGCAGACCGGTGCCGTGGCGGCGGTAGTCGGCAAGCCTCTGATTCAGTCCGTCCCGGCCTGCAGCCTTGCCGATGTACACGACCGTTGCCCCGTCCACCCAGGCATCGCCGAGCTTGTCGACGGTTACAGACGGGTCGCGGCCCTTGAGGTGCCCGGCAGGGCTGGTGGGGAGGAACGACGGGGGTGAGGCGTCCGTGCGGATCACCACGTAGATTCCGTGCCCGGTGGGGACGTTACTGCCGGGCAGTTCATGGAACGGCACGAAGCCGTGGAAGCCACGTGCGGTCAGGGTCCTCTGTGTCAGCGCTGGTGTCGGGCTCATGCCAGGCATCGTGCCAGGCACATCTGACAGTCCTCGGCGGTAGGTGTCGTACCGCAGCCGAGCGGGGGCAGGTCAACGACCTGCCCCCGCTCGGGCTTGGTGGGCTTGGTTCGACAGGCTCTCCCCATAACCTCAGCACAAGGTGGATGATGTCCAGCGATTCGCGACTCCTAGGGAGACCATGAACGCCCGAACGATGGCTACCGCCGCGCTGCTCATAGCCAGCCTCACCGCGTGCGGCAGTGGCAATGACAGCAAGCCGACCGCCGCACCGAGCGCAGCCGAGCCTGCCGCCACCGAAACCGGCATCAGCAAAGCGTGCGCGGACGCCGTCTTCGACCTGATGATCGACCAGGTCAATGGTGCCGACACCCCGGACTCCCGGCCCGACGCCTGCGCCGACCTCACGGACGAACAGTGGTCGCAGGCCGTTGACGAAGCAGGCGACAAGGTCCTCGCGGCAGGAGGAGCGACCAGCGGCGAAGCCGGCACTGAGGCGCCTGCCGAAGCCCAGTTCAAGGTCGGGGAGGAGGCGCGCAATCGAGGCACCGTCGTCACGATCAAGAAGGTCCGAGAGGCCAACAGCATCACCTTCGACGGAGCCGTCAAACAGGCCGGCGCAGACGCCAAGTATGTGGTCCTTGAGACTGTCGTCCGCAACGAGACCAAGGCCAGCATGGACCTCACGTGCTCGCTGCCCATCGTCAATGCGCTGATCGATGACCAGGACCGGCGTTTCGACACGATCGAGGACCTGTCCGACGTCCAGGGGAACCCCGAGTGCAACGCTCAGCTGCAGCCTGGCTTCAAGGACGAGATGAAGTTCGTGTACCGCGTGCCTAAACACGCGAACATCGTGCTGTGGGAGTTCGAGGAGTACGACCTGGAGGCCGAGGTGGCGCCCTCCCTCGTCGACCTCGCCTGATCCCCCGAGGGCGACATGCCTCCGCAGCCGACAATATGGGAACAACACCTTGGGTAGATCCAGAAACAACGATGCCAGTGACAGCTGCATAGGCATCGTCGTACTCGGCCTCATCATCGCCTTCTTTGTCTACAAGTGCGACGCCGACGAGCTGGGGTCAGAGCCCTCGCCACGCCCTGCTGTGACAGTGACTGAAACCGTCTCTCCGCCCGATGACCCACCGGCGGAGGAAACGGAACAGCCCGCACCACCGGAGGCAGAGGAAGAGGAAGACCACACTGACGGGCCAGGCGGCCAGGACTCCGACGGCCAGGTAGGCATCCAGTTCGGATACGCCTGCTCCCCTGTCGACGCGCTTGGCGTCGCCGGAGACGGACGTCCTGCCAAGTGCTTCATGGGCAAGGACGGCAGGGCTCGGTGGGGCTATGACTCGAACCGCGGGTAGTTCCTCGGTCTGGAGGTCGTTCACCTCGTCCTCAATGAGGTGAACGAGGGCGGCACCTCCACCCCGATGCTGCTGGCCCGCTCCCGCCACGCCTCCGTCCGTTCCCTGGAGCGGTACGCCCGCCCCGGCGTCGACGCGGTTGCCCGGCACGTCGCGGAGCGCGACCCCGCTGCACGTCGCCGGAACCGGTAGCGGACGTGGCTTTACCTTGCACCGTGGGTCAGAGATAGGAGACCGGGGCCTAAAAGGACTAGATGGTCTCGTGGGCCAGGTGGCGGTCCGGCTCGTCCGGGAAAACCGAGCGCAGGACCTGGCTGATCTGCTCGGGGCTCCAGCGCCGGTCGAGGTGCTGCTGGATGAACTCCTTCAGCTCCGGGTCGCGCCGTATCTTGCCTTCCTTGGAGCGAGCGCGGCGCACGCCGGCTCGGCGTTGGGCCTGGAACGGGTGGTACTTGTCGGTGCGCGGGTCGCGGTTGCGGCGCACCTCACGGCTGATCGTGGCCGGGTCCCGGCCGAGCTCACGGGCGATGGAGCGCAGGGACTTCTTGGCCCGCAGCAGGTCGGCGATGACGATCCGCTCCTCCTCCGACAGGAACCGCGGCGAGCCCTCGCCGGTGTCCCGCTCCTCGGTGATGGGCGGGTAGACGTGCTCGCGTCCGGACCGATCGACGACCTTCCGTCCGTACCGCCAGCGGTTCCCCGTCTTGCGGTTGATGCCCACCTCGCGGCACGCAGTTGAGTTGCTCAATCCCTGCGCCATGAGCCGAAGGTATTGGTCACGCTTCTCCGCCAAAGGGGCAGGTCCACGCTTCTTGTAGTTCCGCCGCGGCTTGGTCAATGCAACACCCCTCAGGGTCTGGTGTTGCGACCACCTCTAGAACCCAAGGTTGTCGAACGGGGCCGACTGACATTGTCGAAGCCAACCGCAGGAAGCCAGCGCGCCAGCGCCTCGGCGGACGCGGGAGCGAGGCGTGGCCGTGCAGTCCCGCGGGTGTCGGCGGCGGCTGAACTCTGATTCGAGCGACGCCGAGAACCTCAGGACCTGGCGACTACAAGGTCCGGGTGCGCACGCCCAGGGACCGAAACGGAGGACAAGCAGGAGGTCCCCCAGTCCCCCGCTCTTCTGAGGCATGTCGACCAGCCGTCAAACGGTGGACCGACGCCCCCGGGCACTCGGCCCGACCCAGGCGAAGATGGGTCGGACCAGCGTCGGCGAGGTTTCGAACTACAGGTACCGATAGCAGCCAGGCGTCTACCCGGCCGAGCTCTCAGGCAGCTTCGGCAAGGGCTTGTGACACCGTCGCGGCCATCGCCCACTCGACGGCTGCCACGACCTCGTCGTCCGAGGATGCCAGCAGGTGTCCGTACCGATCGACCGTGGTCGTGATCGACTCGTGGCCCAAGCGCGCCTGAATCACGGGCAGCGGGACCTTGCCGGCGATCAGCCACGACGCATGAGTATGGCGCAGATCGTGGATACGCGGACGCTTGGTGAGACCGGCGGCGTTGGCCGCGTCCAGGGCCGGCTTCCAGCGGTGCGCGTAGAAGACGCCGGAGTGCCAGGCGCCGCCTTCGGGAGCCGTGAAGATCAGGTCGGACGGGCCCTTACCCATGATGAGCCGCTGAAACAGCGTCACCTGGTCGGGGGTGAGCACGAGCGTCCTGCGCGACTTCTTCGTCTTCGGCGCGCCCAGGAAGGTCCCGCCGCCCTCGCCCCGCCTCTTCCAAGCGCGCTGGACGCGCATCGTCGGCCTCTTGGACAGGAGCGTGAGGTCCTTGCGTTGAAGTGCTGTGACCTCACCCCATCGGAGGCCGGTGCTCACCAGGACGTCCACGATGTCCACCGCGTCGGCACGTATGTGCTTCCGCAGGAGTGCGAACTCCTCAGGTTCGAGGAACACTTCGTCGTCCTCGGTGTCGTTCCCCTTGGGCAGCTTGGTGTGCGCGCACGGGTTCGAGTCGCGCAGCGCCGGATCGGCGTCAACGGCCGACTGGAGGATGCCGAAGAGCAGCCCGTGCAGGTTGGCGATCGTCTTCCGCGCGTAGGCGCGACGCTTGGTTCCCGGCGGGTGGAGCGGGCCGGGCTTCCCGTCCTTGAGGTCCAGGATCCACTGGCTGACGTGGTCGCGGGTGATCTTGGGTCCCCGACTGGAGACCGATAGCTCTCCGAACCAGGGGATCATGTGGCGGTCGATGAACCGGGTGTAGTTGATTCGCGTGTGGTCCGATATATCAGTCAGCAGTGCTACGTGAGCATGGGCGTACACCCGGAACATTTCCGAGTCCGGCACAGAGTCCTCGTCCGGCTCGACGAATCCGACCCCCTTCACCCAACCCGGCGGCCATTGCTGTCCGTGACCATTGACGAGGTCGCGGAAACGTTTCGCCACATCCTCGTCATCAAAGGTCTCTCGCCGAGTCTTGCCCGTTCGGGAGCCGCCGGCTCGCCACATCACGGTGTAGGAGGGGTCACCGCCAAGGCGCTCATTGGTCCTGATGTAAGCCATGCGAAGGAGCTTACGGCGGGTCGGTGCAGCGTTCGTGCAGCGAACGCCGCTGTCCGACCGGCATTGCAACAACGTTTCCGCAGGTCGGGACGTTTCTGCTGTGGTGGGGCGGGTGGGACTCGAACCCACGGCCGACGGATTATGAGTCCGCTGCTCTAACCGGCTGAGCTACCGCCCCATAGCGGCGTGTCGCGTACATGTGTGCGCGCCGTCTGCCGCAGCATAGCCGCTCATACGATCTCCTGCTTCGTGTGGTCGACTTCGCATGCCCTGAAGGACTCCCCTGCGACCTGCACGGTTCCAGGAGATGAACCCGAACATGAAAAAGGACCCCTACGGGGCCCTCGTTCAGGATGCTCCCCCGACTGGACTCGAACCAGTAACCTGCCGGTTAACAGCCGGCTGCTCTGCCAATTGAGCTACGGAGGACCGAGCTCCCCGGACTGGACTCGAACCAGTAACCTGCCGGTTAACAGCCGGCTGCTCTGCCAATTGAGCTACCGAGGAAGGTCTCGTTTTGCATCGAACGTACCTACCTGGGTATTCGCCAGGGGGCGTGCGCTCGCTGCGACACATACATTAGCGCAAGCAGGGGGGTGCTCCGCCAATCGGTTCCCCCCGGCACCGACGCCGCACCAGGGACCTACGCAAGGGAAGGGTGGCAGCCATGCGCTACCGGCTCACGTTCGTCATCGGACTCGCCGTCGGTTACGTGCTCGGCACACGCGCCGGACGCGAGCGCTACGAGCAGCTCAAGAAGACGGCCCGGGAGATCTCCCAGAACCCCGCCGTCCGCAACACCGCCGAGTCGGCCGCCCAGCAGGGCCGCCACTTCGCGGGCAAGGCCTACCACACGGTCAGCGAGAAGGTCGGCGACCGGGTCCCGGAGACGGTGGCCGCCCGAGTCCGCTCCCTACGAGAACGCAGCGCCCACAACGGAGGCGCCGAGGACGACTGGGGAACCAGCAACACGTAGGGGGTACGTCTTGGGCGCATGGATCGGCAGCACCTCCTGGGCTCCGGAGACTGCACGCCCCCAGGGGCGCGGGGCTGTGTCGATATGCGGCTCCGCCACGGAGCGCGACCAGCCCCCACCGAACCCGCAGCCGAAAGCCGCCCCGAACCCCCACCACGCCCACGGCCCAAGCCAGCGCAGCGCTACGGCACAATTTGGGCCATGGGGATAGTCGCCGGGCTGGACAGTTCGCCCGATTTCACGCGCATCGTCGTATGCGACACGGACTCAGGGGCCGTGCTCAGGCAGGGGTACGCCCCGCATCCGGTGGACGCGCCGGAGGGCGGCGGCGCCCGGCCTTCCGACGTCGATCCGCAGGCCTGGCTGCTGTCCCTCGGGGAGGCGGCCGGCGGCGGGCTGCTCGAAGGTGTGCAGGCCATCGGGGTGTCGGCGCAGCAGAACGCGGTGGTCCCGCTCGACGCGCAGGGCAACACCGTGCGTCCGGCGATGGTCGGCGGCGACAAGCGGGCGCAGGTGGCGGCAGCCGATCTGGTCGACGCGCTGGGCGGCCGGGAGGCGTGGGCGCAGGCCGTGGGGTGTGTGCCGCAGGCCGCGCAGCCGGTGACCAAGCTGCGGTGGATGGCGAAGACCGAGCCGGAGAACGCCGTACGCGCCGCCGTCCTCATGCAGGCGCACGACTGGCTGGTGTGGCAGCTGCTCGGGCGGCCCGTGAGAAGGACCACAGATCGGGGCGGGGCCTCCGGGACGGGGTACTGGTCCGCGGCCACCGGCGCCTACCGCGGTGATCTCGTCGAGCTGGCGCTCGGCCATCAGGCGATGCTGCCCGAGGTGATCGGGCCGGCGGAGGCGGCCGGTACGACCCCGGAAGGGCTTCTCATCTCCGCCGGGACCGGCGAGACCATGGCCGCCGCGTTCGGGCTCGGCATCGGGCTGGGGGACGCGGTCGTGTCGCTCGGGGCGTCGGGTTCTGTCATGGCCGTGCATCCCGAGGCGCTCGTCGACAGCTCCGGGATGATCACCTCCCTGGCCGACGCGACCGGCATGCATCTCCCGGTCGTCACCACCCTCAATGCCGTACGGACCCTGCGCGGCGCGGCGGAACTGCTCGGGGTGCCCGATCTGGAGGGGCTGTCCGATCTGGCGATGAAGTCGACGCCGGGGGCGCACGGGCTGGTCCTGCTGCCGTATCTGGAGGGTGAGCGGACGCCGAGTCTGCCGCACACCGCGGGCACGCTGGCGGGGCTGCGGCGGGAGTCGATGAAGCCGGAGCATCTGGCGCGGGCCGCGTTCGAGGGCATGCTGTGCGGGTTGGCGGACGCGTTGGACGTGCTGCGCGGCCGGGGCGTCGAGGTGCGGCGGATCTTCCTGCTGGGGGCGGCGGCCGAGCTGCCCGCCGTGCAGGCGGCTGCGCCGATGCTCTTCGGCGCGCAGGTCGTCGTACCGCAGCCCGCGGACTACGCGGCGATCGGCGCGGCCCGGCAGGCCGCCTGGGCGCTCGGTGTGTCGCAGGGCACGCTCGATCCGCGTACGCCGCCGGTCTGGCAGGGTGCGGCCGCGCAGGTCCTGGAGCCGGGCGAGGAGCTGGCCGTGGGGCAGGCGGTGCGGCAGCAGTTCGTGTCGGTGCGGGAGCAGACGCATCCCGGGGCGTTCCGGGCGTAGGGCCGACGGAGCGGAACGTAAGAAACCGGTAGGAGTCGTACCCGTAAGGCCGTACGAGGCCGCGCTGACGGCCTAATCGGTTGAGGTAACGCGGGTGGAGTGTTCGACGATAGGGGCCAAGGGCAACCAAATGCCCCCGATCGACGATCCGCCCACTCCGAGAGAAGCAGCGTGCTCATACGACTTCTGCGGACCTACCTCAGGCCCTACCGAAAACCCCTCGCCTGGCTGGTGCTGCTGCAGTTCCTGCAGACCTGCGCCACGCTCTACCTGCCCACGCTGAACGCGGACATCATCGACCAGGGCGTCGTCAACGGCGACACCGGCTACATCCTGTCCTACGGCGCCCTGATGATCGGCATCTCGCTGGCGCAGGTCGTGTGCAACATCGGCGCCGTGTACTACGGCGCCCGGACCGCGTCGGCGCTCGGCCGGGACATGCGGGCCGCCGTCTTCGACCGGGTGCAGTCGTTCTCGGCGCGGGAGGTCGGCCACTTCGGCGCGCCCTCGCTGATCACCCGGACGACCAATGACGTCCAGCAGGTGCAGATGCTGGCGCTGATGACGTTCACGCTGATGGTGTCGGCGCCGATCATGTGCGTGGGCGGCGTCGTGCTGGCCCTCGGTCTGGACGTGCCGCTGTCCGCCGTGCTGGTCGCGGTCGTGCCCGTCCTCGGCATCAGCGTGACCTTGATCGTACGGCGGCTGCGGCCGTTGTTCCGGAGCATGCAGGAGCGGCTCGACACGGTGAACCGGGTGCTGCGCGAGCAGATCACCGGCAACCGGGTGATCCGCGCGTTCGTGCGCGACGAGTACGAGCAGCAGCGGTTCCGTAAGGCCAACGCCGACCTCACCGACATGGCGATGGGCACCGGCAGGCTGCTCGCGCTGATGTTCCCGATCGTGATGACGGTGGTGAACCTGTCGTCCATCGCGGTGGTCTGGTTCGGGGCGCACCGCATCGACAGCGGCGGGATGCAGATCGGTGACCTGACCGCGTTCCTCGCCTATCTCATGCAGATCGTGATGTCCGTGATGATGGCCACCTTCATGTTCATGATGGTGCCGCGCGCGGAGGTGTGCGCCGAGCGCATCCAGGAGGTCCTGGGCACGGAGTCGAGTGTCGTACCGCCCGTGGCGCCCGTGCGGGAGCTGCGCCGGCACGGTCATCTGGAGATCCGGGGCGCGGGCTTCCGCTATCCGGGTGCCGAGGAGCCGGTGCTGAAGGCGATCGACCTGGTCGCGCTGCCGGGTGAGACGACGGCCGTGATCGGCTCGACGGGCAGCGGGAAGTCGACCCTGCTGGGGCTCGTCCCCCGGCTGTTCGACGCGACCGACGGGCGGGTGCTCGTGGACGGCGAGGACGTGTCGGCGATCGATCCCCGGCTGCTGGCGAAGACCGTCAGCCTCGTCCCGCAGAAGCCCTACCTGTTCGCCGGGACCGTGGCGACCAACCTTCGCTACGGCAATCCGGACGCAACGGACGAGGAACTGTGGCACGCGCTGGAGGTGGCGCAGGCCAAGGAGTTCGTGGAGCGGCTGGAGAACGGGCTCGACTCCCCCATCGCGCAGGGCGGCACGAACGTCTCCGGCGGTCAGCGCCAGCGCCTCGCCATCGCGCGGACCCTCGTACAGCGCCCGGAGATCTACCTCTTCGACGACTCCTTCTCCGCCCTCGACTACGCCACCGACGCGGCGCTGCGGGCGGCGCTCGCGCGGGAGACCGCCGAGGCGACCGTCGTCATCGTCGCCCAGCGGGTGGCGACCATCCGGGACGCGGACCGGATCGTCGTCCTCGACGAGGGGCGGGTCGTCGGCACGGGCCGGCACCACGAGCTGATGGCGGACAACGAGACCTACCGGGAGATCGTGCTCTCCCAGCTGACGGAAGCGGAGGCTGCCTGATGGCCGGGCCCATGGGACGGATGATGGCCGGGGGCGGTCCTGATCAGCGCTCGCTGGACTTCAAGGTGTCCGGCAAACGGCTCGTCGCGCAGTTCAAGCCGGAGCGGCTCACCATCTACGCGCTGCTGCTCTGTGTGATCGTGAGCGTGGGCCTGTCGGTCGCCGGGCCGAAGATCCTCGGTGAGGCGACCGACCTGGTCTTCGCGGGCATCGTCGGGCGGCAGTTCGAGCCCGGGATGACCAAGGCGCAGGTCCTCGCCGCGATGCGGGAGCGCGGCGACGGCCAGGTCGCCGACATGCTGCGCGGCACCGACTTCACGCCGGGCGAGGGCATCGACTTCGGCGCGGTGGGGAACGTACTGCTGTTCGCGCTCGCCGTGTTCCTCGTCGCCGGTCTGCTGATGGCGGTGGCGACGCGGCTGGTGAACCGGGCCGTGAACCGGACGATGTTCCGGATGCGCGAGGACATGCAGGCGAAGCTGTCGCGGCTGCCGCTGTCGTACTTCGACAAGCGTCAGCGCGGTGAGGTGCTGTCCCGTGCGACGAACGACATCGACAACATCGGGCAGACGCTCCAGCAGTCGATGGGGCAGCTCATCAACTCGGTGCTGACCATCGTCGGTGTGCTGGCGATGATGTTCTGGGTGTCGTGGCTGCTGGCGCTGGTCGCGCTGGTGACCGTGCCGCTGTCGTTCGTGGTCGCCACGCGGGTCGGCAAGCGGTCGCAGCCGCACTTCGTGCAGCAGTGGCGCTCCACCGGCAAGCTCAACGCGCATGTCGAGGAGATGTACACCGGGCACACCCTGGTGAAGGTGTTCGGGCGGCAGGAGGAGTCGGCGAAGCAGTTCGCCGAGCAGAACGACGCGCTGTACGAGGCCGGGTTCAAGGCGCAGTTCAACAGCGGTGTGATGCAGCCGCTGATGCTGTTCGTGTCGAACATCAACTACGTCCTCGTCGCGGTCGTCGGCGGCCTGCGGGTCGCGTCCGGCTCGCTGTCGATCGGTGACGTGCAGGCCTTCATCCAGTACTCGCGGCAGTTCTCGATGCCGCTGACGCAGGTCGCGTCGATGGCGAACCTCGTGCAGTCGGGTGTCGCGTCGGCCGAGCGGATCTTCGAACTCCTGGACGCGGAGGAGCAGGAGGCGGATCCGGTGCCGGGGGTCCGGCCGGAGGAGCTGCGGGGCCGGGTGGCGCTGGAGGGCGTGTCCTTCCGGTACGACCCCGAGAAGCCGCTGATCGAGGACCTGTCGCTGGCGGTGGACCCCGGGCACACGGTCGCGATCGTCGGCCCGACGGGCGCCGGGAAGACGACGCTGGTGAACCTGCTGATGCGTTTCTACGACGTGTCGGAGGGCCGCATCACGCTCGACGGCGTCGACATCTCCCGGATGTCCCGGGACGAGCTGCGGGCCGGGATCGGGATGGTGCTGCAGGACACGTGGCTGTTCGGCGGCACGATCGCGGAGAACATCGCGTACGGCGCCTCCCGGGACGTGTCCCGGGGCGAGATCGAGGAGGCCGCACGGGCCGCCCACGCCGACCGGTTCATCCGGACGCTGCCCGACGGGTACGACACGGTGATCGACGACGAGGGGTCGGGGGTCAGCGCGGGTGAGAAGCAGCTGATCACGATCGCGCGGGCGTTCCTGTCCGATCCGGTGATCCTGGTGCTGGACGAGGCCACGTCGTCGGTCGACACCCGTACGGAGGTCCTGATCCAGAAGGCGATGGCGAAGCTCGCGCACGGGCGGACGTCGTTCGTGATCGCGCATCGTTTGTCGACGATCCGGGACGCGGACACGATTCTGGTGATGGAGAACGGCTCGATCGTGGAACAGGGGGCGCACGGGGAGCTGTTGGCGGCCGACGGGGCGTATGCGCGGTTGTACAAGGCGCAGTTCGCTCAGGCGGTGGCCGAGGTGGACTGAGTCGGGCGGCTGCGGGTCCGTCGTGGCTGGTCGCGCGGTTCCCCGCGCCCCTTGAGGGCGTTACCCGCACGCCCGCTTTTCAGGGGCGCGGGGAACTGCGCGACCATCCCCCACCGGACCCGCACCCGGCGTCAGTCCAGATAGCCCCTCAGCTGATCCGCGAAGGCATGGTCCCGCAGCTTGTTGAGGGTCTTCGACTCGATCTGCCGGATCCGCTCCCGCGTCACCCCGAAGATGCGGCCTATCTCCTCCAACGTGCGGGGGCGCCCGTCCGCCAGGCCGTACCTGAGTTGTACGACCTTCCGTTCCCGCTCCCCCAGCGTCGACAGCACCGCCTCCAGATGCTCCCTGAGCAGCAGGAACGCCGCCGACTCCACCGGAGACGTCGCGTCGCCGTCCTCGATGAGGTCGCCGAGGGCGACATCGTCCTCCTCGCCCACGGGCGCGTGCAGCGACACCGGTTCCTGGGCGAGCCGCAGCACCTCGCTGACCCGCTCGGGCGGGAGGTCGAGGTGGGCGGCCACCTCCTCCGGCGTCGGCTCGTAGCCGCGTTCCTGGAGCATGCGGCGCTGGACGCGGACGACCCGGTTGATCAACTCGACGACGTGGACCGGCACCCGGATGGTGCGGGCCTGGTCGGCGAGGGCGCGGGACATGGCCTGGCGGATCCACCAGGTGGCGTACGTCGAGAACTTGTAGCCGCGCGCGTAGTCGAACTTCTCGACCGCGCGGATCAGCCCCAGGTTCCCCTCCTGGACCAGGTCCAGCATGGTCAGGCCCCGCCCGACGTACCGCTTCGCCACCGAGACGACCAGTCGCAGGTTCGCCTCGATGAGACGCCGCTTGGCCATGCGGCCCATCACGACCAGCCGGTCCAGGTCGAGGGCGAGCCGGCTCTCCAGGTCGGGCGTGCTGCTCAGCTTCTCCTCGGCGAACAGGCCGGCCTCGACCCGGCGGGCGAGTTCGACCTCCTCGGCCGCGGTGAGCAGCGGGATTCGGCCGATCTCCCGCAGGTACTGGCGGAACAGGTCGGAGGAGGGGCCGCTGGTGTCGGCGGCACGGGCGCGGGCCGGCACCGGTGCTTCGACCGGCTCGGGGGCACCGGCGGCGTCGGCGTCCAGGGCGTCGGCGGGCGGTTCCGCCGGCTCCGGCGAGACCTCCGGCTCCGCCTCCGGGTGGCGCGCGACACGGCTCTGCGGCGGCACCGCGACGAGAACGTCGGTCTCCGCGTCCGGCTCCGTGCCGTCCGTACTGCTGTCGGTCTGGCTGAGGGTCTGGGTCTGCACGGGGGCGACCTCCAGGATGATCGCTGCCGAGGCGTACGGCAGCGCTGCTTCGAGGGCGGAGTCGGCGGCCTCGCCGCTGTCCGTCCCGTACGCGATGAGCGGAACCGCGGGGGTGTGGGAACCGTGGGGAACGGATCGGCCGCGCTCCGAGGACTCAGGCACCGGAACCCAGTGTGGAGTACGACACATCGCCGCCACGAGGGGCGTGCGGTGACTTTTTGCGTCCGGTCCGTGACCGCGTGGTACAGCCGCCCGCAAAACCCGGGTGCCCGCGCCGGGCCGGTCTGGCACGATTCCGCAGTGTCCGGATCCTTGTACGAAACCCATGTGACGGTCCGCTGCGACAGCGCGGCCGAGTCCGAACGGCTGCGCCGATGGGCGGCCGCCGCAGGTCTGAAGCTCACCTGTATCGAACTGGCCCGTGGCCGGATGCCGTCGCAGCCGATGCTCACCCTGACCGGCTCCCCCTCGCGGTCCGCGGCGACGGCCGGCGCCGAGGAGGTCGTGGCGCGGCTGCGGGCGGACGGGTTCGCCCCGGTACGGGTCAAGACGGAGTCGACGCCGTGGGCGCCGGAGGTGCCGGCCGGGCCCTGTGGCCGCGGGCAGTACTTCGAGCACCATGTGAAGCTGCGGCTGCCCGCGGACATGGACCTCGGTGTCCTGGCCGGCAAGGTGGCGCCGCACGGCGCGCATCTGTCGTGGAACGCGCGGCGGGTCCTCGGTGCCGGGCGGCACGAGCGGTTCGTGACCCAGCGGTGCCGCGGGGTGGACGCCGAGGGCGCCGGACTTGCGCTCGACGCGCTGCTGGCCGAGCTCAAGGGGCTCGAAGTGGTGGACGTGGAGCGGGAGTTCGTGCTGTACGACAGCGATCTTTCCGTGGACGACGGGTGGATCGACGGATGGATCGAGGACGACATGACGCAAGGGGTACGACGATGAGCGGGTCCTGGCGGAACTGGAACCTGTGGCGTGACATGCCCCGGGAGGAACTGGACGACGCCACCCGGAGGGAGCGTGCGCTGCCCCTCACCCTGCGCCCCGTCCCCGGCGAGGACGTCACCCAGCACCTGGTCTTCGACCCGGCCATGAAGCAGCATCAGAACGCCTATCGCGCCACCGACCCCGCCTTCACCGACCCCGCCCGCACTGATGCCTGGCGGGTGGCCCGGCGCCGGGCACTGGACCTGGTCGTCGCCGCACTGGCGGGGTCGGAGTGGGTCGACGCGCTGGTGCTGCGCGGCAGCGTGCTGATGGCCGCCTGGTTCGGCGAGGCCGCCCGCGAGCCCGGTGACCTGGACTTCGTCGTCGTACCGCACACCTGGAAGATGGACGACCAGCGCACCGCCCGGATGCTCGACGGGATCGCGCGGGCCGCGCAGGAGGCGTCCGGGGACGACGTCCGGGTCTCGGCGCAGGGCGCTGTCGTGGAGGACATCTGGACCTATGAGCGGGTGCCCGGCCGCCGCATGGTGCTGCCGTGGAGCGCGCCCGGCCTGCCCGACGGCCACGTCCAGCTCGACTTCGTCTTCAACGAGAGGCTGCCCGAACCGCCCGAGCTCGTGGAGCTGCCCGGCGGTGCCGTCGTGCAGGCGGCCACACCCGCGCTGTCGCTGGCCTGGAAGATGATGTGGCTGATCAACGACGCCTATGCGCAGGGCAAGGACCTGTACGACGCGGTTCTGCTCGCCGAGCGCCACCCCCTGCCCTACGAGCTGCTGCACGAGGTCTTCCGGCTCACGGGCGAGTGGCCCTACCCCAGCCGGCAGTACGTCACCCTCGACGACGTGGTGGAGCTGCTGCGGTACGTCGAGTGGAACCACTTCGTCGTCGAGTACCCGCAGTACGCCGACGACGAGCAGGCCTTCGTGGACCGGCTGATCCGGGCGGTGACGCCGACCTTCGCGGGGCGCTCAGAGGGCGGCGGCGCCCTGGACGCGTAGCGCCTGGTCGTACTGCTGCAACACCCACAGCTCGTTCTGCACGGCGGCCAGTTGGGCCGGGTCGCCGCCCGCGCCCAGCCGGGTCAGCTGGCTCTGGATGTCACGGACCCGGCGCTCTACTGCGCGCCGTCGCACGGTGACGAGCTGTTCGCCGGCGTAGTTCTCGTCGACCGTCCTGCGCATGATCGCCTCGACCGCGAGCTCCGTGACCATCGCGCGGACCTGGTCGTCGGGGGCGGCGTCCCGGACGCGGACCAGGTACTCCTGAGCGTCCTGGATGCCGTACTCCGCGCCGCCCGCGTCCATGATCGCCTGGCGTACGGCGGCGTAGGGCGCCGCGGTGAACTCGTCGACGCCGTACGCGTCGAACGCCGGGGAGACCAGCTCGGGGCGCTGGAGGGCGAGTTTGAGGAGTTCGCGTTCGGTGGCGTAGACGGGGTTGCGCAGGGTCAGGGCGGGGCCGGAGGTGCGGGACGCGGGGGCGGCGTCGTACGGCTGCTGCGGGTCGCGGGAGGCCGGCGCCGGGCCGCGGCCGCCCCGGTCCCTCGCCCAACGCGCCAGCTGGGCCACCCGCTTGACCACGAACTGGGTGTCCAGGATGCCGAGCATGCCCGCGAGCTGGACGGCGACCTCGTGCTGGGCGCCGCTGTTCTTGATGCGGGCGACGATCGGGGCCGCCTCGTCCAGTGCGGAGGCACGGCCCGCCGGGGTGTCCAGGTCGTAGCGGAGGACGATCTGGCGGAGTGCGAACTCGAACAGCGGGGTGCGCGGTTCGGCCAGGTCGGCGACCGCGTCGTCGCCCTTCGCCAGGCGCAGTTCGCAGGGGTCCATGCCGTCCGGCGCGATGGCGATGTACGTCTCCGCGGCGAACTTCTGGTCGTCCTCGAAGGCGCGCAGGGCCGCCTTCTGGCCGGCCGCGTCGCCGTCGAAGGTGAAGATGACGCGGGCCGAGCCGTTGTCCATCAGCAGCCGGCGGAGGATCTTGATGTGGTCGCCGCCGAAGGCCGTGCCGCAGGTGGCGATGGCGGTGGTGACGCCGGCCAGGTGGCAGGCCATGACGTCGGTGTAGCCCTCGACGACGACCGCTCGGCTGGCCTTGGCGATGTCCTTCTTGGCGAGGTCGATGCCGTAGAGGACCTGGGACTTCTTGTAGATCGCCGTGTCGGGGGTGTTCAGGTACTTCGGCCCGTTGTCCGCCTCGTACAGCTTGCGCGCGCCGAAGCCGACCACGTCGCCGCCGATGTCGCGGATCGGCCACATGAGCCGGCCCCGGAAGCGGTCGATGGGACCTCGGCGCCCCTCCTGCGCCAGGCCGGACAGGAGGATCTCCTTGTCGGTGAAGCCCTTGCCGCGCAGGAAGCGGGTGAGGTGGTCCCAGCCCTGGGGGCTGTAGCCGACGCCGAAGTGCACGGCGGCGGCCTGGTCGAAGCCGCGTTCGGCGAGGAAGATCCGGCCGGTGTCGGCCTCGGGGCTGGTCGCCAGCTGCTCGGCGTACCACTCGGCGGCGATCTTGTGGGCCTCGACCAGGCGGATGCGCTCGCCGCGCTGGTGGGAGGGGTTGTACCCGCCCTCCTCGTAGCGCAGGGTGATGCCGGCCTGGGCGGCGAGGCGCTCGACCGCCTCGGAGAAGGTGAGGTGGTCGACCTTCATCACGAACGTGATGGTGTCGCCGCCTTCCTGGCAGCCGAAGCAGTGGAAGAGTCCCTTGCTCGGGCTGACCTGGAAGGACGGCGACTTCTCGTCGTGGAAGGGGCACAGCCCCTTGAGGTTCCCGCCGCCCGCGTTACGCAGCTGGAGGTACTCGGACACCACGGCGTCGATCGGGACCGCGTCCCGTACCGCCTTCACGTCCTCGTCGTTGATCCGTCCTGCCACGCGTGAATTCTACGGGGGCGGACTGACACATCCGGCGCGAGCTGTGGCGCCCCACGAGACGACGCAACCGGGCAGACGCCTAGGCGATCAGTCCGTCAAGCGCGACGTGGGGATCCGCCAAGGCCTCCGTGTCGACCCGCGCCCCGGACCGGATCAATTGCTGAATCGGCTCTGTGACGTCCCACACGTTCACGTTCATCCCCGCCAGCACCCGCCCGTCCTTCATCCAGAAGGCGATGAACTCCCGCTTCCCCGCGTCCCCCCGGATCACCACCTCGTCGTACGACCCCGCGGGCGCCCACCCGGAGTACTCCATCCCCAGGTCGTACTGGTCGGAGAAGAAGTACGGCACCCGGTCGTACGTGACGTCCTGCCCGAGCATCGCCCGCGCCGCCGCCGGCCCTCCGTTCAGCGCGTTGGCCCAGTGCTCCACCCGCAGCCGGGTGTCGAAGAGGGCGTGCGGGAAGGAGGCGACGTCACCGGCGGCGTAGATGTCGGGGTCGGAGGTGCGCAGACGTTCGTCGACCACGACGCCGCGGCCGTGGGCGCGGTCGGCGATCTCCAGGCCCGCCGCCTCCGCGAGGCCGATCCGAGGGGCCGCTCCGATCGCCGCGAGGACGTCGTGCGCGGGGTGTTCCTCGCCGTCGTCGGTGCGCGCGGCCAGCACCATGCCGTCCTGGCCGACGATCTCCGTCAGCCGTCGCCCGAAGTGGAACCGCACCCCGTGCTCCCGGTGCAGCTCGGCGAAGAGACCGCCCAGCTCGGGGCCCAGCACTCCGTGCAGCGGGGTCGGGTTGTGCTCGACGACCGTGACCTCGGCGCCGTACTCGCGGGCCGCCGCCGCGACCTCCAGGCCGATCCAGCCGGCGCCGGCGATCACGATGTGTCCGTTGTCCCGGCCGAGGGAGGCGAGGACGCCCTTGAGGCGCTCGGCGTGCGCGAGGCGACGCAGATGGTGGACGCCTGCCAGGTCGGTGCCGGGGATGTCCAGGCGGCGCGGCTCGGCACCCGTGGCCAGCAGCAGCTTGTCGTAGTGGACGACGGTGCCGTCCTCGCCGAACCGCACCGTCTTCGCCGTACGGTCGATCGCGTCGACGGTCTGGCCGAGGTGCAGCTCGATGTCGTTGCGCGCGTACCAGGCGGGTTCGTGCACGAAGACGCTGTCGCGCTCCTCCTTGCCGAGGAGGTAGCCCTTGGACAGGGGCGGTCGTTCGTACGGGTGGTCGCGCTCGTCGCAGATCAGTATCACCCGCCCGGTGAAGCCCTCCGCGCGAAGGGTCTCGGCCGCCTTCGCGCCGGCGAGTCCTCCTCCGACGATGACGAATGTCTGATCCGCGTCGACCACTTGATGCCTCCTCTTAAGGGTGCCGCCACATGAGCGTCCCGCACGCAGCGTGATGCGGGAAGAGGGGGTGACCCGATCAGGCCACGCAGGGTCACTTTCGAGTGCCCGTTCGCCTCTTGAGCCTCACCCGTCCCGCGCGGGTGAGGGCGGGCAGCGGGCGCGGCGGGCGCTACGCCCGGTGCGTGAGCCGCGCGTGCAGGGAGCGCGCCGACGCGTCCGTCAGGGAGGCGATCTGGTCGACGATCACGCGCTTGGCGGCGCGGTCGTCGTCGGCCGTGTCGAACAGGGCCCGGAACTGCGGGTCCAGCCCCTCGGGCGCGCGGGCGGTGAGCGCCTCGGCGAGTTCGGCGACCACGATCCGCTGGTCGGCGCGGAGCCGCTCCTGCTCGGCGCGCTGCATGACGTACCGGTCGGCGACGGCCTTGAGGACCGCGCACTCCAGGCGGGTCTCGTGCGGTACGACGAGTTCGGCGTCGTAGCGGGAGAGCCGTCCGTCGCCGTACGCCGCGCGCGTGGCGCTCTCGGCGGCCAGGCAGAAACGGCCGATGAGCTGGCTGGTGGCGTCCTTGAGACGGGCCTGGGCGACGGCCGAACCGTCATAGCCGTGCGGCCACCACTCCTGGTCCTGGAGCCGGTCGAGGGCCGCGGACAGCTCCCCGGGGTCGGTGTCCTCGGGGACGTACCGGCCGACGGCGACCTGGAAGACCGCCTGGCGTTCCGGCTCGGCGTGCAGGCAGTTGGGGTCGATGTGGCCGGCGTGCAGGCCGTCCTCGACGTCGTGCACGGAGTACGCCACGTCGTCGGACCAGTCCATGACCTGGGCCTCGAAGGTGGTGCGGGTGCCGGGGGCGTCCTTGCGGACCCAGTCGAAGACGGGGCGGTCGTCCTCGTAGACACCGAACTTCGGGGAGTGCGGGTCGGTGGGGTGGGCGCCGCGTGGCCAGGGGTACTTGGTGGCGGCGTCGAGGGTGGCGCGGGTGAGGTTGAGGCCGACGGAGCCCTCCGGGGTGAACCGCTTGGGCTCGATGCGGGTGAGGAGCCTGAGGGACTGGGCGTTGCCCTCGAAGCCGCCGCAGTCCTCGGCGAATTCGTTCAGGGCGACTTCGCCGTTGTGGCCGAAGGGGGGGTGGCCGAGGTCGTGGGAGAGGCAGGCGGCCTCCACGAGGTCGGGGTCGCAGCCGAGGGCCGCCCCGAGTTCCCGGCCCACCTGGGCGCACTCCAGGGAGTGGGTGAGGCGGGTGCGGGGGCTCGGGTCCCAGGCGTGGGAGTGGGTTCCCGGGGTGACCACCTGGGTCTTGCCGGCGAGCCTTCGCAGGGCGGCGGAGTGCAGTACGCGGGCGCGGTCTCGTTGGAAGGCCGTGCGGCCTGGGCGTTTGTCGGGTTCGGGGGCCCAGCGTTCGACTGCTGACTCGTCGTAGTACATGCACCGACAGTAAGGGCAGACACTGACAAACGGAGGGCTGTGTTGCGCCTAGTCGCCTGCCGGGTTCTGTCGTGTGGCGGGTGCGGGCCGTATGCGGCTTGTCGCGCCCACGCGGCGGAGCCGCAAATCGATACGGCCCCGCGCCCCTTCAGGTAGGTCTCCTCGCCCGGCGTCTCAAGCCGAAGCCAGCTCCTGTGCCCTCGTGACCCGCGTCGTCAGCATCTGGTCGTAGCGGTGGAGGAGGAGGCGGGCCATCGCGGGGTGGGTGCCCAGGGGGGCCGACGCTATCCACGGGGCCGCCTCCGCCGACTCCGTCGCGAAGCGGCCCGGGGCCGTGAAGTAGGAGGCGATGGCGACCCGGGTGCGGCCTCGGGCGGACAGGGTGCGCAGAGCGTCGGCCACCGTGGGGGACGCTGTCGTCGCGTAGGCCGGGATCACCGGGACGCCCAGTCGGTTGGCCAGGAGGTGGGCCGTGTGGGCGGTGTCGAGTTTCGCGTCGGGGTCGCGGGAGCCGGCGGCGGCCAGGACGACCGCGGTCCTGCGGCGAGTGGGCTCGTCCATGCGGGTGCGCCAGCCGGCCTCCACCAGGCGGGCGTACAGGGCCTCCACCAGCAGGGGGTGCGGGCCCAGGGCGCCGGCCACGCGTGCGCGTACCCGGGACTCGGCAGCCATCTCGGGGATGTCGCGCTTGATGTGGTAGCCACGGCTCAGCAGGAGCGGGACGAGGATCGCCTCCCGGTCGCCGAGGGAGGCGAGCGTGTCGGGGAGGAGGGGCTCGTTCAGCTCGATGTGGCCGAGGTGGACGGGCAGGCCGGGGCGCTGGGCGCGGACCTTGTCGAGGAGGGCGCGTACGGTGCTCAGGGCGCGCGGGTCGCGGCTGCCGTGGGCCACGACGACGAGAGCGGGCGCGTCGGGGCGTCGCCTGCCGTCGAGCGAGACGAGGTGGAGCTGGCTGGCGAGCTGGCTGCTGATCCGGTTCATGAGGTGCGCCGTACTGTCGAGGTGGGCGGTCGTGGACTCGTCGTGAAGAGGGTTCGACGCCGTCATGAACCGATGGTGGCGGCGGGACGTTGCCTTCCCGTTTCGCGGGAATGACGGGTTCTTACACCGGGTTCACGATGCGGGACGGGCGCCGTGTGAGGGGACCTGACCTGCGGTTTCACCGGCCGTAGTGAAGCTGATCACGTCACGGGCGGTGAACCGCCGGTGTCGCCGGGGCGTCCCTGACTGTCGAGAACGGGCCGTGAGCCGACCGGGGAGGGACCATCCGATGCGCCGACCGAAGCTGCCTCGACCACGTCTGGCGCGACCGCGCCTGCCGCGCACGCGCACGGGGCAGCGGCGGCTGGTGCAGGCCGTGATGGCGGGGTGTGTGCTGGGGCTGCTTCCGGCAACCTGGATGTACCTCGTCACCGGCGACCGGCTGCGGACCACGGCGGACGTGCCGCGCACCGACGTCGCCGTCGTCTTCGGGGCCGGTCTGTGGGCCGGTGAGCCGTCGCCGTACCTCGCCCACCGGCTCGACGCGGCGGCCACGCTGTACCGCGAGGGCCGGATCGAGGTCGTCCTGGTCACCGGCGACAACAGCCGCAAGGACTACGACGAGCCCGACGCCATGCGCACGTATCTGACCCGGCACGGGGTGCCCGACTCGCGGATCGTGAGCGACTACGCCGGCTTCGACACCTGGGACTCCTGTGTCCGCGCCAAGAAGATCTTCGGCGTCGACGAGGCGGTGCTGATCAGCCAGGGCTTCCACATCCGGCGGGCGGTCGCGCTGTGCCAGGAGGCGGGGGTGGAGTCGTACGGTGTCGGGGTCGACGCCAAGCACGACGCCACCTGGTACTACGGCGGCGCGCGGGAGCTCTTCGCGGCCGGAAAGGCGGCCTTGGACGCCGTCTTCGAGCCCGACCCGCGCTTCCTCGGGCCACGGGAGACCGGGGTGGCGAACGCGCTGGCGGCGGAGCGATAGAGGCGCCCGACGACATTGGGCCGACCGCCGCGAGCGCGGGCACCGCCGCCGAAACCGCCAACCCGGCCGACGACGCCCGGGCGAGGGAGCCGGGCCGCGCCCATGTCGTCGGCCCAGGGCTACGGCTGGGCGGACATCTGGAGCGAGTGCGGGCACACGATCCGCGCGACCGTCGAGGTCGACGCCGACTCGCAGGCGCAGGTACCGAATCGGACGTACGGGTGCCGACTCAGGGGCCCTCTGTCCAGGGGCCGTCCCTGATTGGGCGGGAGTGGGGCCGTCGCCCTGCTCCCGCCCTCGGCGTTCCGGGGCCCGGCGCCAGGGCACGGGCCCCGGGTTCAGCGGCCGGTGAAACGCGGTGGGCGTTTCTCCAGGAACGCGCTCATGCCCTCCTTCTGGTCCTCGGTCGCGAACAGGGCGTGGAAGACGCGGCGTTCGAAGAGGATGCCGTCGCGAAGCCCGGTGTCCAGGGCCCGGTCGACGCACTCGCGGGCCGCCGTGACCGCGGCGCGGCCGTACGAGGCGATGGTCGCCGCCGCCTCCAGGGCCTCGGGGAGGACCCGGTCGTCCGGCACGACCCGGGAGACGAGGCCGCAGCTGTCCGCCTCCCGGGCGTCCATCGTGCGGCCGGTCAGGATCAGGTCCATCGCCTTCGCCCGGCCGACCAGACGGGTCAGCCGCTGGGTGCCGCCGATGCCCGGGATCACGCCCAGCTTGATCTCCGGCTGGCCGAAGACGGCCGACTCCCCCGCGACGACCAGGTCGCACATCATCGCCAGCTCACAGCCGCCGCCCAGCGCGAGGCCGTTGACGGCGGCGATCTTCGGGGTGCGCAGGGCGCTGAAGTGTTCCCAGGCCGCGAAGTAGTCCTCGGCCGCCATCCGCGCTGCCGTCTTCCCCGCCATCTCCTTGATGTCGGCGCCGGCCGCGAACGCCTTCTGCGAGCCGGTGACGACGAAACAGCCCACCTGGGGATCGGCGTCCAGCGGGCCGAGCGTGTCGAGGAGTTCGGTCAGCAGGTCGCTGCTGAGGGCGTTGAGGACGTGCGGCCGGTGCAGGCGTACGGTCACCACGGCGCCGTCGCGTTCGATCTTGAGGTTGTTCACGAGGTCCCTCCCGGTCATGAGTCCCAGATCGCGCCGTACGCCGGAATCCCGCGCCGCTCCAGCCCGTGCACCACCTGCCAGGTGAGCTTCTTGTTGGAGATGCAGATGACGGCCTCGGCCCCGAAGTCCCGGTACGCCTCGTACGCGAGCCGCACCATGTCGGGCTTGCCGTGCCGGGAGGTGTCCCAGACGACGGCGTGCGGCTGGACGGCGAGGATCTCGTCGACCAGGGCGTCGCCGTAGGTCGCGCGGGGATCGCGGGTCGCCCAGACCAGACGGGAGGGGACCTCGGCCGCGAGGAGGTGCGGGAGGCAGGGGCCGATGCCGCTGCCGGTCGCGACGTAGACGACCTTCGTGAACAGGGTCTCGATGTTGGCGACGCCCGCGGTGGTGATGCCCTTGACCCACACCTTGGCCGGCAGGTCGTCGATGAACGCACCCGTCCAGTCCCCGGCGCGCGAGATGGTCAGCCGGAAGCCGGGCTCGCCGGGGGCCGGGACGTTGGCGAAGGAGTGCCATTCCTTCAGCGGGCTGCGGCTGATCGCGGTCGAGGAACCGGCGAAGGGGGTCTCGCCGTGGTCGAAGCGGGCCAGGACGACGTGCGGGGAGGGGCGTTCGAGGCGTACGGCCACCTTGCGCAGCCGTAGCCAGGGCAGGGCGACGCTGAAGGTGACGACGGCCAGGACCATGAGCGGGACGGGGCCGGACGCCGACAGCGAGGTGTGTGCCCAGAAGAGACCCAGGGCCGTCCAGCCTCCGAAGCGGTGGATCTTCTCGAAGTGGTCGTGGTGCCGGGAGCGGAAGGGCGGGAGGGCGGTGGCGACGATCACGGCGAGCAGCGCGACGAGGGACCAGTTCACCACGGTCAGGAGGCCGCCGGCGCCGGTGATCGTCGACGTCAGTGTCAGGGCCAGGAACCAGCCGGCTCCGGCCAGCGCCCCGCCCACGTGCAGTCCGCCGAAGTGGTAGACCTTGCCCAGGGTCCAGCGGATCTTCAGCGGCCAGGTCGTCGGCACCGAGGTGGCCAGCCGGAAGAAGAGGTTGATGACGTACTGCTGGCGGACGAGGACGGCGAGGGCGAGGTCGGCGAGGGCCGCGTGGCCCATGGTCCGCGGGGAAGGGGACCAACTCGCCCAGAGGAACGCCAGGTTGGTGACGAGGACCAGGGCCGCCAGTCGGTTGTGGTGCATCAGGCGGGGGTGCTTGAGCAGGCGGCGCGGGAGTGCGGTGAGCGGGGGCAGGTCGGTGGACCGCCGTTCCAGTGAGGTGGTCATCGGGCCGCCCCCTGAAGTGCCTCCCGCTTCCGCGCCGTCGGCTCTCCCGCCACGCTCTCCTCCGCGGCCCGCTCCTCCGCCATCCGCAGCAGCGCCTGCTTGTCGATCTTGCCGCGGTCGGTCTCCGGTAAGAATGGCAGGGGCATGACATCCTCGGGCACGCAGTAGTACGGCAGCGCGTCCGCCACCGCGCGCCGGGCCGTGCCGGGGTCGACGTCGGCCGGACAGACGAACGACACCAGGGTCCGCGCGTCCTTCCTCAGCGTCACCGCCCGTACGCAGCCCTCCACCGACTCCAGCACCGAGGAGACGGAGTCGAGTTCGACCCGGAAGCCGCGGACCTTGACCTGGTCGTCGGTGCGGCCGAGGTGTTCGAGCTCGCCGTCCGGGGTCCAGCGGCCGAGGTCGCGGGTGCGGAACATGCGGTGGCCGGCGCCGAGGAAGGGGTCCGGGGCGTAGCGCTCGGCGTTCAGGGCGTCGTTGCCGAGGTAGCCCGCCGACACGCAGTCGCCGCCCGCCCACATCTCGCCGACCTCGCCGATGGGCAGCGGGCGGCGGTCGGCGTCGAGGACGTAGACCGTGTTGTTGGGGGTCGGGCGGCCGATGGTGAGGAGGGGGTCGGTCGGGCGATGGCGGTGCATGGTGTTGACGATGGTCGTCTCGGTCGGGCCGCAGCAGTTGTGGAAGGCGGCGTGCCGGGCCCAGCGGTCGGCGAGCGGGCGGGGGCAGGGTTCCCCGGCGACGGCGACCGTGCGGACGCGGGGGCAGGCAGCGGGATCGATGCCGGACAGGACGGTCGGGGTCGCGATGATCACGTCGGCCGTGCGGGCCGCCGCGGCGGTGTCCTTGCCGCGGATGACGAGGGTGCCGCCGTGGGCGAGGCAGCCGAGGATCTCCCAGGCGGCCATGTCGAAGGCGACGTTGAGGAGCTGGGCCACACGGTCGCCGGGGCGGATGCCGAGGCCGCCGGGTTCGGTGAGGAGGATGTTGGCGACGTTGCGGTGGGTGACCTTCACGCCGTTGGGGCAGCCGGTGGTACCGGAGGTGAAGAGGACGTAGCAGCCGTCGTCGGGGTGGATCGGCGGGCGGGGCGCCGGGGCGTACGGCTGTGGCGCGTCCAGCGTGATCACCAGGTGGCCGTCCGGGAGCGGTACGCGGTGGGCGTGCTCGGCGGTCGTGAGAACGACACGGGTCCGGGCGGCGCGGACGACGTGGGCGAGCTGGGCCGGGGGCGCGAGGCCGATGTCCTGCGGGACGTAGGCGGCGCCCGCCTTCAGGATGCCGAGCAGGCCGACGAGCATCGGGATCGAGCGGCGGACGAAGAGCCCGACGTGGTCACCGGGGCGTACGCCCTCGCGGGCGAGGCGGGCGGCGACGGCGTCGGCGTACCGGTCGAGTTCGCCGTAGGTGATCGTCGCGCCCAGGTGTTCGGCGGCGACGGCGTACGGGGCGGCGGCTGCCCGTCTTTCGACGGCGCGATGGAGCAGGGAGTCGGGGACGGGGACGGTGGGGCCCCGGCCGTATCGCCAGAAGAGGTGCTGGTCGCGGGGGGTGAGGTGGCTCAGGGGCATGGTCCGGGAACCTCCTGGCTGGCTGCTTGACGGTAAGTCGAACGCCGTGCGGAGATGCGGCCGCAGAAGGGCAACGCCCCTTCGTTCCAGGGGCGCGGGGAACTGCGCGACCAGCCACGACGGCGCCGCAGACGAACGACTGTAGCCCCGCCCCTTCAACAATCAACAAGGCGTGACCGGCCAACTACGGTAAGGAACAAGACACACGTGCCGACTTCCACACCACCGGCAACCTCCGCCCCACCCGGCGGCGACCAGAAGCGGAGCGCCCAGGCGCCTCACGGCGGCCGGGCGGCGACGGGGAGGTCACCGTCCCGGCCGCGTAACAGGGAGCCGCCGTGCGCGTAACACGCCGGAAGCACGCTGAACGGTATGCCGAACTCCGTGACGCCCACGCACTGCCCGTACTGCGCCCTGCAGTGCGGTATGAACCTCACGCCCTCGCAGGACGGGGGTGTCACGGTGGTCGAGCGCCCGGACTTCCCGGTGAACAGGGGGGCGCTGTGCGGCAAGGGCCGTACGGCGCCCGCGGTGCTGGCGTCGGGCGTCCGGCTGAGCTCGCCCCTGGTGCGCTCGGGCGGCACGCTCGTGCCCGCCACCTGGGAAGAGGCGCTGGACCGCGTCGCCGAGGGCCTCACACGCACGCGTACGGAACATGGCCCGGACGCGTGCGGGGTCTTCGGCGGGGGCGGTCTGACGAACGAGAAGGCGTACAGCCTCGGCAAGTTCGCGAGGATCGTGCTCGGCACCTCGCAGATCGACTACAACGGCCGCTTCTGCATGTCGTCGGCGGCCGCGGCCGGGATGAAGGCGTTCGGCCTCGACCGGGGGCTGCCGTTCCCGCTGGAGGACATCCCGAGGACGGGCTGTGTGATCCTCGTCGGCTCGAACCTGGCCGAGACGATGCCGCCGTCGCTCCGCTTCTTCAACGAGCTGAAGGAGAACGGCGGCACGCTGATCGTCGTCGACCCGCGCCGCACGAAGACCGCCGAGCAGGCCGACCTGCACCTGATGCCCCGGCCGGGAACCGACCTCGCGCTGGCCCTCGGCCTGCTGCACCTGGTCGTCGCCGAGGGGCGGGTGGACGAGGAGTACGTCCTTCAGCGCACGGCCGGCTGGGAGGACACGCGGGCCGCGGCGATGGCGCACTGGCCGGAGTACGTGGAGCGGATCACGGGGGTGTCCGTTCCCGAACTCCGGGAAGCCGTACGGCTGTTCTGCGAGCCGGAGCACGCGATGGTGCTCACGGCGCGCGGGCCCGAGCAGCAGGCCAAGGGCACGGACACCGTGGGCGCCTGGATCAACCTGTGCCTGGCGACGGGCCGGGCGGGCCGCCCGCTCTCCGGCTACGGCTGCCTCACCGGGCAGGGCAACGGACAGGGCGGGCGCGAACACGGCCAGAAGGCCGACCAGCTGCCCGGCTACCGCAAGCTGGACGACCCGGAGGCCCGGCGGCACGTCGCCGAGGTGTGGGGTGTGGACCCGGACAGCCTGCCGGGGCCGGGACGCAGTGCGTACGAGTTGCTGGACGCGCTGGGTACGGACATCAAGTCGCTGCTGCTGATGGGCTCGAACCCGGTGGTGTCGGCGCCGCGGGCCGCGCACATCGAGGAGCGCATCAAGTCCCTGGACTTCCTGGCGGTGTGCGACGTGGTGCTGTCGGAGACGGCGGCCCTGGCGGACGTCGTGCTGCCGGTCACCCAGTGGGCGGAGGAGACGGGCACGACGACCAACCTGGAGGGCCGGGTGCTGCTGCGGCGGCGCGCGATCACCCCGCCGGACGGCGTCCGCAGCGACCTGGAGGTCATGCACGAGCTCGCCGCGCGGCTGGGCGGGGAACGGGGCCTCGAGAAGGGCTTCCCGACCGACCCCGAGGAGGTCTTCGAGGAGCTGCGGCGAGCGAGTGCGGGCGGGGCGGCGGACTACTCGGGCATCACCTACCGCAGGCTGGCGGCGGAGAACGGGGTGTTCTGGCCGTGCCCGGCGACGGACGGCGACCTGGACGTGGACGGCGACCTGAGCGCGGGCACCGGCCTGGACGCGGGCGTCGCCGGCGGCCCGGGCGCGGGCGATGACGATCTGGGAACGAGGGCCGCCGGTGACTCCGAGGACGCCTCGCTGGACGTCGCCGCCGCAGACGACGATCCGGTGGCCGACGGTGAGGACGGCCCCGCGCGGGGCGAGAACATCACCGGCGACGTCCACCCCGGCACGCCGCGCCTCTTCCTCGACCGCTTCGCCACGCCGGACGGCCGTGCCCGCTTCGTCCCCGTCTCGTACCGGGCCATTGCCGAGGAACCCGACGACGAGTACCCGGTGCTCCTGACGACGGGGCGGGTCGTGGCGCAGTACCAGTCCGGCGCCCAGACCCGCCGCGTCGACGAGCTGAACGCCGCCGCGCCGGGCCCGTTCGTGGAGCTGCACCCCCGGCTGGCGGCGCGGCTCGGGGCCGCCGAGGGCGACCCGGTGGCCGTGGTCTCGCGCCGGGGCCGGGCGGTGGCGCCGGCCCGCATCACGACCGGCATCCGCCCGGACACCGTCTTCATGCCGTTCCACTGGCCGGGCGAGGGCCGCGCCAACACCCTGACCAACCCGGCGCTGGACCCGACGTCGCGGATGCCGGAGTTCAAGGCGTGTGCGGTGCGCGTGGAGGCCGTGAAGCCGTAGCCCAGTCGCCGCTCTCGATGAGCTTGCCGTCGGCGCGCAGCCGGGCGGCGATCGAGGGGGCGGCGACATACACCCAGGCCCGTACGGCCGTTCCGTCCGAGGCGCGGAACACCTCGCGGGCGACGCGTTCGTAGAGGTTGCGCGGGTCGCCCGGGGCGAACTCCTCCAGGCGGTCGAGGGCGGCCAGCAGCGCCGGGTACTCCTCGGGGCGGGCGGTGACGAGCTCGCCGTGGACGGTGCCGCTGTCGCCGCGTTCCTCGACGGCGTAGGGGTAGCCCGGGCCGTCGTACAGCACCGCTCCGGCCAGTCGCGCGGCCTCCTCGCCGAGGGTGCGGCCGCGCAGGAAGTGGTCGTGGTTGGGCTCTCCGGGGCGCAGGGTGCCGTAGACGAAGAACGGGAGTCGGGGAGAGAGGGTCACGGAAACGATTCTCTCCCCTCACACACCTCCACGTATTCACCCTGGTCACGGCATGTGCACGCCCCCTTGAATCTTGGTCATCCTCTGCGCCGCCCCCAGTTCAAGGAGACCGATGAGCCGAATACGGCCGCACATCCGAGGTTCCCGACTCGCCACGGCGGGCGTCGTCGCCGCCACCGCCACCCTGTTGGCCACCGCACTCTCCCCCACCGCCGGCGCGGACGAGAGTCCGACGCGGGCCACCGCGATCAGGAACGCGGCGGCGGCCCTCAAGGACCAGGCGGGCAGTCTGGGGCTGACGGCCGCTCAGGGCACCACCGTGCGGGACGTGATCGTGGACACGGACGGCACGCAGCACGTCCGCTACGACCGCACGTACCGCCAACTGCCCGTTCTCGGCGGCGACTTCGTCGTCCATCTCGCGAAGGACGGCACGTACCGCGGCGCCTCGCGCGCCACCGGGGGCGCGATCTCCCTGGCGAGCGTGACGCCCAAGGTCTCCGCGCCGAAGGCGGCCGACCTCGCGGCGGCCGTGCTGCGGGCCGCGAACGTCGGCGAGACGCTGAAGCGGCTGACGTCCAGGCCCGAGCTGGTCGTCGACGCCCTGCACGGCGCCCCGAAGCTGGCCTGGCGGACCGACGCCGTCGCCCAGGACTCGGACGGCAACCCGGTCGCCCGCACCACGCTGACCGACGCCCGCACCGGCGCGAAGATCGACGCGTGGGACAGCGTCGAGCATGCGGCGGGCGACGGGAAGTCGCTGTACTCGGGCACGGTCCCGTTGGAGACGACGGCGTCCGGATCGGCGTACCAGCTGAAGGACGCCACGCGCGGCGGCACGTACACCGGCGACGCGGCGAACAAGACGGACCTGTGCGTCCTCGCCATCTGCCTCAACCGCGCCCCGTCGACGGTGTTCACGGACGCCGACAACCACTGGGGCACGGGCACGACGACGGACCGCTCGACGGCGGCCGTGGACGCGCAGTACGGCACGGACATGACGTGGGACTACTACGAGGACGTCCACGGCCGTAAGGGCATCGCGGGTGACGGCAAGGGGTCGTTCAACCGTGTGCACTACGGCAAGGACTACAACAACGCCTTCTGGGACGACAGTTGCTTCTGCATGACGTACGGCGACGGTGACGGCACCCAGCTCGGTCCGCTGGTGTCGCTGGACGTCGCCGGGCACGAGATGACGCACGGCGTGACGTCGAAGACGGCCGCCCTGACGTACTCGGGCGAGTCCGGCGGGCTGAACGAGGCCACGTCGGATGTCTTCGGCACGCTGGTGGAGTTCCACGCGCGCAACTCCGCCGACCCCGGCGACTATCTGATCGGCGAGAAGGTCGTGCGGTCCGGGTTCCCCCGGAATGCCCTGCGGTACATGGACAAGCCGTCGAAGGACGGTGTGTCGGTCGACTGCTGGAGCACGGGGACGAAGGATCTCGACGTGCACTACTCGTCGGGGGTCGGCAATCACTTCGCGTATCTGCTGGCCGAGGGCAGCGGGGCGAAGACGGTGAACGGGGTGAGCTACGACTCGCCCACCTGTGACGGTTCCTCGGTGAACGGGATCGGGCGGGACAAGGTGGGCAAGATCTGGTATCGGGCTCTGACGGTGTACATGACGTCCTCGACGAACTACGCGGGGGCGCGGGCTTCGATGCTCAGCGCGGCGAAGGACCTGTATGGGGCCGGGAGTGCGGAGTACGGGGCTGTGGGGGCTGCCTGGAGGGCGGTGAATGTGGGCTGACGATGGCTTGACGCCGTAGGGGTGCGGGGTGCGTGGCCGGGTGCGGGCTGTTTGTGGCTGGTCGCGCCCACGCGGCCAAGCCGCACATCGTCACAGCCCCGCGCCCCTGGGTCACCCGTTCACACCCCCGGCCCCCCACCAACGGCTTCTCTTCCCCGACGCGCCCTCGACACGGCGATGACCTGCTGAAACGCCGTCGTGTCGGCGCTCCGCGACCTCCCCTGTGCCACCCGTTCACCCCGTTTCCGGCGCTTTCTCGACAAGCGCTCGCGCCGCTGACCCCCTTACCTCGGAAGAGCAGGGGCTCGGCCGAGGCGGCGGCACTTGGGGGTGTCGCGGGTCGTGGGTCCGTGCGCGGAGGAGCATCGATGCGACGTACCGCCCGTGTGCTGACCGGGACCGCGCTGGCCGTCGGTGCCGTGGGCCTCGTCGTCGCGCCCGCGTACGGGGACGAGGGCAGCGGCCTCCAGCTGCATCCGTCCTCGGTCGTGCCGGGCGGGCAGGTCGCGGTGAACACGGCCGCGTGCCGGGACGGCGGTGCGGCGGGTGACGCCAGCGCGGTGGGTGCCGGCTCCTTCACGTTGGCTCCGGGCTCGGACGACGAGGACGGAGGCGGGCGGTTCCGGGTGCCGCCGAGCGCCCAGCCGGGGACGTACGAGATCGTCGCGACCTGTGCCGAGAGCGGTCGGCGGGTGGCGGGTGACCTGGTGGTCACGTTGACGTCGACGCCGGGGCAGGCGCATCCGAGAGGAAGTGTGAAGACAGGGGTCGGCGGCGCGTTCGGCCACGACCCCGTGCAGACCGCGGCCGGCGTGACGGCTCTCGCCGTCGCCGCCGCGGGCGGTACCTGGCTCCTGCATCGCCGGGCGAGAGGCGACGGGATCTGACGGACACCCTCCGCTGTCCGTCCGCCGGTACCGCATGCCCCTCCCCCTCCGGGTCCGACGCCCCTCGCGGCCCGGAGGGGGATCGGGCGGTTCGAGGAGAGAGCCTTTCGAGGAGAGAGTCTCAGGAGGCACGCGTGCCCAGTCAGAGGAGCATCGGCAACGGCGTCATAGCCGCGGTCACCGTCCTCGCCCTGTGCTCCGGCGCCTGGCTGCTGCGCAACGGCACCGCGACGCACGCCCCGCCGCAGCCGTCGGCCGCGCAGGGCGACCCGCACCCCCGCCACGCGGTCGCCCCCGCGCTCGCCCCCTCCCCTCCCGACCGCATCCGCATCCCCTCGCTCCGCGTCGACGCCCCCCTCATGGGCCTGGGTCTGACGAGGTCGGGCAGCCTCGACGTCCCGCCCGCCGAGCGCAAGAACCTCGCCGGCTGGTACGAGGCCGGGACCACGCCCGGTGAGACCGGCACCGCGATCGTCGCCGGCCATGTCGACAACGCCGACGGACCCGCCGTGTTCTACCGTCTCGGCGCCCTGCGGCGGGGCAGCACGATCGAGGTGGACCGACGGGACGGCGGCACGGCCCTCTTCTCGGTCGACGCCGTCGAGGTGTACGACGCGAAGGCCTTCCCCGACGAGAAGGTGTACGGCGCGGCCCCGCGCCCCGAACTGCGGGTGATCACCTGCGGCGGCGGCTACTCACGGACTACCGGCTATCAGGGCAACGTCGTGGTGTTCGCGCACCTCACCGGCAGCCGCTGACCCCGCGTCCCGGCGCACGGCGCGCCCTGGAGCCTGTTGCGAAGTGGCCCTAGGCGATCCACTGCTCGTACGCCAGCTTCGCCACCAGCGCGAACACCACCGTGAGCAACACCACCCGGACGAACCCGCTGCCCTTCTTCAGCGCCGTACGCGCCCCCAGCATGCCGCCCGCCAGGTTGAACACGGCCATCACCGCGGCCAGCTGCCACAGGACCGTGCCCTGCCAGGCGAAGGTGGCCAGCGCGCCGGCGTTGGTGCAGCAGTTGACGATCTTGGCGGTGGCGGAGGCGGTCACGAGGTCGAGGTGGAGGACGGCGGTGAGGGCGAGGACCAGGAAGGTGCCGGTGCCGGGGCCGATCAGGCCGTCGTAGAAGCCGATGCCCAGGCCGGCCAGGGCGATGGCGGCCAGCACCCGGCGCGGGGAGGCCGGGCCGGTCGCCGGGGCGGTGCCGAAGGCGGGGCGCAGGATGACGAAGGCGGCCACCGCGAGCAGCACGACCATGATCACGGGCTTCAGCACCTCGGTGCTCATGCCGGCCGCGAAGAAGGCGCCGCCGGAGGAGCCCGCGAGCGCCGCGAGGCCGATGCGCACGGCGAGCCGCACGTCCACGGGCGCCTTGCGGGCGTACGTCACGGCGGCGCCGGTCGTGCCTACGATCGCGACCGCCTTGTTGGTGCCGAGCGCGTAGGCGGCCGGGGTGTTCGCGGGGAGGCCGAGCAGCAGGGCCGGCAGCAGCAGGAGGCCGCCGCCTCCGACCACGGCGTCGATCCAGCCGGCCACGAGGGCCGCGAGGCACAGGGCGACGACCATGGTCAGCGATATGTCGGGCATGATCGCGACCCTAGGCAGACGATGCGTGCGCCGTCCATGTACATGAGGAGTATCTGAGGTTCGGCCGCGCCCGGCCTCACAGCCCGCCCGCGCCCTGATCGCCGAACCCTCACACCCGCCCCTCGCGCCCGCTGAGGGCAGCGTTCCTCACGGGAAACAGATGCGATGCGGTCGGGAAACACCGGCACCGCACGCTCGATGCCATGACCTCGAATACGCGTGTGGTGGTGATCGGCGCCGGCCTCGCGGGCGTACGACTCGCCCGGCGGCTCGGCGAGCTCGGCACGCCCGTGACGCTCGTCGGCGACGAGGAGCACCGCCCGTACAACCGGGTACTGCTCGCCGAGGTGCTGGCCGGACGGTACAGCCCCGATGTGATCGCCCTGCCCGCGCCCGCGGAGCTGACGCGCGGCCGGGTCACCGGCATCGACCGCGAGATGCGAGCCGTACATCTCGCGGACGGGTCGGAGATCGCATACGACACGCTGGTGCTGGCCACCGGCTCGAACCCGGTGCTGCCGCCGCTGCGCGGCCTGTTCACCCCGGACCATGTGCTGCCGGAGGGCGTCCACGCCTTCCGGACGATGGACGACTGCCTGGGCCTGTCCAAGGCCGTCCGGCCGGGTGTGCGGGCCGTCGTGATCGGCGGTGGACTCCTCGGGGTCTCCGCGGCCCGTGCGCTCGCGATGCGCGGCGCGCAGGTCGTGCTCGCCCAGCAGTCCGAGCGGCTGATGGAGCGCCAGCTCGACCCGGCCGCCTCGAAGCTGGTCCGGCGTCACCTCGGCGACCTCGGCGTCGAGGTCCACACCGACCTGCGGGTGCGGGACGTGCGCTGCGTCGGCGGCGCGGTCCGTTCGGTGGAGATGGCCGACGGTTACGCGCTCGACGCCGACATCGTGGTCCTGGCGTGCGGCGTCCGACCGCGCGCCGGTCTCGCGCAGGCCGCGGGACTGGACGTCCGCAAGGGCATCGTCGTCGACGACGAACTCCGTACCTCCGACCCGCACATCCGGGCGATCGGCGACTGCGCGCAGCACGACGGCACGGTGTACGGGCTGGCCGCCCCGGCACTCGAACAGGCCGACGTCCTGGCCGAGTCGCTGGCCGGTGACGGCACCGCCCGCTACACCGGCACCCGCGCGCTGACCCGGCTGACGCTGGCCGGCGAGGGCTTCTTCGACCTCGCCGCGTTCGGCGAGACGGAGCCGCGTCCCGGGGACGACGTCGTCCAGCTCACGGACGCCACCCGCGGCACCTACCGCAAGGTCGTCGTCCGCGACGACCGCCTGGTCGGCGGGGTTCTCGTCGGCGAACTCGGCACCGTCGGCGCGCTCGCCCGCGCCTGGGAGGGAGCAGAGCCGCTCCCCGACGACGGCCCGCTGCTCCACCTGCTCACCAACGATGGAGGCTCCTGATGACCGCCACCCTGGGGGCCACCCCCACGATCGTGCTCGTCGGCCATGGCATGGTCGGCCAGCGCTTCCTCGAAGCGCTCGCCGCGCGCGGCCTGACCGCCACGCACCGCGTGGTCGTGCTGTGCGAGGAGCCGCGTCCGGCATACGACCGCGTAGCGCTGACCTCCTACTTCTCGGGCAAGACGCCCGAGGACCTCTCCATGACCGACATGGAGTTCATCAAGGACCACGGCATCGAGCTGTACGTCGGTGACCCGGCCGTCTCCGTCGACCGCGAGGCGAAGAAGGTCACCGCCGAGTCCGGCGAGGTCTTCGAGTACGACGTCCTCGTCCTCGCCACCGGCTCCTACCCCTTCGTACCGCCGGTCCCGAACAAGGACGCCGCCGGCTGTTTCGTCTACCGCACCATCGAGGACCTCCTCGCGATCGAGGAGTACGCGAAGACCAAGGCCACGACCGGTGCCGTGGTCGGCGGCGGGCTGCTGGGCCTGGAGGCGGCGGGCGCGCTGAAGGGCCTCGGTGTCGAGGCGCACATCGTGGAGTTCGCGCCGCGTCTGATGCCGGTGCAGGTGGACGACGGCGGCGGCGCCGCGCTGCTGCGCACCATCGAGGACATGGGCCTGAGCGTCCACACGGGCGTCGGCACGCAGGAGATCGTGGTCGACGCCGACGGCACAGTCACCGGCATGAAGCTGTCCGACGGCTCCGAACTGGCCACCGACATGGTGGTGTTCAGCGCCGGTGTCCGCCCCCGCGACCAGCTGGCCCGCGACTGCGGCCTCACGGTCGGCGAGCGCGGCGGCATCACCGTCGACGAGCAGTGCCGCACGGTCGCCGACCCGCACGTCTTCGCGATCGGCGAGTGCGCGCTGGCCTCGGACGGCCGGGTGTACGGCCTGGTGGCCCCCGGTTACGAGCAGGCCGAGACGGCCGCCGCGACCATCGCCCAGGACGAGGCGGAGTTCACCGGCGCCGACCTGTCCACCAAGCTGAAGCTGCTCGGCGTGGACGTGGCGTCCTTCGGTGACGCGCACGGCACCGCCGAGGACTGCCTGGACGTCGTGTACTCCGACTCCCGCGCGGGCCTGTACAAGAAGCTGGTCATCGGCCGCGACGGCACGCTGCTCGGCGGCATCCTGGTCGGTGACGCGGAGTCGTACGGCACGCTGAAGGCGTTCACCGGCTCGGTCCCGCCGGTCTCCCCCGAGTCGCTCGTGCTCCCCGCCGGCGCCGGAGCCCCCGCCCAGCTCGGCCCGTCCGCGCTGCCGGACGAGGCGATCATCTGCTCCTGCAACAACGTCACCAAGGGCACGATCCGCGGCGCGGTCACCGACCACCAGTGCACCACCGTGCCCGAGGTGAAGAAGTGCACCAAGGCCGGTACGACCTGCGGCAGTTGCGTCAAGGTGCTGGGCCAGCTGGTCACCGCCGAGCTGGAGGCGTCCGGCGTCGAGGTCGACAAGGGCCTGTGCGGCTGCTTCTCGCAGACCCGCGAGGAGCTGTACGAGATCGTCCTCGCCCTGCGCATCAACACCTACCAGGACCTCCTGGACCGCTACGGCCGCGACGGCGCCAAGGGCGGCGACGGCTGCGAGATCTGCAAGCCGGCGGTCGGCTCGATCATCGCCTCCCTCGCCCCGACCATCGGCGCGAGCGGCTACGTCCTGGAAGGCGAGCAGGCCTCCCTCCAGGACTCCAACGACCACTTCCTGGCCAACCTCCAGAAGAACGGCTCGTACTCGGTCGTCCCGCGCATCCCCGGCGGTGAGATCACCCCCGAGGGCCTCATCGTGATCGGTGAGATCGCCCGCGACTTCGGCCTCTACACGAAGATCACGGGTGGCCAGCGGATCGACATGTTCGGCGCCCGGGTCGAGCAACTCCCGTTGATCTGGACCCGGTTGGTGGACGCCGGCTTCGAGTCCGGCCACGCCTACGGCAAGTCCCTGCGCACCGTGAAGTCCTGCGTGGGCCAGACCTGGTGCCGCTACGGCGTCCAGGACTCGGTCCGCATGGCGATCGACCTGGAGCTGCGCTACCGGGGGCTCAGGTCCCCCCACAAGCTCAAGTCCGCCGTCTCGGGCTGCGCCCGCGAGTGCGCCGAGGCCCAGTCGAAGGACTTCGGCGTGATCGCCACCTCGGCCGGCTGGAACCTGTACGTCGGCGGCAACGGCGGCGCGACCCCGCGCCACGCGGACCTGCTCGCCCAGGACCTGTCCGACGCCGAACTGATCAAGCTGATCGACCGATTCCTGATGTTCTACATCCGCACCGCCGACCGCCTGGAGCGCACCTCGACCTGGCTGGAGCGCATCCCCGGCGGCCTGGACCACGTCCGTGACGTGGTCGTGGAGGACTCCCTCGGCATCTGCGAGGAGCTGGAGTCCCTGATGGCGGCACACGTGGCGCACTACGCCGACGAGTGGGCGACCACCATCAACGACCCCGAGAAGCTCGCCCGGTTCGTGTCCTTCGTGAACGCCCCCGACACCCCCGACCCGGTCGTCGGCTTCGTCCCCGAGCGCGACCAGATCAAGCCCGACCTGCCGCTGCTGACCATCGGCCACCGCCCCCTGGAAGGAAGCGCCCAGCGATGACCCTGGCACCCGAGACGACCGACCTGAAGATCGAGCTCCAGCTGGAGGACGGCTGGTTCACGGTCTGTGAGCTGGCCCGGCTGCTCCCCGGCCGCGGTGTGGCGGCCCTGCTGCCCGACGGCCGTCAGGCCGCCCTGTTCCGCGACCGCTCCGGCAAGCTGTACGCCATCGACAACCGCGACCCGTTCGGCGGCGCGGCGGTCCTCTCCCGCGGTCTGACCGGCACCCACCAGGGCCGGCCGTTCGTCGCCTCGCCCCTGCTGAAGCAGCGCTTCGACCTGGAGACCGGGGTGTGCCTGGACGACGAGTCGGTGCGGGTGGCGACGTACGAGGTGCGGGCTTCGTGACGTAAGAGGACAGCGAGGCTACGGAACGAGGGCGGTACCCTGCGCGGGGGTGCCGCCCTCACCTGGTTGGTGTTTGCCGGCGTCGGTTGCCGTTGAACCTCTGGATCAGATCCTTCAGCCGTTGCCGAACATTCCGGCGTACGGGTCCGGCCGGCCCGTCCAGGGATCCAGACCTTCCTTCACGTACAACACCGGTGACCGCCGCGACATATCCGACGCTTTCAATCGCGTGATCTCCGCCTGAACGAGCACAGGGGGTACGTCAGCGAACTGACGGACCCCCGCAGGATCGAGGCTACGAAATCGGCGCGAAGAAGGGTCCTTCAGGAGCGAAGTTGCGTGAACACACTGTCATGTCCTCGCCCCTCAGGTAGGACAACATCCATTCATTGAATGTCACCGCGTACTCATGGTACGTGCCCTCATCGTGCTCATAGACCCCGATGGACCATTCCTCATGCTCCTTTTCCGGAACATGAAAGAAGATTGCCTCTCCCGACGAGGAGCCACCCCAGGGAAGCAGCTCGCCAGCAGCGGATCCCACCGGATAGGGAACTTCGTCCTCCGGCGCAGTGGACCAGGCCTCGATTGTTCTTCTGATCGTCCTGCCCAGATTGCCGAGCTCCACGGCCGGGTGCCCGACGTCCACCTGATTGTTGATGAGCACCGGCCCGTACGCGTCCGCGAACTTACGGAATTCTTCGGGGAAGCGGACTCCGAGCTCTTCCTCCAACTCAGTCCACGGAGTCGGGTCGGACCACAGAAATCGAGGCTCCCCGAGCAGGTTCTTCAGCTCTTCGAACGTTGCCATTCGCCTTTTATCCTTCCGTGCACGTGCCTCAGTTCACCGGTGTCCTGGTCCTAAAGAAACCGGCTGACCAGTGGACGGCCGAAGGTGTCGTACGTCTGCCTGGTCGCCTTGCCCAGGGCGTCGGTGACCTCGGTCACCTTGCCACGCTCGTCGTAGACGTACTGCGTGGACTGGTTCAGCGCGTCGGTGATCGTGGCCCGATAGCCGGTGGGGTCGAAGTCGCTGTTCGTCGTCGGATTACCGTTGGCGTCGGTCACCTTGGTCGGTGACCGTCTGCGGCCTGCGCGGCGGCGAGACGCGGGTGTCCCGGGCCGGTGAACGGAGGCACGTGCACGGACTGGTCTCCGGTGAGGTCGGCCAGGTCCCGGAAACGGAGCAGCTCGGCGAGACGCAGGATGGTCGCCGGCTTGGGCACCTTCAGGCGGCCAGTCTCAAGGCCCTTGCCCCATGAGCCGCTGAAGCCCATCAGCCCGCCGAGCTGGTCGCGCGTCCTGCCCTTGCGATTGCGGAGGATTCGAAGCCTCTGTCCTTCTCGTGCAGCTCCTCCGGGCCCGCAAGCGGCGCTCAACCGACCCGGGCGGCGATGACCCGCGCACACTGCGACGACTCGGTGTGCGTGGTGTCCACCTCCACGTCGTAGACCACGCCCTCGTGCACCAGGTCCGCCTGCGACGCGGCCATGCCCAGCACCCGGTCCCCCCGCGCGATCTCACGTCCCGCGGCGACCTCGCTGTCACACCTGACGCCGACCCACAGCACGTCCAGGTCGCCGAGATGCTTCCGCCACCGCTGCTGGGACGCCCCGCCGCCGAGGAAGACGTCGTCGACGACAACCCTGGCGCCCGCGCGGACCATCGCCACGACGCCCGCCGCCCAGGCCTCCTGAAGCTCCATGAAGTCCGCCCCGACGTTCACCCCGCCGTCCGCGGCGAAGGTGATCCCCCCGTCCGACGCCTGCATCCTCGCGGGCAGCGCCGCTACGAACGAGTCGCACCCGAACGTCAGCCACGGATCCGGCAGCACGGCCTGGAGGCACCGGACGATGCCCGACTTCCCCGAGCTGGAACCGCCGTTGAGGATGATCAGCCGAGTCGTCATCGCATCACAGTAGGGCGCTGCCCGCACCGAGCGAGGTGAATTTCGGCGCCGCTCAGCCCACGAGCGGTGGGCCCTGCGCCTAGCCGGTGGCGTCGGCCGGCAGGGGACGCGTGTCCAGGTAGAACCATTCGGCGTCCGGGCCCGGAGCGGACGGCGCGGTCGAGGGCTGTGCCACGGGCATCGGCGCTGGTGCCGGCGTCGGCTCGGTCGTCGTACGGGCCGGCTTCGCCGGACCCGGCATCAGCAGCTCCACCCGCATGCCAAGACCCCGCTGCTGTGCCGTGAACTCCTCCACCTGGTTGCGGCAGGCGTGGTCCAGATGGGTGACCCCGGTCAGGTCGAGGCGAATACGGGGCCTGCCCGCGGCGGCGGCGGCCTCCAGGGCCTCGATGACCTGGGGCAGTCGTAGGAACGTCGCGTTGCCGGCCATGACGACCTTCGCGGTGTCGTCCTCGACGTGCTGGCGGATCACCGTCCGCGACATGCGCAGAGCGGCCAGCACGATCCCGGCCGCGAGGCCGATCAGGACGCCCTCCAGCAGCGCGGTCGCCACGATGACCAGCGTTGTCGTCGTCATCACCAGGAACTCGCCCCGGTCCTGCCGCCACATCTTCGGGAACTCGGCCGGCGCGAACAGCTTCCAGCCGCTGTGCACGAGGACGCCCGCGAGCACCGAGATCGGGATCAGGGGCAGGACCTGCGGCAGCAGCAGCGCGAAGGCGAGAAGCCACAGACCGTGCAGGGTGCGGGAGATGCGGGTCTTCGCGCCGGCCTGGACGTTCGCCGAGCTGCGGGCCACGACCGCCGTGATGGGGAGGGCGCCGAGGATGCCCGCGACCGTGTTTCCGGCGCCCTGGGCGATGAGTTCGGTGTTGTAGCGGGTCCGGGCGCCGCTGTGCATACGGTCCACGGCAGCCGCGGTGAACAGGCTCTCCGCCGAGGCGATCACCGTGAAGGTCAGGATGGAGGTGAGGATCGCGGGCTGCGCGAGCCCCGCGAACTGCTCTGCCCCCGGTACCTGCACCGACGCCAGCAGGTTGCCGACCTGGAGCGTCTTCACGTCCACGCCGGGCAGCGCGGCGACCGCGATGCCGATGGCGACCGCGACCAGCGCGGCCGGGATCTTCTTCGCCGGGCCCGGCACCTTCTTCCACACGAAGCTCAGCACGATCGTCGCGACGCCGAGCAGCGTGGCGATCATCGCCTGCGGGTCGGTGAGGATGTCCGCGAACAGGCCCGGGACGCCGGCCATGTTCTCGATCGGCGTGCCGGGCGCCTTGGCGTCGGCCACCGGGTAGGCCTGGCTGAACATCAGCGGCAGCCCGATGCCGGCCAGCATGCCCTGGACCACCGCGAGGGAGATCGCCTGGAACATCCGCCCGAGGCGCACCACTCCGAGGACGATCTGGAGGATGCCGGAGAACAGCACGATCACGCCGAGCATCGCCACGCCGTGCTCCAGCACCGTCTCCGCGACCAGCGCGGCGAGCCCGGCGGCGGGCCCACTGACCTGGAGCGTGCTGCCCCGGACCGCGCCGACGACCAGACCGCCGATCACCCCGGAGATGATCCCGAGTTCGGCGGGGACACCGGAGGCGACGGCCACTCCGATGCACAGGGGCAGGGCGACGAGGAAGACGACCAGGGAGGCGGTGATCTCGTTGGCCAGGTCGAGCCTGGGGCCGGACCTCGCCGACGACGCCCCCGGGGCCACCGCGGTCGCGGCCCTCGGCGTCGTCTTCGCCGCCGCCGGCTTCGTACGCCCCGGACCCCGACCGCGCGCATGCGCCCCGCTCATCCGCTATGCACCCGGAACAGCCCGTCGCCCGCCAGCTCGTGCACCTGCCCGGTGTCGACCTCGTAGTACCAGCCGTGCAGTCGCAGCCGTCCGCCGTCCAGCCGGTGGCGTACCACCGGGTAGGTCCGCAGTACGTCCAGCTGGTTGACGACGTTGCCCTGGGCCACGTCGGGCAGCGACGGGTCGTCGGAGGCGGCCGTGAGGACCGGCGTCAGGTCGGGGCGGGCCAGTCCCAGCCAGGCGTCCACGCCCGGCAGCGCGGACAGGTCGTCGCCCGCCTTCAGCGCGCCCATCGCACCGCAGTGTGAGTGACCGCACACGACGATGTCCTGAACCCCGAGCACCTCCAGTGCGTACTCGATGGTGGCGGCCTCCCCGGACACGCCGGTGCTGCCGTACGGCGGCACGATATTGCCCGCGTTGCGCAGCTCGAATATCTCTCCGGGCCGGGCTCCGGTAATCAGCGCGGGAATCACCCGTGAGTCCGAGCAGGTAATGAAGAGGGCTTCGGGATATTGCCCCTCGGCCAGTTTTCGGTATTCACCGCTCTCGAAATCGACGCGCCGCTTGAACGAGCGGGCACGGTCCAGCAACGCCTTCAACTGCGCCTCCTGGGTGGGAAGTTCGGCAACTTCCACAGCACCGTAGGAGAGCCCGCCCCAGCGGGAGGTTAAGTAAAGGCCAGAGCGCGTCCAGGAATTGGACATTCTTTGTCGCAATGCCCTGCAAGCGCTTGTTTCTTGTAGCGTGTCGACGTCAGGGCAGAGAATGCAAATTCACGGAGAGACAGGACGTATGGGCATACGAGTGCTGCTCATCGAGGACGACGAGACGATCGCCGAACCGCTCGCCGAGGGCCTCGGGCACTTCGGGCTGACGGTGGATCATGTGACCACCGGGGCCGAGGGGCTGAGAAGGCCGTACGGCGATGTCGTCCTGCTCGACCTCGGGTTGCCGGACATGGACGGCATCGACGTGTGCCGCGGCATCCGGCAGGTCTCGGACGTGCCGGTCATCATCCTGAGTGCGCGGGGTGAGGAGGCCGACCGCGTGCTGGGGCTGGAACTGGGCGCGGACGACTATCTGGCGAAGCCGTTCAGCGTACGGGAGCTGGTGGCGCGGGTGCGGGCGGTGACCCGGCGGACCCAGCGCACGGAGGCGGTGGTGGCCGCCCCGCCCGCCGCGTCACCGTCGTACGAGGCCGAGCCGCCCGCCTCGTACGAGGATTCCGGCTCCCAGCCCTCCTACACCGCCCCCGGCCCCCTCGTCGTGGACCGCCGCACCCGTCAGGTCTGGGTCGGCGAGATCCCGGTCACGCTCACCCCGAAGGAGTTCGAACTGCTGGCGCTGCTCACCGAGGACCCGGGTGCCGTCTACTCCCGGCAGCAGATCCTGGACCGGGTGTGGGACCCGCACTACGAGGGTCCGACCAAGACACTGGACGTCCATGTCGCCGCGCTGCGGCGGAAGTTGGGGCACCCGGGGTGGATCCAGACCTTGCGCGGGGTCGGATTCCGGCTGGCCGTGCAGACCGAGCCGGGCGGGCCCCAGGTGTCCTCCCCGTGACCCGCCGGCTGCTGCTCAGCTATCTCTCGCTCGCCGCACTCGTGCTGCTCTGTCTGGAGGTCCCACTGGGCTTCGTGTACTCGCGCGGCGAGCGGGAGCGGGTGGTGAGCGCGGCGAAGGACGAGGCCGAGTCGGTGTCCGCGTACGCCTCGCTGTCGCTCAGCACGGGCCGTGCCGAGCGCGAACTGCCGCGCCGGGTGGCGCACTGCGCCGAGCGGATCGGCGGGAAGGTGGTCGTCGTGGACGCCTCGGGCGCCCTGCTGGCCACCTCGCATCCGCCGGCCGCCGTCATGTCGTCGAACCTGTCCTCGCGCCCCGGCATCGCGGCCGCCCTGCGCGGCACGTCCACGGTGGACGTCCGTACGTCGACCATCGGGGGCGTCGAGTACCTGTCGGTCGCCGGGCCGGTCCAGCGCGACGGGCGGCTCCAGGGTGCCGTATGGCTGACGCTGCCGACACGGACGGTGCACGAACGCGTCCATCATGTCTGGCTGTTGCTGGCGCTCGGCGGGCTCGGGGTGCTCACCGCGGTGGCCGTGGTCGGGTTCGCCATCGCGTGCTGGGCCGGGCGGCCGATCCGTGAACTGGAGCGTGCCACCCACGAGTTGGCCGAGGGTGGCCGGGCCAGGCCGGTGACCATGACGAAGGGGCCGCCCGAGGTCCGCCGACTGGCCACCGCGTTCAACCGTACGGCGGCCCGGCTCGCCCATCTCCTCGCCGCGCAGCGCGCGTTCGCGGGCGAGGCCTCCCACCAGCTGAAGACGCCGCTCGCCGCGCTGCGGCTGAGGCTGGAGAACCTGGAGCCGAACGTCTCCGACCGGGGCCTGGGCAGTCTCACGGCCGCGGTGACGGAGACGGACCGGCTCGCGAGGATGGTGGAGGGCCTGCTGGCCATGGCCCGCCTGGAGGAGGACTCGGCGACACCCGCGCCGGTCGACGTGGGCGCGATCTGTGCCGAACGGCACCGCACCTGGCTGCCCCTCTTCGAGCGGCAGCGGGTCTCCCTGGTGCTGTTCGCGGGCAGTGTCGGACCGGTCCTCGCGGTCCCCGGCGGGGTCGAGCAGATCGTGGACAACCTGCTCTCCAACGCCCTGCGCGCCTCCCCGCCGGACAGCACCGTGACCATCGAGCTACGGCTCCACGTCCCCGCCCGCCGCGCCCTGCGGGACGCCCGCCCCGCCTGGGTCGACCTGCACATCACCGACGAGGGCCCCGGCATGACCGCGGACGAGCGCGCCCGGGCCTTCGACCGCTTCTGGCGCGCGCCGGGCGCCCCCAAGGGCGGTACGGGCCTGGGCCTGTCGCTGGTCCAGCGTCTCGCCCACGCGAGCGGCGGTGAGGCGAGCCTGCACGCCTCGGCCGCGGGCGGGCTGGACGCGGTGATCCGGCTGCCGTCGGCGGAGGCGTCGCGCGAGGGGCACGGTCCGGGCGCAGACCGGCCCGCACAGCGAAAGCGGGTGGTGCCGGTGTTGCGCGCGTGAATGCCGACCGGCAGCTTCGGACTGGGCGCATGGGCACCCACAGGCAGCTCTCAGGTACGCCGTCCGGCGGCCATCAACTGGCCACGGCCCGTCCACCCGGCTCCCCTAGGTTCCATGCCGCCCCCCACGCACGACCCCGTCGTCGACCGGCGACGGGGCGGTACGACACCTCTTGGAGTGAGAGTGGAACGTCGTAGCCTTCTGCGTGCGGCCGTCCTCGGCGGCTCGGCCGCCGCGTTCGGCGGAACCCTCTGGCGCGGGGGGGGGTGGGCGGCGGTCGCCCAAACCCGCACCCGACCCCCCAGGGGACAGCCCTTCCCCACAACAAACAACACTCCGATCCCCCGTAGGTGCACCCTCCCCATC
>NZ_JBVHVE010000027.1:0-60386 GCF_055564995.1 Streptomyces sp. NPDC028907
CCCGGTTACATTCCGAACCCGGAAGCTAAGCCTTACAGCGCCGATGGTACTGCAGGGGGGACCCTGTGGGAGAGTAGGACGCCGCCGAACAAATTTTAGAAAAGGCCCACACCTTACGGTGTGGGCCTTTTCGCGTTTCAGGAGGGCTGCACCAGGCCCGTGTCGTACGCCAGAATCACCGCTTGAATTCGGTCCCGGGATCCGGTCTTCGCGAGGACGCGGCCCACGTGGGTCTTCACGGTGGACTCGGCCAGGTGGAGGCGCGTGGCTATCTCCGTGTTGGTCCAGCCCTGGCCGATCACCTTGAGGATCTCGCGTTCGCGGTCGGTGAGGGGTGTGAGGCGGGGGTCCGGGGACGTCGAGGCCGGGCTGCCGGCAGGGGAGTTGGCCGGTAGATGGTGGGCGTATGCGTCGAGGAGGCGGCGGGTGAGGCTGGGGGCTACCACCGCGTCGCCCGTGGCCACCGCGCGGATGCCTGAGAGGAGCTCCTCCGGCTGGGCGTCCTTGACGAGGAAGCCGGAGGCTCCCGCGCGGAGGCCGGCGTAGGCGTACTCGTCCAGGTCGAAGGTCGTGAGGATCAGGACCCGGGTGCGGTCGCCGGAGGCGGTGATGCGGCGGGTGGCCTCGATGCCGTCGAGGCCGGGCATGCGGACGTCCATCAGGACCACGTCGGGGCTCAGTTCCGCGGTCATGCGGATCGCCTCACTGCCGTTGGCCGCTTCGCCGAGCACGGTCATGTCGTCCTGGCTTTCCAGGAGCATCCGGAAGCCGAAGCGCTGGAGGGGCTGGTCGTCGGCTATGAGGACGGTGGTCACTGCGGGGATTCCTCCGGGAGGTGCAGGTGGACGCGCCAGCCCTGTTCGGGATGTGGGCGTGGGCCGGCCTCAAGTGTGCCGCCGTACAGCGCGGTTCGCTCGCGCATTCCGGGCAGGCCGCGGCCGCCGGAGGGTTGCGGGGGGTGGGCGGGGCTTGTCCTGCCGGTGTCGGTCACCGTGACGGTGACGGCGCCCTTGGCCTCGTAGGAGAGCTCTATGGCCGCTGTGGTGCCGGGGCCGGCGTGTTTGAGGGTGTTGGTGAGGGCTTCCTGGATGACGCGGTAAACGGTGAGTTGGCGGCCCGGGGGGAGGGTGGGGGTGCCGTGGGTGGTGGTGTGGACGGGGAGGCCCGCGGCTCGTACGCCTTCCAGGAGCTGGGCTATGTCGGTGAGGGTGGGCTGGGGGGTCAGTTCCGGTTGGGGGGCTCGGGGGTGGTCCTCGTCGCGGAGGACGTCGAGCAGGCGGCGTAGTTCACCGAGGGCCTGGCGGCTGGTGGTGGCGATGGCGTGCAGGGCCTGGGTGGCGCGTTCGGGGGACTTGGCGGCCGCGTACTTGCCGCCGTCGGCGAGGCCGGTGATGACGGAGAGGTTGTGGCCGATGATGTCGTGCATCTCGCGGGCGATACGGGCGCGTTCGGCCGCGGCGGCGAGCTGGGCCTGCTGGTCGCGTTCGATCTCCAGGCGGCGGGCGCGGTCCTCGAGGGCCTCGGTGTGGTCGCGGCGGGTGCGGACGGTGATGCCGATGGCTGTCGCCACGACGATGGACATCAGTACGGGGACGATGTCCTGGTCCGGGCTGCCCTGTGGGTGGCGGGCGGCCAGCACGGAGATGGGGGTGAGGATCAGGGCTGTGGCCCACCACAGGTTGCGGTGCGGGCGGCGCAGGGCGAGGTGGAAGACGACCAGGAGTTGGAGCAGGAAGGCTTGGAGGGCGATGCCTGTCCAGGCGTTGACGAGGGCGAAGGGCGTGATGGCGAGGAGCACGGCCCGGGGGTGGGTGCGGCGCAGGAGGAGGGGGACGGAGAGGCCGAGGCTCAGGGTGAGGACGAGCCAGCCCGGGTTGTCGCGGTCGCGGGCCACGTTGAGCCAGCCGCCGCCGTAGTAGTCGATCAGGGCCGCCGTCACCCAGAAGCCGGTCAGGTGCAGGTCCCAGACGAGGGGATGGCGTCGGTCGAAGGCGCGCACCCGTCGGGTGATGCGTTGGACGTGCTGGGTGAGGGGTTCCGGCGCCCGTTCTTGCGGCGCTCGCTCTTGCGTCACGGAGTCCATCGTGCGGGGTTTTCGGCAGGTGGCACAGGGTCCGTAGGCCGTATTTACGGTGAGCGACGTCGTACCCAGGTACTACGGTTGCGGCCATGAGCACCACGAGCCCCGGGGCCTATGTCATCCGGTCGATACGTGCCGACGAGTGGGCCGCCGCGAAGGAGTTGCGGCTTGCCGCGCTGCGGGATCCCATCGCGCCGCTTGCCTTTCTGGAAACCTACGAGCAGGCCGTGGCCCGGCCGGACTCCTTCTGGCAGGAGCGGGCTGCCGACGCCTGCGAGGGGGCCGACCGGGCGCAGCAGATCATTGCCGAGGGGCCGGACGGGGTGTGGGTCGGGACGTTGACCGTGCTGGTCGAGGAGCCGGGGGAGACCGACTGGGCCGGGTCCGTGGTGGAGCGGAAGCAGGGGCATGTCGTCGGTGTGTTCGTACAGCCCGAGGAGCGGGGGAGCGGGCTGACCGATGTGCTGTTCGACGCCGGGCTGGAGTGGGCGTGGTCGCGAGGCGTCGAGCGGGTGCGGCTCATCGTGCACGAGGAGAACGGACGGGCGCAGCGGTTCTACCGGAGGGCCGGGTTCGTGCCGAGCGGGGTGACCGTGTCGCTGGGCGAGGAGCCGGACGACATCGAGTTGGAGTTCGTCATCGAGCGGCCCTGACGAGCCGGCCGCTCGGGGCTGACTCGTCGGTTCAGACCGGGAGTTCGTCGTGCGGCCAGCGGGAGCGGGCCTGTTCCCGGGACCGGAGCAGGGCCAGGGTCGGGATGCCCCGGTCCGCTCCGGTGGCCAGCAGCTCCGGCAGTTGGGGAAGCGGAGCCACGGCGGCGACGTCGTCCAGGACGAGCGTCAGTGGTGGGTCGAGGCGACCGGAGGATGACCGTTCGGCCATGCGCCGGCCGCGCTCGACCACGCTTGCGGCAAGGGCCGTCAGGAGTGGCATGGCGCCCGGGTTGGCTCTGGGGTCCTCGATGGATTCACCCACCACATAAAGCGTGCCCGCTTCGTGGACGAAGGAATCCAAGGTGAGGGCATCAGTTCGGTTTGGGTTGCAGGACTCCCGGATGTTGACCGTGGAGAGCGCCAAGAGGGCTCTGGTGGTCAATTCCTGTGCCATGTCCCGGCGTTCAGGGTGCGCTGTGAGGGCGGCTTCGAGTTCGCCCGCCGCGCCCGGGGCCGCCTTCGGGTTCGTACGGAGGACGCGTACGGCGTCCTGGATCTGGGCGCCCTGGGACCAGCGGTGGACGTGGCGGATCGTGCGGCCGTCGATGGCGGCGGCGTGGAGGTAGCTGCGGAGGAGCGTTTCGGCGGTGTCGCTGACCGCCTGGTCGAGGCGGGAGGTGGGGCGGACCGGGGTCAGGAGGGCGGTGGCTCTGGAGACCGCTGTCTGTTTGTCCTCGCAGCCTGTGGTGGGGGACCAGTGGAGGCGGGACGGGGTGTCGCAGAGGTGGGTGGGGTCGTAGAGGAGGACGGGGCCGAGTTTTGCGCGGGCGTCCTTGGTGTCCTGCCAGAGGGCCGGGTTTGACGTGACTACGAGGGTGGCGCCCTCCGCGTCGTGTACTGCCTGGGTTGCGGTTGATTGGCGGCTTTCCCTTGGGGCTACGACAAGCCTTTCCCAACCACCCACCCGTTCGGGGATCCGAGACGCTCGGGGGTCGGCTCCGGGTGCCGTCGGTTTGCTGAGATCCGTGGGCGTGGTGGCCGTCGTCTGCCGGTCGGCGTCGGAAAGGCCCGTCGGCTGCGGCTGCGGCTGCGGCTGCGGTTCCGGTTCCGTTCTGGGCGCGGGTACGACGTGCGGTGCGACCACATCGTGCGGTGCCCTGGCCTCATGCGGTATCGGCGGCGCTGTCGCCTTCGCCTCGCGCCGCCCCGCCCTGACCGCCCGCCACCGGGCCACTGTGCCCAGCACGAACACGGTCAGCACGATCAGGACCATCAGCTGGCCGATGAACAGCCCCCAGACCAGGCCGTAGCCGGAGAGCTGCTCGCTCGGTGTCTCCGGCCAGGCGCCCGGGATGTCGTTCGGGTGGGCGATCAGGGAGCGCATGGCCAGGGGGGTGCGGGTGAAGGTGACGCCGGAGGGCCAGGAGCCGTGGGCGAGCAGGGCGGCGAGGCCCGTGGCCGTCCAGACCAGCAGGGTCATGCCGAGGAGGAAGGCGAGTATGCCGATGAGCAGGCCGTCGGGGATGCCCCCTTGGCCGTCCCGGTGGTCCCGGTGTGCTCGGCGGTCGTCCGGTCTCACTCTGCCTCCCTGCCCTGCGCCGGCTTATGCCACCGTCGATTCGGAGTCGCCGAGGTGCTGTTCCACGAAGGCCGCCGCCCGTTCCTCCGCCTCCAGTTCGGCGGCGCGCAGGGCGTCGTCGGCCAGGTCGCGGTCGGCGGAGGACTCCGTCATCGCGCGGTCGGTGAAGACCAGGGGGCGTTCCGTCTCGGTGACCAGGTGTTTGACGACCTGGACGTTGCCGTTGACGTCCCAGACCGCGATGCCGGGGGTGAGGGACGGGATGATCTCCACGGCCCAGCGTGGGAGGCCGAGTACGCGGCCCGTGGCCCTGGCCTCGTCGGCCTTCTGGGCGTAGATCGTCCTGGTCGACGCCATTTTTAGGATCGCGGCCGCCTCCTTCGCCGCCGCGCCGTCGACGACGTCGGACAGGTGGTGGACGACGGCGACGAAGGACAGGCCGAGGCGGCGGCCGAACTTCAGCAGGCGCTGGAAGAGCTGGGCCACGAACGGGCTGTTGATGATGTGCCAGGCCTCCTCGACCAGGAAGATGCGCTTCTTCCGGTCGGGGCGGATCCAGGTGTGCTCCAGCCATACGCCCACGATCGCCATCAGGATCGGCATGGCGATCGAGTTGCGGTCGATGTGGGACAAATCGAACACAATGAGCGGCGCGTCGAGGTCGATGCCGACCGTGGTGGGGCCGTCGAACATGCCGCGCAGGTCACCGTCGACCAGGCGGTCCAGCACCAGTGCGACGTCCAGGCCCCAGGCGCGTACGTCGTCTATGGCGACGTTCATCGCCTCGGCCGACTCCGGCTCGGGGTGCCGTAGCTGTTCGACGATGTCGGTGAGGACGGGCTGGCGGTCGAGGATGGTCTCGTTGACGTAGGAGTGCGCGACCTTCAGGGCGAAGCCCGAGCGCTCGTCGAGGCCGTGGCCCATCGCGACCTCGATGATCGTGCGGAGCAGGGCGAGCTGGCCCGTCGTGGTGATCGCGGGGTCGAGCGGGTTGAGGCGGATGCCCATGTCGAGGGCGGCCATCGGGTCCAGGCGGATGGGGGTTATCCCCAGCTCCTGCGCGATGAGGTTCCACTCGCCGACGCCGTCCTCGCCCTGCGCGTCCAGGACGACGACCTGGCGGTCGCGGAAGCGCAGCTGGCGCAGGACGTACGTCTTCTCCAGCGCGGACTTGCCGTTGCCGGACTCGCCGAGGACCAGCCAGTGGGGCGCGGGGAGCTGCTGGCCGTACAGCTGGAAGGGGTCGTAGATGTAGCCCTTCCCGGAGTACACCTCGCGGCCGATGATGACGCCCGAGTCGCCGAGACCGGGGGCGGCGGTCGGGAGGTAGACCGCCTGGGCCTGGCCCGTCGACGTGCGCACCGGGAGCCGGGTCGTCTCGACCTTCCCGAAGAGGAAGGACGTGAAGGCGTCGGTGAGGACGGACAGCGGGTCCCGCATCAGGTCCTACCTCCGAATGCCGGTGGCGAAGGGGAGTGTGTTCACGAATGCCCGGTGGTGCTCGCGGTCGCACCATTCCAGCTTCAGATACGACTTTCCGGCCGACGCCCGGATGGTCCGCTTGTCGCGGGCCAGGGCCTCGGGGGAGCGGGAGGAGACGGTGATGTAGCCGACCAGGTTGACGCCGGCGGCGCCGCTCGCGAGGTCTTCGCCTCGCTGGTCGAGACGGTTGTGGGCGGCGATGTCGCGCGGGTCGACGGTGCGGTTCATCTTGGCGGCGCGGCTGGCCTCCGCCTCGTCGTTGGTCTTCTCGGTCAGCATGCGTTCGATGGCGACCTCGGTGGGTTCGAGGTCCATCGTCACGGCGACCGTTCGGATGACGTCCGGGGTGTGGACGAGGAGCGGCGCCAGGAAGTTGACGCCGACCGGGGTCATCGGCCACTCCTTCACCCAGGCGGTGGCGTGGCACCAGGGCGCGCGAGTGGACGACTCCCGGGTCTTGGCCTGCAGGAACGTGGGCTCCATGGCGTCCAGTTCGGCCGGCCAGGCGTTGCGCTTCGTCATCGCCTGGATGTGGTCGATCGGGTGGTCCGGGTCGTACATGGAGTGGATGAGGGAGGCGAGGCGGCCCTGGCCGAGGGGCTGGCGTACGCGGATGTCGGCCTCCTGGAGGCGCGAGCAGATGTCGGTCAGCTCGCGGGCCATGACGACCGCGAGACCCGCGTCCCGGTCGACCTTGCCGCCGTGCGGGCGGGCCGCGCGGGCCATCGCCTGGGCCTCGGCGGCCAGTTCGCGGGTGAAGTGCATACAGGCGACGAGGTACGCGCGGTGCTGCTCGCTGCTCGTCGACACCATGGACTGGAGCTGGTCGTACGACTGCTGGAGCCATCCCAGGGCCCGGTCGTCGCCTCGTTGGGCGACGTCCTTGGCGTGGGCGTCCGGGTCGGCGGGGAGGGTGCGGGCGAGCATCTGGAGGCGGGTGACGAAGCCGTCGCCGTTGGCGACATGCTTCAGCAGGGTGCCGAAGCGGTCGACGAGGGCTTCCTGGTCCTCGGAGTCGCGCAGGCCGACGCCGGGGCCCTCGATCTCGATGGCGGCCGTGACGGTGCGCCGGTCCGCGTGGAGCAGTACAGCGATCTCGTCGGGCCCGAAGGGGGCGGCCAGCCAGGTGATGCGGCCGATGCCAGGCGGCGGGCCGACCTCGACCTCGCGGCCGTCGAGGTGGGTGCCGGCCTCGACGGCGCCGGAGCGGTAAGCGGTGCCCCGGCGCAGGGTGCGCTTGTAGCTGCGGTTGATCTCGAACCACTTGTAGAAGGTCCGGTGCTTGTACGGCACGTAGACCGCGGCCAGCGCGATCAGCGGGAAGCCCATCAGCAGCACGATGCGCAGGGACAGGACGGGGACGAGGAGCCCGCACATCATGCCGAGGAACGCGCCCCCGATGATCAGCGTGATCTCGCCGGTCTCGCGGTTGCGGCCGACGATCGCGTTCGGCCGGGCGCGGCCGATCAGATATGAACGGCGGGGCGTGACCGCGTGGGACACGTGGGACTCGGTCGTCAACGCCCGTCACCTCCTGAACGATTGCTGTTGCGGGTGTTGCTGGCGTGGGGGGTGCTCACCGGGCTGCCCGAGCGGGGTGCGGGTGCGGCGGAGGGGACAGATCCGCCGCCCCCGTTCGAGGCGCGTGAGCTGTGCGCGGCGACGCCGCCGGAGGCGGGGTTGGAGGGACGGGCGCCGGAGCCGCCCTGGCCCGATCCGCCCTGGTTGTCCGCGCGGGAGCTGTGGGTCTTGATGCCCTGGGCGACGAGGGTCGCCGGGGAGCTGATCACGGCGGCGGCCTTGCCTTCGGCGCCGCGCATGATGCGGTTGTTGCGGGAGCCGGCGAGTTCGTCGCCGAAGCCGGGCACGAAGCGGTAGATCATCGCGCTCGCGAAGATGGCGAGCAGGATGATGGCCAGGCCGGAGACGACGGCCGAGAAGGCGTTCGGGCCGTCGTCGGCGGACAGGGCGCCGGCCAGGCCGAGCACTATGACGATGACCGGCTTCACGAGGATGACGGCGATCATGATGCCCGCCCAGCGGCGGACGTGGCCCCACAGGTTCTTGTCGACCAGTCCCGCGTAGACGACGGTGCCGAGGAGAGCGCCGACGTAGAGCAGGGCGGCTCGGATGACGAGCTCCAGCCAGAGGACGCCCGCGGCGAGGATGGAGACCAGGGACACCACGATCAGCATGATCGGGCCGCCGCCGATGTCCTGGCCCTTCTCCAGGGCGCCGGAGAACGTGCCGAAGAACGTGTCCGTCTGGTCGCCCGTCGTCTTCGCGAGGACGTCCGTGACGCCGTCGGTGGCCGATACGACGGTGTAGAGGATCAGCGGGGTGAACGCCGACGCCAGCACCGTCAGCCAGAGGAAGCCGATGGCCTCGGAGATGGCGGTGCTGAGGGGGACTCCTCGGACGGCTCGCTTGGCGACGGCCAGGAGCCAGAGGAGGAGGGTCAGGATCGTCGACGCCGCGAAGACGACGGCGTACTGCTGGAGGAACTTGGGGTTCGTGAAGTCGACGTTGGCGGTCTCCTTCACGGCCTCGCTGAGCTTGTCGACGGTCCAGGCGGCGGCTTCGGCGCAGCCCTTGGCGAGGGAGGAGAGGGGGTCGAGGGTGGCGGTGGGGTCGTCGAGGGTGGAGCCGCCGCCCGTGCCGCCGGTGCCGCCGTTGTCCTTTTCGCAGTACTTCTTGGCCTCGCCGACGATGAGGTCGCAGGGGTTGTTGCTGCCCGTCGGCGTGGGGGTGGGCGTGGGTGCGGCGACGGCACGTGTGGCCAGCAGGACTGTGCCGGCCTGTACGGCGGCGAAGGCCGCGGTGAGCTTGAGGAAGCGGCGGTTAGCGCGCATACGTGAACCCTCCGTACTCCTCGATGGCCTTGCTGATCTCGTCGGAGGCGGCGGCTCTGTCGTCCCCGGGGACCGGGGCGGGGCCGTCCTTCTGGGAGTCCGCGACGATCTTCCAGTCGCCGTTGGTCCACCGCAGGTCGAACGTCCAGGTCTTCCACGTCGAGGAGACGGGGTCGGTCGACTTCTCCCCCGACATGCCGATGAGGCCCATGTACCAGACCGCGACCTTGGCGCTGTCGCCGTCGTAGTGCTGGGTCGTCGTGCCCACCGGGACCACGCGGGAGACGAAGGTGCTGCCCTCCGGCGGGTTGCCGTTCTCGTCCAGCCCGAGCTTGCTGAGGAAGTCGGTCGAGTAGGCCTGGTCCATCGGGCCCTTCAGCTTGGCCGCGGCGTCGGAGGTGTAGAGGGTGTCGACGATGGCATGCCGGGTGTCCGTCCGGAACATGCCGGTCGAGCCGAGCGCCACCGAGTAGTTCGCAGCTGCCGACTGCGCCCCCTGCTCGTCGTGAGCGAACTTCGCGGGAATCCCCGCCGCCTTCCCGTCCACCGGCCGCGTCCCACTCGCCGCCGTAGTCGACGATTTCGGCTGGTTTTCGTCCCCCGCCGAGGAACCGGAGTCATCGCCTCCACGGTTCGCGAAGGCGATCGCGGCGATGAGGAGGACGACCACGCCGACGACGGTGACCAGGCTGCGGGAGGAGGAACGGCCGCCTCGCCGCGCGCCGCCGTACACGTCACCGCCGCTGTCGGGCAGCCGTGTGCGGGTCTGGCCCGTGCCTCCGTATTCGCCGGAGGACTCCCGCTCGTCTCCGAGACTCATTCCGCGTACGCCCCCTCGACGTCGGACGGACACACGTAGGAGTACGACGGTAGCCGTGCTGGTTCCCGCATGGGCGCGGTGTGGTGACTCGACATCAGGGAAACGCAACCTCAGCCGGTGGGCACGACGGGATGGGTGGGGGACGAGGGTGACCGGGAGTGCCCGGAGCGGGCGGGCGGGGCGGAGCCGGCTAGACGGCCATGCCGTACACGATGGTGAACAGCGTGCCCAGTGAGCCGATGATGAAGACGCCCGTCAGACCGGCGATGATCAGCCCCTTGCCCTGCTCGGCGCTGAAGGTGTCGCGCAGGGCGGTCGCGCCGATGCGCTGTTTGGCCGCGCCCCAGATGGCGATGCCGAGGCAGAGCAGGATGGCGACAGCCATGACGACCTGGATCATCGTCTTCGCTTCGTTCCCCAGTGCGCCGAAGGGACCCCAGTCCGGAGCGATCCCGCCGATGATGGTGTTGATGTCGCCCTTATCGGCCGCAAAGAGCATGTAAGTCACCGCCCCTGTTGGGTAGTTCCGCAGTCCCCCTGCGGTGCGCAGAGGTCAGGCCTCATTCTCGCCGACAATGGCGCTGTCGTATGTCGACTTGGCGTCATTGATGGGCGGGATTCGTACGAATACCTCGTATGGTCACTCTGTGTATCACGGCAGGTCACGCCGGGCAATGAGGCCTGAGCGGAACCTGTCGTGTGGTTGCGTCGTTAAGCCTCTTCACGCCGGGTGCCGTTTCTGACGGCCGGTCGGGTGAGGGGTCGTGCCGGTGTTCTGCGGGTGAGGGTATCCGGCTGTGGTGAACGGGCGTCGGTGGGGTGTGTGAGCTGACGGTCCGACAGGGGCGGGGGTCAGGCGGGGGTTTCGGGGGACGGAGGCAGGGGGTCGACGGCTGGGGCCCCTTCGACGGGCCGCCGGATCTCGCGAGCGGTGTGCATGAATACCTGCGGGGCGGGAGCGCTGCGTGACCGCCCCGGTCCATCTTGCCGTGGCCGACACCAGCGTCCTGCTCGCCGCCTTCAATCGCCGTGACCGGCGGCACCAGGATGGGATCGACGCTTTCGGGACGGCCAGGATCCCCGTCCTGTCCCCGCTCGTTCCCGCTGAGCTGGACTACCTCCTGCATCAGCAGGCCTCGGAGAAGGAAGCCGTAGAGGCGGTATGCCGCCTGCGTGCGCTTGTCTCCGCTGGATAGGCACGCGTACCAGCCGTGGACGCGAAACTTCTTGGGGAAGCGGAGAAGATCCAGCGTGACTACATGGGGCAGGCCGCAGATCGGTCTGACCGATGCCGTCAACGCGTGCCTCGCCTGGCGTCTTCAACGGCCGACGGTTCTGTCGTTCGACAACCACTACCGGGTCATCGCCCCGCGGCGCTCGGGTGAGCGTGCGCTGGATGTCCGGCCTTGATCGAATACGGACCTCGGCCGCGCCGGGCACGGCGCCAAAGCTGATCGTCAGCAGGGCTCAGCAGGGCTCAGCGGGGCTTCAGCCCGTGCAGCAGATGGTGCACCAGGCCCTCCACGCCCGCCAGCGCGGCCTCCGGCGTCAGCCAGCCGGCGGAGATGAAGGCGGCCACGCCGTGCAGGGCGGCGCCGGTGACGAGGTTGAGCTCCTCCGGGTCGCCGTCGATGATCTCGCCCCTCTGCTGGGCGTCCGCCAGAACCCGTACGAGGCTCCCCACCGTCTCCTCGACCGCTGCGGCCATCTGCTCGGAGGCGTCCGGCTCGTGCTTGCGGGCGTACATCAGCTCCAGCAGCGCGGCGTTGTCGATGGCGAAGCCGAGGTAGGCCCGGGCGAGGGCGGTGAGGCGCGGCTCCAGGGGGAGCGCGGGGTCCTCGGCGGCGCTCAGTGCCTGGGCGAGCCGCTCGTACCCGGCCAGGGCCAGGGCGTTGAGCAGGGCCTGCTTGTCCTTGAAGTGTCGGCCGGGGGCGGCGTGGCTGACGCCGACCTCGCGGGCCAGTTCGCGCAGCGAGAGGGCGGCGGCGCCCTTGTCACGCAGGGTGCGTTCCGCTGCGGCGAGCAGGGCGGCGCGCAGATCTCCGTGGTGGTAGGGGCGGGTCTCGGGCATGGGCTCATCGTAGCTTGATGTTGGCGGTGCCATCTTTGTTGGCGCCGCCATCATTGTTGTCATTGACAGCATTGTTGTCGGCGCCTACATTCGAGGCATGGCTGCGGTGCGGATCACGCCGCAGGGTCGAATGAGGAGATGACCGAGATGGCCAAACAGACATGGGACGCCACGAGCCTCCCCGACCTCGCCGGCCGCACCGCCGTCGTCACCGGCGCCAACAGCGGGATCGGCCTCCGGGCGGCTGACGCGCTGGCGCGGGTGGGCGCGCACGTCGTGTTCGCCGTACGGGATCCGGAGCGTGGGCGGGCGGCGGCCGCGACGGTGAACGGCAGCACGGAGGTGCGGCGCCTGGATCTGGCGGATCTGTCGTCCGTGCGGGAGTTCGCGGACGCGTGGCAGGGACGGCCGCTGGATCTGCTGATCAACAACGCCGGCGTGATGATGGTGCCGGAGCAGCGGACGGCGGACGGCTTCGAGATGCAGTTCGGCACGAACCATCTGGGCCACTTCGCGCTGACGAACCTGCTCCTGCCGTACGTCACCGACCGGGTCGTGACCTTGTCGTCCGGTGCGCACCGGTGGTTCAACGCCCGGATCCGCTTCGAGGACCTGAACTGGACGTCCGGCTATGACCCGAACCGCGCGTACGCCCAGTCGAAGCTGGCCAACCTGCTGTTCACGCTGGAACTCCAGCGCCGTCTGACGGCGTCCGGCTCCCCGGTCCGCGCCCTGGCCGCGCACCCCGGCTATGCCGCGACCAACCTGCAGAGCCACGCGGGGAGTGCGGTGATGCGTGGGTTCATGAAGATCGGCAACCGGTTCTTCGCCCAGGACGACCGGGCGGGCGCGCTGCCGACGCTGTACGCCGCGACACAGGACCTGCCCGGCGCGAGCTACGTCGGACCCGACGGGTTGGGCGAGATGCGGGGTGGGCCGACGTTGGTGGGGCGGTCTGTGGCGGCGAGTGACGCGGGGGTGGCGCGGCGGTTGTGGACGGTTTCGGAGGAACTGACGGGGGTTGGCCGGCCGTTGGGGGAGGCTGAGGTCGGGGGCGGGGGTGGCGTCGACCGGGTGGCGGTCGAGCGGTAGGGCGACCTGGCCGGCTCGGAGCACCGGCCAGGGCCGACCAGGTCAGGGCCCCGGTCGGGTCAGGACCAGGGCTGGGGCAGGGTTCGGTCAGGTCAGGACTCCGGCTGGGTCACCGTAAGGGCCCAGCGGATGTTGTCCGCCGACGCGTCGACGCCGATCACGAAGGACCCGGGGCGGACCACGCCGGGATCCATGGTGACGGAGCCCACTCCGGCCTCGTCGGCCGGACAGTCGACAGAGAACGCGGCGATCTGCGACTCCTGCGACATCGTCACCCGTACGTCGCCGCCGCCCTCGCACGCCACGGTGAGCACGGTCGGCAGTCTGTCCCATGCGCCACCGGACGCGACGCCTCCGTCTCCGGTGTGCTCCGGCACCCACACCAGACCCTCCGGGCCGGGATGGGGCAGCAGGACATCGGTCGACGCGGTGGCGGGTGCCGCCCCCAGGCCGGTCAGTCCGCAGGCCGCCAGTGCCGTCATGGCCAGGGCGCGGCTGGTTCGTCTCACGTTCGTTCCCCCTGAAGTCGTAAGCCAGCTCGGTCAGTTGAGTCGGCCGAGCCAGCCGAGTCAGCCGAGTCAGCCGAGTCAGCTGTGTGGTCGGGGCACAGTTTGCCGTCGCGGACTGGGCTGTGCCTGAGTATGCGTACTCAGGTGGGTGGTCGGAGCCGGGGATGGTGGATCGATCGGGATGGCGAAGGTGCCGGCCGCGCCGGGCGCGTCGATGCCGAGCCTGCTCGGAGTGTTCGCGACGGAGTGGTACATCCGGCAGGGCCCGGTCTCCGGTGTGCCGCCGCAGACGGAACTGACCTGCTGAGGTCCGGCGGTTGGGCTCCGGGTGATTGTCAGTGGGGTGGCCTATGGTGAAAAACGCGTCAGGACGACCTTAGTTGTTCTTGGTTGACGGCGTGCGATCGGCGATGAAACGGTGAAACGGCGTCATCGACGATGCGTTTCACACCAACTCCCCGCTGACCACGGGGAGAACACGAGGGGAACACATGCTTCGCAACACTTCTGTCAAGACGGCGCTGTGTGGCGCTGTCGCCATTTCGGCACTGGTAATGCCTGCCGCCGGTTCCGCTTACGCGGATTCTCCGGCGTCGTCCTCGGAATCCGCGGCCGCTGCGAAGGCCGCCTCCGTACGGGCCGACAGCTTTGACGCCAAGTGCAGGAGTCACAGCCGGAACTACGTTCTGAAGAAGTACTACCGCGGGCCCCAGTTCTTCACCCTGCGCTGTGGTACCAGCACGTGGGGCTGGAAGCACATCAAGGCGCGGCACGGCTGGAACAGCACGATGGACCGGAAGATCGACGCCGCCATATGGTCCGGGGATCCCAACGGCCGCGGCGGTTACTCCACCTACGCCAACCAGTGCCCACGGGTGGAGAAGTTCCGCACCATCATTGGTACCCCGGCGGGGACCAACGACCTGCTGACGGCCTACAAGGTGGACCAGAGGGCCGCTGCGGCCGCTGTTCGCTGCTAGTCGTAGGGGCGGCGAGGTCGGGGGCAGGGCGAGGTCGGGGCCGGGGTCGGGGCGTGGGCCGAGGCGGAAGCGTGATGAAGGCGATGAAGGGCGATGAAGGGCGATGAGTTTCCGTGGAGGAACAGACACCGGCTGAGCAGATCCTCAGTCGCTCGTATGCCACGGCGGACGGAATTCGTTTCGACGTAAACAAAATGTCGGTCGAGCACCGTCCGGACCGCAGCGCGCTATTCACGTACTGGCTGACTGTGGGCCGCCAGGGCCACCCGGACGAGCATTGGGTGGTCACTCTGCCCTGGGAGGACAAATCCTGGGCGGATGTACTCACCTCGCCCGCGCCCCCTCCCGACCGAATGCGGCAGCTCGTGCATCTCGTCCATGCCCATTTGGAGGAGTGGTGGGAAACGAAGGGTTACAACCGGAGGTCGGCGAAGATGGGCCGACGACTTCCCTGACCCTCTTCGTCCCGGCAGCCTGACTCTTTTCTCACCTTCATGGGGAACGGTGGGATCCGATGAAACGCACCTCACATTCCGCCCTCCAGGCCGTCGCCGTTCTGTTCGCCGTCGCCTCCGTCACCTCGGCCTCGGGCGCGGCCGCCGACGACGGGGCGGGCCCCTTCGGCGTCACCACCGTCGCCGCGGCCACTCTGCGGACGGCTCGTGTCGGGGCCTTGTTCGCGGGCGGCCGGCGCTTCTGCACCGCCTCCGTCGTGCACAGTCCGCGGCACGACCTCCTCGTCACCGCGGCGCACTGCCTGGACCGGACCGGGGACGCGGACATCGAGTTCGTGCCCGGGTACCGGAACGGGAAGGCGCCGTACGGGGTGTGGAAACTCGGGCGGCGGTTTCTGCCGGAGGGGTGGGTGCACGGGCGGGACGAGGACAGTGACGTGGCGTTCGCGGTGGTGGCTGCGGGGCGGGATGGGAAGGGCGGCCGGGTCGAGGACGTCGTCGGTGGCAACCGGTTCGTCGCGGGGATGGCCACCGGGGCCACGGCGGTGACCGTGACCGGGTACCCCAACGCCCGGCAGGCCCCGATCGTGTGCACCGACAAGCCGACGCCGCACAGTCGTCTCCAGCAGCGCGTCGAGTGTCCCGGCTTCAGCGGCGGGACCAGCGGCAGTCCCTGGGTCAACGGGGACGGGGAGGTCGTGGGCGTGCTCGGCGGACATGACGGGGGTGGGGCCACTGCTGACGTGTCGTTCAGTGTGGTGTTCGGGGTGGAGGCGGAGCAGTTGTATCGGGAGGCGGAGCGGGGGGAGAGAACGGGGGACTAGAGGAACGGGGGTGAGGTGGAGGGGGAACGAGGGCCCCCGGTGAACTGATCTCTGTGGCAAGGTCAGTTCAGTGGACGCACTGAAGGATCGGGATCCGGCGCACATAGGCGCCTACACGCTGCTCGCTCGGCTCGGGGCGGGCGGTATGGGACAGGTCTATCTCGCTCGGTCGCCGGGTGGGCGGCTGGTCGCGATCAAGGTGATCCGGGACGAGATCACGGATCATCCGGAGGCGTTGGCGCGGTTTCGGCGTGAGGTCGAGACGGTGCGGGCGGTGCGTAGTGCGTATACGGCCAACCTGATCGATGCGTCGCTGGATGCGGCGCCGTACTGGCTGGCTACCGAGTATGTTTCGGGGCCGACATTGGGTCGGGCGGTGGGGGAGCGGGGGGCGTTCCCGGCCGACAGTGCCCGGCGGCTGTTCGCGGGTCTGGCGGAGGCGCTGGCGAGTGTGCACGGCTACGGAGTGACGCACCGGGACCTCAAACCGCAGAACGTGATCCTCTCTCCGCAGGGGCCGCAGCTCATCGACTTCGGGATCGCCCGCGGTGCGGCCGACACCGCTCTGACGCAGACCGGCCTCGCTCCGGGTACGCCCGGGTACACCGCACCCGAGGTGCTGATCAGCAATCAGGTCGGCCCGGCGGCGGATGTGTTCGCACTGGGCGCGACCCTCGCGTATGCCGCGACCGGTCGGCCGCCGTTCGGCTCCGGACCCACGCACGCGGTGTCGTATCGCGTGGTGCACGAGGACATCGACGTCGACGGCGTCGTTCCCGAACTGGCCGAGCTGATACGGGAGTGCGTGGCGAAGGACCCTGTGCGGCGGCCTGGGCTCGACGCCGTCGTCACCCGCTGCGCGGTGTCCTCCGCGCTGGCCGAGGACCCGTTCTACGGGCGGCTCAGCAGCGATGCCGAGGCCGTGCCCCAGGACCTCGGGGCGGCGGTGGCGGCCGGGCTGGTGCCGCCGGGGCACGGGGCGCCGACGCCGCCGGCGTATCCGCCGACCGCGGGGCCCGGCTATGTGCCGACGGCCGTTCCGGCGTACGTACCGACGCTCGCGCCGTCGGCGCCGACGGCCGTACCGGAGAAGGGCCGGTCGCGTCGTACGCCCTGGATCGTGGCCCTCGCCGTCGCGGTGGTGGTGGGGACGGCGTCCGCTGTGACCCTGCGGATGCTGGACGGGCAGGGAGAGGAGGGCAGCGGGTCGCAGGCGCAGGGCGACGGGTCGTCGGCTTCGTCGTCACCGTCCGGAAGTGACGCGTCCGCGTCGACGAAAGTCCCGGACCATATCGTGAACAACAGAAGATCCGTCGACAACTGGACTCTTTCCAAGGACCCGTTCGAGGCGGAGGCGGGGCGCGGTGAGTGCAAGCAGGTGGGCGCGGCCCAAGCGCCGATGGAGCTTCAGTACAGCGCGACCGACGCCGATGGCGCCGACGGCGGGAACGTCCGGCAGCGGGCGAAGATCTCCTTCCGCTTCAAGTACGCGGACGCGCAGACCAAGAAGCCCGATCCCTACTACGTCTCGGTCGGTGTGAAGTCGCCGCACGACATCGATCTGGACACGGGCATGCCGAACAAGTCCCCGAACCTGGGCGTCGGCTACACGAGCAAGCCGCAGGACATCTTCAAGCACTGGAAGGACGGAGGGTTCGTCGACCTGGTGTACCCGGACGACTTCCAGGGGCACTCGGCGGACGGCGACACCTACGAGGCCATTCCCGTCACCAACGACCCAGGTGACTGGACGGTCGTCTTCTACCACGTCAACGGCAGCCCGACGGATTACGAGAGCATCGGTTGCGACGGCTTCCACGTGGGAAGCTCCTAAACTGGCGCGAGCGGAATCCTGTCAGGCGAGGGGCGATTGACGGTGCGTAAGGCATGGATCGTGGCGGGCGCCGCTGTCGCGGCGGGGCTCAGCTTCGTGATGCTGCTCGTCGTCGGGGTCTACGTCGTCGCCGGAAACCTCGCGGGCGGCGTGGGCGGAGCGTCCAAGTCGCTGGCCAAGGGGGCCGTGCCAGCCGCATACTCGGCGCTCGTGCAGAAGTGGGGCAACCTGTGTCCCGCCATCAACCCCGCCTTGCTCGCCGCCCAGCTGTATCAGGAGAGTGGGTTCAACCCGAAGGCCCAGAGCCCGGCGGCGGCGCAGGGCATCGCGCAGTTCATTCCTGGGACGTGGGCCACGCACGGGCTGGACGGCGACGGGGACGGCGACCGCGACGTATGGGACCCGAATGACGCGATTCCGTCGGCTGCGTCCTACGACTGCAAGCTCGCCTCCTATGTGAAGGACGTACCGGGCGACCCGACGAAGAACATGCTCGCGTCCTACAACGCGGGGGCGTACGCGGTCATCAAGTACGGGGGTGTGCCGCCGTACAAGGAGACCCAGAACTACGTGAAGACGATCACGACTCTGGAGCAGAGCTTCGCCGCGCCGGTCAGCAGGGTTGACCCCTCCAAACAAGCCGCCGGCGCCATCTACTACGCCCAGAAGAAGCTGGGCACGCCCTATCTCTGGGGTGGGGAGGGCAGTGCCGCGGACGGTGGGCGGTTCGACTGTTCGGGGTTGACTCAGGCCGCGTACGAGACGGTGGGGATCTCGTTGCCGCGGGTGGCCAACGATCAGTACAACGCGGGGCCGCATCCGGACAGGGACGAGTTGTTGCCGGGGGATCTGGTGTTCTTCTCGGACGACCTCACCAACTCACGGGCCATCCGGCATGTCGGGATTTATGTGGGTGGCGGGTACATGATCGACGCGCCGAGAACGGGTGCTGTGATCCGGTTCGACCCGATCGACACCCCGGACTACTTCGGAGCCACCCGGGTGACCGAAGATGGCGCGAAAGCGCTGCCCACGACCGTGTAGACGGAGCGTGAACCCACCCCCTGAGCTGCGGTGATGGGTCTCTCTTCGATAACGTCTGAGTGATCATTCAGTGGAGTGTGGAACGTATCAACAGGGGCCGTGCGTTCCTGGTGACGTAGCCGGATCTACAACCACGGGGGTGGGCGGAGCGGCGTACGCAAGTTGCGCCGAGCCAAGAGACGACGAAGGGGCCGCAGCATCATGGCTGGACTCGCAGATTCCGGGTCGAACCCCGACGTCGACCTGCTCTTCGACGTCAATGGCCTGGCCAAGGACGCCCCGCACTGGTTCGACCGGGTCATGGAGTACGTCGGTGAGTACGGGGTCGTGCTCGCCCTGGTGCTGCTCGTCGTGTGGTGCTGGTGGTCGGTGCGACGCCGGGGCGACGAGGACGCCGCCTCGTCCGTCGCCGCGCTCGTGTGGGCGCCGCTGGCCGCGGGGATCGCGGTCCTGGTGAACGTGCCGATCCGCGGGTTCGTCGAGCGGCCACGGCCGTTCCTCGATCACCAGGGGCTCGAGGTCCTGGTGAGCGGCAAGACCGACTACTCCTTCGTGAGCGACCACGCGACGATCGTCATGGCCCTCGGCGTCGGGCTGTTCGTCGCCAACCGGAAGTTCGGGCTGGTCGGGATCGGGCTCGCGCTGCTCGGCGGGTTCTGCCGGGTCTACATGGGCGTGCACTATCCGACCGATGTCGTGGGCGGGTTCGCGCTCGGTACCGCTGTCGCGCTGCTGCTGTCGCCGCTGGCCATGGCTCTGCTGACGCCCGTGATGTCCGCCATCGAGCGGTCGCCCAGGGGCGGGTGGCTGATCAAAGCGCGGGGAGGCTCCCGCGAGGGCGGGCAGAAGGCCGTGATTCCGGGTGCCCGGAAAGAGGCCGCGGGCGCGGGCGCCGAGGAGCGGGACCTCGCGGCCTAGTCCCTGACCGGGGGCGGAAGCCGTGAGGGCTACAGCGCCTGCGGGTACGTGAAGAAACCCTCCGGGTCGTACTGCTTCTTCAGCTTCGTCAGGCGCGTCGCCGCGTCCCCGTAGTACGCCTTGCGCCAGTCCTTCAGCGTCGGGTCCGTGTAGTTCTGGTACGCGGCACCCGAGGCGTACGGCCGCATCGCGTAGTGGGCCGACGTCAGCCAGGACTGGGCGGTGGAGCCGGACGTGCCGGCCCGCCAGGAGGCGATGTACTGGGCCAGGATGCGGGAGCGGCGGTGCACGAAGGCCGTGGCGGTGGGGGAGACGCGGTTGACGGCTCCGCCGAGGGCCGTGAGGGCGACGCTGCCGGAGCCGCCGCGGACCGACTGCATCTGCCGCATCAGGGTCTGGATGCCCGCCGGTGAGAGCGAACGGTCGAAGAAGTCCGACTTCGCGGAGTACGTCTCGCGGCTCAGCGCGCCCTGCGGGGAACGGCCCGGGGTGGAGCCGGGGAGGTGGCACTGGGCGTCCGAGGTGAAGGACGAGCAGCCGGCGTACAGCTCCATCGACTCCTTGTACGAGCGGCGCTTGATCGCGACGTTGCTCGCGGGGCCGGGGCCGCCGGGGCGGTCGGCCAGGCGGTCCACCGCGTTCTTGAGCTCGTTGTAGGTGCCCAGCGAGAACGCCGCGACCGTGATGGTCGGGTTGCCGCCCGCGTGGTTCGAGATGCTCAGGGCCGACCAGATCTCGTCGGGCTGGGTCGGGCCCCACTCCTGCCACGCCTTGATCAGCTTGGCCGCCTTCGACCAGGGCCAGGTCATGTACGCCGTGACGGCCTGCGGGGCGGGGTGGGTCCTGAACTGGAGCTCGGTGACGACGCCGAAGTTGCCGTTGCCGGCGCCGCGCAGGGCCCAGAAGAGGTCCTTGTTGGTGGTGGCGTTGGCGGTGAGCTGCTTGCCGTCGGCGGTGATCAGGGTGGCCTGGGTGAGGCTGTCGCAGGTCAGGCCGTAGGCGCGGGAGGTGACGCCGTGGCCGCCGCCGAGGGTGAGGCCGGAGACGCCGACGCTGGGGCAGGAGCCGGCGGGGATGGTGACGCCCTTGGCGGCGAGGGCCCGGTAGACGTCGATGAGTTTGGAGCCGGCGCCGACCACGGCGGTGTTGCCGCCGGCTCGGATGCGGTTGAGCTTGGAGACGTCGATGATCAGGCGGTTGTTGCCGGAGGACCAGCCGGCGTAGGAGTGGCCGCCGTTGCGGATGGCCACGTGGAGGTTGTGGGCTCGGGCGTAGGCGAGGGTGGTGCGGATGTCGTCGGGGTGGGCGACGTAGGCGACCGCGGTGGGCTTCAGGTTGTCGAAGCGGGTGTTGTAGAGCAGGCGGGCGGACTTCCAGTCGGCGTCGCCCGGGCGGATGAGGCGGCCGTCGAGGTCCTTGGCGAGGGCGGTCCAGTTGGCTGGGGCGGAGGCGGCGGTGTTGCCGGTGGCGGTGGTTCGGGTGCTGGTGCGGGTGCCGGTGCCGGAGTTGGTGTCTTTGGTGCCGTCGCAGGCGGTTGCCGTCAGGGCGGTGAGGGCTGCTGCGGTGCCGCCGATGAAGGTACGCCGTTCCATGTCGCCTCCTGGAAATTGTGAGCTGCTGCACGTTGCCAGTGAGCGCGGCAGCTACGGCGCGGGCACGGACGTTCTCGCGTCGAAATGTTGTGACCGCGGCTGAGCACTGGGCCTGGCAACAGGAGACACTCCCGCGCAGTCAGTACGAAGGGTTCTTGGAACGAGACGGGAAGGCCGCGGTCCGGGTTCCAGATGTCGGTGGCTCCTTGACCTGTACTTTGCCCCCGTGGGGATGCACGATCCCCGGTCCGCGTGACTCAGCCCCGTCCGGTGCTTGAGGACGGGGCAACGGGCCCAAACTCCTGAATGCCCGGGAATGGACCTGCACCGCCCGCGGCACTGTCCACGACCGGGACACCAACGCCGCGATCAACGTGAAGACGGCCGCCGGACTGGCGGTATCGGCCTGCGGAGCGCCGGTAAGACCAGGAGCGATCCCGGCACAGCGCGAAGAAACAGGAAGCCACGGATTCCCGACCGAATGCCGTGCCGCGTAGCGGCACGGCAGGAACGGAAGGCCAGAATCCTCGGGCTTCAGCCCGAGGAGCAAGTCAGAGGAACGCCAGGTGTACGACCCCGAACGCGGCAGCCGCCACCACCGCGGCCGCAGGCATCGTGATGAACCACCCAAGGACGATGTTCTTGGCCACACCCCACCGCACGGCGTTCACCCGCTTGGTAGCCCCCACACCCATGATCGCCGAAGTGATCACATGCGTCGTGGAGATCGGCGCCTTGAACAGAAACGCCGTGGTGAACATGATCGACGCCCCCGTGGTCTCCGCGGCGAACCCCTGAGGCGGATCAAGCTCAATGATCTTCCGCCCCAACGTCCGCATGATCCGCCACCCACCGGCATACGTCCCCAGCGACAACATCACCGCACAGACGATCTTCACCCACACCGGAATCGGATCGCCGTAGTCCTCGACATCGGCGATGACCAGCGCCATGACCACGATGCCCATCGTCTTCTGGGCGTCCTGAAGACCGTGCCCGAGCGCCATCCCGGCAGCCGACACGGTCTGCGCGATCCGGAACCCGCGCTTGGCCTTGTGCGGATTGGCCCGCCGGAAGATCCACATGATCGCGGTCATCACCAGATACCCCGCGCACAGCCCGACGATCGGCGACACGAACATCGGGATGACGATCTTCTCCAGGACCCCGCTCCAGTACACCGTGGTCCCGCCGGCCAATGCCGCCCCCACCATGCCGCCGAACAGCGCGTGCGAGGAGGAGGACGGCAGCCCGAAGTACCAGGTGACCAGGTTCCAGGTGATCGCGCCCACCAACGCCGCGAAGAGGATCCCCATCCCCTTCGAGCCTTCCGGCGTCTGGATCACCCCCTCACTGACGGTCTTGGCGACACCGGACCCCAGAAAGGCACCGCCGAGATTCATGACCGCGGCCATCGCCAGCGCGGCCCGCGGCGTCAGCGCCCGCGTCGAGACGGACGTGGCGATGGCGTTCGCCGAGTCGTGGAAGCCGTTGGTGTACGTGAAGAAGAGCGCGACCGCGATGGTCACGACCAGAGCGAAGGTGTCCATGTGAGGGTCTCAGGACTCCTTGACGGCGATGGTCTCCACCGTGTTCGCCACATGCTCGAATGCGTCGGCCGCTTCCTCCAGCACATCCACGATCTGCTTGAGCTTGAGGACCTCGATCGCGTCGTACTTGCCGTTGAAGAGGTGCGCGAGAAGCTTGCGGTGTATCTGGTCGGCCTGGTTCTCGAGGCGGTTGACCTCGATCCAGTACTCGGTGAGGTTGTCCATCGTGCGCAGGTTCGGCATGGCCTCGGCCGTGAGTTCCGCGGCCCGCGCCAGCACCTCGATCTGCTGCTCGACGCCCTTGGGCAGTTCCTCGACGTTGTAGAGGACGACCAGGTCGACGGCCTCCTCCATGAAGTCCATGATGTCGTCGAGGCAGGACGCGAGGTTGTAGATGTCCTCGCGGTCGAACGGTGTGATGAACGAGGAGTTCAGCTGGTGGAAGATCGCGTGCGTGGCGTCGTCACCTGCGTGTTCCGCGGCCCGCATACGCTCTGCGATCTCGGCCCGGCCGGCGGTGTCCGCCCCGAGCAGTTCCATCAGGAGCTTCGAGCCCGTGACGATGTTGTCCGCGGATGCGGCGAACATGTCGTAGAAGCTCGTCTCCCGGGGGGTCAGACGAAAGCGCACGTGAGGGTCCTCAGGAAGCGTCGGTTCGGTCAGGCTGATGCTAGGCGCATCATCCGGCCACGGCTAATGGGCCGTCCTCCAGTGTCGCCCATCAGGCACAGTGGTCGGCACGGGGGCTGCCCAGTGGTCCAGTCCAACGGCCGTTGGCGGTTCGGCCACAGGGCCCTATACCCAGCAAAGTTCGGTACGATATACCCAGTAGGGGTATATGAAGCGGTTTACGTCTGGAGGACGCGATGACGACCACCGAGGCCGGCGCGGCCGCGCCCTCCGAGGCGGAGGGCACCCCCGCCGTCGTGACCGACCACGACCGCGGTGTCCACGGCTACCACAAGCAGAAGGACGAGCACCTCAAGCGCCTGCGCCGGATCGAGGGCCAGATCCGCGGCCTTCAGCGCATGGTCGACGAGGACGTCTACTGCATCGACATACTCACGCAGGTCTCCGCCTCCACCAAGGCCCTGCAGTCCTTCGCCCTGCAACTGCTGGAGGAGCACCTGCGGCACTGTGTCGCCGACGCGGCCCTCAAGGGCGGTGCGGAGGTCGACGAAAAGGTGGCGGAGGCGACGAAGGCGATCGGCCGGCTGCTGCGCACCTGAGGGCCACGGCCCCAGTGGCCGAAATCATTCCCCCTCGGCGTCCCGCTCCTCCGCGACCCTCAGCACCTCGTCGATGCTTTCCAGACTGAGCCGGTCCTCGCGGGCGGTCGAGGCCGCGATGATGAGCTCTCCGCACAGCTCGATCTCGGCGAGGGCCACGTGGTCCTGAACTGCCGTACCGCCGACCGGAGCCACGTGCATCACCTCTTCTCTGCCGTTACCGACTTCCTAGAGTAGGGAGCGGCCTACACACTGCGCATGGCACGGACGGGCTAGTTCTTGACGCCCGTCACGCCCGCACACCCCGACGCTCACTACTCGGCGATCTTCCCCGCGTAGATGTCGTCACCGTCCGGCAGCCGTACGTCGACGGGGGCCCCGAAGTCGTACAGCAAGGTCGTCGAGGCCACGGCGACGGCGTCCTTCTGCTGCCCGTTGACGAAGCTGAACCGATGCCGGACCTTCCGGATCCGCCCGTCGTCGTCGAGGTACACGTCGAACGGGACCTCGTCCGTGGCGAACCCTTTCGCCGCCGCCGCAAGCGCTTCCGAATTCCCCTCGGAGGCCTCCCGCGCGGCAGTCGCCAGGTCAGCGGTCCCCCGGTAGTGCCGCACCGCCGTACCGGCGACGTCCGTCTTCCCCACATACGTCGCCGTCCGCGCCCCGCGCAGCACCTCGGCGGCGGCGTACGGATCGGTGGCCCCGCCGGTGACCAGGTTCCCGTCGGACAGCGACCGCGTATCGACCCGGACCCACTTGTCCGCGGGCACACCGGCACCGCGGTTCTTCATGAACAACGCCCCCGGCGCGAGCAACTCCATGATCGGCCGCTGCGCGGCGGCGCCCGCCGGATCCTGCGGCAACAGCACCTTCAGCCGCCCGCGCCGCTTCTGGAAGTCGTAGACACCCTCACCGCGAATGGTGACGCGCGTCCCACCCGTCGCCATCTCCATCGACGTCCGCGCCTTGGAACTCCGGGCCCCGACCAGCGCATCGGCGGCCCGCCGCACCACCCGCACGGCGTCCCCGTCCCGCGAGTCCCCCACAGCGGCACCGCTCTCCGCCACACACCCGCTGCCCGTCAGACAGGCACACAGGACTCCCGCCGCAACGCCCGCCCCACGCCTCTGCCTGCGCTGCTGCTGCCGCTCCGTCATCGCCTGCCTACCCCCAGCCGGTACGTCCGTCACGGGCCCCCTGTCGTTCCGGTTAACGACGAGTAAGTGCCCCCGTCACGCACACCGGAGGCGTCGCGTTTACTTGCCCTGGGTAACGTTGTCGATGTGGCACAGCAGGACGGACCAACCTCCCCCGCAAAACCTGACGACCCCGCGGAACACCGCACGACAACAGTGGAGAAGGGCCGCTTCTGCACGGCCCGCTGCACCTGCGGCTGGCACGGCCCGGCCAGACGCGCCCGCAGCCTGGCGCGGGCGGACGCGGAAGGGCACACAACAGGCTGACGCCGCCCCGCACGGCGCCGCGGCGCCGCGTACGGCGGCGAGGGGACGAGGTGAAACAAGACGGGCCCGCCCCCCGGGAGCCAGGGGGCGGGCCCTTTATCTGCCTCGCAGTGGCACCGCCATGCAGCACCGCGAGGGGTCTGTCAGCCGAAGCGGCCGGAGATGTAGTCCTCCGTGGCCTGGACCGACGGGTTGGAGAAGATGCGCTCCGTGTCGTCGATCTCGATCAGCTTGCCGGGCTGGCCGACGGCGGCGAGGTTGAAGAAGGCCGTGCGGTCGGAGACACGGGCCGCCTGCTGCATGTTGTGCGTCACGATGACGATCGTGAAGCGCTCCTTCAGCTCACCGATCAGGTCCTCGATGGCGAGGGTGGAGATGGGGTCCAGGGCGGAGCAGGGCTCGTCCATCAGCAGGACCTTCGGTTCCACCGCGATCGCGCGGGCGATGCAGAGGCGCTGCTGCTGACCGCCCGAGAGACCCGAACCGGGCTTGTTCAGGCGATCCTTCACCTCGTTCCAGAGGTTCGCGCCCTTCAGGGACTTCTCGACGACGTCCTGGAGCTCGCTCTTCTTGTAGTTGCCGTTGAGGCGCAGGCCCGCCGCCACGTTGTCGAAGATCGACATGGTGGGGAAGGGGTTCGGGCGCTGGAACACCATGCCGACCTCACGGCGCACCGACACCGGGTCGATGCCGGGGCCGTACAGGTCCTCGTCGTCGAGGAGGACCTTGCCCTCCACCCGACCGCCCGACGTCACCTCGTGCATACGGTTCAGCGTGCGCAGGAACGTCGACTTGCCGCAGCCGGACGGGCCGATGAAGGCCGTCACCGAGCGCGGCTCGACCGTCATCGAGATGTCCTCGATCGCCTTGTGGGAGCCGTAGTAGGCGGTGAGCCCGCTTACGTCGATTCGCTTGGCCATGTCTCTACTTCACTTCCAGAATCAGTTGGTCGCTGTGTGGCCCCGCGCGGCGGTAGCCGCAGGTCGATGCTTTAGCGACCGGTCTTCGGGGCCTTCCAGCGGGCGATCCCGCGGGCCAGCATGTTGAGGATCATCACGAAGGCGATCAGCGTGAGTGATGCCGCCCAGGCGCGGTCGTACGCCGGGGTCTCGCCGGAACCGTACTGCTGGTAGATGTACAGCGGCAGCGACGCCTGCGCCCCCTCGAAGGGGTTGGCGTTGATGAACTTGCTGCCGAACACCAGCAGCAGCACGGGCGCGGTCTCACCGGCGATACGGGCGATGGCCAGCATGATGCCGGTGGTGATGCCGCCGATCGAGGTCGGCAGGACCACCTTCAGGATGGTGCGCCACTTGGGCACGCCGAGCGCCAGGGAGGCCTCGCGCAGCTCGTTCGGGACGAGCTTGAGCATCTCCTCGGTGGAGCGGACGACGACCGGCATCATCAGGATCGCCAGGGCCAGCGAGCCGGCGAAGCCGAAGGGCTGCATGTCGAACATCAGCATGAGGCTGAGGATGAACAGGCCGGCGACGATCGACGGGATACCGGTCATGACGTCGACGAAGAAGGTGACGGACCGGGCGAGGCTGCCACGCCCGTACTCCACCAGGTAGATCGCGGTGAGTACACCGATCGGCGCGGCGATCAGGGTGGCGAGACCGACCTGCTCCAGGCTGCCGAGGATGGCGTGGTAGATGCCGCCGCCCGGCTGGGAGTCGGCGACCACGCCCATGGAGTGGGTCAGGAAGTAGACGTCCAGGACCTTCACACCGCGGGCGATGGTCGTCCAGACCAGGGAGACCAGCGGGACGACCGCCAGCAGGAAGGCGACCCAGACCAGGGAGGTCGCGACGCGGTCCTTGGCCTGGCGCCGGCCCTCGACGCGGGCGGCGATGACGTACGAACCGAACACGTAGAGGAGACCCGCGATCAGGCCCCACTGGACGCGGCTGCCGAGGCCGGCGCCCAGGCCGATGCCGACCGCGACGGCCACCGAGCCGGCCGCGATGGCGTAGGGGGACCACTTGGGCAGGCGGGCGCCGCGCAGGCTGCTGGGGCGCTTGTCGGCGATGGTGGCGTTGCTCATGCGTTGGCCCCCGAGTACTCCTTGCGGCGGGCGATGATCGCGCGGGCCGCGCCGTTGACCAGCAGGGTGATGACGAACAGGACCAGACCGGAGGCGATCAGCGCGTCCCGGCCGAACTCGGTGGCCTCGCTGAACTTGCTGGCGATGTTCTGGGCGAAGGTTCCACCGCCCGGGTTGAGCAGGCTGCCGTGGATGATGAAGTCGGGGGAGAGCACGGTGGCCACGGCCATCGTCTCGCCGAGGGCGCGGCCGAGGCCGAGCATCGAGGCGGAGATCACGCCGGAGCGGCCGAACGGGAGGACCGCCATGCGGATGACCTCCCAGCGGGTGGCGCCGAGCGCCAGGGCCGCCTCCTCGTGCGTCTGCGGGACCTGCCGGAAGACCTCGCGGCTGACGTTGGTGATGATCGGCAGGATCATGATCGCGAGCAGGATGCCGACCGTGAACATCGAGCGGGGGGCGCCGCCCTCCCAGGAGAAGATGCCGGTCCAGCCGAGGTACTCGTCCAGCCAGCCGAAGAGGCCGGTCAGGTGCGGTACGAGGATCATGGCGCCCCACAGGCCGTACACGATGGACGGCACGGCGGCGAGCAGGTCGATCACGTACGCGATGGGGCCCCGGAGTCTGCGCGGGGCGTAGTGCGTGAGGAACAGCGCGATGGCCACCGCGATCGGGACCGCGATGACCATGGCGATGATCGAGGAGACGATCGTGCCGAAGGCCAGGACGGCGATACCGAAGACCGGCGGGACCGTGTTGGTGTCCCACTCGAAGGTGGTGAGGAAGTTGCCCTCGTCCTCGCTGATCGCGAGGACGGCGCGGTAAGTGAGGAAGACCGCGATGGCGGCCATGATCACCAGCAGCAGGATGCCCGAGCCGCGGGAGAGGCCGAGGAAGATCCGGTCGCCGGGTCGGGTGGCGCCGCGGGCCGCGCGCTGCTGCTCGGCTGCCGGCGGCCGTGGGGTGGGGAGAGGGGCTTGAGGCGTCTGTGTAGATGTGTCCATCACGTTCTCCGGTCTGCGGAGCCGCACACGGTCTGCGGCGGCTCGGTGGAGCCGTACGCGATCGGCGACGGCTCCGGGCGGCGGTGCACCGGACGATGCGGTCCGGTCCGGGGTTTCTCAGGCCCTGGACCGGACCGCATTCGGGTCAGCTCAGGTTCGAGATGGTCTTGCGAACCTCGGTGATGATCTCCTCGGGCATCGGGGCGTAGTCGTTCTCCGTGAGGATCTTCTGGCCGTCCTCGGAGGCGATGTAGGTCAGGAACGCCTTCGTGCCGGGCAGGGTGGCCGCCTTGTTGCCCTTGTCGCAGACGATCTCGTACGTCACCAGGACCATCGGGTACGCACCGTCGGCCTTGGTGTTGTAGTCCAGCTCGAGCGCGTAGTCGTTGCCGGTGCCGACACGCTTGGCGGCCGCGATGGCCTTGGTGGCGTTGGCGACGTTGGCCTCGACCGGGGCGGAGGCGCCGGTGTCGAGCTTGGCCGCCTTGATGTTGTCCTTGACGTAGGACAGCTCGAAGTAGCCGATGGCGCCGTTGGTCTGCTTCACCTGCTGGGCCACGCCGGAGGACTGCGGAGCGGACTGGCCGCCCTTGGCCTGCCAGGCCTTGCCGCCCTCGTAGGGGAAGTCCTTCTTGGCGGTGGCGATCAGGTACTTGGTGAAGTTGTCCGTCGTGCCGGACTCGTCCGAGCGGTGGAACGCCTGGATCTTGAGGTCGGGGAGCTTCGCGTCGGGGTTCAGCTTCTTGATCGCCGGGTCGTTCCAGTTGGTGATCTTGCTGTCGAAGATCTTGGCGATCGTCGAGGCGTCCAGGACCAGGTTGTCGACGCCGGAGACGTTGTAGCCGACGGCGATCGGGCCGCCGACCATCGGGAGGTTGATGCCCTGGCCGCCGGAGCAGATCTTCTTGGAGGCGGTGACCTCTTCGGGCTTCAGCGCGGAGTCGGAACCGGCGAAGGCGACCTGGCCCTGGGTGAACGCGGTCACGCCGGCGCCGGAGCCGCCGCCCTTGTAGTTGAGCTGCACGTCCCTGCACGCGGCGGTGAACTGCGCGACCCAGGCGTCGATCGCGTTCTTCTGCGCGGAGGAGCCGTCGGCGAGCAGCTGGCCCGAGGCGTCGTCGCACTTGATGTTGCCGGCCGCTGCGCTGGAGGCGCCCCCGTTGCTGCTGGTGCCGGTGTCGTCGGAGCCGCACGCCGTGAGGGCCAGGGCGCCGGAGACGGCGAGAGCGCCGAGAGCGAGAGCCCGCCGGTTCTTGCGCTGAAGCTTCACTGAGGGAGTTCCTTCCAGGAGCCGCCGTCCTGAATTCGGCGGCGTGCGAAGAATGGGTGATGCGGGACCGTCCCCCCGGGGCGCGGTCCGTCATCGTGCAAGGCCGAAATTAGGCAGAACAGGTGAAGCCGCCGATGGGCGTAAATGAACGAGGGGTGAACCCCTGGGGACGGTGCGGTGAGGTCACGGAACGCTTACGTTGAGGACACGGGAGCGTCCCGAGACTTTGTGCGGAGATGGTGCGGACTATGCCGGCCGAAGCGACTCCGGCAGGGCGTCCACGAGTGGGCGGTCTCTTGGCCGGGTCAGACGGCTCCGGGCGGAGTGCCCCGTCTCCTCCTCGACCTCGCGCAGCGCGCCGGCCAGGTGGTCCTCGTCTTGGTTCACCGGTGAAAAAAGTCGCTGGTCAGGGCACCTTCACGGCCTTGGCGGCACCATGGACCACATGAGTCGACCGTATGTCGTTCGTGCCGCGGGCTGCCTGTTGTGGCGTCGCTCGTCGGCTGGGCTGGAGCTGGCGCTGGTCTACCGGCCGAAGTGGGCTGACTGGTCCTGGCCGAAAGGCAAGCTCAAGCGCGGGGAAGCGGCCGAAGCGGGGGCACGCCGTGAGGTGCTGGAAGAGACCGGCTACACGTGCCGTCTGGGGGCGAGGCTCCCGTCATCCCGGTACACCGACCATCAGGGGCGCCTCAAAGAGGTCTCCTACTGGGTGGCGGAGGCAAGGGAGGGTGCCTTCGAGCCGAACGAGGAGGTCAGCGATCTTGTCTGGCTCACGCCCGACGCCGCCCGTGAACGACTCACGCATGAGAGGGACCGGGATCTGATCCCTGTCGCGCTCGTCGCCATCGGTAAGGGCGGAGACGCGAGGGGGCTGTGATGCCGGAGCAGCAAGAGCGCTCCGCTGGGAGGGGACGTCGACCGTGAGCGTCGCTGACCGCCGCGCGCGGCGTGACCATCGAGCGGGTCCTGACAGACAACGCCTGGGCCTGTACCAAGAACACCTGGCGCGACACCTGCCACCAGCTGGGCACCAGCCCCCGCTGGACCCGGCCCTGGCGGCCGCAGACCAACGGCAAGGTCGAACGCTTCCACCGCACCCTGCTCGACGAATGGGCCTACCACCGGCCCTACACCTCAGACACCGAACGGCAGGCCGCATTCCCCGACTGGCTGGACTGGTACAACTACCACCGCCCCCACACCGGAATCAGCGGCCACACCCCAGCCAGCCGCGTCACCAACCTCTCCGGACAACACACCTAGGGCGTGCCCACCGTCTGGCGCTGCCAGGACTGCTGGAACGCGAACCGTGCCGCCTCCACCTCGTGCCGCTGGTCGGCGTGCAGCACACCGAGGGCGTACGCCGTCGCCGGGGCGATGCGCGGGGTGCGGGCCGCCTGGGCCGCGGCGGCCGCCGCCTCGGAGGCGTCGCGGTGCCGGTTCAGGGACTGGCCGGCCGCCAGCAGCCGTACGTCCACCGGGTCACTGTCGCCGTACAGGACCTCGCGGGCGTAGCGGTGCAGGCGCAGCAGCAGGCGGACCTGGTGCCAGGGTGCGTCCTGCGGGTGCGGGGACGGGTCCGGGGAGAGGCCGTGGATCAGGGCCTCCGCGTTGTAGGGGTGGCCGGCGGTCACCAGCGGGAGCGCAGCCACCGCGTCGGTGAGGCGTTCCTCGGCGGCGGCCGCGAGGGGGTGCAGGTCGGTGGTGGCCGCGGCGGGGGTGAGGGGGACCTCGCTGGCCAGTACGGCGATGCTGTCCGCGACGGCGTGGAAGCGGCTGCTCCCCAGGGCCTGGAGGGCGCTGGAGTGAGCCCGGGTCCGGGCGAGGGTGAGCTGGCGGTCCAGCAGGGCGCCTGCTTTGGCCGCGCCTACTGTCAGGTTGCCGCGGTCCGGGGTGGGCGCGGGGTTGGTCGGGGAGCCGGTGCTGCCGGGTGCCGCTCTCTTCGGGACGGTCGCCGCCCCAGCGGTCCGGCTGCCCGCAGCTACGCCGGTACGACTGCCCGTGGCCAGGTCGGCCCGGCCGAGCGCGCCTGCGTTGGCGCGGTTGCCTGCGGCGACGTTGGCACGGCTGCCTGCGGCTGAGTCGGCACTGCTCGCCGCGGCTGCATCGGCCCGGCTGCTCGCCGCCGCGTCGACACGGCTGCTGACGGCTGCGTCGGCGCTGCTGTTTGCGGCTGTGTGGGCCCGGCTGCTCACGGCCGCGTCGCCACGGTCGCCCGCCGTCGCGTCCGCACGACTGCCTGCCGCTGTGTCGCCCACGTCGCCCGCCGCCGCCTCGGCACGACTCACCGCCGTCGCGTCGCCAAGCCTGCCCGCCCTCGCGTCGCGACGGTCGCCCGTCGCGGCGTCGTTGCGGTCCCCCGACGCCGCCGCGTGACCGCTCGCCCCCGACAGGTCGCTGCGACTTCCCGCGGTCACCCTCGCCGGACCGCCCCCCGCACGCGCCCCCAGCACATCGGGCGTCGGCGTCTGGGCCGGCAGTACCGGTGCTCCGGACAGCCGGTGCAGGGCCAGGAGCAGGCGTTCCAGGCGGGCCGCGTAGGCGTGTTCCAGGGCCAGGGTGCCGGAGAGCCAGGCCAGTTCCGGGCGGATGGCCTCCGACCAGTCGGTGTCCAGCAAGGGGCGGAAGGTGTGCAGGCTGGCGCTGATGCGGCGGGCCGAGCGGCGCAGGGCGCGGGCCGCGTCGACGGACTCCTCCGTGCCGTTGGACGCGCCGCCCCCGGTCTCCCGGTGCAGCCGCAGGGCGCGGAGGAACTCCGTGGCCTGGGCTCGCAGGTAGCCCGCGAGGGCGTCCCCGGTCACCGCCCCGGCCGTGGGGTCCGTCGGGTCAAGGTGTTGCTGTGCCACGCCGGCGCCTCCGGGCGTCTATGAGCATCTCCTGGACATTGCGCAAGGGCTGGCCCTCCGTGTCCGTCGCGTGCCGGGTCCACTCGCCGTCCGGGCCGAGGTGCCAGGACGCGGTGGTGTCGGACATACCGGTCTCCAGGAGCCGGTTGAGCGCGGCGCGGTGGGCCGGGTCGGTGACCCTGACCAGGGCTTCGATACGGCGGTCGAGGTTGCGGTGCATCATGTCGGCGCTGCCGAACCACACCTCGGGCTCGCCGCCGTTGCCGAAGGCGAAGACCCGGGAGTGTTCGAGGAAGCGGCCGAGGACCGAGCGGACGCGGATGTTCTCCGACAGTCCGGTCACGCCAGGGCGGATCGCGCAGATGCCGCGGACCCAGATGTCGACCGGCACGCCCGCCCGTGACGCGCCGTAGCAGGCGTCGATGATCGCCTCGTCGACCATGGAGTTGACCTTGATGCGGACGTAGGCCGGACGCCCGGCACGGTGGTGCTGGGCCTCCTTGTTGATCCGCGAGACCAGGCCGTCGCGCAGGGATTTCGGAGCCACCAGCAGGCGGCGGTAGGTCTCGCGGCGCGAGTAGCCGGACAGGCGGTTGAAGAGGTCCGAGAGGTCCGCGCCGACCTGCGGGTCGGCCGTCAGCAGGCCCAGGTCCTCGTACAGCCGTGCCGTCTTCGGATGGTAGTTGCCGGTGCCGACGTGGCTGTAGCGCCGTAGCGTCTCGCCCTCCTGGCGGACGACGAGGGACAGCTTGCAGTGGGTCTTGAGGCCGACCAGGCCGTAGACCACGTGGCAGCCGGCCTCCTCCAGCTTGCGCGCCCACTTGATGTTGGCGTGCTCGTCGAAGCGGGCCTTGATCTCGACCAGGACGAGGACCTGCTTGCCTGCCTCGGCGGCGTCGATGAGCGCGTTGACTATGGGCGAGTCGCCGGAGGTCCGGTACAGGGTCTGCTTGATCGCGAGGACGTCCGGGTCGTCGGCCGCCTGCTCCAGGAACGCCTGCACGGAGGTGGAGAAGGAGTCGTACGGGTGGTGCAGGAGGACGTCGCGGTTACGGAGGGCCGCGAAGATGTCGGGCGCGGACGCCGACTCCACCTCGGCCAGGTCCCTGTGCGTGCCCGCGACGAACTTCGGGTACTTCAGCTCGGGCCGGTCGATCGAGGCGATGCGGAAGAGCCCCGTGAGGTCCAGGGGGCCGGTCAGCGGGTAGACCTCGGCCTCGCTGATCTTCAGCTCGCGCACCAGCAGGTCCAGGACCTCCTGGTTGATGTTCTCCTCGACCTCCAGGCGCACCGGCGGCCCGAAGCGGCGCCGCATGAGCTCCTTCTCCAGGGCCTGGAGGAGGTTCTCCGCGTCGTCCTCCTCGACCTCCAGGTCCTCGTTGCGGGTCACCCGGAAGGCGTGGTGCTCCAGGACCTCCATGCCGGGGAACAGCTCCTCCAGGTGGGCCGCGATGACGTCCTCAAGGGGGACGAAGCGGCCGGGGGAGGCCTCCAGGAAGCGGGAGAGCAGCGGGGGCACCTTGACGCGGGCGAAGTGCGGGGTGCCGGTGACGGGGTTCCGTACGCGCACGGCCAGGTTCAGGGAGAGCCCGGAGATGTACGGGAACGGGTGGGCCGGGTCGACCGCCAGCGGGGTCAGGACCGGGAAGATCTGGTGCCGGAAGAGCGTGAAGAGGCGGGCCTGCTCCTTCTCCGTCAGCTCGTTCCAGCGGACCAGGTGGATGCCCTCCTCCGCGAGCGCGGGGGCGACGTCCTCGTGGTAGCAGGCGGCGTGCCGGGCCATCAGCTCGCGGGAGCGGGCCCAGATCATCTCCAGGACCTCGCGGGGCTGCAGGCCGGAGGCGGAGCGGGTGGCGACGCCGGTGGCGATACGGCGCTTCAGACCGGCCACCCGGACCATGAAGAACTCGTCCAGGTTGCTGGCGAAGATCGCCAGGAAGTTCGCCCGTTCGAGGAGCGGGGTGTTCGGGTCCTCGGCGAGTTCGAGGACGCGCTCGTTGAACGCGAGCCAGCTGCGCTCCCGGTCCAGGAACCGGCCCTGGGGCAGCTGGACACCTTCGATCTCGGTGACCTCGTACGCGTCGAGGTCGGCGTCGATGTCGGGCTCCAGATCGGAGACGACCGCCGACACCGTGTGCGGGCGGTGCGCCGCAATGGAGCCCACGGAGGGCTGCGCGTGCTGGACCTGTGCCTGGGCGTTGGAAGGCTGGCTCATGTGCCCATTGTTCCGCGTTGCGAGCATTACGGGCGCGTCGGAAGCTGCGGGCGGGAGCGTGACCGGGAGGCGTCGGGCGTCCCCGTTCCCCGCGGTCCCCTCGGGGGGCGGCGAAGGCTCTGGCACGGCGGGCGTCATTGGCCGAGCGTCGCAAGCCCGTCTGAACCAACGGTTACGGAGACATGGCGTGTGGGATAGCGGGGGGCGGCTCGCGGGCGTCCAGGTGACGGTCCGTCGGCCCGGCCCGTACGTCCCTCCCCCCGTGGAGGGACGTACGGGTGGGTTCTCAGGGGGTGCGGCGGCGCAGCAGCCAGAAGGCGGCGGCGGTGGCCAGCGCGGCGGTGCCCAGCAGGAGGCCGGTCTCGACGAGATGGAGCGGCCAGAAGTGCGCGGCGGGGTGGTAGTCGGTGTAGTAGCCGACGATGTCGTGGGCCGCGAGGCACTTGGCGTCGTCGTCGCCGCACAGGGGGTCGGGGACGCGGGCGCCCGTGGAGGTGAGGGCGCCCGACTCGCCGAAGATGTAGTGCGTCGGTAGCTGGTGGCCGGACTCCAGGGTGCCGATCATGGTCTGCCCGGGCACCAGGTTGCGGCTCGCGACAGTGGCGAGCGTCAGCAGCGCATAGGTGGCGGCCAGGGTGACGGCGAGCGCCGGGAGCGCGCGGCGCAGGATCAGGCCCGCGAGGGCGCCGATGGCGAGGCCTAGCAGGGGTGCGGCGATGGCGGCGGTGCCGTTGGCCCGGATGTTGTCGTCGGTGTACCAGGACCACCGCTCCAGCGGGAGGGGGTGCGCGTCGGAGACCAGGTGGTGCAGGAGGACGAGGACGGTCGTGCCGGCCGTGAGCAGGACCGCCGGGACGGCGAGCTTGGTGGCCAGCCAGCGGGTGGGGGTGATGCCCTGGGTCCAGGCGAGACGCGCGGTGCCGTTCTCCAGCTCGCGGCCGACGAGGGCGCCGCCCGTCCACGCGGCGACGAGCGCGGGGAGCCAGGTCAGTCCATACCCGGCGGCTCTGAAGACGCGGTCGAAGTCGTAGATCGGGTCGCCCCACACGCAGGCCTCGCGGCCGGCGCACACCCTGTCCCACTCCGCCTGTGCCGCGTGGGCACCTGGTCCGTAGGCCCACAGCAGCACCGCCGCGCCGCTGAGGACGACGACGGCCCACACGATCAGCGTCGAGCGGTGCAGCCGCAGAACGGTCCAGGTCAGGCCGCGGGGGCCGCGGGGTGGCCGACCGGTGGTGGGGGCCGTCGTGGCGGACAGCGCGGTGGTCATACGGCGGCTCCGGTACGGCGCTTCAGCAGCTGGAAGGCGATCAGGACCGCCAGGGCGGTGACGGCGAGGACGATGCCGGTCTCCACCAGTTGGAGGGGCCAGAAGTGGGAGGAGGGGTGGTAGTCGCGGTAGAAGCCGACGATGTCGTGCTCGGCGAGGCACTTGGCGTTGTGCACGCAGATGGGGTCCGCGACGCGGGCGCCGGTGGAGGTGAGGGCTCCCTCGTCGACGACCATGCCGATGTACGGCGGGTACTCGTGCTTGTCCGTGAGCGTCTTCAGCGGCCACAGGTACGGACGCACGGTGCCGAGCACGGTCGTCAGGAGTGCGAGGCCGACGACCGCCGTGCCGAGCGCGGGCAGGGCGCGGCGCTGGAGCAGGCCCGCCAGGAGGCCGACGGTGAGGCCGAGGAGGGCGTAGGAGGTGGCGAGGGTGCCGTTGGCTTCGAAGATGGTGCCCTCGTGCCAGTCCCACGAGACCATCGCCAGCTCCAGGGGACGGTCCGCCGACCACAGCAAGCGGTGCAGCAGCGTGAGCACGAGCGTGCCGGAGACGAGCAGGACGGCCGGGACGGCGAGCTTGGCGGCCAGCCAGCGGGCCGGGGAGACGGACTGCGTCCATGCCAGCTGGGCGGTCCCGCTCTCCAGTTCGCGCCCGATGAGTGCGGCGCCCGCCCAGGCGGCGGTGAGGAACGGCACGAGGCCGAGGACTCCGGTGCCGATGCGGAGGGCCGTGGCGTACCGGGTGTAGGCGGGGCCGATGCCGTCGCAGCCCAGGCCGGGTACCCGCGTCGAGTCGCACCCCATCTCGTGGTACTGGGCCCAGGCGGCGTCCGCGCCGGGACCGTACGCCCACAGCAGCGTTCCCGCGCCGACGGCCACCAGCAGCAGCCAGAACCGCAGCGCCCAGCTGTGCAGCCGCAGCATCGCCCAGAGCAGTCCGCGCGGCCCTCGGGGAGAGGTGACGGCGGTGGACGTGTCGAGGGTCGTCACGGCGTTCATACGGCGGCCTCCCGCACGTCGTCGAGCAGCAGGGCCGGGGCCTCGGGGGCGCGCAGGTGGGCCAGGACCAGCTCCTCCAGGGTCGGGGCGGCGGACTGCCAGGCCTCGCCGAGGGGGCCCTCGGGCCGTACGAGCGCGGTGACCTGACGTCCCGTCGTACGGGACTCGACGACGGTGTGCGGGTCGAGTGAGCCGTCGGCCCGGCCGGTGACGAGGCGGTGCGTGGCGAGCAGGTCGTCCAGCGGGCCGGCGAGGCGGACCCGGCCGGCGCCGAGCAGCAGGAGGTGGTCGCAGGCGCCGTCCAGTTCGGCCACGACGTGCGAGGACATGACAACCGTGGTGCCGTGTTCGGCCGCGTCGGCCATGAGCGTGGCCATCAGCTGATGCCGGGCCAGCGGGTCGAGGTCGGCCATCGGCTCGTCCAGGAGCAGCAGTTCGGGGCGCTTGCCGAGGGCGAGCGCGAGGGCGACGCGGGTGCGCTGGCCGCCGGAGAGCGTGCGGATCCTGGCGTCCGCTGCGAGGCCGCCCTCGGCGACGATCCGCTCGGCGACCCGGTCGTCCCAGCGGCCGGGGTTCAGTTCGCGGCCGTAGCGCAGGGTGTCGGCGACCGTGAGCTGAGGGTGCAGGGGCTTGTCCTGGGCGACGTACGCGAGGCGTTCGCGGACCGCGGCCGGGGCGGCGCCGAGGACGGTGATCGTGCCGTCGGTGGGGCGCAGCAGTCCGGCGGCGAGGGAGAGCAGGGTGGACTTGCCGGCGCCGTTCGGGCCGACGACGGCGCAGACGCTGCCCGCCGGGAGTCGGAATGAGCAGCCGTCCAGGGCCTGCTTGCGCCGTCGCCCGAACCTCTTGCTGAGCGCGGCCGCCTCGATGGCGGTCCCGGTCATGACTCGTCCCCCTTGAAGTGCGTGTCCAGTACTGCGGTGAAGAGCGCCGCCACGTCGTCGTGGTCCAGCCCGGCCTCGCGGGCCCGCACGGCCCATGCCTCCAACTCGGTGCGCAGGGGGGACTCCGCGGGCGCGGTGTTCAGACCGCGCCGCACGAACGTCCCGAGCCCGCGGCGTGCCTCGACCAGGCCCTCGCGTTCCAGTTCGCGGTAGGCCTTGAGCACGGTGTTGGGGTTGATGGCGGTCGCCTCGACGACCTCGCGGGCCGTGGGCAGCTTGTCGCCGGGCTCCAGCAGGCCCAGGCGCAGGGCCTGCTTGGTCTGCTGGACGATCTGCACGTAGGTGGCTACGCCGGAGCGTCGGTCGATGCGGTAGTCGACCATTCCGTTCCACCACCCTTTCACTAATTGAGTAGTGAAAGGGTGGTGGAAGGGGCCCGGGAAGTCAAGTCGGAGGGGTTGTCGGTCGTCTGCTGCGCCGTCGTGGCTGGTCGCGCAGTTCCCCGCGCCCGTTGGGACGGGCGGTCCACGGTGCCTGTGAGGGAAGGGGAGGGCGGTCCCGCGCGCCCTCAGGGCACCCGGCCCTTCGCGTTCCGTGGGGTGTTCACGTCTCCGTGCGGTACATCAGGTCCGTCTCGTACGTCGTGAAGCCGAGGCGCTCGTACACCGACACGGCCGCCTTGTTGTCGGCGTCGACGTAGAGCATCGCCGTGGGGAGCCCCTGGGCGGACAGGTGGCGTAGTCCGATGGTCGTCAGGGCCTTGCCGAGGCCGCCGCCCTGGGCGCCGGGGCGTACGCCGAGGACGTACACCTCGCCGAGTCCCTCCTCGGCGTGGACCTTCGTCCAGTGGAAGCCGACGAGCTCGCCGTCCCGTTCCGCCAGGAAGAACCCGGCCGGGTCGAACCACGGCTCGGCCTTGCGGTCGTCGAGGTCGCGCTGGGTGAGCGAGCCCTGCTCGGGGTGGTGGGCGAAGGCGGCGGCGTTCACCGCGAGCCAGGCCGCGTCGTCCTGGCCGGGCACGAAGGCGCGGACCGTGACGCCCTCGGGGAGCACCGGGTCCGGCAGCGACAGGTCCGCCAACGGGCGGCGCATCTGGCGCAGTTCGCGGAACAGGGTGAGGCCGAGGACCTGGGAGAGGTGGCGGGCCGCGGCATGGCCGCCGTGGGCCCACACCCGCAGCCGCTTGCCGGACGCGGCGAGGAGGGCCGAGCCCAGTGCGCGGCCGTGCCCGTGGCCGCGGTGCGCGGGGTGGACGACCAGCTCGGCGGCCGGGGCCTCGACCGGGTCGGTGTCCTCCAGCTGGGCGTAGCCGACCAGTTCGCCGGCGACGGTCAGCAGCAGATGCGAGACGCCCTCGCGCTCCCCACCGCGCAGCTGGAGCCGGCCCTGCTCGGACACCGCCTGCTGCCCGTCGGTCCGGGTGGCCTCCGCGAGCAGCTCCAGTACGGCCTCGGTCTGCTCCGGGGTGAGCGTGGCGCGGGTCTCGATGGCACGGGTCGGGAGGGGGTGTGCGGTGTCGTCGCTGGTCATGCGTATGAGGGTAAGGGGCGCCTCCGGCAAAGTCCCGGCACAGAAGCAACCAGGCTGTAACCAGGAACCCCCTGTCGCGCTACGCGCGTTGACTCTAGGCTGCCGCCCGACGGGGCCATGTCACTCACGACACGCAGGCCGCTCAGGACCGACGTGTCATCCACGACTCACAGGGGGGCGGATGTCAGCCACATCCCACCAGCAGCACCGCAGACGCCGTACGTACGCGCTCGTCGCCACCGCCGCCGGACTCGCCACCGTCGGCGCGCTGGCCGCGGCGCTCCCCGCGACGGCGACGCCGGAGAGCTCGGCCAAGGGCGGCCACGGACACCACTTCGACCGCTACCGGGACGTCCAGCTGCTGTCCTTCAACGACCTGCACGGCAACCTGGAGCCGCCGTCCGGTTCCTCCGGCCGGGTCACCGAGGTGCAGCACGACGGCACGACGAAGACCATCGACGCCGGTGGTGTGGAGTACCTGGCCACCCATCTGCGCCAGGCCCGGGAGGGGAACAAGTACTCCATCACCGCGGCCGGCGGTGACATGGTCGGCGCCTCCCCGCTCATCTCGGGCCTCTTCCACGACGAGCCCACCATCGAGGCGCTGAACAAGCTCGACCTGGACGTGACGAGCGTCGGCAACCACGAGTTCGACGAGGGGGCCAAGGAACTGGCGCGCCTCCAGAACGGCGGCTGCCACCCCACGGCCGGCTGCTACACGGACAAGAAGTTCAAGGGGGCCGACTTCCCCTACCTCGCCGCGAACGTCCTCGACGAGAAGACCGGCAAGCCGATCCTCAAGCCCTACTGGGTGTGGAAGAAGAAGGACGTCAAGGTCGGCTTCATCGGCGTGACCCTGGAGGACACCCCGGGTGTCGTCTCCGCCGAGGGCGTCAAGGGCCTGAAGTTCAAGGACGAGGTCGAGACGATCAACAAGTACGCCAAGGTGCTCCAGCGCCAGGGCGTGAAGTCGATCGTCGCCCTCATCCACGAGGGCGGGGCCCCGGCCTCCTCCTCGTACAACTACGACTGTGACGCGCCCGGCGCGGGCGACGGCATCTCCGGCCCGATCGTCGACATCGCCAAGAACATCACGCCGCAGGTCGACGCGCTGGTCACCGGCCACACGCACGCCGCGTACGTCTGCACGATCGACGACCCGGCGGGCAAGCCCCGCATGGTGACGTCGGCCGCGTCCTTCGGCCGCCTCTACACCGACACCACGCTGACGTACGACCGCTTCACCGGCGACATCGCCCGTACGGCCGTGAAGTCCGCGAACCACGTGGTCACCCGGGACGTCCCCAAGGCGCCCGACATGACGGCGCTGATCGACCGGTGGAACACCCTCGCGGCGCCCATCGGCAACCGCGCCATCGGGTACATATCCGGTGACATCGGCAACACCGGGACGGAGTCGCCGATCGGTGACCTGATCGCGGACGCGCAGCTCGCGCACGGCAAGGAGCTGGACCCGGAGACCGACCTCGCACTGATGAACCCCGGCGGCATCCGGGCACCGCTGACCTACGCGGCCAAGGGCAGCGAGGGCGACGGAGTGGTGACGTACGCCGAGGGCTTCACCGTGCAGCCGTTCTCCAACACCGTGAACCTTCAGGACTTCACCGGCGCACAGCTGATCCAGGTGCTCAAGGAGCAGGTCAGCGGCACGAACGCGGCCTCGCCTAAGGTCCTGCAGGTGTCGTCGGGTCTGACGTACACGCTGGACCTGACGAAGTCCGGCGCCGACCGGGTGGTGGCGGACTCGATCAAGCTGAACGGTGCGGCGATCGACCCGACGGCCACCTACCGTGTCGCCACGAACAGCTTCCTCGCGGGTGGCGGCGACGGTTTCCCGACGCTGGGCCAGGGCACGAACGACCTGGTCGGCTCGGACGACCTGACGGCGCTGGAGAAGTACCTGACGGCCAACTCCTCGGCCACCAGCCCGATTACGCCGCCGGCGGCGAACCGGATCACGGTCGTGCAGTAGTTCAACGCAGTAATTTGTGAACCGGCGTGAACTAGATCGCAAACCCCCGGTAGAGGTTGCGGGTGGGGGGTGTGCGCATGGTCGGATGGGCCGATGCGTTCCCCCCACCACATAACGACGCATCCCTATACAAACCCCTACGAGGAGCTCGGCAGACTGGACGACGGTCCGACGACCGACGGCCCGATGACCGACGGTCCGCTGGGCGACAGCCCGCTGGACGAGTTCCTTCACGAGGACATACGGGAAGAGCCGGACGAGCGGGACGGTGCGGAGGCCCAGGACGATCCCTGGGCCCCGCCCAACCACCGCCGTAACGGCCGTCGCCGGCGCCGAGGCCGTTTCTCGGGGCTTTCGCTCGCGATGAAGGCAGTGGTCGGCGTCCTCGTCCTCGCCGCCTTCCTCACCCTCGCCGACCGCTGGGCCCTCCTCTACGCCGAGCGCAGAGCCGCGGACACCCTCAAGGACCGCCTGAACCTGGCGGCCGCCCCCGAGGTCCAGATCGACGGCTTTCCCTTCCTCACCCAGGTCGTCGACGAGCGGCTGGACTCGGTGAAGGTGACCGTCCCCGACGTGGCCGCCGACCGGGTCTCGCTCGCCCAGGTGACGGCGACGGCACGGGACGTACGCCTCGACACCGACGGCCCGACCTCGGTGCGCGGCGCCGACGTCCCCCATCTGGAGGGCGACGTCCTGCTCTCCTTCGCCGACCTGAACCGTGAACTCGGCGCCTCCCAGGTGACGTTCACCGGCGAGGGCCACGACCGGGTCCGGGCGCGCGGCACCCTGTCGGTCGCCGGGCACGACCTCAGCCTGCGTGCCGAGGCCCGGATCGTGCGCAACGGCGACCGCGGCATCGCCACGCACATCGGCGGCATGCGCCTGGACATCGGCGACCTGGCCACGTACCGCCCCGGCGCCCGCACGTCGGAGGGCCTGCACCTGAGCCGGAAGTCGGCGGCCCGCCTCGCCCACGAGACCCGCAAGGCGAAGGCGCTCCTGTCGATCCCGTCGGTCGTACGGCGCCTCGGAGTGCCTGACTCGGTCGTCCGCGCGGCCCTGCGCAACGAGTCCAAGCTGACCGACCTGACCGGCACCCCGCGCTTCATCCACCAGGCCATGCGGCTGAACCTCATCGACCTGGCCCTCGACCACCCCCAGCTCCTGGGGCTCCTTGGCTTCGACCCCGCCCTCCTCGACGCGCTGCCCCGCCTCACCCGCCCGGTCCTCGCCGACCAGCTCTCCCTGGGCTTCCGCCTCCCGGAACCGCCGAGCGGGCAGGTGCGGTTGCGGGACGTGCGGGTGGAGGAGGACGGGATCAGGGTGCGGTTGGAGGGGACGGGGCTGGCGATCGGCGGGAAATAGGTCCGGTGGGTTCGGAAATAAGACCTGTGTGAATTCCGGTTCCAGCGGGGGCTGGGGCGGCGGCGTGGACGGAGGAGACGCCGGTCCTCCGACGCTGACCGCCACGCCCGGTCGGCCCCGGCCCTCTCGGGGTCAGACGACCCGGTTGACCCGCTGCGTGGTCAGGTCGTAGCGCGCGCCCACGACGGCCAGCTTGCCCTTGTCGACCATCGCGGCGAGGTCGGGCTCCGCGGCGAGGCGGGCGCGGACGGCTCGCACGTTGGCGTCGATCGTGGAGACGATGCGGGCGTCGCCCTCCTTCGTGTGATCGATGTTGGGGGCGATCTGGTCCGCGAGGTACTGGATGTGCGCCGGCAGCCGCTCACCGGTCTCGTCCGCCTTGACGGCGGCGGTCACGGCGCCGCACGACTGGTGTCCCAGCACCACGATCAACGGTGTCCCGAGCTCCAGCGGACCGTAGGCGATGCTGCCGAGGACGGCCTCGTCCAGGACCTCGCCGGCGGATCGCACGACGAACAGGTCGCCGAGCCCCTGGTCGAAGACCAGCTCCGGCGGGACCCGGGAGTCTATGCAGCCGAGGACGACGGCGAAGGGGTGCTGACCCGTCGTCAGGGCCTGCCGCACGGCGGGCGACTCGTCGGGGTGCCGTTCACGGAAGGTGCGCCAGCGCCGGTTGCCCGCAGCGAGCTCGCGCAGGGCCTCCTCGGGCGTGCCGGGGCGGTGACGCCTGGGGGCGGTGGGGGTCGCGGAGGCGGGAACGGCGCCGAGGGCGGCGGTGGCCCCCAGCGCCGCGGTCCCGGTGAGCCCGAACCGCAGGAGTGCGCGGCGGGCGGGAGAAGGATGGGCGAGCCGCTTGGCTCTGTCAGAGTTCACGGAGTGGAACGTACGCCCGGAATTCGAACCAGAATTTCACCTTGCTGAATCATGGGCGGGCGCGGAGAACTCATGATCGATCGATTGACCGTTCTTGACGATTCCCCGCGTCCGCCTTGACGTTGAACGGGCGAACGGCGGCTCGCAGAGCTCAGGAAGCCGTGGGTGTCCAGTCGCCCAGCCAGTCCGCGACCTCCTGCCCGGCGGCCTGCGCGTCGGTCAGATGCGGACGGTTGGAGCCGGCCGCACCGGAACCCGGGCCGGTGTTCTTGTACTCGGCGAACCGGTCGTCCTTCCAGGAGAAGCCGCTCATGTCCGTCCAGGGCGTGGACTTGACCGCCGCGCTGAGGGTCGTGTTGCGGACCGTCGTCTGGGGGTCGAGGGTCGCGTCGCCGCCCGCGTGCCAGGGGCGGCCCAGGTAGAAGCTGGACGCGGAGACGTCGCCGTTCACGGTCGAGTTGGCGATCAGGATGCCCTTGCGGTTCGCGGCCGTGCTGGGGGCGGTCACATAGCCGGCCGAGGTGCCGTCCCAGCGCTTCTTCAGCGTGATGACGGACCTGTCGATCACGGCCGACGCCCGGCCGAAGATGAAGTCGACGTTGCCGATGACGTAGGAGTTCCTGACGTACACCCGGCCGAGCCTGTCCTTCGCGGCCGTGTCCAGCAGCAGCGTGTCCTGGTCGCCCTCGGTGATGATGCCGTCCAGGAACACCTTGTCGGCGGCGGTGCGCAGGGCCACGGCCTGATGGCCGCTCAGGTTCTGGTTCGCCCTCTCGTCGAAGTCGTTGGAGATGGTCAGGTTGCGGGCCTGGAAGTCGTCGGCCTCGACGGCGACGGTGGCGCTGCCGCCGGTGCCGTAGGTGCCGCCGCCCGGCTTCGGCGTCCCGGCCGCGTTGTTGTAGACGATCACCGTGTCCTTGCGGCTGCCTCCGGTGCCCTGGATGGTGACGTGCGGCTTGTTGGAAGGCACCTTGACTGTCTCCCGGTACGTGCCCGGCTTGACGGCGATCACGACCCGGGAGGCGTTGTTCGCGGGTACGGCGTTCACTGCGGCCTGCACGGTCGAGTACTGCCCGCTGCCGTCCTTGGCCACGGTGAGGGTCGTGGCGGCCGCCTTGGCCGTGGCCGTCGTGCCGATGGAACTACGCGGCCCCGCACCCGACTTGAGCAGAGACGGCACATCGGCCGTCTTGTCGAGGGTGTAGCCGTAGAAGCTCTTCGGGTCGAAGGCCGTGCCACCGCTCTCGTTGCGCCCGCTGGTCCCGACGAACGTGTTGCCCCTCTGCACCAGGGCGGCCGTGCCGTCCTTGGTGACGGGGTTGTTCATGCCCTGGAAGTAGGAGTTCTCCAGGACCATCTTGGTCCTGCCCCGCGAGTAGTTGCCGTACGACGACTTGATGTCCGTCCCCGCCACGTCCTCCAGGAAGTTGTTGTAGAGGTGCGCGTGGGCGGCGTTGTCGGTGGACGGATTGCGCTGCTCGGTCTCGCGGATCCAGTTGTGGTGGATCGTGATGTCCGTCCTGACGTTCTCGGTCCAGCCGATGCCGAAGGTCTTGTTGTTCTGGCTCAGCTTGTTCCAGGACACGGTCACGTTCGTGCTGTCCTTGCGCACGTCGATGAGCCCGTCGGCCATGTGGCGCAGGTCGTTGTGGTCGATCCACACATGGTGGGCGCCGTCCATCTGGATCGCGTCGAAGTCGTGGTCCTTGTCGTTCCAGATGCCCTGGTACGCGTCCCGGATGGTCAGGTTCCGGATGATGACGTTGTGGACCCCTTGGCCGAGGAAGAAGCCGCCCCCGACGATGTGCCCTGACGTCCCGGCCCCGACGATGGTCTTGTCCGACCGGACCTTGATCTCTTTCCCGACCGGGTTCATGTTGATGGTCCCGGCGACGACGATGACGTACGGCTCGGCGGCCGTCGCGTACTTCTCCAGGTCGGCCTGCGTCTTTACGGTGACGATCTGCCCGTCCCGCCCACCGTAAGTGCCGTTCTGTCCGAGGGAGTTGACGGAGGCGAAGCCGTCGGCGGTGGCGGTGGCCCAGGCGGGGGCGGAGGAGGTCGCGGCGGACGCCTGCTGCTGGGCGTCGGCGCCGAGAAGGCCGAGGTCAGTGCCGTAGGCGAGGGTGCCGGCGGCGGTCAGGGCGAGGGGGACCCCGACCGCCAGGGCCTTGTGGCTTCTGCGGTGCCGGGGCCGGGCCTTGCTGTGCTGCTCACTCATGCGGCGATCCGTTCCGTGCGGGGGGATGATCCGGGGACCAGTCGCCGCCCCGCACGGAATGGTTGCCGCCTTTGAGTGCCCTACTCGCCTACTTGGTGCAGGTGTTGGGGTCCAGCTTCTCCTCGATCTTGTCCTCGCGGCCGTCGGGCTGGCCGTTGGGCAGGAGCTTGTCGGAGACGCCGTCGATGTAGTACCCGTACGAGTAGATCGTCTTCCAGCTCGCGTCCCGGCCGCGCCAGGTGTGGGCGGTGACGTCGCCGTCACCCTTGTTCCACTGGTAGTCCTCGACGTAGAAGACCGGGTTCACGCGCACCACGCGCTGGTACGGCGTCCAGGTCACGGCCACCTGTCGGCACGGGGGGATGGTCTTCTCGCTGCGGGTCTCGAACCTGGACTCCTTCTCCCAGCCCCACTCGTAACCGGCGCTGCCGCCCACGCTGCCCGAGAAGATGCTCTTGGCGAGGGAGAGGCTGATGGTGCCCCCGACGCTCTTCTTGGCGAACGTCTTGGTGCCGTAGCTGCTGACGAACGTCTCCTTGTCGTCCGCCGAGCCCCGGTTGCCGATCCACCGGGACGTGCGGACCGGCTCGCCCTTGATGGACCAGGTCGAGGCCTCGGCGTACCCGCACCAGCCGCGGAACAGCTCCCACGGCCCGGCGGGCAGCCACAGGCCGACGACGTCCCGCAGGTACTCGTCACGGGTCTTGAACTCGCCGGTGTCGACGTTGAGGGCGCCGTAGACGCCCGTCAGGCTGCCCTCCTGGCTGCAGAGCCGCTCGATCATCAGGTCGGTGTTGCCGGGGTCGACGCCCCGGACGTTCTGGGCGCCTCCGGGACCGGCCGCCTGGGCGGAACCGGCACCCGCCAGCACGCCGGATATGGCGAGGGCGGCGGAGGCGATGCTCAGGGCGCTCTTCTTGAGCACCGATGTTGTCGAAGTGCGAATGAGTCGCATGGGGGTGGCTCACTCCTGTGGTCTGTGCACAGGCGCCGGCAGGCACCTGCCTGTCTGACAGCCAGGAAGATTTCAGAGAACTCACGGGTAGGGGGCGGAATCAGGTGAGGATGACAGGACATCGACAGCTTTTCAGGGAGTGTCTGACGCCATTTGATGCCTTATATCCATGTGGCGTGCTTACGTGAGCAACTCCGCCAACCGGTCCGCGAATTCGACGAGCCAGTCCCGCCGTGCTCCTCCGCGGGCGGCCCGGAACCCGTGACGGCGACCATGGAACGCGGCCTGCACGGCATGGAACTGCGCCCAGCGCCGTACCCGTTCGCGATCAAGAACGGCGAACTCGGCGAAGACGTCCAGGACGCGGTGAACCGCCTTCTCCAGGTCGTCCGCCTGGAGGAGGGCCGGCGCGCGGGACTTGAGCAGGGTGCCGCCGTCGTAGGCCGGATCGCCCACCAGCCCCTTGGGGTCCACCGCCAGCCAGGGCTCGCGGTCGCCGCGCAGGATGTTCCGGGCGTGCAGATCGCCGTGGATGACGGTCTCCAGCCGCTCGCGGCCCAGCTCGCGCGCCGTCGCCACAGCCGCGTCCAGTACCCGCCCCGGCAAGACGTGGGCCAGTTCCCCGGCGTCCCTGAGCAACTCCTCCTCCCAGGCCCCGGCCCGCTCCCGCAGCCGGGGCAGTCCGTGCAGCTCGGGCGGTGCGGGGATGGCCAGCCGGTGACTGAGCCGACCGGCGACGGCCACGACCTCGTCGCTGTCCTCGATCTCGGCCAGGGTCGAAGTGTGTGCCCGTTCGAGCAGCATCGCGAACCGCTTGTCGTCGCGCTTGTGCAGCAGCACGGCCCCGCGCCCGCCCCACACCGCGAACGCGTCCGGCTCATGGACGTTTCCGGGGTGCGGGAACGACACCTTCAGTACGGCGGCGGCATGGCCCTCGTGCCGGACCGGGACGATGACGCCGACGCCGCCGTGCATCACGTCCCCGTCCGGTACGCAGTCCCAGCGGGCCAGCAACCCGCCGACGATGGCGGGCAGTTCGGCGATCCAGCCCGCTCCGGGATCCCCCTCGCGTTCGATGGTGCTGCGCGCGAACGTCTCCGGTACGGCGATCATTCGGGCACTTTACGGGAGCCGCTGTCCTTCGGTCCGCTTGAAGCTTTGGCGACCTGCGAGAGCCCGGGCCTGACCGAAAGCAGCTACTGACGTTGATCACGACGTGGCGGTTGGGCGCTCACCCACACCTGCCCGCGTCGATCGGCCGGTTGTCGGCGTCGTAGGCATTCCCGTCCGCGTCACGGAACCATGCCTTCGGTGTGGCCCTCGGTCACCCGCCTGACCGTCATCTCCACCTCGTCCAGATAGCCGGGCGTGGCGCAGGCGCAGGCGAAGGGGAACCACTTGTCGGTCACGGCGCCGAGCGCCGCCTGATCGAAGTCGGCCGCCGCGCTGAGCCAGTCCTGCTCGGAAGGCCTGCAGCCAGTCCGGACGGCGATGCAGGGCCGGGCGGGTCACCTCTCACCCGCCTCGATGCGTTCACCACGGCTGACCGCGATACGGAGTACGTCCTCCAGGGACTCCGTGGCACGAGTGAGCGCGAAGCGCACCGCGCGCTCTCCTGCCTTGGCGTCGGAGAGGACGGCCCTGGCTCCGGCGAGTACCTGTTCGCCCGAGTCCAGCTGGGCCGCCTCCATGTCGTCGGCGAGCCGGGAGAGTCTGCTGTCTTCGCTGTCGGCGCTGAGGTAGCAGACTTTGCCGTCGGGGGTGGTCCAGGGGAGGAGGCGGAGTTCAGTGCTCATGCAGAGACCTCCTCGCCGTGGTTGCGGCGCGGGCCGGCGTCGATGCCGTAGGCGACGGCCCAGAGGGCGCGGCGACGCTGCAGGATGCGTTCGCGCTCGCAGCGGCATGGATGGACGGGGTGGTGGGGTGGTGCGGGCAACCGCCGTTCAATGAGCGGGGGTTGGGGCAGGGCCGCTCGATGCCGTCCCCGGCTGGGCAGCAGTACTCGTACGAGTGCGATCAGTAGCGATTTCATGAGTCCGGCGGTACGTTCGCGCATGTCGGCGCTCCTTGGGGTTTTACGCGTCGGCCACGCCCCCGGGCCGAGGTGCATCGGCTGCGGGGGTTTTGGCATGGCGGGGGTCTGACGAGCGGTGATTACCGTTCGTGGCTCGATCGTCACAGGTTCGGCGTACGCTGCGGAAGAGGTTTGGTGTTGTCTGGCGCGCAGGCAACGGGGAGGGGTGACGTGGGCGAAAAGGTTGACGGTGAGCCGGTTTCCGGGCGGGCGATGTTGGGGCAGACGCTGAAGGTTCTGCGGGAGAAGGCCGGTAAGTCACTGGGGCAGTTGGCCGACGAAACCGGGTACGAGAAGAGCTATCTGAGCCGGCTGGAGTCCGGGGAGCGGCTGTCCAAGGTGACGGTCATGGAGGACCTGGATGGGTACTACGGCACCGGTGACCTGCTCTTAAGTCACTGGAAGGCGGCTCGGCTGGACGCGTTCAAGGACCAGTACAAGCGGTTCATGGGGCTGGAGACGACGGCTCGGATCATGTGGATGTTCACGCCTGGTGTGCCGGGCCTCTTGCAGACCGAGGAATTTGCCCGGGAGGTGTTGTCTGGGCCTCAGACAACACCTGAGGACGTCGATCTGGTCGAGGAACAGGTGGCGGCTCGTATCGGGCGGCAGTACCTACTGCGGCAGAAGCCGGAGCCCAACGTCCGCATCATCATGGACGAGTACGCGTTCCGGCGTACCGCGGCTCTCCCGAAGACATGGGAGGACCAACTGCTCCGCGTTGAGGCCGTGGCGATGTGGCCGAACGTGACACTTCAGGTGTTGCCCTTCGCGGCAGGCGTTCACCACCACATGAGCGCTTCGCTGACCCTGCTGTGGCAGAAGGACGGAAGCGGTGTTGCCTACTCGGAAGGCAACGACTGGGGCCAGTTGATCGAGGAACCGGACGGCGTCCTGCGGCACCGTTTGTCCTACGATCGGCTCCGGGACCTGGCGTTGTCCCCGTTGGACTCGCTCGCGTTCATCCGGGACGTACTGGAGGAGCACAGATCATGAAGCACACCCCCGACCTCAGCACCGCTGTCTGGCGCAAGTCGAGCTACAGCGACGGGGGAGCCAACAACTGCGTCGAGGTAGCCGACGGCCACCCGGGCGTCGTCCCCGTCCGCGACAGCAAGACCCCGACCGCCCGCCCGCTGATCCTGTCGGCGTCGTCCTGGTCCGCGTTTGTGCGTGGAGTGAAGGGATCCGTGTGACCCCCGACCTGGCCACCGCCGTGTGGCGCAAGTCGACTTACAGCGACGGGGGAGCGTCGAACTGCGTCGAGGTCGCCGACGGCTACCCCGGCGTCGTCCCCGTCCGCGACAGCAAGACCCCGACCGCCCGCCCCCTGATCCTCTCGGCGGCCTCCTGGTCCGCGTTCCTGCGCGGCGTGAAGGAGACCGCGTAATCCCCAACCGGAACCCTCCGCTCCCCACCTGAGCCGATCATTCCGGGTTAACGTCGGTCGTTATGGCCACCGATGCGATCACAGTCGAAGGACTGCGCAAGCGGTACGGGGATGTCCAGGCGGTCGACGGGGTCTCGTTCGAGGTCGAGCGCGGCGAGTTCTACGGCATTCTCGGACCGAACGGCGCGGGCAAGACGACCACCCTGGAGATCATCGAGGGACTGCGTGAGCCCGACGACGGCACCGTCACCGTGCTCGGCGAGGCGTCCTGGCCGCGCAACCAGGCCCTGTTGCCGCGGATCGGCGTCCAACTCCAGTCGTCCGCCTTCTTCGAGCGGCTCACCGCGCGCGAGCAGATCCACACCTTCGCCTCGCTCTACGGCGTCCCCGGGGCCCGCGCCGACGCGATGCTGGAGAAGGTCGGCCTGACCGAGAAGGCCGGCGTTCGCGCCGAAAAGCTCTCCGGCGGCCAGATGCAACGGCTCTCCATCGCCTGCGCGCTCGTCCACGACCCGGAGCTGGTCTTCCTCGACGAGCCGACCACCGGCCTCGACCCGCAGGCACGCCGGAACCTGTGGGATCTCCTGCGCGCCATCAACGCCGACGGCCGCACCGTCGTCCTGACCACCCACTACATGGACGAGGCCGAGACGCTGTGCGACCGGGTGGCGGTGATGGACCACGGTCGAGTCCTGCGAGTCGGCCCGCCCGGCGACCTGATACGCGAGCTGGGGGTCGACTCCCTGGAGGACGTCTTCCTCCAGCTGACCGGACGGGAGTACCGCGAGTGAGGACGAGGAAGGGGGCGGGGACTCAGTCCTTCCGCAGCCTCACCAGGGCCATGACGCTGGGCCTGTTGCGCGACCGGACAGCCGTCTTCTTCATGCTGATCTTCCCTTTGATGTTCCTGTTGTTGCTCGGCACCCTCCTCAAGGACGCCGGAGTCTCCGAGTCGAAGGTGATCCAGGTCGGCGATGTCGCCGTCCTGGACAAGATGCCCGACAGCGAACGCGAGCAACTCCGTGACGTGCTGCGGATCGAGAAGACGGACGGCTCGGCGGCAGCCCGCGCGGACGCCCTGGAGAAGGTCCGCAAGGGCGACGCCGACGCCGCGGTCACCCAGACCGGGGGAAAGGTCGAACTGCGCTTCTCGGCGGCCGACCTGGTACGGGCGGGCAACGTGCGGGGCATCCTGGGATCGATCGTCGAACGGGCCAACCAGGCCGCGACCGGCCGGCCGCCCGCGTACACGCTGACGTCGGGGCAGGTCGAGGACGAGTCGACCAAGCCGATCCAGTTCCTCACCCCCGGCCTGCTCGGCTGGGCCGTGGCCATGGGCGCGGTGTTCGGCACCGCGCTCAACCTGGTCAGCTGGCGCAAGAAACGCATCCTGCGCCGACTGTGGCTCGCGCCCGTCAACGCCGGCTCGGTGATCGGCGCCCGCATCGGCGTGAACCTGGCGCTGGCCCTCGCCCAGACCGCGATCTTCCTGGGAGTGGCCACCCTGCCCTACTTCGGCCTGCGACTGACCGGCTACTGGTGGCTGTCCTTCCCGCTGATCCTGAGCGGCACGCTGGCCTTCATGTCCATCGGACTGGTCGTCGGCGCCCGGGCGAAGTCCGAGGAGGCCGCCAACGGCATGGCCCAGCTCGTCGTCCTCCCGATGGCCTTCCTCTCCGGCTCCTTCTTCCCGCTCGACTCCGCACCGCAGTGGCTTCGTACGGTGTCGCAGTTCCTGCCGCTCAAGCATCTCGGCGAGGCGCTGCAGGGCGTCCTGTCCCGCGGGGAAGGCTGGTCCGCGGCCCTGCCCGTCATCGCCGGCCTGCTCGCCTTCGCCGCCGTCCTGACCCTGCTCGCCGCCCGCCTGTTCCGCTGGGACGAGGCGTAACGCCATCGATTGAAGCGGGCGGGAAACCTGGACGGAAATGGGTTCGGCTCGGCCACGGTGATCTCATGAGTGCGGCTGTGGTCGTGGACACGGCGCGTCGAAGGCGGACACCGATCATGGCTGCACACGCTGCGGAACCCGATCCGACGATCGTGGTCGAAGAGGTCTTCTGGCAAGAAGCCGAGCCTCTTACGCTGCCTCCGGCGGAGGCGTAGGCGCCCCCGGCAACCGCACCGTAGCCACCGTCCCCCCGCCCTCCGCCCGCGCCAGCGTCACCTGACCGCCCGCCTGCTCGACCGTACGAGCCACGATCGACAGGCCCAGCCCCGAACCCGGCAGCGCACGCGCGCTCGGGGAGCGCCAGAAGCGGTCGAAGACGTGGGGGAGCTCGTCGGCGGGGATGCCGGGGCCGTGGTCGCGGACGGTGAGGACGCCGTTGTGCAGGGCGACCTCGATCGTGCTGCCCTCGGGGCTGAACTTCACCGCGTTGTCCAGGACGTTGACCACGGCGCGCTCCAGTGCCGCCGGTTCCGCGCGAACGTACCAGGGCTGGAGGTCGGCCGTGATCGTCAGTTCCGGGCCGCGGAGGCGGGCCCGGCGCAGGGCCGACTCCACCGTGTCCTCCAGCGAGATCACCTGGACGCGTTCGCCGCGCTGGCCCTCCGAGCGGGACAGTTCCTGCAAGTCGCCGATCAGCGCCGCCAGTTCGGTCATCTGCGCCTTCACCGAGGCGAGGAGGGCCTTGCGGTCGGCCTCGGGGATGGGGCGGCCGGTCTCCTCGCTGCGGGTGAGGAGCTCGATGTTGGTGCGCAGGGAGGTGAGGGGGGTGCGGAGTTCGTGGCCGGCGTCGGCGATGAGCTGCTGCTGGAGTTCGCGGGAGCTGGTCAGGGCGGAGGTCATGGAGTTGAAGGAGCGGGAGAGACGGGCGACCTCGTCCTCGCTCTCGTCCTCCACCGGGATCCGGACGCTCAGGTCCTCGGTACGGGCTACGTGTTCGACGGCCTCGGTCAGCTTGTCGACGGGGCGGAGCCCGGCGCGGGCTACTGCGAGGCCGGCTGCTCCGGCGCCGACTACTCCGATGCCGGAGACGAGGAGGAGGATCAGGGCGAGGTCGTTGAGGGTGGCCTGGGTGCCCTTCAGGGGTACGCCCACCACGAGGGCGGCGTCCGACTCGGCCCCGGTGACCGAGTCCCTGAGGGTGATGGGGAACGTCAGGACACGTAGGTCGTCGCCGTCCTCGTTGGTGCCGTTGCGGAAGAAGCCGTCGCCATCCCTCTTGATCGCGTCCTGGTCGGACTGCGTGACGTTGACGACGCCCAGCGAGTTCGGGAGGAGGCAGGGGGTTCCGTCAGCCTTGACCACCTGTGAGTAGGTGGTCCGGAAGTTGTTGAGTGTCTGCTGCGGAGTCTGCGTGCACTCGGTGTACGCGTCCCCGATCTGCGCGATCTGCTGCGGCCCTTTGATGGCCGCGACCCTCTTCAGGTCCTCGTCCACCTGCTCGTACAGCTTCCCCTGCACGATGAACCAGCACGTCACCGAAACCGCCGCCACCGCGAACGCCACCGCCGCCGCCACCAGCAGCGCCAGCCGTGACCGGATGGGCAGCGACCGGAACCGGCGCAGAACCCTGTTCACTCCGCCCCACCCTGCCGCAGCACATACCCCACGCCCCGCACCGTGTGGACGAGCCGTGGCTCGCCGCCCGCCTCGGTCTTGCGGCGCAGGTACATGACGTACACGTCGAGGGAGTTGGACGACGGCTCGAAGTCGAAGCCCCAGACCGCCTTGAGGATCTGCTCACGGGTCAGCACCTGGCGCGGATGCGCCATGAACATCTCCAGCAGCGTGAACTCCGTACGGGTCAGCTCCACCGGCCGCCCGCCCCGCATGACCTCCCGTGTGGCGAGGTCCATGCGCAGGTCGGCGAAGGTCAGCGCCTCGTCGTCCTCCGCCGGACCGGCGCCCGCCGCCGCGTACGAGCTGCGTCGCAGCAGCGCGCGGACCCGGGCGAAGAGCTCGTCGAGTTCGAAGGGCTTGACCAGGTAGTCGTCGGCCCCGGCGTCCAGCCCGGTCACGCGGTCGCCGACCGTGTCGCGGGCGGTCAGCATGAGGATCGGCGTCGTGTCCCCGGCGCCACGGATGCGGCGGGCGGCGGTCAGGCCGTCCATGCGGGGCATCTGGATGTCCAGGACGACCAGGTCGGGCCGGTAGGCGATCGCCTTCTCCAGGGCGTCGGCGCCGTCGACCGCGACCTCGGTGTCGTACCCCTCGAAGGCGAGGCTGCGCTGGAGTGCTTCACGCACCGCCGGCTCGTCGTCGACGATCAGGATGCGCTGCGGGTCACGGTCGCCATCGGCGGGGCTCATGGGCTCGGGATCCTCGGGGTGCGGTGGGACGGTGGGCTGAGCGGCTCAACGCCTTCAGCCTCGCATGATTCTCGGCCTGGTCAGCCTCGTACGGTACGGCGACGGCCGCGGGCGGCACCGGCCCTGCGGCCCGCGCCCGGGCGGGCGGTCGCCAGCTCCGGCGCCCGGGACGGGGCCGTGGGCGCGTGCAGGGCGCCGGCGACGGCCAGGGCGAGGGCGATGTCGGCCGCGCCGGCACCCGTCGCGGTGTGCTCAACCTGCTGGATCATGACGTACTCCTTCAGCTCAGGGCGCTACGAAGTCAGGTCTGCGAACCCGACCGCAGCTTCGCCAGGTCGGACTTGACGGTGTTGATCGGGATGGCGAAGCCGAGGCCCACGCTGCCCGCGTCGGACGAACCCGAGCCGGCGGCCGAGTACATCGCGGAGTTGATGCCGATGATGTTGCCGTTCATGTCGATCAGCGCGCCGCCGGAGTTGCCGGGGTTCAGGGACGCGTCCGTCTGGATCGCCTTGTACGTCGTCGTCGACGACCCGGTGTCGCCGTTGAACTGCTGGCCGCCGAACTCGAACGGCCAACCGCCGCCGCCCTGCTGCTGTTGCTGACCCTGGCTCTCGTCCGTCGAGACGGTCACGTCACGGTTGAGCGCGGACACGATGCCGCTGGTGACGGTGCCGGTCAGGCCCTCGGGGGAGCCGATCGCCACGACCTGGTCGCCGACCTGGACGCCGGAGGAGTCGCCGAGCGTGGCCGCCGTCAGCCCGGAGGCGTTCTGGAGCTTGATCAGCGCGAGGTCCTTGCCGCTGTCGGTGCCGACGACCTCGGCGGTGAACGTCTTGCCGTCGCTGGTGGTCACCTTGACCGAGGTCGCGCCGGAGACGACGTGGTTGTTGGTGACGATCTCGCCGTCACCGGTGATGATCACGCCGGAGCCGGTGGAGGACCCGGCGTTCGAGGTCGCGTTGATCTCGACGATGCTCGGGCTGACCGCCTTGGCGACCCCGGAGACCGTGCCCTTCTGGCTGGAGGGGACGACGTTGGTGCTGGTGGAACTGGAGGCCGCGACGGTGTCGTTGCCGGTCAGCTCCTGTATGCCGTACGCCGTGCCGCCCCCGATCGCGGCGGCGACGATCGCCACGGCCGCGATGAGAGCGACGGGACCACGGGGCCGCCGCCGTGCCCTCGGCTGGGCGACGGGTTCGGCGAGAAGAGCGGTCGGTGCCGTCGGCTGGTGCGCGGGCGGGGGCGGCCACTCCGGGTTCACGGGAGCGCCCTGGTACGGGTTGTCGTAGTCGCCGCTGCGGCGGAAGCTCTCGGTCATGGAAATGAGCTTGTCGCCCGATCATGAGAGCTTCCTGAGCACCGCCTGAGAAGCCCGGCAGAAGGCTGTATGCCCGATGTAAAGGCCGTTCAGGGCGGCTGGCTGAGGCTTCTCAGAAAGGCTTCATGCAGCCAACCAAGGGGCGCGGGGCTGTATCAATATGCGGCTCCGCCGCGTGGGCGCGAGCAACCACACACAACCGTCAGACGAATGACGGCTCAACCAGCGGAGCGCTACGCGCACCCACAAGACCGCCGCGTAACCAACCTCGACGGAAACACCTTCAACCGCTCCCGCCGGGACCCCGCAACTCGCAACCCGTCATCCAGCACAAGATCCACCGCGGCCCGAGCCATGGCCGACCGGTCCGAGGCGATCGTCGTCAGCGGCGGATCCGTCAACGCCGCCTCCTTGATGTCGTCGAACCCGGCGACGGCCAACTCCCCCGGCACGTCCAGCCGCAGCTCCCGCGCAGCCCGCAGCACACCGATGGCCTGGTCGTCGGTCGAACAGAAGATCGCGGGCGGCCGCCGCGGCCCGGACAGGATCTCCAGCGCTATGCGATACGCGTCGTAACGGTTGTACGGCGCCTCGAACAGCCGCCCCTCCGTGGGGACCCCCGCCTCGGACATCGCACGCCGCCACCCCTCGACGTGGTCGGAGACCGGGTCGCCGACCGCCGGGGTCTCCGCGGTGCCGCCCATACAGGCGACGTACTCGTACCCGTGCTCCAGCAGATGCCGTACGGCGAGCTGGGCGCCGCCCAGGTCGTCGGTGACGACGGCGACGTCGTCGATGGCCTCGGGCCGCTCGTGGAGGAGGACGACGCGGGCGTCCCAGGCCTCGATCTCGGCGGCGGCCAGGTCGTTCAGGGCGTGCGAGACGAGGATGAGTCCGGAGACCCGCATTCCGAGGAACGCCCGCAGATAGTGGACCTCGCGCTCGCCGACGTAGTCGGAGTTGCCGACGAGGACCATCTTTCCGCGCTCGGCGGCGGCCCACTCGACCGCGTGTGCCATCTCGCCGAAGAAGGGCTGGCGGGCGTCCGGCACGATCAGGCCTATGAGATCCGTGCGCCGCGAGGCCATCGCCTGGGCGACCCGGTCGGGCCGGTACCCCAGTTCCTTGATCGCGGCGAGGACACGCTCGCGCGTGGCCGGGGCGACCGGCCGGGGTCCGTTGTTGATGACGTAACTGACGACGGCAGTGGAAGTCCCTGCCAGCCGCGCCACGTCATCCCGAGTCACCTTGGCCACGCGCGGAGTCTACGCGGATGGACCTGCTCTGGGCAGGGCGTGAAGGCGCTCGCCTGGCGCCGGGCCGTCACTCTCCTGCGCGCGAGCGACGCCCTGTGCGCCCTGCCCGGGCGCCCGCTAGGCGTCGGCACGGACCTCGGCGCCGTCCAGAGCGGCCGTCTCGTCCGCATCCGCCGATTTTGCCCGGTCAGCCTTGGCCTTGGCCTCGTCGGCGGCGCGCTCGACCTTCTCGGGAGTAACGAATCGATAACCGACGTTCCGGACGGTTCCGATGAGCGACTCGTGCTCGGGGCCGAGCTTGGCGCGCAGCCGTCGTACGTGGACGTCGACCGTACGGGTGCCGCCGAAGTAGTCGTAGCCCCAGACCTCCTGGAGCAGCTGCGCCCGCGTGAAGACGCGGCCCGGGTGCTGGGCGAGGTACTTGAGGAGCTCGAACTCCTTGAAGGTGAGGTCGAGGACCCGGCCCTTGAGCTTGGCGCTGTACGTCGCCTCGTCCACCGACAGATCGCCGTTGCGGATCTCCATGGGGGAGTCGTCGCTGACGATCTGCTGCCGGCCCATGGCCAGCCGCAGCCGTGCCTCGACCTCGGCCGGACCGGCGGTGTCGAGGAGGACGTCGTCGATGCCCCAGTCGGCGGTGACGGCGGCGAGGCCGCCCTCGGTGACGACGAGGACGAGCGGACAGCCGGGGCCGGTCGAACGCAGGAGCTGGCACAGGCTGCGGACCTGCGGGAGGTCGCGGCGGCCGTCGATCAGGATGACGTCGGCACCGGGGGTGTCGACGAGTGCCGGGCCTTCCGCCGGAGCCACGCGCACGTTGTGCAGCAGCAGGCCAAGTGCGGGGAGCACCTCCGTCGACGGCTGGAGGGCATTGGTCAGGAGCAGCAGAGAACTCATACGTCTGGTTCCTCCTCGGTCCCTGCGAGGACGTGTGCGGTACGGAACTGCTCTGCGATCCCGAAAGGCCCCATACACGAGCGTTCGCCTGAGGTTTCCCGCGCCGTATACAACGCTTCCGAAAGCACAAAAGGACCCGGGGGCTACGCTGCCCGAGTCCTCTGCCCAGCAGAATAGCCGACATGAGCAACGGTCCGGCAGGTCATGTGGCACGATCCACGGTTCGTCCGCACTCTGAGACAACCAGACGTACACCTTTGCGGACGTTTCTGCACACCGACGACGGCGTGACCGTCGATTCCGTATACGACCCGGCCGCGGTTGTATACGACTCCTCGCGTCCACCTGCCGGTGACCTGGTGTTCGTCGTCGCCCATGGCTTCACGGGCGATGTGGATCGGCCGCATGTTCGACGGGTGGTGGAGGCCTTCGCCCGGTACGGGGCCGTCGTCACCTTCTCCTTCCGCGGGCACGGTGCCTCCGGTGGCCGTTCGACGGTCGGGGACCGCGAGGTGCTCGACCTGGCGGCCGCGGTGCGCTGGGCCCGCGAACTCGGGCACGCGCGCGTGGCGACCGTCGGCTTCTCCATGGGCGGCTCGGTGGTGCTGCGGCACGCGGTGCTGTACCGGCAGGGCGGGGAGGAGCGTGAAGGGAGTGAAGGGCGCGCGGGGGCGCATACGGACGCGGTGGTCTCGGTGAGTGCGCCGGCCCGCTGGTACTACCGGGGTACGGCTCCCATGCGGAAGCTCCACTGGCTGGTGACCCGGCCCGAGGGACGTCTGGTGGGCCGCTACGGATTCCGTACCCGCATTCACCACCGGGAGTGGAGCCCGGTGCCGCTCTCCCCGGTGGAGGCGGTCCCGAGGATCGCGCCCACCCCCTTGCTGATCGTGCACGGCGACCGCGACGGCTACTTCCCCCTCGACCACCCTCGGATGCTGGCCGAGGCGGCCGGTGACCACGGGGAACTCTGGCTGGAGCCCGGCATGGGCCACGCCGAGCACGCGGCCGACGACGAACTGCTGGCCCGCATCGGGGACTGGGCCGGCGCACAGGGCGGCTAGCCTGACGGAGTACACAGCCGAACGACAGAGGAACCGCATGCCCAAGGTCACGGTGCGCTACTGGGCCGCCGCGAAGGCCGCGGCCGGGATCGCCGAGGATCCGTTCGACGCGGCCACGCTCGCCGAGGCGCTCGACGCCGCCCGCGAGCGACACCCCGGTGAACTCGTGCGCGTCCTGCAGCGATGCTCGTTCCTCGTCGACGGTGACCCCGTGGGCACCCGCGAACATGAGACGGTACGGCTGGCCGACGGCGGCACGGTCGAGGTGCTCCCGCCGTTCGCAGGAGGGTGACGATGACCGACCAGCCGTATCAGGGGTACGACGGGTACGACCCGTATCAGCAGCCCGCGCCGCAGCAGGGATGGCCGGGCCAGCAGGCCTACGACGACCAGCAGGCAGCCCAGCAGCACACCCAGCAGTGGCAGGGGCAGACCTGGGAGACCCAGGTGCAGCCGCCGGTCCCGCCGGCCTCGGCCGCGGAGACGGCCTATCTGCCGTCGCAGGGGGCTGGTGTGCCGACCGCGGGGGCGTATGCGGGATACGGCGAGACCGGGCAGGGGTGGAGTGGCGTGCCGCAGGGTCAGGCTCCGGCCCACCCGCACACGCAGCCCTATGCCCAGCCGCAGGCCCAGCCCGGTCACGCTCAGCCGCCGGCTTACGCCCAGCAGGCCCCCGCCCCCGCCACCCCTGCCCAGCGCTCCCACGCCGAGAGGGAGCCCGAGCCGGGTCAGGGCCCCGGGTACGGCCCCGCGACCGTCGCCGGGAACTCCCGCATCACGGACGCCCAGCGGGCCCGGCTGGAGGGCCGTTCGCCGATCATCGAGCCGGGGATCCAGCCGGCCGGGCTGACGGCGCTGCTGGGGCTGCTGCTCTCGGGCGCGGCGGCCATCGGGTCGTACGCCCTCCTCGTCCCGCTCGTCGTCCTCCAGGCCGTGACGGCGGCGGGCTGGTTCCGGCTGAACGGCATGTGGCCCGCCCGGCAGGGCATCGCGCTGGCCTTCGCCGGGGCGCTGACCGCGGACGTGGCGTTGCTGGTGGCCGACCGCGCTCCGGCGGCGATCCTCGGCACGCTGGGGGTCTGGGTGCTGCTGACGCTGGTCCTCCAGCTCCGCTCGCACGCCGATCCGGACGAGCGGATGTACGGGCTGATGGCGACGGTGGTCTCGGCGGCGCTGGCGATCGTCGCGGGCGGCTATCTCGCGGCCGACGCGGATGCGGTGACCGTGGGGGCGGCGGCGGTCGCCGTCACGGTGCTGGTGCGTGCGCTGCCGTTGCCGACGGTGGCCTCGGTGGCGGTCGCCCTGCTCGCGGGGGCCGGTGCGGGCGGTGTGGCCGGTGCCATGGCCGGGGTGGGGTCCGGTGGGGCGCTGCTCGGAGCCGGGGCCGCGGTGTGCGCGCTCGTCGGGCATCGGGTGGCCGGCTACGACTACCCGTCGCGGTTCGTGCACTTCACGGCGGGGGTCGCGCTGCCCTTGGCGGCCGCGGCGCCGGCGGTGTACGTGCTGGGGCGTGCCCTGGCCTGAGCCCAGGGTTTCGCCCCCGCCGCCCCTACCCGTCCCATCCCTGGGGGCTGCGCCCCCAGACCCCCGCTGTCGGCCCTTCGGGCCTCGTCCTCAAACGCCGGACGG
>NZ_JBVHVE010000028.1:0-43743 GCF_055564995.1 Streptomyces sp. NPDC028907
GAGCGCCAGCGCCGTACGGTCGAGGGTGCCCGGATCCTCGCCGAGCGGCTGACCGCCGCCGACGCCCGTGCGGCCGGCGTGAACGTGCTCTCCGGCGGCACGGACGTGCACCTGATCCTGGTCGACCTGCGGGAGTCCGAGCTGGACGGGCAGCAGGCCGAGGACCGGCTCCACGAGGTCGGCATCACGGTCAACCGCAACGCCGTCCCCGACGACCCGCGCCCGCCGATGGTGACCTCGGGCCTGCGCATCGGCACGCCCGCCCTGGCCACCCGAGGCTTCACGGCCGAGGACTTCACCGAGGTCGCGGACGTCATCGCCGAGACGCTGAAGCCGTCGTACGACACGGACGCCCTGAAGGCCCGCGTGAAGGCGCTGGCCGACAAGCACCCCCTGTACCCCGGTCTGAACAAGTAGTCCCTTTTTGTGGGGTGTCCCGCACACTCGTAGGTGAGCGGGACACCCCACGCCCCTGTTCCACCCCGTATTGAGGAGTCCCACCGTGGCCATCTCGGTCTTCGACCTGTTCTCGATCGGCATCGGCCCGTCCAGCTCCCACACGGTCGGCCCGATGCGCGCGGCACGCATGTTCGCCCGCCGACTGCGCAACGAGGATCTGCTGGACTCCGTCGCCGCCGTACGCGCCGAGCTGTACGGCTCCCTGGGCGCCACCGGCCATGGCCACGGCACCCCGAAGGCGGTGCTGCTCGGCCTGGAGGGCGCCTCGCCGCGCACGGTGGACGTGGAGGGGGCGGACGAGCGGGTCGAGGCGATCAAGCAGGCGGGTCTGCTGCGGCTGCTCGGCGAGCGCGAGATCCCGTTCTCCTTCGACGACGACCTGGTCCTGCACCGCCGTAAAGCACTTCCGTACCACGCCAACGGCATGACGATATGGGCGTTCGACGCGTCCGGGGCGGAACTGCTGTCGAAGACCTACTACTCCGTCGGCGGCGGCTTCGTCGTCGACGAGGACGCGGTCGGCGAGGACCGCATCAAGCTCGACGACACGGTCCTGAAGTACCCGTTCCGCACGGGTGACGAGCTGCTGCGCCTGACGCAGGAGACCGGCCTGTCGATCTCCTCGCTGATGCTGGAGAACGAGCGGGCCTGGCGCACCGAGGAGGAGATCCGGGCCGGCCTGCTGGAGATATGGCGGGTCATGCGGGAGTGCGTGTCGCGCGGCATGTCCCGCGAGGGCATCCTGCCGGGCGGCCTGAAGGTCCGCCGCCGGGCCGCGAACACGGCCCGCAAGCTGCGCTCCGAGGGCGACCCCAAGGCGCTCGCCATGGAGTGGATCACGCTGTACGCGATGGCCGTGAACGAGGAGAACGCGGCGGGCGGCCGGGTGGTCACCGCCCCGACGAACGGTGCCGCCGGCATCATCCCGGCGGTCCTGCACTACTACATCAACTTCGTGCCCGGCGCCGACGAGGACGGCGTGGTCCGCTTCCTGCTCGCCGCCGGCGCCATCGGCATGCTGTTCAAGGAGAACGCCTCCATCTCCGGCGCCGAGGTCGGCTGCCAGGGCGAGGTCGGCTCGGCCTGCTCGATGGCGGCGGGCGCGCTCGCGGAGGTGCTTGGCGGCTCCCCGGAGCAGGTCGAGAACGCCGCCGAGATCGGCATGGAACACAACCTCGGCCTCACCTGCGACCCGGTCGGCGGCCTCGTCCAGATCCCGTGCATCGAACGCAACGGCATGGCCGCGGTGAAGGCGGTCACGGCGGCGCGGATGGCCATGCGGGGGGACGGCTCGCACAAGGTGTCCCTGGACAAGGTCATCAAGACGATGAAGGACACCGGGGCGGACATGTCGGTGAAGTACAAGGAGACGGCCCGGGGCGGGCTGGCTGTGAACATCATCGAGTGCTGAGGGAACCGGCCTGACCTGCGGGTACGTGTCATTGAGGCCGCGGGTGCCCGGGCGCCGCTGATCATCCGCTCAATTGCGCGAGGACATCGGTGAGTTCGCGCACACGGGGGTGGTTCGGGCCGTGTGTGCTCCGGTAGCCCTCGATCGCGTCGCGCAGCAACGGCACCGCCTCCGCGGTGCGCCCCTGGTTGGCCTTCGTCGCCGCCAGGGAGACCTGTACCCCGAGGGTGTCGGCGTGCCGTGGCCCGTAGACCCGCCGGAATCCCTCGAGTGCTTCGGTGAGCCGTGTCTCGGCCTCGGTCACACGGCCGAGCGAGCTGAGCACGGCGGCGTAGTTGCGCCGGGCGTTCCAGGTGTGCTGATGGTCGTCGCCCTGCCACCGCGACCGGGCGTCGACCAGGTTGCCGTACATCGTGAGTGCCTCGGCGTGTTTGCCCTGGTAGGTGAGGATGGCGGCGAGGTTGTGCTGCGCGGCCAGGGTCACTTCGGTCATGCCGTCGGCGTCGGCGTCGGCGTCGGCGTCGGCGTCGGCGTCGGCCAGTATCGACCGGTACATCTGCTCCGCCTCGGCGAGCCGGGCAGGTGAACCACGCAACGTTCCCGCCAGGGTGTTTCTGCTGCTCAACGTGTCCGGATGGGCCGCGCCGAGGGTGCGGGTGCGACGGAAGACCGTGTCCCGCATCAGCCCTTCCGCCTCCTCCCTGCGGCCGAGGTCGGTCAGGACCTGCGCCAGGTTCGACGCGATCCGCAACGTCTGCTCGTCGTCCTGGCCGCGCAACCGTTCCCAGCCGGACAGCGCCTCGCGCAGCCGCTCCTCGGCGAGGGCGAGGTGGCCGCCGTCCTGCAGCAGCCTGGTGAGGTCGTTCAACGCCGGCAGCCTGTTCTCCTGGTCGTCCGCTCGGGCGGCGACCAGCCACTCCAGCAGTTCGACGGCCTCGTCCCGTCGTCCGGGGAGTGCGCCCAACGTGACCGCGTACACGTGCAGGGCATGCAGCGTCTCGGGGTGGTTCAGGCCGAGTTCCTCGCGCTTGCGCTCGAATTCGAGACCGTGGGCGAACTCGGCGGTCACCGAGAGCGCGACCTCGATCAGGGGCAGCTCGCCCCGCCGCTCGGTCACGCTGATCTCGGCGCTGCCGAAGTCACCGACGTAGTGGTCGGTGGTCTTCCGCTTCCTTCTCCAGAACGCCATGTCTCCCCCTGTCTCCGTCACAGCCTGTCGTGGGTGGATCCGGCCGGTCACCGACCGGAGTGGAGATGCGCGGCCCACAGTGTCGGGCTCCTGCTGAAACGCTCGCGGCAGCGGCGCACCGCGTGGTGCAGCGCGACCGCGACGTCCTCGCCCTCACCGAGGCCCTCATACAGGTCCACGGCGACCCTGCGGGCGACGAGGTCGTTGACCTGCCACAGTGTGCCGACGACCGCTGGGTAGCCCGCGAGCTGGAACGCCGACACCAGGTGCAGGCTCTCGTCCGGGATCCGGTGGGTGCCGAGGGACGTCTCGCATGCCGACAGCACCGCGAGCCGGACACCGGACAGGTCGAGCGCGGACACGTCCAGCACCGTGAGCGGCCCGTCGTGCAGCAGCAGGTGACCGGCCGACGGATCGTCGGGATCGCTCGCCGCGTGGCACGCGAAGTGCGCGGACGCGTGGGACATCAGTGCGGCGCGGACCGAGTCGGCCGTCGCCTCCGCGCCGTCCAGCCTCGTGGCCGGGGTCAGCGCCGCGATCCTGCTCGCTTCCCGCTCCACACCGCGCAGCGCCCGCGCACCGGATGCTTCCGCGACCGCCACGATCACCAGATCTCCGCCAGCCCGGACGTGCTGTGCCCTGGCATGCCGCAAGGCCCGCAACGTCGGTGTGTAGGACGACACCACCCGGTCGAGGACGGACGTGCCGTCCGGGAACCGGCCGGCCGCGTGGATCGGGAGCAGCGCCAGCTGTCCCACCGGCGACCACCACACCCTCGGCCAGCCGACCGACGGCGGGCCCGTGTGCCTGAGCCTCTTCAGCACGGGTTCGGTGATGAAATCCCACAGCCATCCGAGCACACCCGTGACGGTGGCCTGGGCACCGGCCTCGCCGGCACCGGGCCGGGTCGACGCGGCCAACGCGGCGCCGAACGCGTCCGCCTGGGCGGCCACGGAGTCCGGTGTCACGCCCGGCAACTCCACCACGGTGATGCCCGACGGCCGGACGATCAACGCATCACTGCGGAGTCCGCTCACGTTGATCAGCACCACGGGCCCGTCCACAGCGGACTCCAGCAGGTCGTCGAGCTCGGGTGGGGCGAGGAAGTCCGCGAACCCCGGCAACGCACGCGCTTCGTCGAGCAGGTGCCGCAACCGGACGTCCAGGTCGTGCCGCTCGTCCGCGGCGGCGCCCATGAGATGCCCGGACGGGGTCAACCGGGTGAACGCGGCGCCCAGTTGTTCGGCGAGTGCCGGCGCCACCGCGTGCAGGCGGGACAGGTCGCTGCGGCTTTGCAGCACTTGCCCGCCGAGCACGCCACGGCCGAGTTCGAGCAGCCGCACCGCGGTCTCCGGGTCGTTCGTCTGCAACGCGCCGGCGGCCGCGTCTGCGGCGAGGCCGTCGAGTTCCATCAGCGCCCGCTGCTGGTCGACGCGGGCAAGACGCCGCGGCGCCACGAGCGGCAGCAGGCCGACCGCGAACGCGTAGGCGTCCCGGGCCCGGTCCCACCGCCCGGCCTCGACCTCGGTGTGCGCCCAGGCCCGTGCGGCCTTGATCCGCCCCATCGGCTGCAGCGCCTCGGTCTCCGCCGCCTCACGGAAGGCGCGGCCCGCCGAGGCCAGGACCGCGGGATCCTGGGTGCGTTCGTACTGGGCGTACAGAACGCCGCCATGGTTGAGCTGGACCTCTCCGCGCTCCTTCGTGCCGGGAGCGCTCGCCCGGGCCGCGCTGCCCAGCGCCGTGACAGACCGGTGAAGCGCCTCCAGGTCGCCGCTGAACTCGTACTCGGACAACCAGACCCGGCCCAGATTGCCCAGCGCGACCGCGTGGATCCGTTCGCCGTACGGCACCGTCTCGACGACCTCGGTGTACGCGGCGACAGCCTGCCCCAGGTCGCGTTCCAGCCCCGTGTGCCGGAACCGTTCGTTGTGCAGCAGCCCCAGCAGCAGTGGGATCATGCCTGTCCGACCGCTCCCGCCGGGCGCTGACCGGCCGATCTCCACGGCCTGGTCCAGCACGTCGATCTCGCCGGTCTGTGCGACGAGGTCACACACGGCGATCAGGTAGTTCTCGCAGCGGTTCGCCCACAAGGGCCCATCCGGCCGGGTCGCCTCGAGCACCTCGCGCAGCAGGGCCACGCTCTCCCGTAACGCCGAGACATCACCGGTCCTTCTGCCGCGGTCGCGCAACGCGGCGGCGAGATCGACCTTGTGGTGCCGCAGTGCGTGTGAGGTGCTCGGAACGCGCGCCATCGCGTCCCGCAGGTGCCGGACGGCGGTCTCCCGCACGGACTCGTCACCCGTGAGTTCCGCGGACCGCTGCAGCACGTCGCCCAACTGGTTGAGCCGCAGCGCGTAGTGGGGATCGTCGGGGGGCGTCGCGAGAACGCTTTCCTCCAGGACGCGGGCCGCGTCGCGCAGTGCCGTGTGGTCGTGGGTCAGTTCGTGCCGGACGTACAGCGCCTTGCCCAGCACGTACCGCACGGCCGGTACTGGCGGCAGCCGTGACGCCGACTCGACGGCCTCGTCCACGTACGCGGGGTCGCGGGTGTGCTCGCCCAGCAGGATCAGCGTCTCGCTGCGCACCATCGCCGCCACGAGCCGGTTCTCCTCGTCCAGCAGCGGGATCGACTCGTCGCAGCCGGCCAGGGCCTCGTGCAGCACGGACAGGTCGCCGAAGCAGAGGAAGTGGTCGTGCAGCAGGTTGCTCAGGCCGACCAGCAAGGGGTACCTGACCGGGTGATCCGGCACGTAACCGATGGCGGTCCGCAACTGCGCGATCCCTTCCAGCAGGTCAGCCGTGTCCCCCGTGCGCCGGTAGCGGTCGCGCAACCCCATGGCCAGGTCGTTCATCGCGTTCAGCGAACCCTGCGCCGCCCGGGCCCGGTTGAGTTCGATCTCGCTGTCCAAGGGTGTCGGGCTGGTCACTCCGCAACTATCCTCACTGCGATGACCGCTGACCAACTGGCCGTGTTGTGCCAACGTCTGGCCGACGATACCGACCCGGTTCGGACCTCGCCAGCGGTCAGGGCGCTCGCCGAGTCGATCGTCCGCCGCGTGTGCGGCGGCGTGGCGCCCGGTGAACTCGCCGACGACTTCGACGAGTTGGAGGAGCGGCTGCTGAGGGCAGGGCACGCCGCGGGGCTGAGTCCGGTCCGTTCCTACGAACGGTTTCCCGGCGCGGGCGACGGACACCGCGTGCTCGAGGTGCTGGCATGTCCCGGCGGTGTCTGCACCCGGGTCGAGGCGCCGGGCGCGGAACCGCCGTTGTGCGTGGCGCAGCGGCAGCCGATGGTCCTCACGAGGCTGCGGTCATGACCCGGTTCCTCGAGGCGCTGGGGGGCAAGCTGGCCGAGCGGTGGATCGCCCTGCTGCTCGGACCGAGTGTGCTGTTGCTGAGCGTGGCCGCCGTCGGGGTGACGCTCCGGCACCGGCACTGGCACGACACCGGCCTGCTGCTCACCCGGCTCAATGAACTGTCGACCGAGCCCGCGTTGCACAACACCGGGACGCTCATCCTCCTTCTGACCGCACTGCTGGCCGCTTCGGCGGGCCTGGGCCTGGCCGCCACCGCGCTGGGGGTGGCGGTGGAACGGCTGTGGCTCGCCACCCGGCCCCGATGGCTCGCCGACCGGCGCCGGCGGCGGTGGGACGCCGCGCAAACGGCGTTCAACCACGCTCTGGTGGAAGCCGCCAGGGCCGAGGGCACCGCGGAAGCGGCGCCGGCCGCGGCACGGGCCCAGGAGCTCAACGCCCGGCGCAACGGGATCGGTATCACGGCGCCGACCCGCCCGTTCTGGCTCGGCGACCGTATCGCCGCCGTCGACACACGCGTCTGGAGGGCCTACGGGCTCGACATCGCCTCCGTGTGGCCACGTATCTGGCTCACGCTGGCCGAGGACGTGCGCGCCGAGATCGCCGCGTGCCGCGCCGGGCTCGCCGCCGCGGCCAGGCTGATGGTGTGGGCCGTCGGCTACCTCGCCGTGGGTGCCGTGTGGTGGCCCTCGGCGGTCGCCGGTGCCGTCACGGCCGCCACGGCGTGGCGGCGGGCGCGGATCGCGGGAGCGGCGTTCGCGGAACTCGCCGAGTCCGCTGTCGACCTGCACGGCCGGCAGCTCGCGGAAATCCTTGGCATCCCTTGCGAGGGTGCGCTCACCGAGGACGTGGGCGCCGAGATCACGACGTTGCTGAGGAAACAGACATGAGTTTGTTCCGTCGCAAGTCCGAGCCCACGCTGGCCGACGAGGCGGTGCTGGTGATCGACCAGTACGCGCTGCCCTACCGGTCACCGGACTGGTACGGCCATGCCGACTACCACGTGCGGGTCTTCCGGCCCGAGAACGCGCAGAAGCCGATCGTCGTCATGGGCGACCTGGCCAACGATCCCGTGGCCTCGATCACCAACAAGTGCCCGGAGGTCACCGCCATCGTGGCGGACCTGGTGCTCGGCCGGCCCGGTGTGCACCCCACCCGGTTCGAGGACCACGCCCGTTGGGTCACCTACTTCGCGGCCACGGACGGGTTCGGCGAGTCGTTCACCGAAGTGCACGGCTTCGACGTGGTGCCCGGCTACCGGCCGCCGCTCGTCAAGAACAGGCACCGACACCTTCGGCGCGAGGAGGCCGAGGACCTGGTCGGCGGAGCCCTCCGGGCGTGGCGGCGACGCGACTACACCGTCGCGAAGCTCCAGCGCCGCGGCGTCCGCGTGATGCGGGTGCACCCGGCCGGATAGTTGTCTCCGGTCCATCGCCCTCCCCCACACGACCGAATGTCGGCGATTCCCCGTCAGGTACGCGTCAGCCATGCCACGGTGGGGCATACACCCCACCCGGTCCAACTCCTCCCCCCTCACCAGCACTTCAGGGAGTTCCCCCATGATCCGTGGCATCGATGTCAGCGCGTACCAGTCCTCGTCCTACGACACCGACGGCATCTCCTTCGTCTTCATCAAGGCGACCGAGGGCCGCTCCTACATCAACCCCAAACTCGCCGCCCAGACCAAACGCGCACGCGACGCCGGCCTGGTCGTCGGCTTCTACCACTTCCTCTGGCCCGGCAACCTCTCCGCCCAGGCGGACTACTTCGTGAGCAAGGCCCCCGAGCGGGCCGGCGACATCCTCGCCGTCGACTGGGAGACGACGAGTTCGGGGACGCATGCGAGCAACGCGGAGAAGGATCTGTTCATCCGGAAGGTGAAGGAGAAGCGGCCGAACAATCCGGTGATTCTTTACGCCAACAGGCACTACTGGCTGACGGTCGACACGACGTCATACGCCGGCGACGGCCTCTGGATCGCCGACTACGTGACGGCAGGAAAGCCCCGCATCCAGGCGAAGTGGCGCTTCCACCAGTACACCGACAACCCGCTGGACAAGAACGTGGCGAACTTCGCGAGCAAGGCCGCGCTGCGGGAGTGGGCGGAGAACGCATGACGGTCGGTCACCCGACATAGCCAGTTTCGTCCTGAGCTGCTTGGCGGGCGGATCAGAGAGGTACGTGTTGAGCAGATCGAAGGTACGAAGCTCGGGCGGCAGAGCTTCGTACCAGCCCAGTGCACGGAAGTTGCAGCTGCTGCAGATCGGGCCCCGCACGCACTCACCGCTGCTCCGCCTACCCGGGCAACACGCATGGTCGTGGTCGATGTCCATGGCCCTGTGCGTCCTCACCGGCGACCAGGTCGGCAAGTGCTTCGACCTGCCGCTCGCCCCTGGAACGCCACGGCGGTCGCTGGACGGTGTCGGTCCGGCGCCGGACATGACGAAGGGGCGCCCGTCCGCCGCGCGGGCCGGCGGGCGCCCCTTTCGCACGGGTCACTTGTTCAGGTAGGCCCAGAACTCGTCGAACGACAGCAGCTTGTCGCCGTTGAGGTCGCGGCTCTTGATGATCGCCTCGGCGACCGCCTCGGTCACGTTCCAGTCGCCGCCCTGCGCGAGGGCGGACTTGAACTCGGCGGCGGTGATGGTGCCGTCACCGTCCGCATCGATGCGCTCGAACTGCTTGCGTGCTTCCTCGATGTCGATGTGCGCCACCGGTCCGCCCCTTTACTCACGTCTGTCGTGTTGTGCTGGCTTGCTGCCGAAGGTCAGATTAACCGCCCGTCCGCGCCTCCAGTGCGGCGACCACCCAGGCGAACTCGGCGCGGTGCGCGGCGGCGGGTCCCTGGCCCTTCACCGCGGCCAGCAGCTCGCGGTAGCGGGCGACCTCGTCGCTCACGCTCGACCGGAGGCGTTCGAGCACGGCGGCCGGGGCGGCGTCGCCGAGCAGGTCCCGCAGGATCCGCTCGGCCTCGGGCGACTTGGGTGCGATGCCCCGCGCCCGCGCCTCGGCTGCCAGGTGCACCAGCTTGCGGGAGAACCACATCGAAGCCCCGGCGGGCGCATCGGCCCCGCCGCCGGCCGCGTTGAACTCGGCCACCTTGCGCATCCGCGCCCGGAAGCGGGGATCCTGCAGCAGCTCGGCCAGCTCCACCCAGGCGTCCACCTGCTCGGACGTGGGCTCGTCCGGCAGGTCCACGGCCATCTCCCGCATCCGGTCGCGGATCACGGGGTCCGCGGTGTCCAGTCCGTGGAACATCTCGTCCACGAACTCCTCCAGGATCCGTCGCCGCTCGGCGGCCGACAGTCGCGCCAACTTGTTCATGAGCGTCATCTCCTCCGCGGTCGAGCCGCGTCGCGCCACGGTCGACAGCACCGCCCGGGTCACCTTCAGCGACCGGATCTGCGCGTCCAGCGCGGCCACATGCGCGGCCGCGACCGACGCCACGTCCTTCTCGCCGCTGACCACCTGCCGTACGTCGGCCAGGCCCAGGCCCAGTTCGCGCAGCGTGCGGATCAGCTCCAGGCGGGCGACGGACTCGGCGTCGTAGAGCCGATAGCCACCTGGGGAGCGGGTCACCGGGTGCAGGACGCCCTCGTCGGACCAGTAGCGGATGGTCCGGACGGTCAGGCCAGTGGTCCGGGCCAGCTCGCCGATGGTGAAAAGGGCGGTGCCGTCTTCGATCATGTCTGGGAGTGTGGGCCTTCCAGTGGGTGGAGACTCAAGGGCGCGGGGGTGGCGGCCGTGGTGGAGAGCTTGCGGGACATTCTGGACGCGGCGGCGCGGGGTGTCTTCCCGCCCGCGGACGGCCGGACGACCGTCGTCCCCCAGCCCTGCGAACGGACCGCGGGCGTCCTGTCCTTCACCGCGCACTCCGTCGTCGTCACCGACGAGGATCCGATGTGGGTGTACGAGACCCTGCGCGGCCTCGACTGCGACGCCCTGTCAGCGACGCTGAACCCGCTCTTCCTGGCGGCCCTGATGGAGCGCACGGGCCGTGCGGCGGAGACCGTCGACGCGGTCCTGGTAGGCGACCCGCTGCCGGGTGAGCCGCCGCTCGCGTCGGAGTTGAGGGAGATCGAGGACACCGGCCATCCCCGGATCGTCTACGCCCGTCGGCGGCGGGACGACGTGCGCGCGTGGGCGGCCGAGGGCGGCGTGCTCGTGACGGGGCGCGGGGTCGCCGGGCGGCTGGAGGTCTCCGTCGAGGTGGACGAGGACGTACGGCACCGGGGGCTTGGGCGGCGGCTGGCGAGCGCGGCCCGGCATCTCGTCACGGAGCCGCTGTGGGCGCAGGTCGCGCCGGGGAACGCCCGCAGTGTGCGGGCGTTCCAGGCGGCCGGCTACCGTCCGGTCGGCGCGGAGTTGCTGCTCAGTGCCAGGCCTCGAAGTGCGGGTTGCTCTGACAGCCGCTCATGATCTCGACCTTGGTCGTCTTGTTCACCGGGCAGACGCCGATGATGTACTTCCGGGCGATACCGCCGGGGAAGGCGACCTCAACCTGGTCGGCCCACTTGTGGGTGTCGCCGATGGTCTTGTTGACGTCGATGCCGCCGGGGGCGTCGATGTAGTAGTTCCAGCCCGATCGCCACCAGTTCTTGTACAGGTCGTGGTCGTACGTCGTGGAGACGTACGGGGAGGGCTGGTTGACCAGGACGTACTGCTCCAGGTCGTACTGGCCGCCCACGACGTCCTTGGGCTTGAAGCCCTCCTCGAAGACGATGTCCGGGCCGCGGCCGTCGGCCCGGTAGAGCGTGCCGCAGCTGGTGCGCCATGCCGGGTCGGGGGTGATGCGGTCGACCTCGACACGGCGGTCGACGGCCGCCTTGATCCGGTCGTCGAACTGGACGGGACAGGCCGCCGGGGCGGGAGCGGCGGCCGGGGCGGCTGCCCTGACGGCGGTCGCGGGAGCCGAGACGGGGGACGCTGGGGCCGTGGCGGCCGTCGTCGCGAAGACGGCCGAGAGGGACAGGACGGCGGCAGCGGCACGCCGCCGCAGGCGAGTTGTGATCATGGGGAGCACGATTCCGGGCCGGCGGGGATGCGGCCCGGATCCTCACCCGTACGGCGGCGTGTCCGCTGACCGCCGGTCAACGTGCACGGGGGGCAACTGGCCTTCCGCTACCGGAAGATGCCCGTGTGGCCCAGGGAGTAGCGGCCCGGCTGCGGGTACACGGCGAGGCCGTGCGGGCCGCTGCCGACCGGGATGCGGGCGAGCTGCTCGCCGGTGCGGGTGTCGATGGCGTACACCTCGGAGTCGTACCGTCCGGACAGCCACAGGACCTTGCCGTCGGCGGAGACCCCGCCCATGTCGGGGCTGCCGCCGTCGGGGAGGTGCCATTTCTTGGTGAGCTTGTTCTTGGTGAAGTCGAAGACGGAGACGCTGCCCTCGCCGCGGTTGGAGACGTACATCTCGCGGGAGTCGCGGCTGACGTAGAGGCCGTGGCAGCCCTTGCCGGTGGGCAGGAGGGTGGGCTCGTCGAACTTGTCGCCGTCCAGGACCCACATGCCGTGGGCCATCATGTCGGCGATGTAGAACCGTTTGCCGTCGGGCGAGACCTTGACGTCCTGCGGCATGGCGCCGTCGAAGGGGAGCCGTTGCTGACCGACGACCTTCATCTTCTGGGTGTCGACCTTCAGCAGTTCGCCGCTGAACTCGCAGGAGACGATGAAGTAGCGGCCGTCGAGGGAGAAGTCGGCGTGGTTGACGCCGTAGCAGGTGACGGGTTCGGTCTTGATCCGCTTCATGGTGTGCGGGTCGCGGAAGACGAGTTCGCGGTCGAGGGAGGCCATGACGATGGCGTACTTGCCGTGCGGCGTGAAGTAGAGGTTGTAGGGGTCGTGGACCTCGACCTCCTTGCCCGCCTTGCCGGTCTTCGGGTCGATGGGGGTGAGGGTGTGGCCGCGGTTGTTGTTGACCCAGAGGGTCTTCAGGTCCCAGGACGGGACGACGTGCTGGGGCTGGCGGCCGACCGGGATGGTCTCGATGATCTTGTACGTCTTCGGGTCGATGACGGAGACGGTGTCGGACTCGGTGTTGGGGACGTAGACGCGGGACGGGAAGTCCTTGACGACCGGGGAGAGCTTGTTGGGGCGGTCGGCGGCGTACACGTCCTTCGGATCGAGGACGGGGGGCATGCCGGGCAGGCCCCGGACGGTCTCCTTCTTCTCCGGGGCGGGGATGGCGGCCTGGGTGCCGTGGGGGTCGGTGGGGCGGGTCCGGTCCCGGGCGGGCTCGGTGCCGCAGGCGGCGAGTGCGACGAGGCCGACGCCGGCGAGGAGGGTGCGGTGCATGAGGTTCATCAGCAGGTCTTCCGGGGTGGGTGGGGGCGACAACTTCGACCATTTAATGAGCTTTACACCAGAAAATGTACGATTTGCCGGATAACCCGCCCGCACGGGTCGCCGGACCAGCGCCTTTCGCCCCCGCCGCCCCTACCCGTCCCCTCCCTGGGGCTGCGCCCCAGACCCCCGCTGTCGGCCCTCCATGCCTCACCCTCAAACGCCGGACGGGCCGAAAGTGCCTGGGCCGACGAAGCCTCGCCGGCTCAACCCGGAGGCAACCGTCAGCGGTCGGCCACCCTCATCTCGAACCACGTCGTCTTGCCGCGCGGCAGCAGGTCCACGCCCCAGCGGTCGGAGAGTTTGTCGACCAGGAACAGGCCCCGGCCGCTGATGTCCATCTCCTGGACCGGCATGAGACAGGGCAGGCCGCGGGAGGGGTCGCGGACCTCGATGCGGATCCAGCCGCGGCGGCGGCGCATACGGAGGCCGAAGACGCGGGCGCCGGTGTGGCGGACGGCGTTGCCGACGAGTTCCGAGACGAGCAGGACCGCGTCCTCCGTCATCTTCGGGGTCAGGCCCCACTGACTCAGGACCACCACCTGCGCCAGACGTCGTGCCGTGGCGGCGGATTCCGGGCGGGACGGCAGCGGGACCTCAGCCTCCGTGGGGTTGCCGAACAGCTCCAGCGCCTTCGCGGCAGTTTCATCCTCGACCGCCGGCGACCAGCGCGCCGTGGTCGCACGGCTGTGTCCCCGCGGCTGTTCGACACCCTCCAGCCCCGCCATGCCCCCATCATGGCCGCCCGTCGGGCCCTCCGGGGCCGTTCCCGAGGAATACACCCCCCGGAAGCGCTCATTCCGTACGACTCGGTCGGCATATGACAGAGGCAGTTCGGAGCCGCCCACAGCCTGGCTGACCTGCGACGAAGGGTCCACTGGAGGCAATCGACAGGCTCCCTCGACAAGGCACGCTTAAGGTTGCCTTAAGGCTCCCATAAACCGCCCCATCGAGGGACCCGGAATCAGACGTCCTGTCAATTGCAAGGGGTTCGGCGGACTTTCGGACCGGGAGTTCCCGGCCCGCGGCCCGCGCGCCCGGCGCCCCTCAGAGGAACTTTGCCTTCCCCGGACCCTCCTCCACGAAGCTCCGCATCCCCCGCTCCCGGTCCTCGGTCGCGAACAGACCGGCGAACCAGCCCCGTTCCACCGCGAGCCCCGTCTCGATGTCCGTCTCCAGACCCGTGTCGATCGACTCCTTGGCCGCGCGCAGCGCAATCGCCGGGCCCTGCGCCAGCTTCGCCGCCCAGGCGTGCGCCTCGGCGTAGACCTGGTCCGGCGCCACCACGCGGTCCACCAGGCCCAGCTCCCGCGCCTCGTCCGCCTTCACCATCCGGCCCGTGAAGATCAGGTCCTTCGCCTTCGACGGGCCGATCAGACGGGCCAGCCGCTGGGTGCCGCCCGCGCCCGGGATCAGACCGAGCAGGATCTCGGGCTGGCCCAGCTTGGCGTTGTCCCCGGCGATCCGGAAGTCCGCGCACAGCGCCAACTCGCAGCCGCCGCCGAGGGCGTAGCCGGTCACGGCCGCCACCACCGGCTTGGGGATCCTGGCCACCGCGGTGAACGACTCCTGAAGGGCCCGGGCGCGCAGGACCATCGCGGTGTGGTCCATGGCCTGCATCTCCTTGATGTCCGCGCCCGCCGCGAACACCTTCTCCCCGCCGTAGATCACCACGGCCCGTACGTCGTCCCGCCGGCTCGCCTCCTCGGCGAGTTCCTTGAGCCGGTCCTGGGTGGCGACGTCCAGCGCGTTCATCGGCGGACGGTCGAGGCGGAGGGTGCCGACGCCTTCGGCGACTTCGAGATTCACGGTCATGGAGGCAGGTTAACGGGGACTAACGGGTAGGGCTCGGGTGCGGTCGATCACACTCGGCCGGGGGTCTGGGGGTTGTCCCCCAGGCAGGCACAGCACGGGGACCAACGAGTACGGCCCCGGTGCCGTACCTCACATCGAGGCAGGCACCGGGGCCGTGGAACGCCGTGGGCTTACGCCTTCCACTTCTCCCAGGACATGTTCCAGCCGTTCAGCCCGTTCTCCGGAGCCACCGTCGCGTCGTTGGAGTTCTTCACGACCACCACGTCGCCGATCATCGAGTGATTGAAGAACCACGCGGCCGGGGTGCCCTTGTCCCACGCGCCCTTGACGTCGCGCAGGCCGATACAGCCGTGGCTGGCGTTGTAGTTGCCGAAGGCGCCGCCGCCCCAGTAGTTGCCGTGGATGAAGGTGCCGGAGTCGGTCAGCCGGGTGGCGTGCGGGACGTCCTCGATGTCGTACTCGCCGTCGTAGCCGACCGTGTCGCCGTTCATCCGGGTCTCGACGAACTTCTCGGTCATGACCATCTGGCCGTTCCAGGTGTCGTACCCGGGCTTGCCGGTGGTGACGGGGATGGTCTTGATGACCTTGCCGTCCTGCATGACCTTCATCTTCTTGGTCTTCACGTCGACGACGGAGACCTGGTTGCGGCCGATGGTGAAGGAGAGCTTCTTGTCCTGCTCGCCGTAGACCCCGGGCCGGCCCTCGACGCCGTCGAGGTTGAGGTCGACCGTGACCTTCGTGCCGGCCTTCCAGTATTTCTCGGGACGGAAGTCGAGGCGGTCGTTGCCGAACCAGTGGCCCGCGACCTCGACCGCCGGCTCGGTCTTGATGGTGATGGCCTTCTCGACGTCGTCGGGGTTGGTGATGCCCCGGGTGAAGCGGATCGAGAACGGCATCCCGACGCCGACCTTGGAGCCGTCCTCGGGGGTGAAGTTGCCGAGGAAGGTGTTCTTCGGGGTCAGGGTGGTGAAGTCGGCCTCCTTGGCGGCCTCCAGGCCGTCGGAGTCCTTGGCGACCGCGTGCACCGTGTACTTCGTGGCGGCCGCCAGATGCGTGGACGGCGTCCAGGTGCCGCCGTCGCCGGATATCTTCCCGGCTATCGCGTTGCCCTTGGCGTCCTTGACCTCGACGTCCGTCAGCCTGCCCTTGGCCGCGGTCACCTTCAGCGCGCCGCTGGTCTCGACGGACTTGGCGCCGTCCCCCGGCGCTATCGTCACGACGGCCTGGGACTTCCTGGCCTCCGCCGTACTGGAGTCCTCGCCCTTCCCGTCGCCGGCCCCCGTCGTGGAACCGCCGCCCCCGCCGCACGCGGTGACGGCGAGCAGCAGCGCCCCGGCCAGCACCGCCATCTGCTTGCGCCGACGCCCTCCGCCCGCGCCGCCCCTCGCGTTCACCGCGTCAACCGACGCCCCCGATATCGGCCGCACGTTCAAGTCGTTCTCCCCTCCCCGGGCCCTGGTCAGGCCCGCGCCCCCACGCGTTTCCCGCGCGCACCGGCGCATATTAACCACAAGGTCATGTGCGTCGGCGCCGCGCGATTGTCACCGTTCAGTTCCAACATCGGCCGATAGCCGGTCGGTCGAGTCGTTCGGGGAACTCACCCCCGAACCCACCCCCCTGTCCTGTTACTTCACCGCACTACCCGCCTTCCACTCCTTCCAGCCCATATTCCACCCTCCAAGGCCATTGTCGGGAGCGACCTTTTTGTCATTGCTGCGGACCACCTCGACGACGTCCCCGATCAGGCTGCGGTCGAAGAACCAGCCCGCGGGCGTCTCGGAGCCGCCGCCCTTGACGTCCCTGAGCCCGACGCACCCGTGGCTGACGTTGCTCTGACCGAAGATCGAGGCGTCCGCCCAGTAGTTGCCGTGCAGGAAGGTGCCGGAGTCGGTGAGGCGCATGGCGTGCGGGACGTCCGGGATGTCGTACTCGCTCTTGCCGTCGGGCTTGCGGAAGCCGACCGTCGCACCGTTCATCCGGGTCAGTTCGAGCATCTCGGTGACGACCATCTTGCCGTTGTAGGTCGTGTTCTTGGGGGCGCCGGCCGTGATCGGCACCGTGGTGAGCAGTTCGCCGTCGCGCCGGACCTCCATGGTGTGCCGGGCCGCGTCGACGACGGAGACCTGGTGGCGGCCGATGGTGAAGGAGAACGTCTTGTACTGCTGCCCGTACACCCCGGGCGCCCCTTCGACGTCCCGCAGCCGCAGGGCGACGGTGACCCGGGTGCCGGGCTTCCAGTAGTGCTCGGGACGGAAGTCGAGGCGGGCCTTGCCGAACCAGTGCGGGCGGATCTCCACGGCGGGCTCGGCCGTGACGTGGACGGCGCGTTCGACGGCCTTCCGGTTCTCGATCTCGCGGTTGAACTCCAGGGAGACGATCATTCCGGTGCCGACGGTGGAGCGGTTCTCCGGGGCGACGTAGCCGATGAACCGCTCGTCGGGGACGTACGTGGTGAAGGTCGTGTGCCGTGCGCTGCGGCGCCCGTGGCCGTCGAGGGCCACCGCGTCGATCGTGTACTTGGCGGCCAGCGCCAGCCCGGGGTCCTCGGGCTCCCAGCGCAGGCCGTCCTTGGAGATGTGCCCGGGGACGGGGGTCTCCTGGGCGTCCTGGGACTTGACGACCTTCACCGACTCCAGGCGCCCGCTGACCACCCGGACGAGCAGTCGGTCGTCGGGGCGTGCGCCCTTGGTGTCATCGTCGGGGGTGACCCGGATGACGTCCTCGGGCGCCGGCGCCTTGCCCAGCATCTGGTCGACGCCACCGCCGTCCGTAGTGCAGCCGGCGGCTCCGGCCAGCAGTCCTGCCCATGTCAGTACGGCGGCCAATGCGGCCCCCGCGCGCCGCGCGCGCCCTTGTACATGCCTCACGAACACCCCAACGACCGGGGCGGCCCCTGGGAAACGTCGGCGCCGGGGCGCTCCGCCGCGAGGTGCCGGGCCGGACCTCGGCCGTCCGCGGGTTCGCCGTGGCTGGTCGCGCCCACGCGGGCGGAGCCGCGGACGGATACGGCTCCGCGCCCCCGGGGTGCGGTCGACTTCTCCGGGGTCGCTTGCCCGGCCGGTGGGCAGAACATGTGGGAGGACTACGCGATGGGGAGCCGCGGACCGGGACGCCGGGGCTCTCCTTCCACATGCGTGTGGTCCCTGAGCCGTGGGAGGCCTACAGGTGTCGAGCGCAGCCGAGCAGGAGGCGGTGGCGGGGGCGGTCGCCGCTGAGGAGGGGCGCCCGGCCGCCGTCGTGAACGGCGCGCGGCGCAAGGCCCCTGCCGTGCCCGTGTGGCCCGGCGCGCCCGTGCCGCTCGGCGCTCGCTTCCGGGTCGGCCCGGACGGGGTGGCGGGCACCAACTTCGCGCTGTGGGCGGGGGGCGCGGAAGCCGTCGAGCTGTGTCTGTTCGACGACCAGGGCAAGGAGACACGGGCCGGGCTGACCGAGCTGACGCACGAGATCTGGCACGGGTTCGTGCCGGGGGTGATGCCGGGTCAGCGTTACGGCTACCGGGTGCACGGCCGCTGGGACCCGTGGACCGGCGGCCGCTGGAACCCGGCGAAGCTGCTCCTCGACCCGTACGCCCGCGCGGTGGACGGCGACTTCAGTCTGCCGCCCGAGGTGTACGGGCACGTACGCGACTGGCCGCAGCAGCATGTCGCCGACACGGTGCGCGACGAGCGGGACTCGGCGCCGTACGTCCCGAAGGGCGTGGTCGTCCACGATGACGACGACTGGGCGGACGACCGCCGGCCGAAGACGCCGTGGGCCGACTCGGTGATCTACGAGGTGCATGTGCGGGGGTTCACGAAGCTGCACCCCGGGATCCCGGAGGAACTGCGGGGCACGTACGCCGGTCTCGCGCATCCGGCGGCGATCGAGCATCTCGTGAAGCTGGGCGTGACGGCGGTGGAGCTGCTGCCGGTGCACCAGTTCGCCCACGAGGACCATCTGCTGCGCAAGGGCCTGCGCAACTACTGGGGCTACAACTCCATCGGCTACTTCGCCCCGCACGCCGCGTACGCCGCCTCCGGTACGACGGGGCGGCAGGTCGGCGAGTTCAAGCGGATGGTGCGTGCGCTGCACGCGGCCGGGATCGAGGTCATCCTCGACGTCGTCTACAACCACACGGCGGAGGCGGGCGAGCTGGGGCCGACGCTGTCGCTGAAGGGCATCGACAACCGCGGGTACTACCGGTTGCAGTCGGACGCGCGCCGGTACGCCGACTACACGGGCTGCGGCAACACGCTGCACGTGGTGCAGCCACACGTCCTGCGGCTGATCACGGACTCCCTGCGGTACTGGGTGACGGAGATGGGCGTGGACGGCTTCCGCTTCGACCTCGCGGCCGCGCTCGCCCGCTCCATGCACGACGTCGACATGCTGTCGCCGTTCCTGGCGGTCATCGCGCAGGACCCGGTGCTGCGGCGGGTGAAGCTGATCGCCGAGCCCTGGGACGTGGGCTCGGGCGGCTACCAGGTGGGCGCGTTCCCGCCGCTGTGGACGGAGTGGAACGACCGCTACCGCAATGCCGTACGGGACTTCTGGCGGGGCGCGCTGCCGGACGTACGGGATCTGGGGTACCGGCTGTCGGGGTCGAGCGACCTGTACGCGTGGGGCGGGCGGCGGCCGTACGCCTCCGTCAACTTCGTGACCGCGCACGACGGTTTCACGCTGCGCGACCTGGTGTCCTACGAGCGCAAGCACAACGAGGCGAACGGTGAGGGCAACCGGGACGGGTCGAACGACAACCGGTCCTGGAACGGCGGGGCCGAGGGCGAGACGGACGACGAACGCGTCCGGGCGCTGCGGCGACGGCAGTTGCGGAACCTGCTGACGACCCTGCTGCTGTCGACGGGCGTGCCGATGCTGGTCGCCGGCGACGAACTGGGTCGCACCCAGCGGGGCAACAACAACGCCTACTGCCAGGACAACGAGATCAGCTGGCTGGACTGGGGGCTGCTGGAGGACCCCGGCTGGAAGGCCCTGTTCGACCTGACCTCCCGGCTGATCGAGCTGCGCCACCGGCATCCCGTGCTCCGTCGCCGGGCCTTCTTCTCCGGGCGGGCACACTCGGCCGACGGGTTGCGGGACCTGGCATGGTTCACGTTGCGCGGGACGGAGATGACGGAACGGGACTGGTACGCGCCCGCCGCCACGCTTGGCATGTATCTGTCCGGGCGGGACATCCCGGGCCGCGACGAGCGGGGGGCGCCGATCCTCGACGACAGCTTCCTGGCCCTGCTGCACGCCGGGGACCGGCCGGTGAGCTTCGTGCTGCCGGGGCCGCCGTGGGCGGAGCGGTACGAGGTGGTCGTCGACACGTCGCGGGAGGAGCAGGAGGAGGCGCCGGGGGTGGAGCATCGGGCGGGGGCGGCGATCACGGTGCCGGAGCGGGCGGTGCTGCTGCTGCGGGCCGTCGCGTGAGGAGGCCTCGCCCCCGCCGCCCCTACCCGTCCCGTCCCTGGGGGCTGCGCCCCCAGACCCCCGCTGCCGGCCCTGCGGGCCTCGTCCTCAAACGCCGGACGGGCTGAAGATGCCTGGGCCGGCGCAGCCCCCTGCGGGTGGGTGGGGGGTCGGGACGGCAATGGCTCGTCCTCAAGCGCCGGACGGGCTGAAAGATCCAGCCCCGGCCCGGCAAATCCAGCCCCTCCGGCGCTTGAGGAGCGGGGTCTGGGGCGGAGCCCCAGAAAGGGGCGCGGGGCTGTGTCAATTTGCGGCTCCGCCGCGTGGGCGCGACCAGCCCCCACCGGCCGGCCCCCCGAAGGACGACCCGGGGTCGAAGGGGCCGAGCCCCTGGGGATGGGACGGGTAGGGGCGGCGGGGGGCGACGAAAGTCAGCTCCGTCCCGGTCGGCCCAGGATCCCCCGCTCGTACCCCGTCGCCACCGCCGCCGCCCGGTCCTTGACGCCCAGTTTGGCGTACAGGTGGGTGAGGTGGGTCTTGACGGTGGCCTCGCTGATGAAGAGTTCGCGGGCGATGTCGCGGTTGGATGTGCCCTTGGCGACCAGGGCGAGGACCTCGCGTTCGCGGGTGGAGAGGGGTTCGTTGCCGGGAGCCTTGGGGGTGCGGACGGCGGAGACCAGGCGGGAGGCGACGGCCGGGGAGAGGACCGTGCGGCCCTCGGCCGCCGCGCGGACGGCCGTGAAGAGTTCGTCGCGCGGGGCGTCCTTCAGCAGATAGCCCGTCGCGCCCGCCTCGATCGCGGGCAGGGTGTCCGAGTCGGTGTCGTACGTGGTGAGGACCAGAACCTTCGCGCGGGCGGCGCGGCGGGTCAGTTCCCGGATGGCGTCGACGCCGCCGCCACCCGGCATGCGCAGGTCCATGAGGATCACGTCCGGGTCGAGGGCGGTGGCGCGGTCGACGGCCTCGACGCCGTTCGACGCCTCGCCGAGGACGGTGAATCCGGGCGCGGACTCGAACATGCCGCGCAGACCGTCCCGTACGACGGGATGGTCGTCGACGATCAACAGCGAGATGTCACTGGTCATGGCGGACCAACGGTACGCGAGCCGACAGCGCCGTGCCGTGCCCCGGCTCGGACTCGACGGTGAGGGAGCCGGCGATGCGTTCGGCGCGGGCGCGCATGCCGGCGAGGCCGAAGCCGCCGGTGCGGGAGCGCTCGGGGAGGGCGAGCGGGTCGAAGCCCCGGCCGTCGTCGCGGATGTCGAGGATCACGACGTCGCCGAGGAAGGAGAGGGTGACGCCGACGCGGGTGGCGTGCGCGTGCCGGGCCGCGTTGGAGAGGGCTTCCTGGGCGATCCTCAGCAGGGTCGCCGAGAGCTCGTCGTGGAGTTGTTCCGCGGCGCCGGTGACCGTGAAGTCGGCGCGCACGCCGGTGCGTTCGGCCCATTCGGTGACCGTGCTCTTCAGGGCCTGCGGCAGTCCGTCGTGCTCCAGGGCCACGGGGGCGAGGTTGTGCACGGAGCGGCGGGCCTCGCCGAGGCTGTGGCGGGCGAGGGTCGCGGCGCGGTCGAGGTGGGTGCGGGCGGTCGCCAGGTCGGGGGCGCTCGCCACGACCTGGAGCTGGGCGATGATGCCGGTCAGGCCCTGGGCGATGGTGTCGTGGATCTCGGCGGCGAGGCGGCGGCGCTCGTCCGCGACGCCCGCTTCCCGGGCCTGGACGAGGAGTTGGGTGTGGAGGGCGGCGTTCTCGTCGAGCGCCTGCTGCAACGCCGTGTTGGTGCGCTCGAGTTCGGCGATGGTCGCGGCCTGGGCGTCGACGTGCTCCTGTTCCTTCTCGGCGAACCGGGCGAAGACGGCAGTCATCCCGACGTGCGCGCCGAGGACCGCCGCGAACACCGCCCAGACCGTCCACGACCGCAGGTTGGACATGCCGCCGACGTTCGAACCGGCCATGACGACGGCGGTGGCGAACAGTCCGGGCTTCACCAGCGGCCGGGGCAGCAGGCGGTCCGCGGTGAAGTAGCCGAGGATGGCGTAGAAGGCGAAGAAGGGATTGAGCCAGGTGAGAACGAAGGCGATGGCCCAGCGCGCCACGAAGTAGCAGGCGCCCGCGGCCGACGGCCCGCTCGGCATCCTTTCCCACCACATCTGCAGTCCCAGCGCGGCGAGGACCAGCAGCGCGACGGTGCTCCACGCCGCCCGGTCCATGGGGATGACGTCCCTCGTGGCGGCGGAGATGACGAGCCCGGTCCCCAGCAGGGCGTACGGCCCCCACCGCTCGAACCGGGTCCACCACTGTTCGCTGCCGCGTGTCGCCCCCATGGGCTCAGTCTGCACGGCCCGCCCCCTACTCCCAGCGGAACCAGCGCGCGGCCACCACCGACAGCACCACGGTCCAGCCGGCCGTGACGCCCAGGTGGGTCCAGCCGGGCCAGTCGCCCACCATGGCATCGTTCAGGGCCTGCGCGGCGGCACCGAACGGCGTGAGCCCGACGACGTCGGCCAGGACGTCGGGCATGGCCTGCACCGGCAGCCACACTCCCGCGCAGAACAGCATCGGGAAGGACACCGCCGTCCCGACGGCCCCCGCGATCTTCACCGTCCGGGACACCGCCGCGATGACCGATCCCAGGGCGAGCGCGACGAGCACCGCGAGGACCAGCGCGAGCAGATAGCCGTACGGCTGCTGCGGCAGTCGTACGTCGTAGGCAAACCGCCCGACCGCGAGCGCCAGCAGCGCCGAGAGCACTGCGGCCAGGGCGTGCACCAGCATCTGCGCGGACAGCAGCGCCGACGGCCGGACCGGGGTGGTGGACATACGGCGCAGGATGCCCTGCTCCCGGTAGCCGGTCAGGCCAGTCGGCATCGACTGCACACCGGCGACGATCATGCCGACCAGCACGGCCACGGGCACGTAGGTGTCGATGACGCGCAGACCGTCGAGCCCGTCCTGGGGCTCGCGGAACGCCGGGACGGCGCCGAGGATCGCCAGCAGCAGCGGCGGGAACACCAGGATCCAGAAGAGGCTGCCCGGTTCGCGGGCGAGCAGCCGGGCCTCGGTGCGCAGTACGGCGGTGTTCATGACGTGGTCTCCGTGAGGTCCGTCCTGGTGAGGTCCAGGAACGCGTCGTCCAGCGTGGCGTCGCTGACGCGCAGTTGGTGGGCGGTGATGCGGTGGCGGGCGAGCAGCGTGATCACGGCGTTGACCGTCTCGTCGCTGCCGGCGAGAGTCACGCGGCCGTCCCTCAGCTGTACGGAAGCCAGCTCGGGCAGGGCGCTCAGCTCCCCCTCGTCCAGCGGTGCGGACGGCGTGAAGGTGATCACCGTGGCTCCGGCGGAGCGGCGGATCAGCCCGGCCGGGGTGTCCAGGGCGGCGACACGGCCCTTGTCGATCACGGCGATCCGGTCGCAGAGCCGCTGCGCCTCCTCCATGAAGTGGGTGACGAGCAGGACGGTGACCCCGTTGTCCCGCACCTCCTCGATGAGCTGCCAGGTGTCCCGGCGGGCCCGCGGGTCGAGGCCGGTGGTCAGCTCGTCCAGGACGACGATCCGGGGGTTGCCGACCAGGGCGAGCGCGATGAACAGGCGCTGCTTCTGGCCGCCGGAGAGCTTGCCGAACCGGGTGCCGAGCCGGTCGGCCAGGCCCAGGCGTTCGGCGAGGGGGCGCCAGTCGGCGGGGTGCGGGTGGAAGGCGGCGTACAGCTCGAGCGCCTCGCGCACGGTGAGTTTCTCCTGGAGGCGGCCCTCCTGGAGCTGGGCGCCCAGGACATGAGCGACCTTGTCGTGCTCGGCGACGGGATCGAGGCCGGTCACCCGGACGCGGCCGGCGTCGGGGACACGCAGGCCCTCGACGCACTCGACGGTGGTGGTCTTGCCGGCGCCGTTCGGGCCGAGGATGCCGAAGATCTCACCCTCGTCGACGCTGAAGGAGACGCCGTCGATGACGGTCCGGCCGCCGTACGACTTGCGCAGATCGGTGACTTCGATGACGGACATGGCATCAGGGTCGCGGCGGTGCGGGGTGCCGCACATCGGCCGTCGCGCTCGAAGGCGCATCGGCCGATCGGTTGACGGTGCCGTACGACCTCTCACCGCCCGGCCCGGTACGACCCCTCGAACACGCAGGTCGTAGGTCCAGCGGCCGATGGCGGACCGGCCAAAACTCGGTGGGCACTGTCAGTGGCGATCCGTAGGCTCGCTGCTGATGGTGACGACACGTGCAACCGCCGAGGAAAGTCCTGACCGAACCGACCGGACCGACCGTTCCGCCGTGCGGACGCTGCTGCGGCTGTGGCCGTATGTGCGGCCGGTGCGGGTGCGGTTGTTCACCGCCGCGGCCGTGGCGATCGTCGCCTCCTGCCTGGCGCTGGTCATCCCGCTCGTCCTGAAGTGGATGGTCGACGGTCCCGTCGCCGACCGGGATCCGGCCGGAGTGTGGCTCGGCGCGCTGTATCTGCTGCTGCTCGGGTTCGGGGAGGCGTTGCTGTTCGGGCTGCGGCGGTGGCTGGTGGCGCGGCCGCTGGCGGGTGTCGAGGCGTCGATGCGGGCGGATCTGTACCGGCATCTGCAGCGGCTGCCGGTGGCGTTCCACGACCGGTGGGCGTCGGGACAGCTGCTGTCGCGGGGCACGACCGATCTGATGCTGCTGCGCATGTTCCTCGCGTTCCCACTGACGTTCCTGCTGGTCAACAGCGTGACGATCCTGGTCGGCGTGATCATCATGCTGCTCCAGGACTGGACCCTGGGCCTGGTCATCCTCGTCCCGGCCGTGCCCGTGATGGTCACCTGCGTGGTCTTCGAGAAGCGGTACGCCTCAGTGGCGCGTCGCGCGCAGGACCAGGTGGGCGATCTGACGACGGTCGTCGAGGAGAGCGTGCTCGGGATCCGCATCGTCAAGGGCTTCGGCCGGCACCGCAGTCAGGCCCGGGCGTTCCGGGAGCTGTCCCGGACCCTGCGCGGCACGGAACTGCGCAAGGCCCGGCTGCTGGCCACGATCTGGGGCGTCATCGTGACCCTGCCGGAACTGGCCATCGGGGCGGCGCTGGTGCTGGGCTCGATCCAGGTGGCGGACGGGGAGCTGTCGGCCGGCACGCTGGTGGCCTTCCTGTCGACGGCCCTCGCACTGCGCTGGCCCGTCGACTCGATCGGCTTCCTGCTGGCGATGAGCCAGGAGGCGGCGACGGCGACGGAGCGCTATTTCGAGGTGATGGACGAAACGCCGGAGCCGGATGGAACGCCGGAAAGGGACGCCCCCCAAAGGGGCGCGGGGCTGAGTCGACATGCGGCTCCGCCGCGGGGCGCGACCAGCCCCCACGAGCCCGCGGCCGACAACGACGGCCTCCGCTTCCACAACGTCCGTTTCCGCTATCCCGACGCCCCGGAAGACTCCCCACCCACCCTCGACCACATCGACCTGCACATCCGCCCCGGCGAATCCATGGCCCTCGTAGGCGCGACAGGCAGCGGCAAGACCACCCTGACCGCCCTCGTCCCCCGCCTCCACGAGGTGACGTCCGGCCACATCACCCTCGACGGCCACGACATCTCCGCCATGCCCAGGGAATCGCTGCGCGAACTCGTCGCGGTCGCCTTCGAGGAGCCCACCCTGTTCTCGGCCAGCGTCGCGGACAACGTTCTCATGGGTGCCGCGGACGGCGCGGGAGAGCCCGACCTGGAGCGGGCGCTCGCGGTCGCGCAGGCCGGTTTCGCGCACACCCTGCCGCACGGCACCGGGACCCAGGTCGGGGAGCAGGGCCTCAGCCTCTCCGGCGGCCAGCGCCAGCGCCTCGCGCTCGCGCGGGCGGTCGTCGGCCGGCCCAGGTTCCTCGTCCTCGACGACCCGCTGTCCGCCCTGGACGTGCACACCGAGGCCGCGGTGGAGGCCGCCCTGCGGGACGTGCTCGCGGAGACCACCGCCCTGATCGTCGCCCACAGACCCTCCACCGTGCTGCTCGCGGACCGCGTCGCCCTGCTCTCCGAAGGCCGTATCGCCGCCGTCGGCACCCATCACGAACTGCTGCGCACGAACGCCGAGTACGCCCACCTCATGGCCGGGACCGAGGAGGCCGACCGATGACGGCGACCACCGCCACCGCACAGGGCAAGGACCAGCCCGGCGAGGACCAGCCGGCCCCCGCCGACCCCCGCACTCCGGACGACCCGTTCGACCGCGACGTCCTGCCCACTCCCCCGGGCGCCACCTCCGCCCTGCTGCGCTCCCTGCTCGCCCCGATGAAGGCCCGCGTCGCCGTCACCACGCTCCTGCTGCTGTTCCAGCAGGCGGCCGTGCAGGCGGGCCCGCTGCTGGTGGCGTACGCCATCGACTCGGCCGTACCGGCGTTCCGGCGCGACGACCTGGGGCCGCTGGTCGCGGTCGGCGTCGGCTATCTGCTGTGCGCGCTGGCGTCCGGCGCCCTCCAGTACGCGTTCATCCTGCTCTCGGCCCGCGTCAACCAGGACGTGCTGCTCGACCTGCGCGGGCGTATCTTCCGCCATGCCCAGGCCCTGAGCCTCGACTTCCACGAGCGCTACACCTCGGGCCGGCTGATCTCCCGTTCCACCACCGACGTGGAGTCGCTGCGCGAGCTGCTGGACGAGGGCCTGCAGGAACTCGTCACCGTCATCCTGTCCTTCGTCTACATCTCGGCGATGCTGCTCTGGCTCGACCTGGGCCTCGGCGCGGTCGCCGTGGCCTCCTTGGTGCCGCTGTACCTCCTGGTCCGGCGCTACCGGCGGCGTGCCGCGCGTGTGTACACCCTGCGGTCCACCGCCATCGCGGCCGTGATCGTGAAGTTCGTCGAGACGATGAACGGCATCCGCCCGGTGCGCGCCTTCCGCCGCGAGGCCGCCAACGACGCCGACTTCCGGACCCTGAACAGCCGGCACGAGCGCACGAACGGCGACGCGCTGCTGGAGATGGCCCAGTACGTGGTCGGCTCCCGGCTCGTCGCCAACACCGCGGTCGCGGGGATCGTGCTGTGGGGCGCCTACCGGGTGGCCGGCGGCACGCTGGCCCTCGGTGTGCTGGCGGCGGCCGTGCTGTACCTGCGGCGGCTGTACGACCCGATCGACCGGCTCGGCATGTTCCTCAACTCGTACCAGTCGGCGGCGGCGTCCCTGGAGAAGATCGCCGGGCTGCTGGCCCAGACGCCGTCCGTGCCCGAGCCGTCCGCGCCCAGGCAGCTCCCGGCACGCGCGTCCGAGCACCCCGGCCGCGAGGTCGTCTTCGACGGCGTCCGGTTCGGCTACCGCACCGGCGGCGAGGTGCTGCCCCGCTTCGACCTCACGATGCCGGCCGGGCAGACGGTCGCGGTCGTCGGCTCCACCGGCGCGGGCAAGTCGACGCTGGCCAAGCTGCTCGCCCGGTTCTACGACCCCTCCGACGGCCGGGTCCTCCTCGACGGCGTCGACCTGCGCGAGCTGGCCGTGCCCGAGCTGCGGCGCGGGGTGGTGATGGTGACGCAGGAGGCGTTCCTGTTCTCCGGCACGGTCGCCGAGAACATCGCGATCGGCCGGCCCGACGCCACCCGCGAGGAGATCGAGCAGGCCGCGAAGGCCATCGGCGCGCATGATTTCATCAGCTCCCTGCCCGAGGGCTACGACACCGACGTACGCAAGCGAGGCGGCCGTATCTCCGCCGGTCAGCGTCAACTCGTCGCCTTCGCCCGGGCGTTGCTCGCCGACCCGGCGGTCCTGATCCTCGACGAGGCGACCAGCTCCCTCGACATCCCCGGCGAACGGGCCGTGCAGCGCGCGATGTCGACGGTCCTGCACGGGCGTACGGCGGTCGTCATCGCCCACCGGCTGTCCACGGTCGAGATCGCGGACCGCGTACTGGTCATGGAGCACGGGAAGATCGTCGAGGACGGCACGCCCGCCGAACTCATCGCGGGGACGGGCAGGTTCGCGGATCTGCACCGGGCGTGGCGGGACAGTCTGGCGTGACCTTCCGGGGGGACAACAGGTGATCGACGCGTACGAGGATCCGGGCGAGCCCGACTGCCGGGGAGGTTGGCGGTATCTGTGGTGGCTCGTCATGCGCCAGGCGACGCGGTCCGTGGTCGGGGCGCTGATCTCCAGTGTGTGGATGGTGCTGCTGGCGGCGACGCCGTATCTGATGTCCCGTGCCGTCGACGACGGGCTGACGGCCGGTGACTACGGCGCGTTGGCGGGGTGGACGGGCGCGCTGTTCGCGGTGGGCGCGTTCAACGCCTGGCTGAGCATCATGCGGCACCGCACCATGACCCGGGTGCGGATGGACGCCAACTTCCGCACGGTCAAGGTGCTGATCGGGCACGCGGTACGCCTCGGTGCCGCGCTGCCGCGCCGGATCGGGGCCGGGGAGGTCGTCACGATCGGCGTGGGCGACGTCCAGACGATCAGCCAGTCCCTGACCGTCGTCGGCCCCGGGTTCGGGGCGATCGTCGCCTATCTGGTGATCGCCGGGCTGCTGGTCTCGGTGTCGGTGCCGATCGCCGTCGTGGTGCTGCTCGGGATGCCGCTGGTCGGCGTGCTCGTCGGGCCGCTGCTGGGGCGCCTCCAGGGCACGGAGACGGAGTACCGGGAGCGGCAGGGCGTGCTGACCGCACGGATCGCCGACCTCGCGGGCGGGCTGCGCGTCCTCAACGGCCTCGGCGGCAAGGGACTGGTGGCCGACGCCTTCCACCGCGACTCGCAGCGGCTGCGGGCGCAGGGGTACCGGGTCGGCGCGGTGACCAGCTGGGTGCAGGCGCTCGGGGTGGGGCTGCCGACGCTGTTCCTGGCGGTGGTGACCTGGCTCGCGGCCCGGCTGGCCGCCCAGGGGGACATCACCGTGGGGCAGTTGGTGTCGGTGTACGGCTATGTGGCGGTACTGGTGGGGCCGGTGGCGTTCTTCATCGAGTGCGGCTACCAGGTCAGCCGTGGCGTGGTGGCGGCGCGGCGGGTCGTGCGGTTCCTGCGCCTTGAGCCGCTGCCGGACACCGGCACCCGGGACGCCCCGGCCGAACCTGCGGTGCTGTACGACCCCGGGTCCGGGGTCCGGGTGCTGCCGGGCCGCCTGACCGCGCTGGCCGGGGCACTGCCCGCCGACGCCGTGGCCGTCGTCGACCGCCTGGGCCGCTACACCCCGTCCGCGGCGAGCTGGGGCGAAGTACCCCTGTCCGAGATCGCGTTGCCGCAGCTCAGACGGCACATCCTGGTCGCCGACCACGAGGCCGACCTGTTCGCGGACACCCTGCGCCAACTGGTCTGCGGCCCCACGGAGCGCGACGAGGCGACGATCGCGGAGGCCGTGCGCACCGCGGTCGCCGAGGACATCGTCCGGGGCCTGCCCGACGGCCTCGACACGCCGATCGACGCCCAGGCCCGCAACCTCTCCGGCGGCCAACGCCAACGCGTCCGCCTGGTCCGCGCCCTGCTGGCCGATCCCGAGATCCTGCTGGCGATCGAACCGACCTCGGCCCTGGACGCCCACACCGAGGCCCGCGTGGCCGACCGCCTGCACACGACGCGACGGGGCCGCACGACGCTGGTGACGACGACGTCCCCCCTGGTCCTGGACCGAGCGGACACGGTCCACTACTTGGTCGACGGCAAGGTGACGGCAACGGGGACCCATCGCGAGTTGCTTGACGCCGAGCCGGGCTACCGAGCCCTGGTGGCCAGGGACGAAGACGCCGAGGAGCTTGCCAAGTGACGGAGGCCAAACACCCCAAAGGGGCGCGGGGCTGTGCCAATAAGCGGCTCCGCCGCGGGGCGCGACAAGCCACGACGCGCCCGCACCCGGCACGCGACCCCGACCCCCGCCCCCTCTCCCGCACAGCCCTCCCCATCGCCGCCCCCAAAGACGTCCGCAAAGCCACCACCCGCCTCATCCAGGCCGACGCCAAGTCCTTCACAGCCGTCCTCGCCCTCAACGCCCTCGCAGCCCTGACCGGCCTCGCCGGCCCCTACCTGGTGGGCCGCATCATCGACGAAGTCAAGCGCGGCGCAGACGTGACGTCCGTCGACAAACTCGCCCTGGCGATCCTGATAGCGGCAACAGCCCAGCTGTTGCTGGCCCGCTGGGCCCGCTACGTCGGCCACCGCTTCGGCGAACGCACCCTCGCCCGCGTCCGCGAGGAGTTCGTCGACCGCACCCTCGCCCTGCCCGCGTCGGTGGTGGAACGGGCCGGCACCGGGGACCTCACCGCACGCGGCACCGCCGATGTGGCGGCCGTCGGCACCACCCTGCGCGACGCCGGGCCGGAGCTGCTCATCAACTCCGTACAGGTCCTGTTCCTGCTGGGCGCCGTCTTCGTGCTGGACCCCCTGCTCGGCGCCTGCGGTCTGCTCGGCCTGGCCGGTCTGTGGCCGGTGCTGCGCTGGTATCTGCGCCGCGCCCGCACCGGCTATCTCGCCGAGGGCTCGGCCACCTCGGACGTCGCGGAGATCCTCGCGGCGACCGCGTCCGGCGCGCGCACGGTGGAGGCGCTGCGGCTGGAGCGGCGGCGGGTGGCGGCGAGCCGGGACGCGTTGGAGACGTCCCGCCGGACCCGGCTGCACACGCTCTTCCTGCGCTCGGTGTTCTTCCCCTCGGTCGAGATCGCCTATCTCGTGCCCGTGGCGACGGTCCTGCTCGTCGGCGGGGCGCTGCACGCGCGGGGCACGATCAGCCTGGGCACGGTGGTCGCGGCCGCGCTGTATCTCCAGCAGATGGTGGGTCCGCTGGACGAGATCCTGATGCGCGTCGAGCAACTCCAGAGCAGCGGCGCCTCCTTCGCCCGCGTGGAGGGCCTGGCAGGCGCCCCGAGAGCCACCGACGCCGACTCCCCCACCCCGGCGGACGACCTGATCGAGGTGACCGGCGTCCGCTACGCCTACGACCGCGGCGGCGAGGTCCTCGGCGGCGTCGACCTGACCGTCCGACCGGGCGAACGCCTCGCCGTGGTCGGCCCGTCCGGTGCCGGCAAGACCACCCTGAGCAGGCTGCTGGCGGGCGTGGACGCGCCCACCGCGGGCTCCGTGACGGTCGGCGGCGTCCCGGTCGTCGCGCTCGGCCCGGAGCAGCTGCGCCGCCAGGTCGTCCTGGTGACGCAGGAGCACCACGTCTTCCTCGGCACGGTCCGCGACAACCTGCGGATCGCCGAGCCGTCCGCCACGGACGAGCAGTTGTGGGCCGCGCTCACGGCGGTCGGCGCCGACGGCTGGGTGCGCCGGCTGCCCGACGGCCTCGCCACGGCGCTGGGCGACGGGGGCCACGGCACTGACGGCTCGCAGGCCCAGCAGCTGGCCCTCGCCCGCGTGGTGCTGGCCGACCCGCACACCCTGATCCTCGACGAGGCGACGGCGCTGCTCGACCCGACGACCGCCCGGCACACCGAGCGTGCCCTGGCGGCCGTACTTCAGGGCCGTACGGTCATCGCCATCGCGCACCGGCTGCACACCGCGCACGACGCCGACCGGGTGGCGGTGATGGAGAGCGGTCTGCTCACCGAGCTCGGCACCCATGACGAGCTGGTCGCGGCCGGCGGGGCGTACGCGGCGCTGTGGCGGTCCTGGCACGGGGAGCGGCCCGCCTGAGCAGGAGATCTATGCTCGAAGGCGTAGGAGATCGCTGACCCGCCGAAGAACGCACAGCAGAACGCCACAGCAGAAAGCCGCAGTCCATTGAACTTCTGGTCGATCTACCAGCACGGCTTCGCCCGCGTCGCCGCGTGCACGGGCCACACCGTCATCGCCGATCCGCGGGCCAACGCGGAGGCGGTGCTGCGGCAGGCCCGCGCGTGCGCGCGGGACGGCGTGGCCGTCGCCGTCTTCCCCGAGCTGGGCCTGACCGGCTACTCGATCGAGGACCTGCTGCTCCAGGACGCGGTGCTCGACGAGGTCGAGGAGGCGCTCGGCACGGTCGTCGCCGGGTCGGCGGAGCTGCTGCCCGTGCTGGTCGTCGGCGCCCCGCTGCGCCATCGCCACCGGATCTACAACTGCGCGGTGATCGTGCACCGCGGCCGGATCCTCGGCGTGGCGCCGAAGTCGTACCCGCCGAACTACCGCGAGTTCTACGAGCAGCGGCAGATCGCTTCGGGTGACGACGAGCGCGGCGGGACGATCCGGGTCGGCGGCGAGGAGGTGCCGTTCGGGACCGACCTGCTCTTCGCGGCGGAGGACGTGGCGGGGCTGGTGCTGCACGCGGAGATCTGCGAGGACATGTGGGTGCCGGTGCCGCCGAGCGCGGAGGCCGCGCTGGCCGGGGCGACCGTGCTCGCCAACCTCTCCGGCAGCCCGATCACGGTCGGCCGGGCGGAGGACCGTCGGCTGCTGTGCCGGGCGGCGTCCTCGCGCTGTCTGGCGGCGTACGTCTACTCGGCGGCCGGTCTGGGCGAGTCGACCACGGACCTGTCGTGGGACGGCCAGACCATGATCTACGAGAACGGCGTCCTGCTCGCCGAGTCGGACCGCTTCCCGCTCGACGACCAGTACGCGGTCGCGGACGTCGACCTGGACCTGCTGCGGCAGGAGCGGCACCGGATGGGCACGTTCGACGACAACCGGCGTACCCACGCGGCCCGCACGGGTGACTTCCGGCGCGTCACGTTCCGGCTCGACCCGCCGACGACCGACCTCGGGCTCCAGCGCCGGGTCGAGCGCTTCCCGTTCGTGCCGGCCGACGCCGACCGGCTCGCCCTGGACTGCTACGAGGCGTACAACATCCAGGTCGCGGGTCTCCAGCAGCGGCTGGGCGCGATCGGCGGCCCGAAGGTCGTCATCGGGGTGTCCGGCGGGCTGGACTCGACGCACGCGCTGATCGTGGCCGCCCGGGCGATGGACCGCGCGGGCCGGCCGCGCAGCGACATCCTCGCGTTCACCCTGCCGGGCTTCGCGACCAGCGACCACACCAAGGACAACGCCCACAAGCTGATGAACTCGCTCGGCGTGACCGCGGCCGAGCTGGACATCACACCGACCGCGCGGCTGATGCTGCAGGAGATGGGCCACCCGTTCGCGTCCGGTGAGCCGGTGTACGACGTCACCTTCGAGAACGTGCAGGCGGGGCTGCGCACCGACTACCTGTTCCGGCTCGCCAACCAGCGCGGTGGCATCGTGCTGGGCACCGGTGACCTGTCGGAGCTGGCGCTGGGCTGGTCCACGTACGGCGTGGGCGACCAGATGAGCCACTACAACGTCAACTCCGGTGTGCCGAAGACGCTGATCCAGCATCTGATCCGCTGGGTCATCGGCAGCGGGCAGTTCGACGAGGAGACCGGCAAGACGCTGGCCGCGATCCTCGACACCGAGATCAGCCCGGAGCTGGTGCCGGGCGAGGAGATGCAGTCGACGGAGTCGAAGATCGGCCCGTACGCGCTGCACGACTTCACGCTCTTCCAGGTGCTGCGGTACGGCTTCCGGCCGTCGAAGGTCGCCTTCCTGGCCTGGCACGCCTGGCACGACCCGGAGGCCGGCGCCTGGCCGCCCGGCTTCCCGGAGGCCAAGCGGGTGGCGTACGACCTGGCGGAGATCCGGCGCTGGCTGGAGGTCTTCTGCCGTCGCTTCTTCGCGTTCGCACAGTTCAAGCGGTCCGCCATGCCGAACGGCCCGAAGGTCTCGGCGGGCGGTTCGCTCTCCCCGCGCGGCGACTGGCGCGCGCCGTCGGACGGCAACGCGGCCGCGTGGCTGCGGGATCTCGCCCGTATCGACGACTGAGTCGCCGCCGGCCCGTCTCGTCTCGTCTGTCCGGTCCGTTTATCGAACGTGAACTCCCGGACAACGAACGATTTCCGGCCAACTTTCTGACGCGGTCCTGACAGAAACCGCAGTCACCTGCCACTCTTCCCACGGCCGCGACACAGCAACCCCACAACACCGTCACACGGCGGTGCCCGCGGCTGTACTCCCGCACGCGCACGTCCGTTCCCGCACGCGCACGTCGTTCTGCGTACCACCACGTATCGCCCGGACGGCCCACCCGCCGGCCGGTCTCCCCTGGCCGCGTGATCCGCGGCCGCGCAGAAGGAGTCAGTGTTGAGAGACAGTTCCTCCCACAGACGCACCCCCCACTCGACGCACCGCAGGGCCGCGGCCGTGGCCCTCGTCGGCGTCTCCGCCCTGATCGCCGCGGCCGTCCAGTCGGGCGCCGCCACCGCAGCCCCGGAGAAGGCACCGTCGGCCGCGGGCAAGGTCATACCGGGCGCCGAGTCCGTCAAGCTGTCCCCCGCCCAGCGCGCCGCGCTGATACGCGAGGCCAACGCCACGAAGGCGGACACCGCCAAGGACCTGGGCCTCGGCGCCAAGGAGAAGCTGGTCGTCCGTGACGTGGTCAAGGACGGCAACGGCACGGTCCACACCCGCTACGAGCGGACGTACGACGGTCTGCCCGTCCTCGGCGGCGACCTGGTCGTCGAGACCACGAAGGCCGGCGCCACCAAGGACGTCGAGAAGGCGACCCGCGCCGCCATCAAGCCGGCGACCACGACCGCGGCCGTCCCCGCCGCCAAGGCCGAGAAGCAGGCGCTGGCCGCGGCGAAGGCGGAGGACGCCAAGAGCCCCGACGTCAACCGGGCGCCCCGCAAGGTGATCTGGGCCGCGAACGGCACGCCGACCGTGGCGTTCGAGACGGTCGTCGGCGGCTTCCAGCACGACGGCACCCCGCAGGAACTGCACGTCATCACCGACGCCACCACCGGCGAGAAGCTGTACGAGTGGGAGGCGATCGAGACCGGCACCGGCAACACGGTGTACTCGGGCACGGTCAACCTCACGACCACGCAGTCCGGTTCGACGTACAACCTCACGGACGGCGCGCGCGGCAACCACAAGACGTACAACCTGAACCGCGGCACCTCCGGCACCGGCACCCTGTTCTCCGGAGCCGACGACATCTGGGGCAACGGCAGCCCGTCCAACCTGGAGTCAGCGGGCGCCGACGCGCACTACGGTGCCGCGCTGACCTGGGACTACTACAAGAACGTGCACGGCCGTTCGGGTATCCGCGGCGACGGCGTCGGCGCGTACTCCCGGGTCCACTACGGCAACAACTACGTCAACGCGTTCTGGTCCGACAGCTGCTTCTGCATGACGTACGGCGACGGATCGGGCAACGCCAACCCGCTGACGTCGATCGACGTGGCCGCGCACGAGATGACCCACGGGCTCACCTCGAACACCGCGGGCCTCAACTACTCCGGCGAGTCCGGCGGCCTGAACGAGGCGACCTCCGACATCTTCGGTTCGACCGTCGAGTTCTTCGCCAACAACTCCTCCGACGTCGGTGACTACCTCATCGGCGAGGAGATCGACATCAACGGCGACGGCACCCCGCTGCGCTACATGGACCGGCCGAGCCAGGACGGCGCGTCGAAGGACGCCTGGTACTCGGGCATCGGCTCGATCGACGTGCACTACTCGTCGGGCCCGGCCAACCACTTCTTCTACCTGCTGAGCGAGGGCAGCGGCACCAAGACCATCAACGGTGTCACCTACAACTCGCCCACCTCGGACGGCCTTCCGGTCACCGGCATCGGCCGGGACAAGGCCGAGAAGATCTGGTTCCGCGCGCTGACCACCAAGTTCACGTCCACCACCAACTACGCGGGCGCCCGCACCGGCACCCTCGCGGCGACCGGCGAGCTGTACGGCACCACGAGCGCCGAGTACAAGGCGGTCCAGCACGCCTGGGCGGGCGTCAACGTGGGCGCGCGCCCCGACGGGGGCGGCGGTGGCGGTACGTCCTTCGAGAGCGGAACCGACGTGGCGATCCCGGACCGGGGCGCGGCGGTCACCTCGCCGATCACCGTCTCCGGGCGGACCGGCAACGCGCCGTCCAACCTCCAGGTCGCGGTGGACATCGTCCACACCTACATCGGTGACCTCAAGGTGGACCTGGTCGCCCCCGACGGCACGGCGTACACGCTGAAGGCGTACGGGACCGGTGGCAGCGCGGACAACCTGAACACCACGTACACGGTGAACGCGTCCTCCGAAGCCGCCAACGGCGTGTGGCAGTTGCGGGTCCAGGACAACGCGGCCATCGACACCGGCTACATCAACAGCTGGAAGCTCACCTTCCCGTAGGCCCGTCGCGGTCCGCCCCTGACAGGGCGCCGTCTCGGTGGGTTCAACTCCCGCCGGGACGGCGCCCGTTCACATTTCTGAAACATTTACCGGACAGTCAAGTTTTGGCCAACATCACCGCACCCTCCTGACATGTACGCGCCCTAGGTGTCACTCTCCTTGCACCCGCCGCACAAGCACCACAGCACTTCCCCCACAAAAGGAGCTCGTGTGACCCCCCTCTACGCGCGTCACAAGCGGACCACCCTGGCCATCGCCACCGCAGTGGCGGCCGGAGCCCTGCTCACCACCGGTCTGAGCACCGGCACTTCGGCCGCGGCCCCCGCGGACGCCGGCGGCAGGGCCGCCCCGCTCGCCGTCCCGGTCGCGCTGGCCCCCGCGGCCCGCACCGCCCTCATCCAGGACCAGCAGGCCGAGGCCGCCGAGACCGCCGACGCGATAGGCCTCGGCGCCCAGGAGAAGCTGGTCGTCAAGGACGTCGTCAAGGACGCCGACGGCACCGTCCACACCCGCTACGAGCGCACCTACGCGGGCCTGCCCGTCCTCGGCGGCGACCTGGTCGTGCACGAGTCGGCGTCCGGCGCGAGAAAGGGCGTCACCAAGGCGACGAAGGCCACCATCGAGGTCGCCTCGCTCAAGCCGACGATCACCGCGGACAAGGCCGAGGGCCAGGCCGTGAAGCTGGCCAAGGCGGCCGGCTCCGAGAAGACCGCGGCGGACCAGGCGCCCCGCAAGGTGATCTGGGCCGCGAACGGCAGGCCGACCCTCGCCTACGAGACGGTCGTCGGCGGCCTCCAGGAGGACGGCACCCCGAACGAGCTGCACGTCATCACCGACGCGGCCACCGGCAAGAAGCTCTACGAGTACCAGGGCATCGAGACCGGCACCGGCAAGAGCCTCTACTCGGGCACGGTCACCCTCGGCACCACCAAGTCGGGCTCGACGTACAGCCTCACCGACGCCACCCGCGGCGGCCACAAGACGTACAACAAGGCCCGCAGCACCAGTTCCTCAGCCGGAACGCTGTTCACGGACGCGGACGACACCTGGGGCACCGGCACGGCCTCCAGCTCCTCCAGCGACCAGACCGCCGCCGTCGACGCGGCCTACGGCGCGCAGGAGACCTGGGACTACTACAAGGACACCTTCGGCCGCAGCGGCATCAAGAACGACGGCAAGGCCGCCTACTCCCGCGTCCACTACGGCAACGCCTACGTCAACGCCTTCTGGGACGACAGCTGCTTCTGCATGACGTACGGCGACGGCGAGGGCAACACCAACCCCCTGACCTCGCTGGACGTGGCCGGCCACGAGATGACCCACGGCGTCACCTCCAACACCGCGGGCCTGAACTACTCGGGCGAGTCCGGCGGCCTGAACGAGGCCACCTCCGACATCTTCGGTACGGCGGTCGAGTTCTACGCGGACAACCCCTCCGACGTCGGTGACTACCTCATCGGCGAGGAGATCGACATCAACGGCGACGGCACCCCGCTGCGCTACATGGACAAGCCCAGCAAGGACGGCTCGTCGGCCGACAACTGGTCGTCGTCGCTCGGCGGCATGGACGTCCACTACTCGTCCGGCCCCGCGAACCACTTCTTCTACCTCCTGTCGGAGGGCAGCGGCGCCAAGACGATCAACGGGGTGAGCTACAACTCCCCGACGTCCAACGGCTCGACCGTCACCGGCATCGGCCGCGCCAAGGCCGCCGCCATCTGGTACAAGGCGCTGACCGAGTACATGACGTCGACGACCAACTACAAGGCCGCCCGTACGGCGACCCTGAACGCGGCGTCCGCCCTGTACGGCGGCACCGGCAGCACGGAGTACAAGGCCGTCGCGGCGGCCTGGTCCGGCGTCAACGTCAGCTGACGCGGGTCCGGTTGAAGGGGCGGCACCCGGGACGAAGGCATTCCCGGGTGCCGCCTTACTCTTGGGACCCATGTCCTTCACGTACGACGCCGTCGGCGCGACCCGGGAGAACGGCTTCTGCCCGCCCGGCTTCCACCCCCTGCACGTGCGCACCCGCATCGGCGAGGGCGAGGGCGTCTTCCGCAGAGCCGCCGAGGCGGTGATGACCTGGGAGATGCACCGCGCGATGGGCGTCGGCATCGACGCGACGTCCGACCGCGCGGCCCCCGACGTCGACGTCACCGTCACCCTCGCGGGCCTGATCAAGGCCCCGTGCCGGGTGGTCTGGACGGCACAGGAGCACCGCCGCGTCGGCTGGGCGTACGGCACGCTCTTCGGCCATCCCGAGTGCGGCGAGGAGGCCTTCCTGGTGGAGCGCACGGGCGACGGCACGGTCTGGCTGACCGTGCGCGCCTTCAGCCGCGGCGCCAAGTGGTACGCCCGAGCGGGCGGCCCGGCGACCCGCGGCCTGCAGCACGCGTATGCGCGACGGTGCGGGGCGATACTGCGCAGGCTGTGCGAGGACGCCGCCGAGGACTGACTTTGCCGGACCCGGCTACCGCAGCAGCACCCCCGCCCCCTCCCCCAGGTCCTCCGCAGGCACCGCCACCAGCCCCAGCTCCGCACCCGACGCCAGCAGCCGATGGGCCGGAAGGATGCGGACCGTGTAGCCGTACGGTCCGGTGCGGTCCAGGGACAGGGGGCCCTCGTAGAGCCAACGGCCCTCGGTGTCCGGGTTGCCGACCGGCTTCAGCGGGACCGTCGAGGCGTCCGCGATGCGGTCCTGCGAGTCGACGCGGCCCGAGACCGCCTGGACCTCCACGTCGTCCGGGCCGAGGTCGCCCAGCCCCACGCGGACGCGGAGGCCGAGGGTGGAGCCGAGTTCCGCGGTGGGGGTCGCCGTCGTCGTCTCGACGTGGTCGACGGTGACGCCGTGCCAGGCCGAGCGCACCCGCGCCTTCCAGCCCGCCAGCTCACGCGCCGCGTCCGGCGTCATCGCGCGATGGGCGTGCGCGGCCGGCGTGTAGAGGCGCTCCACGTACTCGCGGACCATCCTGCCCGCGAGGACCTTCGGGCCGAGCAGGGTGAGGGTCTGGCGGACCATCTCGATCCAGCGGTCCGGCAGGCCGTCCTGGCCCCGTTCGTAGAAGCGGGGGGTGACGCGCTGTTCCAGCAGGTCGTAGAGCGCCGCCGCCTCTATGTCGTCGCGGTGGTCGGGGTCGGTGCCGGTGCCGTCCGCCGTGGGGATCGCCCAGCCGAAGTCCGGCTGGAACCACTCGTCCCACCAGCCGTCCAGGACGGACAGGTTGAGGCAGCCGTTGAGGGCCGCCTTCATGCCGGAGGTGCCGCAGGCCTCCAGGGGGCGCAGGGGGTTGTTCAGCCAGATGTCGCAGCCCGGGTACAGCTTCTGGGCCATCGCCATGCCGTAGTCCGGCAGGAAGACGATGCGGTGCCGCACGCGCGGGTCGTCCGCGAACCGCACCAGTTCCTGCACCAGCCGCTTCCCGCCGTCGTCCGCCGGATGCGCCTTGCCCGCCACCACGATCTGGATCGGCCGCTCCGGGTGCAGGAGCAGGTCCATGAGGCGGTCGCGGTCGCGGAGCATCAGCGTCAGTCGTTTGTACGACGGGACGCGGCGCGCGAATCCGATCGTCAGGACGTCGGGGTCCAGGACGCCGTCGGTCCAGCCCAACTCGGCCGTCCCGGCGCCGCGTTGCCGCCAGGAGGTGTGCAGACGCCGCCGTACCTCCGTCACCAGCTGTTCGCGCAGGTTCCGGCGCAGCTCCCAGATGTCCTGGTCGGGGATCTCCGCGACGGCGTCCCAGCGGTCCGAGCCGCCGACGGTCATGGCGTCCTCGGTGCGCTGCACGCCGATCTGCCGGGCGCCGAGACGGAAGACCTCGGGGGCGACCCAGGTCGGGGCGTGGACGCCGTTGGTGACCGAGGTGATGGGGACCTCGTCGGGGTCGAATCCCGGCCAGAGTCCGGAGAACATCTCACGGCTGACGTTGCCGTGCAGGAGGGAGACACCGTTGGCGCGCTGGCCGAGGCGCAGGCCCATGACGGCCATGTTGAAGAGGTTCGGTTCGCCGCCGGGGTAGGTCTCCATGCCGAGCTGGAGGATGCGGCCGACCTCGATGGTCGGGAGTTCGGCGGCGGGCCCGAAGTGGTGGGCGACCAGCTCGCGGTCGAAGCGGTCGATGCCGGCCGGGACGGGCGTGTGGGTGGTGAAGACGGTGCCGGCCCGGACGGCCTCCAGTGCCGAGTCGAAGTCCAGCCCCTCGGCGCACAGCTCGGCGATGCGCTCCAGGCCGAGGAAGCCGGCATGGCCCTCGTTGGTGTGGAAGACCTCGGGTTCGGGGTGGCCGGTCAGCCGGCAGTACGTCCGGACCGCCCGCACACCCCCTATGCCCAGCAGCATCTCCTGGAGCAGCCGGTGCTCGCTGCCGCCGCCGTAGAGCCGGTCGGTCACCCCGCGCTCGCCGAGGTCGTTCTCCTCGACGTCCGAGTCGAGCATCAGCAGCGGGACGCGGCCGACCTGGGCGAGCCAGACGCGGGCGTGCAGCGACCTGCCGCCGGGCAGGGCGAGGGAGACCTGGGCGGGGGTGCCGTCGGGTTCCTTCAGGAGGGCGAGCGGCAGCTCGTTGGGGTCCAGGACCGGGTAGTGCTCCTGCTGCCAGCCGTCGCGGGACAGGGTCTGGCGGAAGTAGCCGTGCCGGTACAGCAGCCCGACCCCGATGAGCGGTACGCCGAGGTCGCTGGCCGCCTTGAGGTGGTCGCCGGCGAGGATGCCGAGGCCGCCGGAGTACTGGGGCAGGGCGGCCGTGATGCCGAACTCGGGCGAGAAGTAGGCGACGGCGGCGGGGAGTTCGGCGGACTGCTCCTGGTACCAGCGGGTGCCGCCGACATAGTCGCCCAGGTCGCCGGCCACGGCCGTCAGCCGGCGCAGGAAGCGGCGGTCCTCCGCCAGCTCAGCGAGCCGCCCGGGTGACACGCTGCCCAGCAGCCGGACGGGGTCGTTGCCCGAGGCGGCCCAGCCCTCGGGGTCGACGGACTGGAAGAGATCGCGGGTCTCCGTGTGCCAGGACCAGCGCAGATTGCGTGCGAGATCGCTGAGCGGCCGGAGGGGTGCGGGGAGGACTGGACGGACGGTGAATCGACGGATCGCCTTCACGGTTCCCCCTCGGGCAGCGCGCGGCAGGGGACACACGGCGGTGTGCGTCCCGTCATCGTCCCCGACGGTATCGGTATGCGGGGCTTCGTAACCACCGTGCGTTTTAGGGGTGTCTGGCAGTGGCGAAAGGCGAAGTCCGTCCGAAAAGCGCCGCAACCTTCACACGCCCCCCACACATCCCGCATGGCCGATATGGCCGATTCCGCCCCCGTAGGCGTCCTTGTGGCGACTTCTCACCTCACGAGAGGGTGGCTGGTGGCGCACCGGTCCAGGCGGGGTGCACCCCGTGCTCCAGGGCCGCCGTGCGCCGAGTTGAGGAGGGGAACTCACACCATGGCACGGACGCGAATACGGCGTCTGCGCCGGGCTGGTGGCCTGACCGCGGTGACCTGCGTCGCCGCGCTCTCGGCCAGCACCATGCCCGCGCACGCCGCACCGGAGGGGCGGATACTCGGCGCCGGTGAACCCGGCTCCGTCAGCGGCAGTTACCTGGTGACACTCAAGGGGGGAACGAAGGCTCCGTCGGCGGCCGGAAAGAGCCTCGCCGACAAGTACGGGGCGAAAATAAGCCACACCTACGGAACGGTCCTCAACGGCTACGCCGTCCGGGCCAACGAGAGACAGGCCAAGCGGCTGGCAGCGGACTCCCGGGTCGCCTCGGTCGTCCAGGACACCCGGGTGACCCTGGAGCACAACCAGAAGAACCCGCCGTCCTGGGGCCTCGACCGCATCGACCAGGCCGACCTGCCCCTGGACCGGAGCTACACCTGGCCGGAGTCCGCGGGCGCCGGAGTGACGGTGTACGTGATCGACACCGGCATCCGCATCTCGCACAAGGACTTCGGCGGCCGGGCGAGCTACGGCTGGGACTTCGTCGGGGACGACCGGACCGCGAGCGACGGCAACGGTCACGGCACCCATGTCGCCGGCACCATCGCGGGCAAGCGGTACGGCGTCGCCAAGAACGCCGAGGTCGTCGCCGTACGCGTCCTCGACAACGCCGGCGGCGGCACCACCGCACAGGTCATCGCGGGCATCGACTGGGTGACCAGGCACGCGAAGAAACCGGCGGTCGCCAACGTCAGTCTCGGCGGCTACCGCAACGCGCAGCTGGACGCCGCCGTGCGCAACTCCATCGCGTCCGGCGTCACCTACACGGTCGCGGCGGGCAACGACGGGCTGCCGGCCGGCCTGTACTCCCCCGCGGCGGTGAAGGAGGCCATCACCGTGGGCGCCACCGACAAGAAGGACGCGCGGGCCGGCTTCTCCAACTTCGGCCCGGTCCTGGACCTGTTCGCCCCGGGCGTGTCGATCACCTCCGCGTCGTACGCGAACGACACCGGCAGGGCGACCTACTCCGGTACGTCGATGGCGTCGCCGCACGCCGCGGGTGTGGCCGCGCTCTATCTGGCGGACCACCCGAAGGCGTGGCCCGCACAGGTCTCCAAGGCACTGGTGGCCCGAGCCGGGTCCGGCAAGGTCTCCGGGCGCGGGCTCGGTTCGCCGAACAAACTCCTGCGGGTACCGGGCTCATAGCGGCTGGTTATCGGCCAACTGCGGTCACCGGCCCCGTTCCTGCGGAACGGGGCCGGTCTTGTGTGTAGACATACGCGTGAGTAGTTAACAAAGTGCCGGATTGCGTACCCGAATAGGGTGGGAAGGCTCCCCCGGTACACCCCACCCGTGCGCCCCCCGGCGCACTCGGAACGCCCCGCAGGACCCACCTCCCCACAGCCATCCGCCCACCCAAGTTGACGCGGACAGGAGCGGTCATGCCCGCCATGCACCACCAGTCGTCCTCACCCCCGACGTCACGCGCCGCGGCGCCCCCGGCCCGCACGGCCCCCCGCGCCGTCACCGCCGACCCCGGACCACCGGCCCCGGAGCGCCCCTCCGCGAGCGACACGGCCGGCGGCGTCGGACGCATACCCGTCCTCGACGTCCGTCCGGTCGTCCAGCACGGCCGCAGGCCCGCGAAGGCGGTGACCGGCGAGAGCTTCGAGGTCTCGGCGACCGTGTTCCGCGAGGGACACGACGCCGTCGCCGCCAACGTCGTCCTGACCGGCCCCGACGGCCGCCCCGGCCCGTGGACGCCGATGCACGAACTCGCCCCCGGCACCGACCGCTGGGGCGCCACCGTCACCGTCGGCGAGCCCGGGCACTGGACCTACCGGGTGGAGGCCTGGGGCGACCCGGTCACCACCTGGCGGCACCACGCCCAGATCAAGATCCCGGCCGGTATGGACACGGAGCTGGTCCTGGAGGAGGGCGCGCGCCTGTACGAGCGTGCGGCCGCCGACGTGCCCGAGAGCGAGGGGCGGTCCGTGATCCTCACGGCCGTCGAGGCCCTGCGGGACGAGAACCGCCCCGCCGCCTGGCGGTTGGCCGCCGCGCTGACGCCCGAGGTCGACGCGGTGCTGGGCCGGTATCCGCTGCGGGACCTGGTGACGGCGTCGGATCCACTGCCGCTGCTGGTGGAGCGGGAGCGGGCGTTGTACGGCTCCTGGTACGAGTTCTTCCCCCGCTCGGAGGGCACCCCACAGCAGCCGCACGGCACGTTCCGCACCGCCGCGCGCCGGCTGCCCGCGATCGCGGCGATGGGCTTCGACGTCGTCTACCTGCCGCCGATCCACCCCATCGGCACCACCTTCCGCAAGGGCCCGGACAACACCCTCTCCGCCGGCCCGGACGACCCCGGCGTGCCCTG
>NZ_JBVHVE010000029.1:0-37424 GCF_055564995.1 Streptomyces sp. NPDC028907
CGACGTTGCCGGTGACCAGCTTGGTGACCGCCAGGTTCACGCCCTGGAGGATCAGGAACGTGCCCAGGGTGACCAGGAAGCTGGGCAGCCCGGTCCTGACCAGCAGCCAGCCGTTGAACAGACCGATCGCGAGGGACACGATCAGCGCGACGACGACGCCGACCCAGACGTTCATGCTGAGCTGGTAGGCGGTCATGCTCGCGGTCAGCGCGGAGGTGATGACGGCGACACCGGCGGACAGGTCGAACTCGCCGCCGATCATCAGCAGCGCGACCGGCAGGGCCATGATCCCGATGGTCGACGACTGGTACAGGATGTTCGCCATCGAACTGCCGTCACGCACGGCCGGAGCCGTGATCAGGAAGAAGATCAGCACCGCGACGGCACCGAGGAAGACACCGACCTCGGGCCGGGCGAGCAGGCGCAGCGCCAGAGGCCGCTGCCGGGTCCGCCCGTCGGATTCCTTGCCGCGGCCGGGGGCCGGCGGTGTGGTCACCGCCGGCTCAGCCTGTTGCGTCATGTTCGTCACCGAGTGCCCTTCGCGGCGAACTTGTCGATCTGCTCGACATTCGTCTTGTCGACGAAGGCAGGTCCGGTCAGGATCGGTGCCTCGCCGCCGCCCATGTAGTTGCCGTTGTTCTTGTAGAGCCACAGGGAGTCGACCGCCAGGTAGCCCTGGAGGTAGGGCTGCTGGTCGACGGCGAACTCGATGTCGCCCTTGCTGATCGCTCCGGTCAGTTCCTTGTTCAGGTCGAAGGTGGCGACCTTCGCCTTGCTGCCCGTCTCGTCCACGGACTGCGCGGCCGTCAGCGCGAACGGGGCGCCGAGGGTGACGACGTAGTCGATGTCGCTGTCCGTCTTGAGCTTGGCGGTGATCGTGGACTTCACGGACGGCATGTCCGTGCCGTTGACGTTCAGGGTCTCGGTCGTGCCCTCGAACGTCTTCTTCACCCCGTCACAGCGCTGGGTGAGGCCGATGTTGCCCTGTTCCTGGATGACACAGACGGCCTTCTTGGCGCCGGCCTCGTTCAGGCGCTTGCCGAGCGCCTCGCCGGCCACCGTCTCGTCCTGGCCGAAGAACTCCATCAGGCCGAGCTTCTGCCAGTCGCTCACACCGGAGTTGAGGCCGACGACCGGGATGTTCGCCGCCCTCGCCTTGGCGATGACGTCCTTCAGTGCGTCCGGCTTGGCGAGGGTGACCGCGATGCCGTCGACCTTCTTGTCGATCGCGGTCTGCACCAGGGTGGCCTGGTTGCCCGCGTTCGGGTCGGCGGAGTAGTCCAACTCGATGTTGTCCTTCGCGGCGGCCGCCTCGGCGCCCTTGCGGACGATGTCCCAGAAGGTGTCACCGGGCGCCTGGTGGGTCACCAGGGCGACGGTCATACGGGGAGTGTTGGCCTTGCCCGCAGAAGCGTTTTCCCCGCCCTCCTCGGCCTGCTTGCCACCGGAGCTGCTGGAGCAGCCGGCGAGGGTCAGCGCTGCCGCGGCAGCCATGGCCACCATAGGGGCCAGCTTGCGGGAGCGGGGGGTGTAGCGGTCCATCTTTCCAGCACCTCACTGTGCGACGGGGTGTGCGACGGGGGGAAAGGGATGATCACTGGATCCGTGGCCCGGGCCTATGGGAAGTCCGGGTCGTGTGCCGTGGGACACGGCGGGTTCGCTGACACGGGATCCAATCCCTGGATGCGCCCGCTGTCAATACTTTGTTAAGACATCATTTCACGCTCAGGTCCGAATGTAAGTACAAAGTATTGACAGCGTCGGCCTCCACGACCTACACCTTGGAGGCGGCAGGCCCGATGGGACCCGCACCCCCAGTCCAGCTGTAGGAGCGTCGCGCATGGCCGAGTCAGCCAAGTCCTTCGACTTGATCACGATGGGAAGGATAGGAGTCGATCTCTACCCCCTGCAGTCTGGCCTACCTCTGACGCAGGTGGAGACGTTCGGCAAATTCCTCGGAGGCTCCGCCGCGAACGTCGCCGTGGCCGCCGCCCGGCTCGGCCGCGACACCGCCGTGATCACGCGCACCGGCGACGACCCGTTCGGCGCGTACCTGCACGAGGCCCTGAAGGACTTCGGCGTCGACGACCGCTGGGTGACACCGGTCTCGGCGTACCCGACGCCGGTGACGTTCTGCGAGATCTTCCCGCCGGACGACTTCCCGCTGTACTTCTACCGGCAGCCTAAGGCGCCTGACCTGGAGATACACTCCGACGAACTGGACTACTGGGCGATCCGCTCGGCCCGTGTCTTCTGGATCACCGGCACCGGCCTGAGCGAGGAGCCGAGCCGCTCCGCCACCCTCGCCGCCCTCAAGGCGCGCGCCAAGGCGGGCACCACGGTCTTCGACCTCGACTGGCGCCCCATGTTCTGGCGCGACCCGGACCAGGCCCGCCCGTACTACGCCGAGGCGCTGCGGCACGCCACGGTCGCGGTCGGCAACCTCGACGAGTGCGAGGTCGCCACCGGCGTCCGCGAGCCCCGCGCCTGCGCCGAGGCACTGCTGGCGGCCGGCGTGGAGCTGGCGGTCGTCAAGCAGGGCCCCAAGGGCGTGCTGGCGGTGCATCGCGACGGTACGGAGGCCGAGGTGCCGCCGGTGCCGGTCGAGGTGGCCAACGGCCTCGGCGCGGGCGACGCCTTCGGCGGCTCCCTGGTCCACGGACTGCTGGCCGGCTGGGACCTGGCGCGCGTCATGCGGTACGCCAACGCGGCCGGCGCCCTCGTCGCCTCCCGTCTGGCCTGCTCCTCCGCGATGCCCACCGAGTCCGAGGTCGAGGACCTCCTCGCCCAGGCGTCGTGACGGCCCACCGAGCCACCCCCGAACGGAGCTTTCCTTGAGCATCAGCATCCCCGACCTCACGGCGGTCAGAGCCCGGAACCCCGAGGCTATCGCCGAGGCCGCCGCCCGCAGAGTGCGCCGCCCGCTGATCGGCGACAGCGGCCGCCTGATGATCGTGGCCGCCGACCACCCGGCCCGCGGCTCCCTGGGCGTCGGCGGCCACAGGCTCGCCATGGCCAACCGGGCCGACCTGCTGGAACGTCTCTGCATCGCGCTGTCCCGGCCCGGGGTCGACGGAGTCCTGGCCACCGCGGACATCCTGGATGATCTGCTGCTGCTCGGCGTCCTCGACGACAAGGTTGTCATGGGCTCCATGAACCGCGGCGGCCTGGCCGGGGCGGCCTTCGAGATGGACGACCGCTTCACCGGCCACCGCGCCGAGGACATCGCCCGGCTCCGCTTCGACGCGGGCAAGCTGCTGGTGCGCATCGACTACGACGACCCGGGCTCGCTGACCACCCTGGAGACCACGGCCCGCGCCGTCGACGACATGGCCGCGCTCCGCCTCCCGCTGTTCGTCGAGCCGTTCATCTCCCGGCGGATCGACGGCCAGGTACGCAACGACCTGTCCGCCGAGGCCGTCACCAAGTCGATCGCCATCGCGTCCGGCCTCGGCGGCACCTCGGCCTACACCTGGCTGAAACTGCCCGTCACCCATGACCCCGACGACATGGCGGAAGTTCTTGAGACGTCCACGCTCCCCGTCGTCCTGCTGGGCGGCGAGGTGGGGGGCGACCAGGAGGGTGCGTACGAGCGCTGGCGCAAGGCGCTCAGGCTCCCCACCGTCCAGGGCATGGTCGTCGGCCGTTCGCTGCTCTACCCGGCCGAGGGCAGGGTGGAGACGGCGGTGGACACGGCCGTCGGCCTGTTGTGACCCGGATTGTGAGGCGGAGAGAGACGATGACGTACCACCTTCCCGCGGGAAAGGCGCTCGGCGGCCCCTACGTCGTGGACGTCACGCCCGAGAAGGCCGGCTGGGGCTACTCCAGCCTGAGGATCCTCGAACTGCCGCCCGGCGGTGCGCACAGCTTCGATACCGGCGACAGCGAGTGGATCGTGCTGTCCCTGAACGGCGGCTGCACGGTCGAGGCGACGGACGACTTCGGCCATGACACCTTCCGCATCACCGGCCGGGACAGCGTGTTCAGCGGCGTCAGCGACTTCGCCTACGTCCCGCGCGACGCCCGTGCGACCGTCTCGTCCGCCGACGGCGGCCGGTTCGCGCTGACCGGCGCGCGCTGCACCCGACGGCTGCCCGCCCGCTACGGCCCGGCCTCCTCGGTGCCGGTGGAGCTGCGCGGCACCGGCAACAGCAGCCGCCAGGTGAACAACTTCGGGGCGGCCGGCGTCTTCGAGTGCGACAAACTCATCGCGGTCGAGGTCATCACGCCCGGCGGCAACTGGTCCTCCTTCCCGCCGCACAAGCACGACGAGCACCGCCCCGGCGAGGAGTCGGTGCTGGAGGAGATCTACTACTTCGAGTTCGCCGACCACGAGGGCACCCCCGGCCTCGGCTACCAGCGGGTCTCCCCGTCCGGACAGGGCCGGAACACCGACGTCCTCGCGGAGGTGCGCGGCGGCGACGTCGTGCTGATCCCCGACGGCTGGCACGGGCCCTCGATGGCCGTGCCCGGCCACCACATGTACTACCTCAACGTCATGGCGGGCCCGGAGGACGAGCGCGCCTGGCTGATCTGCGACCACCCCGACCACGCCTGGATCCGCGGCACCTGGCCGGACCAGCCCGTCGACCCCCGTCTGCCCCTCTACACCGCTCCGTCCCAGTGAGGTCCCCGATGAGCCAACCCACGAGCGTCCGCCTGACCGTCGCCCAGGCGCTGGTGCGGTTCCTGTCCGTCCAGTACACCGAGCGCGACGGCGTACGGCACCGACTGGTCGCCGGCACCTGGGGCATCTTCGGCCACGGCAACGTGGCCGGCATCGGTCAGGCCCTCCTCCAGGCGGGCGAGGACGTCATGCCGTACCACCAGGGCCGCAACGAGCAGTCCATGGTGCACGCGGCCGTCGGCTACGCCCGGCAGCTGGGCCGCCTCTCCGCACAGGCCGTGACGACGTCGATCGGCCCGGGCGCGACGAACCTGGTCACCGGTGCGGCGCTCGCCACCATCAACCGCCTGCCGGTCCTGCTCCTGCCCGGCGACTACTTCGCCTCGCACGCCCCGGACCCGCTCCTCCAGCAGCTGGAGCACCCGACGGAGGCGGACGTGTCGGTCAACGACACCCTGCGCCCGGTCTCCCGCTACTTCGACCGGATCACCCGCCCCGAGGCCCTGATCCCCTCCGCGCTGAACGCCATGCGGGTGCTCGCCGACCCGGCCGAGACCGGGGCGGTCACGCTGGCCCTCCCCCAGGACGTCCAGGCCGAGGCGTACGACTGGCCTCAGGAGTTCTTCGCCGAGCGCGTCTGGTACGTACGGCGTCCCGCGCCCGACCCGGTCGAGCTGACGACGGCCGTCGAGGCGATCCGCGCCGCCGAGCGCCCGCTGATCGTCGCCGGCGGCGGCGTCCACCACAGCGAGGCGGAGGCGGCCCTGCAGGCCTTCGTCGAGGCCACCGGCATCCCGGTCTCCTCCACCCAGGCCGGCAAGGGCTCGCTGCGGTACGACCACCCGTGCGACCTCGGCGGCATCGGGCACACCGGCACCTCGGTCAGCGACGACATCGCGCGCGCCGCCGACCTGGTGATCGGCGTGGGCACGAGGTACACGGACTTCACGACCGCGTCCGGAACTCTCTTCCAGAACCCGGACGTACGCTTCCTGAACCTCAACATCACCGGCTTCGACGCGCACAAGCTGGCCGCGCGGACGCTGGTGTGCGACGCCAGGGCGGGGCTCACGGCCCTGACGGAGGCGCTTTCCGGCCATCGGGTGGACGCGGCGTACGAGGCCGAGTACCGCGCCGGCAAGGAGCGTTGGGACGCGGTCGTCGAGGCCGCCTACCGCGCCGACGACGAGAGCTCCGTACCGACGCAGACCCAGGTGCTCGGCGCGCTGGACGCGGTCGTCGGCGACGACGACGTGGTGATCAACGCCGCCGGTTCGCTCCCGGGCGACCTGCACAAGCTGTGGCGGTCGCGCTCGCCGCGCCAGTACCACCTGGAGTACGGCTACTCCTGCATGGGCTACGAGATCCCGGCCGGGATCGGCATCCAGCAGGCCGCACCGGACGTCGCCGTGTGGTCGCTGGTCGGCGACGGCACCTATCTGATGATGCCTACGGAGATCGTGACCGCGGTCCAGGAGGGCTTGCCGGTCAACATCGTCCTGATCCAGAACCACGGCTACGCCTCCATCGGCGGGCTGTCGAACGAGGTCGGCGCCGAGCGCTTCGGCACCGACTACCGCTACCGCGCCGCCGACGGCACCTTCACCGGTGCCCCGCTCCCCGTCGACCTCGCCGCCAACGCGGCCAGCCTCGGCATGGACGTGCTGCGTGCCAAGACGGTCCGCGAACTGCGTGAGGCGCTGGCCACGGCCCGCGCCTCCGACCGGCCGACCTGCGTCTACGTCGAGACGGACATCATGAACCCCACCTCGCCGGGCCCCGAGGCCTGGTGGGACGTGCCCGTGGCCGAGGTCGCCTCCCGCGAGGCCGCCGTCGAGGCCCGCGGCCGCTACGACCAGCACGTCGCCGGACGCCGTCACCACCTCTGAACTCCCCCTTACGAAAGGCACTTGCGCACCATGAAGACGATCACCCACTGGATCGACGGCAAGCCCGTGGAGGGCGGCTCCGGCCGCTTCGCCCCCGTCTACAACCCGGCCACCGGCGCCCAGGAGAAGCAGGTCGCCTTCGCGACCGTCGACGAGGTGGACGCCGCCGTCGCCTCCGCCAAGGCCGCGTTCGAGAGCTGGGGCCAGACCTCCCTGGCCAAGCGCACCGCGATCCTGTTCAAGTACCGCGAACTGCTCGACGCGCACCGTGACGAGATCGCCGAGCTGATCACGGCCGAGCACGGCAAGGTGCACTCGGACGCGCTCGGCGAGGTGGCGCGCGGTCTGGAGATCGTGGAGCTGGCCTGCGGGATCTCCGTGCAGCTGAAGGGCGAGCTGTCGACGCAGGTCTCCACCCGGGTCGACGTGGCCTCGATCCGGCAGCCGCTGGGCGTGGTCGCCGGCATCACGCCGTTCAACTTCCCGGCGATGGTGCCGATGTGGATGTTCCCGCTGGCCATCGCCTGCGGCAACACCTTCGTGCTGAAGCCGTCCGAGAAGGACCCGTCGGCGTCGTACCGGCTCGCCGAACTGGCCTCCGAGGCCGGGCTGCCGGACGGTGTGCTGAACGTCGTGCAGGGCGACAAGGTGGCCGTGGACCGGCTCCTTGAGCACCCGGACATCGAGGCGGTCTCCTTCGTCGGCTCCACCCCGATCGCGAAGTACATCCAGCTCAAGGCGGTCGAGCACGGCAAGCGCGTACAGGCCCTGGGCGGCGCCAAGAACCACATGCTGGTCCTGCCGGACGCCGACCTGGACTTCGCCGCCGACCAGGCGATCAACGCCGCGTACGGCTCGGCGGGCGAACGCTGCATGGCCGTGTCGGTCGTGGTCGCGGTCGGTGACACGGGCGACGAGCTGGTCGGCAAGATCGCCGAGCGCGCGAAGAACCTGCGCATCGGCCCCGGCAACGACCCGGCGTCCGAGATGGGCCCGCTGATCACCCGCGAGCACCGCGACAAGGTGGCGTCCTACGTGGCGTCGGCGGCCGAGCAGGGCGCCGAGGTCGTCGTGGACGGCACCGGGTACTCGGTCGAGGGCCACGAGGACGGCTTCTTCCTCGGTGTCTCGCTGCTGGACCGGGTGCCGCTGACGGCGGACGCGTACCGGGACGAGATCTTCGGCCCCGTGCTGGCCGTGGTGCGCGCGGAGACCTACGACGAGGCCATCAAGCTCATCAACGACTCCCGTTGGGGCAACGGCACCGCGATCTTCACCCGGGACGGCGGCGCCGCCCGCCGCTTCCAGCTGGAGGTCAAGGCGGGCATGGTCGGCGTGAACGTGCCGATCCCGGTGCCGGTCGGCTACCACTCCTTCGGTGGCTGGAAGGACTCACTCTTCGGCGACCTGCACATCTACGGCAACGACGGCATCGCCTTCTACACCCAGGGCAAGGTGATCACCACCCGCTGGCCGGACCCGTCCGACGGTGGCATCAACCTCGGTTTCCCCAGCAACTCCTGACCCTGACAGGGAGGTTCGTCCCATGGCGAAGACCCGCGGCTCCACCCGTGCCGGATCCGGCTCCGCGCTGGACTCGCTGGACTTCGCCCTGGACCGGGGCAGTCCCGTGCCGCTGTACTACCAGCTCGCCCAGCAGCTGGAGTCCGCGATCGAGCACGGGGTCCTCGCCCCGGGCAACCTCCTGGGCAACGAGGTCGACCTGTCGGTGCGGCTCGGCCTGTCCCGGCCCACCGTCCGGCAGGCCATCCAGTCCCTCGTGGACAAGGGGCTGCTGGTCCGGCGGCGCGGGGTGGGCACCCAGGTGGTGCACAGCCAGGTGAAGCGCCCGCTGGAGCTGAGCAGCCTCTACGACGACCTGGAGGCGGCCGGACAGGGCCCGACCACCGAGGTCGTCCGCAACGAGCGCGTCCCGGCGACCGCCGACGTCGCCGCCGCTCTCGGCATCGCGGAGGGCAGCGAGGTCACGCTGCTGGAGCGGCTGCGCTGCACCCACGGCCAGCCCGTGGCCATCCTCTGCAACTACCTGCCCGCGAGCCTGCTCGACCTCGACACGGCCCGGCTGGAGTCGACCGGCCTGTACCGGATGATGCGCGCGGTCGGCATCACCCTGCACAGCGCCCGCCAGACCGTCGGCGCCCGCTGCGCCACCGCCGAGGAGGCCGGGCGCCTCGACGAGAAGGAGGGCGCGGCGCTGCTGACCATGCAGCGCACGGCGTACGACGACACGGGCCGGCCGGTCGAGTACGGGACGCACATCTACCGCGCGTCCCGGTACGCGTTCGACTTCCAGCTGCTGGTCAGGCCTTGAGGCTCGCGGTGAACGGCGTGACGGGCCGCTCCAGGAGCTCGCCGTCCACGGTGATGTCCACGGCCTCGTTGTAGAAGGCCACGAGCCCCTTGACGGGGGCCACCGCGGCCAGCGGTTCGGCGTAGCTCCAGACGATGTTCCGCGGGACCTCGCCCTCGCCGCGCCAGTTCCAGTACTGGGCCGTGCCCTTGTACGGGCAGCCGGTGCGGTGGTCGGTGGGCTCGAACAGGTCGAGGCGGACGTCCTCGCGGGGCAGGTAGTAGCGGGTCGGCAGCCCGGTCTCGAACAGCAGCACCGGACTGTGCGTGTCCGCGACGACGGTGCCCTCGATCTCGACCTGGACACGACGGCTGCTGGGCATGGCGTCCACCCGCTTGTGCGGGTCGCGCGGGTGGACGAAGATCTCTTCCTCCTCCTCGTACCAGTGGTCGAGGCCGCTCCCCCAGCGCCGGAACCATTCGAAGGAGATGTGCTCGGCGAGGTCGGCGGCGGGGAAGGTCCACGCCGCGTTCTCCACCAGTGCTCCGTCGACGTCCAGGTCGTAGAAGACCTGCGACCCCGTGTGCCTGCCCGGTGTCGGGTTCTTGGCCGGGCGCAGGAGGTCGGTGCGGACCTCGGCGCGCGGGAACGTGTAGCACGGCACGGGCAGATCGGGTTCCCAGACGAGGACGGGGTGCCGGCTGTCGACGACGGTGACCTCACCCTTGCGGCCCCGCACCCAGCGCTCGCTGGGCTCCCACAGGAGGCCTTCGGGCGTCGTACGGACGTTGCGCTCGTTGGGGAACAGAGGCATGGCCCACTCTCCTTCGGCTCCTCTTCGGAGCGTACTCCGGGAGCGTGCGGTGGGCCGGGCGGTCAGTGCGCCGCGTCGAGCCGGGCGCGCTGGCCGGCGGTCAGCTCCAGGTCCACGGCCGCCAGGCTCTCCTCCAACTGTGCCACGGACGACGCGCCGACCAGCGGGACGATCGGCGGCTCGGCGCCGATCTGCCAGGCCAGGACGACCTGGTTGACGGTGGCGCCGGTCTCCCGGGCGACCTCGTGCAGGGCCTTCAGGCGGGCCGGGGTGCCCGGATGGTCGAAGTCCGCGGGCAGCCGGTCCGGGTGGGTGTACGCGCCCTTGAGCAGCGGCGAGTAGGCGACCAGGGCCAGGCCGGGCTCGGCTCGCAGATAGCTCAGCAGGTCGGGGCCTGCGTGGCCGAGGCTGCCGTCGGGGAACAGGCCCTCGGGTACGTCGAGGCGGGGCCGCAGATGGCTGTGGGCGTACTGGAGCACCTCGTAGCCGGGCAGTCCGGCAGCGGCGGCCAGGGCGCGGGCCCGCTCCACCCGCCACGTCGCGTGGTTGCTGACGCCGAGGAGGCCGACCGTGCCCTCGGCGACCAGTTCGGCGAACCCCTCGACGGTCTCCCGCAGGGGCACCCGCTGGTCCTCGATGTGGGCGTAGAGCAGGTCCAGCTTCGCCACGCCGAGCCGGTCGCGGCTGCGCTCGGCGGACTCGCGGATCACCTTCGCCGAGAGGCCCTCCGCGTTGTCGACGTAACCGGTGCCGGGGGCAAGGGGGCGGGCGCCGAGCTTGGTGGCGATGACGATCTCGTCGCCGATGCCGCGGCTGCGGCGCCAGCGGCCGAGCAGTTCCTCGCTCTGTCCGCCCTGGCCGCCGTCCTCCCAGAAGGCGTAGTTGTCGGACGTGTCGATGAAGGTCCCGCCGGCCTCCACGTAGCGGTCGAGTACGGCGAAGGAGGTCTCCTCGTCGGTCCGGGAGCCGAACAGCATCGCGCCCAGGGCGAGGACGCTGACTTCGCGGCGGGTGTTCGGGGCGGTGCCGATGGTGCGGTACTTCATGGTGAATCCCTCCCGTTCATGCGCCCGCCTTCGGGGCACGAACGGGAGTCTTCATCTTCAAGCGCACTTCAAGTCAAGGGAGTTCGCGGCGCAATCAGGCTCGCGGTGCGAACGGGCCCTCCAGCGCCGCCCATTGCAGCAGCATGATGGTCTTGGCGTCGGCGATCTCCCCGGTGCGGATCATCTCCAGTGCCCGGCGGAAGGGAAGTTCGACGATCTCGATGTCCTCGCCCTCCTCGTCCAGGCCGCCGCCCTCGTGGGTGCGGGTCGAGGGGCCGTAGGCGGCGGCGTAGAAACTGACGCGTTCGGTGACCGAGCCCGGGCTCATATAGACGTCGAAGACGTGCCGGACCTCGCCGATGGTGTGCCCGGTCTCCTCCACCACCTCGCGCCGCACCGCGATCTCCGGGTGTTCGTCATCGTCGTCGAGGAGCCCGCCCGGCGTCTCGACGAGCATGCCGTCGGGGTGGCCGTTGACATACACGGGGAACCGGAACTGCCTGGTCAGCAGGACGGTTTCGCGTTCGGCGTCGTACAGCAGCATGGTGGCCCCGTTGCCGCGGTCGTGCGTCTCGCGCTGCTGGGTGCTCCAGGTGCCGTCGGCATGCTGGAAGTCGAAGGTCGTGGCGCGTTCGACGTACCAGTGGCTGGACAGGAGTTCCACGTCCCGCACCTTGACGCGGGGGTTGCCGGTCAGGTCCCGCCCGGCCTGGTCGAGCCCGGTGCGGCCGCGGCGGTCGGGGGTGTCGATGCCGGCGGTCATCGGTCACCGGCCGGATGGATCAGCGAGTTGGTCATGGCCCGCTTCTACCATCCTTCAGTCCTCGGTCACCGACGCGGGTCGCCGCACCCTTCCTCGCCGCGCCGGACGACTCGAAAGTCCGGGTGCACGCGGCCAGTCCGTCGCCGGGCGGCGCCTCCGAGGCGGGCACCTTCGCCCACTGCTTCGGCCGGACGGCGGCGACGGCGTTGCCGCTCCACTTCTTCGAGGCTGCCGTTCTCGCCCCAGGTGGTCCTCGCCGTGCACCGGTCCTTCAGATCGGTCCGCAGACGCGACGTGACGGTGCCGTTGCCGCTGTCCGGGGTGTTGCCCATGTCGATGGTCACGAAGCACAGTGCCATCGAGCCCTCTCCCCCCGGCCGTCCCCATCGCCATGACGGTTCATCAAACCGTCCGGACGACAGGAAGTGACTTGCGCCGGAACGGCGATGGAGCCCGGTGTCGGGAACGCTCAGTCGTTGCGGGGTTTGCTGAACTCTTCGATCAGCACGGGATACTGTTCTGCCCCGTGTCCGGCGGCGATCGAGCGGTCGGCCATCGCTTTGATCAACTTCGGCAGTTCGGCGTTGACGCCCACTGCCTCGCTCTCCTCGATCAAGTGTGCCATCGCCTGCACGTCGGTCTCCAGAGCCGACACCTCGGCCGGGAAGGAGCCACTGTCGATCTGCTCGGCATAGCCCGGCAGCCATTCGGCCACACCGGCAGCGATCTGCCGCGCGAACGGCGCATATGTTGCGGCGTCGACACCGGCAGTCCTGAGTAGGGCGGTGCCCTGGAGCCAGGCGTTCAACACGCTCCACATCATGGCCAGGCCGGCCACGTCGTACAGGGACGCCAGCCCATGGTCCGCACCGAGGTAGGTAACAGTGCCGAGCACGTCGACTGTTGACTTGTGCGCCTCGAAGTCCGACTGTGCCCCGCTGTGCAGAATCACCGCCTCGCTGGTGCCGATTGCCGACGGGATGGCCATGATGGCGCCATCCAGGTATCGGGCGCCGCGTTGCTCGGCCCATCTGGCGGCTGTACGGGCCTGGTTCGAGTCACCCGAGGTCAGGTTGATCAATGTCCTGCCGTCCAGCTCGACATCGCTCGCACCGAGGATCTCTCGCATGGCCGGATAGTCCGTGACACAGATGATCGTCAGTGAGCCCGCCTTGAGTGCGTCGCCAACCGTCGGAGCCAGCCGCGCCCCGTCGGCCACCAGTTGATCGGCTTTGGAGGACGTACGGTTCCACACGATGGTGGGATGCCCGGCCTTCAGGAAGGCGCCGGCGAGTGCTCGGCCCATCAGGCCGAGTCCGATGACTGTCACGGGTGTTTCCCGGCTGTTGTTCATGACAGCATCGTCAACGTTAATACCGGTATGAAGGTCAAGCGAGGTTTCGATGCGTATCGGGGAACTGAGCCGCCGTACAGGCGTCAACACCCATCAGTTGCGCTACTACGAGGCCCAGGGCCTTCTGGAGGCGGACCGCGGCGCGAACGGATACCGCGAGTACGACGAGAACGCCGTGCTGCGGGTGAACCAGATCCGGCATCTGCTGGGCGCCGGCTTGTCTTCCGAGGACATCGCATACCTGCTGCCCTGCGCGATCGGAGAGGCTCCGGAGCTGCTCGGATGTCCCGAGTTGCTGGCCGCGATGCGATCGCGGCTGCAGCGACTGGATGATCAGATGGAGAGGCTTACGCAATCCCGCAACACGCTTGCCGACTACATCGACGCGGCCGAGCGAATGAGCAACGAGAGCTATCCACCCTTTGCCGACGCCTGCCTGGCGCCCGCCCCCGCCTGAGCTGCCGGATCGCCCTTCAGACCCTCGACCTGGCCGGCGGCACCCCATCCGTTGTCAGCTACAAATACCGGACCAAGAGCGCCAGAACGATCGAGGGCCTCGTCCCACCTGCGTGAAACAAGGCCCTGACCTGCGATGACAGTCCATCGAACCAGCCAGTGGCCGGCACGGTTGCCGTGGCCGCCCGTGGCGCCTTCGTGCCCAGGCTGGGCAGGCTTCGTGCTGCGCCATCCGGCCGTCGCCCTGCTGCTCGGCGTCGTGAGCCTGGCCGCCGTCGCCGCGCCCGCGGTCAGCCTCGAACTCGGCCTCGGGCGACACCCCCGAGGTCAGCGTCGTCCTCGAGACCGGTCCAACCGCGACCAGAACCGAGGCGGCGGGGGTCTTCCAGTGAGGTTGGCTCGTCGGCGTCGAACAGCCGCGCCCTGTCATGGAGGACAAGACTTCGTGAGGATGATCGGCTTCGGCCTCGCCACCGCCGTCCTCTTCGACGCCTTCGTCGTCCTCATGGCCAAGGTCCCCGCCCTTCGCCCTGCTCGGCAGGTCCGCTGGGTGGCTGCCGCGGTGCCTCGACCGCCTGCTGCCGCGCATAGACCTCGAGGGCGACAAGCTGACGCACTGGGGGCACTCTCCCTGCGGCACCCTTATCGCCTCGTCCACCGCGTCGCCCTCGGCGCGGGACCGTGATCCCGTGGACTAACCCCACGATTGGAAAGGCCGTTCCGGATCCCTCCGAAACGACCCTTCGGGCTGTGACGACCTGACGCTCCGCGCGCCGAGCACATCCGGGAGGCGCCTGGTCCGGCACTTCGGGCAGACCGGGCAGACTGTCGCGAATGAACGAGATCGTCCCGCCCGCAGGCGCCGGCGGTGACGGAGACCGCTGGCTCACGCCGGGCGTCAAGGGCATCGGCTCCGCCAGCCTCCTCGCCGACGTCGGCCACGAGATCCCCACCGCCCTGCTGCCGTCCCTACTGGCCTCCTTCGGCGCGCCTGCCGCGGCGCTGGGCGTGATCGAAGGGGTCTCCGACGCCCTGGCCGGCGCGGCCCGGTTCGGCGGCGGGGCCCTGGCGGACGATCCGTCCCGGCGTCGCAAGGTCGCCGTCGGCGGCTACACAGCCACCGCAGTGCTCGGCGCCGCGACCGCTGGGGCCACCGCGGTCTGGCAGGTCGGCCTGCTGCGGGCCGGGGCCTGGACCGCCCGAGGCCTGCGCGTCCCCGCCCGCAACGCCCTGCTCGCCGACATCGTCCCGCCGACGGCGTACGGACGCGCGTACGGCTTCGAGCGGATGATGGACAACCTGGGCGCGATCTTCGGCCCGCTGCTCGCCCTCGGCCTGGCCGCCTGGCTCGGAGTCGACTGGGCCATCGGCCTCTCCGTGGTCCCCGGCCTGCTGGCCGCGGCCGCGATCATCTATGCGATCCGCCGGACGCCCCGTCCCACCGGCCGGGTCACAGTGCCCGTCAGGATCCGGATCAGGCCGGTACTGCGGGGCGACCTCGGCAGGCTCACGGCCGCGGTGGCGGCCTTCGAGGTCGGCAACGTCGCGGCGACGCTGCTGATCCTGCGGGCATCCGACCTGCTCACAGCGGAGCACGGTTCGAGGACGGCGACGACGATCGCACTCGGCCTCTACATCGCGTACAACCTGGCCGCCACACTCGTCTCCGTCCCGGCGGGCCGGCTCGCCGACAGGCTCGGCCACCGCGGGCCGGTGGTCGTCCTCGCCGGCGGCGTAGCCGGCCTTGCCCTGTCCTACGGACTGTTCGTCGTCGACACCACCGACGTCGCGTTCCTGGCCGTCCCGTTCATCCTGGGCGGGATCGGCATCGGCGCGGTCGAAACGGCCGAGCACTCGGCCGTCGCGGTCCTCGCCCCCGCCGACATGCGCGGCTCCGCCTTCGGCATGCTCGCCGCCGTCCAGTCCTTCGGCAACCTCGCCGCCTCGGCCCTCGCCGGCGTCCTGTGGACCGTGTTCTCCGCCGCCGCGGCCTTCGCGTACCTCACCGCGTGGATGTTCGTCGCGCTGGCCGGACTGACCGTCACCTGCCGCGGACTCGGGCGGTGACGGTCAGGGTCACAGGCCGGCCAGCAGGCGCCCGGTGTAGCCGACCATCACGGTCCAGAACAGACCCGTATAACCCCGCTCACCGATTCTGGTGTTGAAACGCCTGCCAAGGAACGTCGCGACGAACATCAGCGGCACGCACACCAGGGCGACGAGGTAGTCCCCGCCCGTCAGCAGCGCGGCATCCGTCCAGACGGCGGTCTTCGTAACGTCCCCGACGAGCGAGACAACGGAGAGCGCGCCGACGAGGTGAAGGCGGTCCAGGTCCAGTCCGCGGACCGCGAGCCCCTTTAGAGGACCGGACGTACCGCTGAATCCGGACGTCGCACCCGAGGCGAAGGCCAGCAGCGGCGAGCCGGAGCGCCGCCAGCGGGTCAGATCGAACGTCTCCACCAGAAACGCGGCGGCGAAGCTCGCAATGACCGCGAGCGTCACGGCCCGCTCCGGGGCGGAGACGAGCAATTTGGCCCCCAGGAAGGCCCCCGCTGCGACCAGCACAATCACGACCGCGGCCTTGCGGAAGGGAAGCGTCGCCCGGTAGGCGAAGACCTTCACCAGGTTGTTGGCGGCGAGGAGGAGGGCCGCCAGCGCCACCCCGGACTTGGTGCCGAGAACCAGCGCCAGCGTGGGGACGAGGATCAGACTGCCTCCGAACCCGGCCGAGGCGGACAGGAGGAACGCGGCCGCCACCGCAAGGAACACGATCGGAATCAGAAGCGGATCCATCGCCGCTCGCCTTACGGGATCGTCGACAGGTCGATCCGGAACATCCCGCGACCATGGGTCACGCAGACGAGCACCTCGTCCATCCAGAACAGGTCGTCGACCGAGCAGTTGGTCGGACCCTCGTTCGTCGGCGACCAGCTCGCCCCGGCGTCCTCGCTGGCGAACAGCCCCACCTCGGTGCCGCAGTAGAGCAGGTCCGTCCGCCGCGGATGCACCGCGAGGGCCCGGATCGGCGCACGCGGCAGAGCTGTGGCGAGGTCGGTCCAGGCCGCACCAGCGTCCGTGGTCACCCACAGATTGCCACGCTCGTAGCCGCCGAAGGTGACGTAGGCGGTGTCCGGGTCCGTCGGGTGCACGGTGATGCCGGTGCAGTAGCGCCGTGGCTTCAGCGGACTCGGCCCCGTCGCACCGACGCGCGCCCAGGCCGGCGTCGTCGCGGTGCCGTTGGCGGTGCGGAAAACCATACCGTCCTCGTGGCCCACCCACACCACGTCCGAGTCGCCGCGCGCCACCGCGATCGCGCTGATCATCGCGCCGGCGACCGGCTTGATCGCCCGCCAGGTCGGTCCCTCGACGGGGGTGTTGGGCTGCTTGGCATTGTTGGTTCGCCACAGCGACACGCCGCCTGCCAGGATCCGGTTCTCGTCGTTCGGATCGAGCACGAACGGTGCGATGAAGAGCGCGTTCTCGTTCTTGGCGTCCGAGATGCGGAAGGGCACCTGCTTCCAGTCCCACTCGCCCGTCGCGAAGTTGAAGAACTGGCCGCTGATGTAGCGGTCGCCCTGCGTGTCGTCACTGGTGGCACCGTCGGTGTTGCGGTGGATGTTGAGGAAGACGTACTCGCCGTAGAACACGTCGGAGTCGGTGGGGTCGGAGGCGCACCAGCCGCCGTCACCACCGAAGAACTCCCGCCAGTCCTCGGTGCCGAGCGCGGGGTCGAAGACGAGCGAGCCGTTGTCCTGGGCGCCGCCGATGATCTTCCCGCTCCCGGTGTGGCCCGCCCCGGCGTAGAACTGCGTCACGCCGTAGTCGTTCACCAGCTCGGTCCAGCCGTTGACGAACGGGGGCCGCGGCTCGGTTCCGACGTCCGCCAGGTCGTCCGCCCTGAACACACCGCCGTCGTTGCCGAAGAACACCGTGCGGTTGGCGACCCCGTCGTACGAGGGGTGCGCGACGATCGCGTGCTGGTCGGCGTGAACCGAGTCGGGCTCCCACCAGCTGCTGATCTCGGCCAGATGGTCGCCGCCGTCGGTGCTGCGGTACAGGTCGACACCGCCGACGATCACCAGGTCGGCATTGGTCGGGTCTCCGGCCCAGATGGCGTTGTCGTACCAGCCCTGACCACCGAGGTAGTCCGACGGCGTGCCGTCCGGGGTCAGCGTCTTCCTCTTCTTGTAGGACGCTCCGCCGTCCTGCGACCGCCAGATCTGGCCGGTGGTCATCTGGACCGACGCGTAGACGATGTCCGGGTCCTTCGCCGCGTACGCGAGCTCGACCCGGCCGGTCCACGGGCCGCCGGTTGCGAGGTCCCAGGTGAGACCCTCGTCCCGGCTGAACCAGGCCGCACCGTCGCGCAGCGCCCCGGCGACCGCCTTGTCACTGTCCTCCGGATCGAATCGGACGTCGCCGAGCGGATGGCCGAGCACCCTGGTCCAGGTGGCCCGCGCGGGATCGGCGCTGCGGAAGAGGCCGGTGGAGGTGGCCGCGAGGACGACCGTCCCGTCCTGCGACACAGCGATCCGGCTCACGAACTGGAAGTCCGGGGTCTGGGTGGCCGTGATCGGGGCCCAGGCCACCGCGTCTGTGGTGCGGAAGATGCCGTTGCCCCGGATGGCGTCGAGGTTGTGGAAGGCCTCGCCGGTCCCCACGTACATCGTGGACGCGTCGGACGGGTCCACGGCGATGCAGCCGCAGGAAAGGTTCTCCAGGAAGTCGTCGACCGGTGCCCATTGGGCACCGCCGTCCTCGGTGTGCCACACCCCGCCGCCGGCGCTCACGGCCCACATGCTGTCCGGATCCGCCGGGCCGATCACGATGCCGCGGGTCCGTCCGCCGATGTTCCCAGGGCCGAGCCACACCCAGTTGGACAGTTGCATGCCGGCCGTCGGGGTCGGTCCAGCCTGATGAGGTCGCCCGTTCGGACCGGTCGGCACACCGGCGGTCATGGGCGGCGCCTCGCGACTCAGCAGGCTCTCTGCCTGCACGTAGGCCGTGCCCAGACCGTGCGGCCGGACGTTTCCGTCGTCACTGCGCTCCTGCTTGAGGCGGAAGAGCCCGCGGGCGGTGGGCAGGTCGGGGAAGTCGAGGCGCAGCAGGGCCCGCCGTACCGCAGTCTCGGGCAGGGCCGCGAGCGTCTCGTTCGTCGTACCGCGGGAACGGCACAGCAACTGCACCTGCGTGACGCTGATGTTCTTCGACTGGGCGACTTCTTCGTCTGAGATGGCCATGATGGCACCCCCGATCGGGTTGGGATGGTGCGGTGGGGTGATGACGCGTCTAGGGCCGGAGCCTGGGCGCCCGCCGCGGGTTTGCGCGGTCCAGTTCCACCTCCCAAGCGGGCGTGCCGGTGCGGGGATCCGCGGCCCTCAGGACGACGGCACCGGAGTCGGGGCGAAGGAGGAGCTCCATGCGTTTGTCCCCGACCAGGCTCTGGTCCAGTACGGCGGACTGCCGATCGGAAGGAGCCGCCGGTGGTACGGGAGGTGGTACATATACCTCGGCCGTCTCCGGGAGCGCCTCAGCCTCCGCCCGGGCTCCCGCCCATGCCTCTGTCTCGGCTTCCGTCTCGGGGAGAACTTCCAGCGAAGGGGAGCCGGCCAGACCGACCCTCAGGGCTCCGTGCGTCGCGCGCCGGGACTCCTCCAGGACGCGTGCGCTCGGTGCGGCACCCCCGCGGTACCAGGTCCGGACGACCCAGCGGAGCACCACGGCGTCGTCGGCAGCCTCGGTCCGCAGGGTGAAGCCGCGAGTGTCGTCGAGGGTGCAACGCGCCCACGGCGGCAGGTCGACCGGCTCCGAAGTCCAGCGGTCCTCGCCGGTCGCGGCGTCCAGCACCACGACCACGAGCGTCGGCGACGGGCTCATTCGCAGGGCCACAACCGAACCGGCGAGCAGCGCGCACGGTCGCAGGCTGGGACCGTGGCGCCACAGCAGTGCGCCGTTCTCCAGGTCCAGTGCCATCAGCGCACCTTCGTGATCGTGTACGACAGCCTGCCGGCCGCGCGCATCGACCACGCCACGCGGAACTCTCGCCATCCAGGCCCCCCGGTGGGCGTCGCAGGAACGCGGATGCGGGATCACGGCCGGGACGTGAGGCGTGCGGGCCGCCCAGCGCGACCAGGAAGGCCCGGCCGTGGGCCGCAGCACCCTTTCATCGTCCCCCCGGCCAGGGAGGGCGGCAAATGGATCTGCCCCGCCGTCCCGTCAGTTGACGCATACACCATCCGTACGGGGGTTCAGCGGCGCCGTTCGACGAGCAGGGTGCGGGCGGGGGTGAGGTGACGGTGCGTGGGTTCGAGGGCGGCCCCAGCGTCGTCGAGGATCCGGGACAGTCACGCGACCGCTTGGGCCTCGCACTGGGCGGCCGTCAGGGCCTGGGCGCGTTGCAGCCAGCTCTGCTCGACGTGTGGGTAGTCGTGGCCGATCAGCCGACTGGGTTCTGTGGATGACGACCGTGTGGGCCGGCCTGGGGCCCAGAGCGCGGCTCGGCGAGATTGGGAAGGTGCAGGCCCGGAGCCACTGTCAGCAACTCGGCTATGGCGGCCATGACTTCGGCCGGTCCCAACCGGTCACAGCGGCCAGCTGACGTCGTAGTAGAGCACGCACGGGATGCATGCAGACACAACCGGCTTGGGAACTGACCCGGTTCGCCGACGCCGGAGTCCAAGTACACGTCCTACGCAGGATCGCCGGCCACGGGCCACTGACCACCACCCAGCGCTGCCTACACCCGGACGTACACAAGATCACGGCCGCCCGGGCGGCGCTCTCCGCACACCTCAGTGTGCTGCGCGCGCCACGCTCCCTGCCGAGTCCGATCGTCGGGAGCGCTGACGCCGGTCAAGGACGCCGGTCCCCAACTGGTCCTCAAGAATGATCAAAGGCCGGTTTCGGAAACCTCCGAAACCGGCTCTGATCTGCGACTTTCTCCAGTCGGGACGACAGGATTTGAACCTGCGACCCCTTGACCCCCAGTCAAGTGCGCTACCAAGCTGCGCCACGTCCCGATGCGACTCGCGCGGTGAACCGCGTGATCGCGCGAACAGCACTTTACCTCACAGCGGGGACAGCTCCGAAGGGGGCGTCCGGCGAGGGATGCGAGGGACGGGGCGATGGACAATCGGTGTATGGGCAGCACATCGTCAGGACGGCAGACCGACGCACGGGACCGCGACAGCGAGGGGCGGGCGCGCAACGCGCGACCCCGGGACGGCCTCGGGCGTCCGCTGCCGTACGGCGCGGACGGCGTCGACCGCCAGCCCGAGGGCGTCCTGCGCACCCCGGAGCAGAGTGTCGCCGAGGCACAGGAACTGCTGGACGCGGGGAAGCCGTTCCATGCGCACGAGGTCTTCGAGGACGCCTGGAAGTCGGGGCCGGAGCAGGAGCGGGCGCTGTGGCGCGGGCTGGCCCAGCTCGCGGTGGGGCTCACGCACTCGGCCCGGGGCAATGTGACGGGCGGGGCGAGGCTGCTGCGGCGGGGCGCGGGGGCCGTGGAGGAGTGGGCGGCCGGTGCCGGACGGTCACGGCCGTACGGGATGGATGTCGCGGGGCTGGTCGGGTGGGCGCGGGAGCTGGCCGGGTTCGTGGAGGACCGCGGCGAGGCCGTGGACGCGCGGGAGCGGGCGCCCAGGCTGCGCGGGCGGGCGTAGAGAGTCGTCAGGGGCTTGGGGCAGACTCGGGGCGTGCGAAGGATTCATGTCATCGGGATCGGGGCGGGCGACCCCGAGCAGCTGACTCTCCAGGCGGTCAGGGCGCTGCGGGGTACGGACGTGTTCTTCGTCCTCGACAAGGGCGAGGTGAAGTCGGACCTCACGCGGCTGCGCCGGGAGATGCTGGACACGCATCTGCCGGAGGGCTCGTATCGGGTCGTGGAGGCGCGCGACCCCGAGCGGGACCGGTCCGCGGGGGGTGCCGCGTACCCGGGTGCCGTGGAGGACTGGCGCAGTGCCCGGGCCGGGATCTACCAGCGGCTGATCGCCGAGGAGCTGGGCGCGGACGAGACCGGCGCGTTCCTGGTGTGGGGTGATCCGGCGCTGTACGACAGCACGCTCGGGATCCTGGAGGAGGTGCTGGCCCGGGGGGCGGTGGCGTTCGAGTACGACGTCGTGCCCGGCATCAGCAGCGTCTCCGCGCTGGCCGCCCGGCATCGGACGGGGCTCAACCGGGTCGCCCGGCCCGTGCAGATCACCACCGGCCGGCGACTGGCCGAGGGGTTCCCGGACGGGGTGGACGACGTGGTCGTGATGCTCGACGCCCAGCAGGCCTTCCTGCGGTACGCCGACCAGGACGTCGACATCTTCTGGGGCGCCTACGTCGGCACCGCGGACGAGATCCTCGTCTCGGGCCCGATCGCCGAGGCCGCGCCCCGCATCGAGCGGCTGCGCGCCGAGGCCCGGGAGCGCAAGGGCTGGATCATGGACACGTATCTGCTGCGGCGGAATCCGAAGGACCGGTAGTTCGAAGGGCCGGTAATCCGAGGACCGGTGATCCGAGGACCGGTGATCCGAGGGTCGATGATCCGAGGGCCGGACGTACGCGACCGTGCGACACCCGGCCGGAGCGTTTCCCCATGACCGGCGGCCGCGTAATTTCGCCTTCGTGACGATCATGCTGGGCACGTCGATGCAGGGCGTCGGGGCCGGCGGCGGCACCCGCCCGGACGTGGCGGCGCCTGGGCGGTGATCCGGGTCGAGCTGCTGACCCGCGACACTTCACTCCTCCCCCACACCACGGCCCGGCACGGGCACTCGCGATGTCCAGGTCATCGGCGGCCGGGCGTGGGCCACCTGGCTGGAGCAGCAGTTCCACGACGATATCGGCCGCCCGCCCGGCACCGACCTGCGTGGAGTGCAGGCCGCGAACACTATGAACACAACGATCAGACCGTGGTTCCTCACCCCCGTCGCTCCCTAGCATCACCGCGCACGGCTCGACGACGCGCCGACGAGGAACGAGGAGCAGCGTCTTGGACTGGACGAGAACCCCCACACTGATCCGCAGGTCCGTCCCCTCGGCCGCACGGCGGCGTACGACACTCACCGCCGTGCTGGCCGGAGCCCTCGCCGTCGGCTTCCTCGTCGGCGCGTCGAACGCCCGCGGGGAGACGGCTGGACCGGCGCGCGCCGAATGCCCCACCGACCTTGTGGGCAAGGCGACTTGCTACACCGGCCTCGATCCCGACGGCGCCTATTACGCGATAGCCGTGCCCGCCGACTGGAACGGTTCCCTCGTCGTGCACGCCCACGGCGGCCCCGACCTCGGTGCGGAGTCCGACCCCACCCGCAGCCTCGACGATCTGGGCCGCTGGTCGGTGATGGTGAAGGAGGGCTACGCCTGGGCGGGATCCTCGTACCGCCGCGGCGGCTACGGAACGCGGATGGCGGCGGCCGACACGGAGAGCGTGCGCCGGCTGTTCGTCGAGGAGTTCGGCAAGCCGCGGCGGACGTATGTGCACGGTCAGTCGTGGGGCGGGAACGTCGCGGCGAAGGTCGTGGAGACGTACGGCCGGCTAAGGGGGGCCTACGACGGGGCGTTGCTCACCAACGGTGTCCTGGGCGGTGGCTCGCGGGGCTACGACTACCGTGTCGACCTGCGCGTCGTCTACCAGTACTACTGCGGTAACCACCCCCGCCCGACCGAGCCGCAGTATCCGCTGTGGCAGGGCCTGCGGGCCGGCTCGACCATGACGTCGGCCGGGCTGCGCGCCCGGCTCCAGGAATGCACGGGCTACGCGTCGCCGCCGCGGGAGCGGACCGCGCTCCAGCAGCGCAACCTCGACGACATCCTGGCCGTCACACGGATCCCGGAGCGCACGCTGGAGTCGCATCTGCGGTTCGCGACCTTCACGTTCCGGGACATCGTGCACGAGCGTCTCGGGGGCCGGAATCCCTTCGGCAACGAGGGCGTGCGCTACTCCGGGTCGCACGACGACGCGGCGCTGAACGCCGGTGTCGAACGGTTCTCCCCCGACCGCACGGCCGTACGGGACCTGTCGTACGACAGCGATCTCACCGGGAAGGTCTCGATACCGGTGCTGACGCTGCACGCCATCGACGACCCGACGGCGTTCGTCGAGCACGAGGCGGCCTACCGGGCCGCCCTCCAGGGCGCCCGGCGCGACGGACACCTGGTGCAGACGTTCACGGACGAGCACGAGCACAGTGAGCTGAGCGACTCCGAGTACGCCACGTCCATCGCCGCCCTGGACACGTGGGTGCGCAAGGGCAGGAAGCCCACGCCGGAGTCGGTGGCCGCGGCGTGCGGCGTCTTCGACGAGACGTACGGCACGGGCTGCCTCTACGACCCCGCCTTCCGGCCGGCGCCGTACGCCTCGCGTGTCGAGCCGCGGCCGGGCGGGCTGCGGTGGCCGGCCATGACGGCCGGTCAGGAGCGGGTCTGGAGCGGGATCGACGGGGTCGGGATCGCTCCCTGAGCGAGGACGGCCGGGCCGGTCTATCGTCCAGGCATGGGATCCGTACGCGCCGTCCTCATCGACATCGACGGAGTCCTCACCGTCTCCTGGCAGCCGCTGCCGGGGGCGGTCGAGGCGTTGCGGGAGATCCGGGAGTCCGGGCTCGGTGTCGCGCTGGTGACGAACACGACCTCGCGGACGCGGGCGTCGATCGCGCGCACGCTGGCAAGCGGCGGGTTCCCGGTGTCCGCCGAGGACATCCTGACCGCGCCGGCCGTCACCGCCGCGTATCTCGCGGAGCACTACCCGGGTGCGCGGTGTGCGCTGCTGAACAGCGGGGACATCGGGGAGGACCTGGCGGGGACCAGGGTCGTCGGCGAGGGCGAGGGCGAGGTGCCCGACGTCGTGGTCGTCGGCGGTGCCGGGCCCGAGTTCGGTTACGCGGCGCTCGACCGGGCCTTCGGGTATCTCCAGCGCGGGGCACGACTGGTTGCCATGCACCGGAATCTGTACTGGCGTACGGAGCAGGGGCTGCGGCTTGACTCCGGCGCGTTCCTGGCCGGGCTGGAGAAGGCCGCGAGGGTCGAGGCCGAGATCACGGGCAAGCCGTCGGCCGCGTTCTTCGAGGCCGCGCTCGCGCATGTCGGGGTCGGTGCCGACGAGGCGGTGATGGTGGGCGACGACATCGAGTCCGACGTACTGGCGGCGCAGCGGGCCGGTGTCACGGGTGTGCTGGTGAGGACCGGGAAGTATCTGCCGAGCACGCACCGGGACGCGAGCGGCACGCCGGACCATGTGATCGACTCGTTCGCGGATCTGCCCGCCCTGCTGACGGAGCTGCGGGGGTCAGCGTCAGCGCAGCAGCAGCTGTAGGCCGCCGACGACCGTCGCCGCGATCACGAGTTGCTCGAACAGCCGCTGGTTGATCCGGTTCACAGCCCATTTGCCGAGCAACGCGCCGGGCACGACGAACAGCACGAGCGCGGCGTCGAGCAGCAGCGAGGAGCCGTCGATCAGGCCGAGCCCGGCGCTGAAGGGCACCTTGGAGACGTTGACGATGAGGAAGAAGAACGCCGAGGTCCCCAGGAAGCCGAGCTTGCGGAAGCCGGCCGACAGAAGGTACATCGACATCACGGGGCCGCCCGCGTTGGCGACCATCGTGGTGAAGCCGCCGAGCACGCCGTACGAGCGGGCCTTGACCCGCCCGGCCCTGCTGGTCACCGAGTCCGGCTCCGCCTCCTGCTCGGCCGTGCGGCGGCGCCACACCGTCACGCCCGCCATCAGCAGCAGGATCGCGCCGATCGACGTCCGTACGATCCCGTCGTCCGCCCACACCAGGAACAGGGTGCCGAAGACGACGCCGGCCGCGACCGCGGGGAACAGCCGCCACAGCGTGGGCCAGTGCGCGTGCCGACGGTAGGTGAGGACGGCTAGCACGTCCCCGGCGATCAGGATCGGCAGCAGCACTCCGGTGGAGGCGCGGGCGGGCAGCACAGCGGCGAAGATCGCGAGGCTGACCGTGTTGGCCCCGCTCACGGCCGTCTTCGAGAAGCCGACGAGCAGGGCCGCGAAGGCGAGCGCCGCGAACTCCCAACCAGTGATGTGCCAGAGAGTCATCGTGTCCATGCGGAGACCGATGCTATGCGCACCTAATCGGTGGCCGTAAGGAGCGTCTCGCCAGTTGGGAGATTGCTTCGCGGGATGGCTAACGCCTCTCCACCAGCACCGCACTCCCCTGCCCCACTCCCACACACATCGTCGCCAGCCCGCGCTCCGCTCCCGTGCGCCGCATCCGGTGCAGCAGCGTCGTCAGGATCCGCGCGCCCGAGCAGCCCAGCGGGTGCCCCAGCGCGATGGCGCCTCCGCTGGGGTTCACCAGCTCGGGGTCGATGCCCAGTTCGTCCACGCACGCGAGGGCCTGAGCCGCGAACGCCTCGTTGAACTCGGCCTCCTGGATGTCGCCGATCGTCCAGTCGGCGCGGGCGAGGGCCTTGCGGGTGGCGGGGACGGGGCCGATGCCCATCACGTCGGGGTGGACGCCGGCCGAGGCGCCGGCGACATAGCGGCCGAGGGACTCGAGGCCGAGTTCGTTGAGCGCCTCCTCGCTGACCAGGAGCAGTCCGGCGGCGCCGTCGTTCATCGGGGAGGCGTTGCCGGCGGTGACCGTGCCGCCGTCCCGGAAGACGGGCTTCAGCCGGGCGAGCTTCTCGTACGAGGTGTCCTCGCGGACGCACTCGTCGCTGTCGACCAGCACGCCGTCGGGGCGCCGCACCGGGAGCAGTTCGTCGTCGAAGTGGCCGTCCTTGCGGGCGAGGGCGGCCCGTTGGTGGCTGCGCAGCGCGAAGTCGTCCTGCCGCTCGCGCGGGACGCCGTAGCGCTCGGCGACCTCCTCGGCCGTCTCGCCCATGGACAGCAGCCCGTGCAGCTCCTTCATCGCCGGGTTGACCAGGCGCCAGCCGAGCCGGGTGTCGGCGGTCTCGATGCGATGGGGCAGCGCCTCGTCCGGGCGGGGCAGGACGAAGGGGGCGCGGCTCATCGACTCGGATCCGCCGGCGAGCACGATGTCGGCCTCGCCGGCCGCGATGGTGCGGGCGGCCATGGTGACCGCTTCGAGGCCGGAGGCGCACAGCCGGTTGACGGTCGCGCCCGGCACCGACTCCGGGAGGCCGGCGAGCAGCGCGGCCATCCGGGCGACGTTGCGGTTGTCCTCACCGGCCTGGTTGGCGGCGCCCCAGTAGACGTCGTCGACCCGGGCCGGATCCAGCGCGGGCACGTCCGCGACGAGGCCCCGGATCACGGTCGCGGCGAGGTCGTCGGGGCGGACCGACGACAGGGCTCCGCGCAGTTTGCCGATGGGGGTGCGGCGGGCGGCCGCGAAGTGGACGGGACGCACGACAGGACTCCTGACCGGGCTGTACGGATCGGCGTCGTGTCGACACCGCATTAATTAGCACCGCTAGTTTTGGACTATAGACCGCCCCACCGCGCCCTGGGAAGATCCCCGGGAACCTTCACCGACGCCGCCTGAGGGGACGAGGAGACATGACCGACGCGCGCGAGCACGCCATCGAGGGAAGCCGGGGAACGATCGTCGTACGCGAGTGGCCGAACCCTCGGGCCCGCTACCTGGCGCTCGTGGTGCACGGTTACGGCGAGCACGTCGGCCGGTACGCCGAGCCGGCCGAGGTCCTGGTCGCGCACGGGGCAGCCGTGTTCGGACCGGATCACGTCGGACATGGCCGGTCGGCGGGTGAGCGCGTGGTGATCGAGGACTTCGAGGACGTGGTCGCCGATGTGCGCAGGGTCGTCGGGCTGGCCCGGGCCGCGCACCCCGGCGTACCGGTCGTCATGATCGGGCACTCCATGGGCGGCCTGATCGCGGCCCGATACGCCCAGCTCCACGGCGCCGGCCTCGCCGCCCTGGTGCTGTCCGGCCCCGTGATCGGCGACTGGGAGCTGCCCCGGCGGCTGCTCGCCCTCGACGAGATCCCCGACACACCCATCAGCCCGGCCTCGCTCTCCCGTGATCCCGGGGTGGGTGCGGCGTACGCGGCGGATCCCCTGGTCTGGCACGGGCCGATGAAGCGGCCGACGGTGGAGGCGTTCGCCCGGATGCTGGACACGGTGTCGAGTGATGCCAAGACGGGCGGCATCGGGCAGCTGCCGCTGCTGTGGCTGCACGGCGACGACGACCGCCTGGTCCCGCTCCCCGGCAGCCGCGTCGGCGTCGAGGAACTGCGCGCGGACATGACGACCGAGCGGATCTACCCGGGCGCCCGGCACGAGGTCTTCCACGAGACGAACAAGGCGGACGTCCTCACGGATCTGGTCCACTTCCTGGAAGACGTGCTCACCTACTGAGACGCGACGCGTTTGCGCCGGTTCCCCTGGGGCACCCGCGCCGGCATGGGGTGGTCGCGGCGCCGCGCCACTCCGAACCGGCCATGACCAAGCCAGAACGACCAGAAGACCAGAAGGAGGAGCCCGGTATGGCTGTCGTCAAGAGCACGCTGCCCGAACCGGCCCGCCGGGTCGCCGGGGAGGCCCTGCAGAGCACGCTCGTCGATCTCCTCGGACTCTCGCTGATCGGGAAGCAGGCGCACTGGAACATCGTGGGCCCGCGTTTCCGCTCGATCCATCTGCAACTCGACGACGTGGTGTCCCTGGCCCGCTCCTACGCCGACACGGTCGCCGAACGCTCCGCGGCCCTCGGCCTGCCGCCCGACGGCCGCCCCGAGACCATCGCCGCGGCCTACACGCTGCCCGGCCCCAAGGAGGGCTGGCTGCGCGACACCGAGGTCGTCCAGCTGGTGGTGGACGCCCTCGCGTCGGCCATCGGGCGGCTGCGCGAGCGCATCGACGCGACGGCCGAGCCGGACCCGGTGACACAGGACCTGCTGATCGCGATCACGAGCGAGCTGGAGAAGCAGCGCTGGATGTTCGACGCCGAGAACTGGCCGCGCGACGAGTGACACGACCGTACGGCGGAGTCGTACGGGAAGAGCCGTACGCCGTACACGCATCGCACTCGGCACCGCATCGGCAAGGAGGGGCAACCATGACCGACGCCCTCGAACTCGACACGCTGTGGCAGGACTTCCACCGCGTGGTGAACATGACCTCGCAGGAGCTGGCCGCGTGGCTGCGGATCAGTGACGCGGACGAGGAGACCGAACCGCTGCCGGACCAGGCGGGCACGCCGACCGGGCAGCACGTTCTCGCGATCCTCCAGAAACGGCGCACGGACCTCACGGACGACGACATCCAGGTCATGTACGACGTGGTGGACACCGTCACCGAGGAAGCGGACCTGGACAACGAGCCCGAGCCCGAACAGACGCGCCGCCGGCATCAGCTGATGACGATCGGCCACGATCCGCTGAAGCCGTGAGCGACGACCGCCGCGTCGTACGGGAACTCGTGCGCGCGCACGGGCGGACCTTCGCCGAGGAGGCGGGCATCCCGCTGAAGGACACCCCGCAGCCGCTCTACCGGCTGCTGGTGCTGGCGCATCTGCTCAGCGCCCGGATCCGCGGCTCGATCGCGGTCGACACCGCCCGCGCCCTGTACGACGCCGGCCTGCGCGACCCCCGCCGGATGGCCGACGCCGACTGGCAGGAGCGGGTGGACGCGCTGGGCCGGGGCGGCTACCGGCGCTACGACGAGCGTACGGCGACCCAGCTGGGCGACGCCGCCGAGCTGTTGAACGACCGATGGGGCGGCGACCTGCGGCGGCTGCGCAAGGAGGCGGACGGCGACGTCGCCCAACTGCGCGCCCTGCTGCGGGAGTTCCCCGGTATGGGTCCGGCCGGTGCCGACATCTTCCTGCGCGAGGCCCAGCGGGTCTGGCCGGAAGTGGCGCCCCGTCTGGACGACAAGGCACTCTCGGGTGCCCGGCGACTGGGTCTGCCCGAGGACGCGGACCGGCTGACCGACCTGGCCGGGGACACCGAACCGGCCGTGCTGGCCGCCGCGTTGGTGCGGGCCGCGCTCGACAAGGAGGTGGCCGAAGACAGTCTCCGTCGGGCCGCATGATCGTGAAAGACTGCTCGGACATGCTGTCGAACACCTTCAGCACAGTCGAGCACAGGAGGCCTGCGTGACCGGGACCGAGCCGGCCGTATCGCGGATCGACACGAGCAGGCCTCATCCGGCCCGGGTGTACGACTGGTTCCTCGGCGGCAAGGACAACTACCCCGTCGACGAGGAACTCGGGCGGCGGATCGCCGCGCTGCAGGGGGACGCGCCACGGCATGCACGGGCCAACCGCCGGTTCATGGAGCGGGCGACCAGGGCGGTCGTCCGGGAGACGGGGATCCGGCAGTTCCTCGACATCGGCTCCGGGATCCCGACCGAGCCCAACCTGCACCAGATCGCCCAGTCCGTCGTCCCGGACGCACGCGTGGTGTACGTCGACAACGACCCGATCGTGCTCGCGCACGCGGCGGCCCTGCTGCGCGGCACCGCCGAGGGTGTGACCGAGTATGTGCAGGCCGACGCGCGGGAACCGGAGCGGATCCTGGACCAGGCCGCGTCCGTTTTGGACTTCGACCGCCCGGTCGCCCTCTCCCTGATCGCGCTGCTGCACTTCATCGCGGACGACGACGGCGCCCATCACCTCGTGGACACGCTGGTCGGCGCGCTCGCGCCGGGCAGCTGTCTGGTGCTGTCGGCGATGACGGCGGACTTCGATCCGGAGAACGTCCGGCGGGGCATCGAGGCCTACACGGCGAGCGGCGTGACCCTGGTGGCCCGTTCGCGCGCCGAAGTGAGCCGCCTCTTCCACGGGCTCGATCTGCTGGAACCGGGAATCGTCTCGCTGTCGCACTGGCGCCCGACAGCGGGCGATGAGGACGCGGGCAAGGATGAACCCGTGTCGTTGTACGGCGCGGTCGGTCTCAAGCGCTGATCCGCCCCCTCAGCTCAGCCCAGCAACCACCCCCCGTCCACGCTCAGTTCGACCGCGTTGACCGACTCGTTGCGCAGCAGGAAGTCCACGGCGTCGACCACGTCGGCCATGGTGGCGAGCCGTCCGGTGGGGGTCTCGGTACGCAGCGTGGCGAGTACCTTCTCCGGCTTGGCCTGCCAGTAGGGGCTGTCGCCGACGACGCCCGGGTGGACGGCGTTGACCCGGATCGGGGCGAGTTCGACGGCGAGGGTGTTCACCAGGCCGCCCACGCCGGCGTTGACCGTCGCCACCGTCGTCGCTCCCGGGTAGGGCCGCTCCTTGGCCTGCCCTCCGAACAGCACGATCGCGCTGTCGGCGTGGAGCCGGTCCTGGAGCACGTGCACGACCTCGGTGTATCCGACGAGTTTGAGGGTGACGAGCCGCAGGGCGGCGTCGATGTCGTACTCGGTCACCTTGTTGTCGTCGCGGGAGACACCCGCGATCACCAGGTGGTCCAGCCGTCCCACGCCGGTCAGCGCGGCGCCGATCTCCTTCGGCCGGCCGAGGTCGAGGGCGAGTCCGCGGGCGCCGATCTCCTTGGCGACGGTGTCGGCGCGATCGGCGTCACGGCCGGTCAGGACGACCTCGTCGCCGCGCCCGGACCGCATCCTGGCGAACTCCAGTCCGATCCCGGACGTACCGCCCACCACTAGGACGCTGCTCATGACTCCAGGGCCTCCCTCAGATACTCCCAGTCCCGAGTGAACCGGTAGGAGTGGCGCGGCGGTGGCTGCGGGGCCTGTGTCTCCAGCCAACGCAACGGCCCCTGCCCGGCGTTGGCGAAGCCGTGCACACAACCGGCGCCCGCCCAGGCGCAGTCGCCGGGACCCAGCCGGTAGCGCTCGCCGTCGAACACCGCGTCCGCCTCGCCTTCGAGGAACAGGTACGTCTCCTCGAAGGGGTGATCGTGCGTGCCCGCGACGCCGTCGGGCGCGTACTGCACCATGAACATCGTCGAGGCGACCGCGCCGAGGTCGCTGTCGACCATCATCTTCACGGTGATCCCGCTGTACACGAGCAGCGCCGTCCGCATGCTCGCCGACACCGCGAGCAGGTCCTGCGACTGCTTGTCGGGGTCCATCTGCGCGGCCTCGAAGTGGCCGAAAACCCGGGTGCGCGGGTCACGTACGTCGATGCGGACGGGGTGGCGCTCGGGCAGCGCGGGCACCGGCTGGGTGTCGTAGCCGTACCGGGCCCGCGGCACGGGAGCGAGCATGTCGGCCCATCGCCCGCCCATGTCCCCGGCGCCGCGCCAGGCGTGCGGGACCCCGGTCGGCAGGAGGCCGTAGTCGCCCTCTTCGAGCCGGTACGACCCTTCGGGCACATCGAGGATCACGGCCCCGTAGAGCACATGGAAGCTCTCCTCGTACGAGTGCACATGGGCCGCGACCCGGCCGTCGGGCCGTATCCCGCACAGGCCGAAGCCGGTGTGCACGCTGCCGTCGCTCTCACCGACCAACTCCCGTCGCCGGTAACCGAGTTCGTCGTACGGCTGCTCGGGGTCGGTGGCGCGGCGCACCAGGTGTCGGGTCATGCGGCGCTCCTCGCCGCCTTCGCGGCCAGGAGGCGGTCGCGGGACTCGTCGACCAGCCGCCGGGCCCGGCCGAGGTCGGCGAGGAGCCTGCCGTCGCGCTTGCGGATCACGCCGTCGACGATGACGGTGTCGACGTTGGAGACGTCGGCCGACAGGGTCACGGCGGCTGCCGCGTCGTGCACGGGGGCGACGTTCAGCGCGGTGGCGTCGATCGCCACGACGTCGGCGCGCTTGCCGGGGGTGAGGGAGCCGGTGCGGTCCTCGACACCGGCGACGTGGGCGCCGTTGCGGGTGGCGATCTCCAGCATCTGACGTGCTGTCAACATGGTTGCCGGAACGGGCAGGTTCGCCTTCCAGCAGTCGGCGTTGACGCGGGCGCGCTCGGCGCCGAAGGCCGCGCGGATCTGGGTGAACATGTCGCCGGGCACGGTGGTGACCACGTCGATGCTGAGCGAGGGCCGCAGACCGTACTCGATGGCCTTCATCACGGGCGGCCAGCCGTGCCCCATCTGCAGCTCGACCTGCGGGGCGATCGAGACCGTGCCGCCGCTGTCGGCGACCATCTGCCACTCGTCCTCGTGGAAGTAGCAGCAGTGGACGTAGGTGGTGTCGGCGCCGAGGAGTCCCAGGCCGTTGAGCTGTTTGACCATGCCGAAGCGGCCCGCGAGCCGGCCCATCGCCACGTGCACGGTGATCGGGATGCCCAGGTCGCGGGCGAGGGCCCACTCGGCGGTGACGATGTCGTCGGTGCAGAAGCCGGGGCCGCGCGTGGCCAGGGCCATGGTCAGCAGGCCGTCGTCGGAGGAGAAGTAGGTGCTGCGGATCCGTCGTACGTCGTCGCCCGGGACCGCGATCTTGCTCTCGAACCAGTAGTCGGCGAGCGAGGTGTTGGCGCTGCCGTACGCGTACTGGGCGCGGATGCCGGACTCCGTGAGCGCCTGGATCGCGGCGTCCGGGTGGGCGGGCGTGTTGTTGATGTGCGACCAGTCGACGAGCGTCGTGATGCCGGCGTTCAGGCACTCCAGGGATCCGGCGAGGTTGCCCGCGTACACGTCCTCGGGGGTGTAGAGCGGTGCGAAGGTGTCGAGGATGTCGACGAAGTAGTCGTCCAGGGTGGCGTCGGGGGCGACGCCCCGGATGGGCGCCTCCCAGGTGTGGCGGTGGGTGTCCACGAACCCGGGGATCACGATCCGGCCGGTCATGTCGAGCACTTCGGCGTCGGCGCTGATCTCCGGCCGGACCGCCGTGATCTTCCCGTCCTCGATGAGGACGTCCCCTTGTGGGAGGTCCCCGATGTCGGGGTCCATCGACAGCACGTGTCCTGCGCGCAGGAGTATCCGATGGGGCATCGTTCTTCCTCCCATGGGGTGTTCAGTAGGCGGCGAGGCCGCGTACGGCCGCCACGACCTTGTCGACGGTGGGGATGACCTCCTCTTCGAGGGCGTCGGCGAACGGCAGGGGCACGCACTCCCCCGCCACCCGCCGGATCGGCGCGTCCAGCAGGGCGAACCCCTCGTCGGCGACGACGGAGACGAGCGTCGCGCCCCAGCCGCCCTGGTACGGGTTCTCCTCCACGGTGACGAGCCGCGAGGTCCGCCCCAGCGAGGCGAGCACGGTGGCGACGTCCAGCGGCACCAGGCAGCGCAGGTCGACGACCTCGGCCTCGATGCCGTCGCCGGACAGCAGCTCGGCCGCCTTCAGCGCGACCGGCACCATCGAGGCGAGCGCGACGAGGGTGACGTCGGTGCCGTCGCGGACGACGGCGGCGCGGCCCAGCTCGACGACGTGGTCCGGCGGCGGGGGCGGGCCCTTGGTGGCGAGGAGCCCCTTGTGCTCGAAGAAGACGACCGGGTCGTCGCTGCGGATCGCCGCGGCCATCATGCCGATCACGTCGGCGGGGGTCGCGGGTGCGGCGATCTTCAGGCCGGGCACGGTCAGCGCCCAGTTCTCGGTGGCCTGGGAGTGCTGGGCGCCGAAGCCGAGCCCGCCGCCGTTGGCGGTGCGCACCACGAGCGGGACCGTGACCTGACCGCCCGTCATGTAGCGCACCTTGGGGATCTCGTTCGCGAGGTAGTCCCAGCAACAGGCCAGGAAGTCGGAGAACATGATCTCGGCGACCGGCCGCATCCCGGTCATCGCGGCACCCATGGCCGCCCCGACGATGGCCTGCTCGGAGATCGGTGTGTCCCACACCCGCTCGGGCCCGAACTCCTTGAACAGCCCCACGGTCGTCTTGAACACCCCGCCGGCCTCGCCGATGTCCTCGCCCAGGCACACGACGGCCGGATCGCGCCGCATCTCCCGAGCGATGCCCTCGGCCACCGCCTCCCGGTAGCTGATCACGTCCGCCACGCCGCACCCCTGTCCGCCCACACGTCGGTCAGCGCCTCGCGCGGATCGGGCGCCGGTCCCGCTTTCGCCGCCTCAACGGCCTTCTGCACCAGGGACGTTGCTCGCTCGTCCGCTTCAACCACCACCGCCTCCGGCACCCCCATCTCGACGAGCCGCCTCCGCGCCAGGTCCAACGGGTCGCGCTTCAGCCAGCGCTCGACCTCCTCGGCCGGACGGTAGGTCGCCGGGTCGGCGCGGCTGTGCCCGAAGTGCCGGTAGGTCTGCGCCTCCAGCAGCGCGGGCCCGTCTCCCGCCCGGGCCCGCCCCGCGAGCCTCGCCACCACGTCCTGTACGGCGACGACGTCGTTGCCGTCCACCACCTCGCCCGGGACGCCGTACGCGGGCGCCCGGTCGGCCGCGGGCCGGGGCACGGCCGTGACGTCGGCGATCGGCGTGTACTCCATGTACAGGTTGTTCTCGCAGACGAACAGCACCGGCAGCTGCCACACGGCGGCCAGGTTGAGCGCCTCGTGGAATGCGCCGATGTTGGTGGCGCCGTCGCCGAAGAAGGCGACCGCGATCTGGTCGGTCCCGCGCAGCCGGGCCGACCAGGCGGCGCCTGCCGCCATCGGGAGGTGGGCGCCGACGATGGCGTAGGAGCCGAGCATTCCGGTGGACGCCTTGGTCAGATGCATGGAGCCGCCCTTGGCCCGGCACAATCCCGTGGCCCGGCTCATGAGTTCGGCCAGGCACTCCTCCGGGGTGGCGCCCCGCGCCATCGCGTGGTGGTGGCCCCGGTAGGTGGCGAAGACGTAGTCGTCGGGCCGCAGCGCGGCGCTCGCGCCGACGGCGATGGCCTCGTGTCCGGCGGCGAGATGGGTGGTGCCCTTGACGAGGCCCTGGAGGAAGAGGTCGTGGGCGGACTTCTCCGTACGGCGGATGACGGCCATCTGCTCGTAGGCGGCGAGGAGTTCGGCCGGTTCCATCAGCGTGTCCCGTCGCCGTGCGGAGTCGGGGTGTTGAGATGCGACTGCGCTTCTCGCCGGGTGTTCAGCTCGCCGCCGACCGTCCAGTACTTGCGGCCCGCCACCAGCAGTTCCTCCGCCGGGAACTTGGTGATGACCTCGCAGCCGTCGGCGGTGACGACCAGCTCCTCCTCGATCCGGGCGGCGGACCAGCCGTCGGCGGCGGGCCAGTAGGTCTCCAGGGCGAACACCATGCCCTCTTCGAGGACTTCGGGATGGTCGGGGGAGACCAGCCGGCTGAAGATCGGCTTCTCCCAGATCGACAGACCCACGCCATGGCCGTACTGCAACGCGAACGCGGCGGTCTCGTCGGCGAAGCCGAACTCCTCGGCGCGCGGCCAGACCTGGACGATGTCGGCGGTCGTGGCGCCCGGGCGGACGAGGGCGATGGCCTGGTCCATGTACTCCCGGCAGCGGACGTAGGCGTCACGCTGGGCGCCGGAGGCGCTGCCGACGGCGAAGGTGCGGTAGTAGCAGGTGCGGTAGCCGAGGTGGCTGTGCAGGATGTCGAAGAACGCGGGGTCGCCGGGCCGGATCAGACGGTCGCTGTAGACGTGCGGGTGGGGCGAACAGCGTTCGCCGGAGATCGCGTTGACGCCCTCGACGTACTCGCTGCCGAGGTCGTACAGCACCTTGCTGACCACGCCGACGCACTCGTTCTCGCGCACTCCGGGGCGCAGATACCCGTACAGCTCCTCGTACGCGGCGTCCACCATCGCGCAGGCCTGGGTCAGCAGGGAGATCTCGTCGCCGGTCTTGATGCGGCGGGCCTCCAGGAAGATCTGCTGTCCGTCGACGACGTCGATGCCCTCGGCGCGCAGGGCGGTGAGGATCGGCATCTCGGCGACGTCGATGCCGAGCGGCTCGCCCGCGAGACCGTGGTCGCGCAGCTCGGCGGCGATCTTCGCCGCCACGTCCTCGGCGATGCCCGCGTCCGGGTGGAAGGCGCCGCGGAGGGTGGAGATGCCGGCGCGGGCGCCGGTCGGCGGGCCGCCCTTGCCGTCGCTGTAGTCGAGCCACGGGTTGTAGAGCTGGTGGTGCCGGGCGGCGGAGCCGAAGTCCCAGACGATCGGTTCACCGCCACGCACGAGCAGGGCGAAGCGGATCAGTTTGTCCATCGCCCAGGTGCCGATGTGTGTGGCGGTCATGTAGCGGATGTTGGCGAAGTCGAAGCTGAGCACCGCGCCCAGCTCGGAGCGGTTCAGGGTCTCGTTGAGGCGGGCCAGCCGCTGCCTGCGCAGCCGGTCCAGGTCGACGCGCTCTTCCCAGTCGACGGCATTGGGTCCGAATGTGCGGATCGCCATGGCGAACACCCCCACTTCGGAGTGAACGACCGCGCGCCGCGAGTGTCAAGCGTCACTGAACACGAACCAGACGCCCACGGCCGGTACGTCACCATCATTGCGGTAGCGGTGCGGGGTCGTCGACTCGAAGCAGATGGCGTCGCCGGGGCGCAGGGTGTACTCCTCGAAACCGAGCGTGAGGATCAGCTCGCCCGAGGTCAGATAGCCGTACTCAGTACCCGCGTGACGCATGAGGCCACCTGAGCTGGAGGAGGCGCCACCCGGCCGGTACGTCACCTGGAGGAAGTCGACGTCGATGCCGGGAACATGGCCGAGACGTTCCCACACGACACCCGAGTCCAGTTCCAGCACCTCCCGGTCGTCCGGCGCGACCAGCGGGCCGATGCGGCGACCGGGGTCGGCGGCGAAGGCGGCGAGGGCGTGCAGGACGGTGCCGGGGGCTGTGCCGAAAGCTGTACCGGGAGCTGTGCCGGATGCGCTGTCGGAGGCTGTGGCCGGCTGCGTTCCGGACGCGTTTGTCGCCGGGGACACGACTGCGGGCTCGCTCGCGTCGAAGAGTGCCTCGATCGAGATCGCGAGGGCGGTCGTGATCGCGTACAGCGTGCTCACGGAGGGCTGGCTCTTGCCGGTCTCGATCTGGGAGATCAGGCTCGCCGAGACCCCGACCTCGCGGGCCAGAGCGCGCAGGCTCATCCCGCGTGCCAGGCGTACCTGCCGGATACGCGCTCCGACGGGTGGTGTGTCGGCGGGTGACACGGACAGCCCCTCCCCCGATTCTCGGCCCTGGTGTGCAGCCTCATTGAACAGCCGGGACTGGTCTCTGCGCCAGCCCGCCCGGCAGGCAGGCAACCAGCGCCCCTCGGCGCGCGTCGCCTGTAGAGCGTCAGCGCTTCCCGGCCGGGAACACGGCCCGTACCTCCCACCCCACCGCACCGCGGGGTCCGGTGTGCAGTTCGCCGCCCAGTGCGGTCACTCGTTCCTTGAGGCCGACGAGGCCGAAGCCACCGCCGTGCGCGGCGGGCGGGAGCTGTGTGCCGCCGCGCCCGTCGTCCACGACGGAGACCTCCAGGCGGCCGCAGTCGTCGCGCAGGCGGACCTC
>NZ_JBVHVE010000030.1:0-25359 GCF_055564995.1 Streptomyces sp. NPDC028907
AACCCGGACTGGTTCAAGGCCTTCCTCGGCGTGATGCTCCTCGGCGCCGTCCTCATCAATCTGTGGGTCCAGCGCACAGCGACCAGGAGGTGACCCCAATGACCACCGAGAAGACCGGCACCCACGGTGCCATCCTCCAGGACGAGGCCCCGAAGAAGGACGCCCCGATCGTCGAACTGCGCGGTGCGGGCAAGGCCTACGGCAACATCCGTGCCCTGCACGGCGTGGACCTGAAGGTGTTCCCCGGCCAGGTCACCTGCGTCCTGGGCGACAACGGCGCCGGCAAGTCCACCCTGATCAAGATCATCTCCGGGCTGCACCAGCACACCGAGGGCGAGTTCCTCGTCGACGGCGCCCCCGTGCGCTTCTCCACCCCGCGCGAGGCCCTCGACCGCGGCATCGCCACCGTCTACCAGGACCTCGCCGTCGTCCCCCTGATGCCGGTGTGGCGCAACTTCTTCCTCGGCTCCGAGATGACCAAGGGCCCCTGGCCCCTGCGCCGTCTCGACATCGAGAAGATGAAGAAGACCGCCGACCACGAACTGCGCGAGATGGGCATCGTCCTCGACGACCTGGAACAGCCCATCGGCACCCTCTCCGGTGGCCAGCGCCAGTGCGTGGCCATCGCCCGCGCCGTCTACTTCGGCGCCCGCGTCCTCATCCTGGACGAGCCCACCGCCGCCCTCGGCGTCAAGCAGTCCGGCGTGGTGCTGAAGTACATCGCCGCCGCCCGCGAGAAGGGCCTGGGCGTCATCTTCATCACCCACAACCCCCACCACGCCTACATGGTCGGCGACCACTTCAGCGTCCTGCGCCTGGGCACCATGGAGCTCAACGCCTCCCGCGCCGAGGTCAGCCTCGAAGAACTCACCAACCACATGGCCGGCGGCACCGAACTCGCCGCGCTCAAGCACGAACTGAGCCAGGTCCGCGGCGTCGACGTCGAGGAACTCCCCGAAGAGGAAGACCTCACCGCACCCGTGGCGTCCACCGAAGGGAAGTCCTGACATGCCCCCTGCGCTCGACCGGATCCGGGTCGGCTCCGCGCCCGACTCCTGGGGCGTCTGGTTCCCCGACGACCCCGTACAGGTGCCCTGGGAACGCTTCCTCGACGAGGTCTCCGAAGCCGGCTACGACTGGATAGAACTCGGCCCGTACGGCTACCTCCCCACCGACCCGGCCCGCCTCACCGACGAGATCGACAAGCGGGGCCTCAAGGTGTCGGCCGGCACGATCTTCACCGGACTGCACCGCGGCCCCTCCGTCTGGGAGTCCACCTGGGAGCACGTCAGCGAGGTCGCCTCCCTCACCCAGGCCATGGGCGCCAAGCACCTGGTCGTCATCCCGTCGTTCTGGCGGGACGACAAGACCGCCGAGATCCTGGAGCCGCCGGAGCTCACCGGCGAGCAGTGGGCCCACCTGACCAAGGGCATGGAGCGCCTCGGTCACGAGGTGAAGGAGCGGTTCGGCCTCGACATCGTCGTGCACCCGCACGCCGACACCCACATCGACACCGAGGCCCACGTCGAGCGCTTCCTCGACTCGACCGACTCCGACCTGGTCAACCTCTGCCTGGACACCGGGCACTACGCCTACTGCGGCGGCGACAGCGTCAAGCTGATCGAGACCTACGGCGAGCGCATCGGCTATCTGCACCTCAAGCAGGTCGACCCGGAGATCCTCGCCGACGTGGTGAAGAACGAGATCCCGTTCGGCCCCGCCGTCCAGCGCGGCGTGATGTGCGAACCACCGGCGGGCGTACCGGAGTTGGGGCCGGTCCTGACGGCCGCGCAGAAGCTCAACGTGGACCTGTTCGCGATCGTCGAGCAGGACATGTACCCCTGTGAGCCGGACAAGCCGCTGCCCATCGCGGTCCGTACCCGTAAGTTCCTGAGGTCCTGCGGCGCCTGACGACCGCCTGACGACCCGAAAGGACGGCCGATCACCATGACCCAGCGTCCGCACACGCTCGGAGTCGCAGTCATCGGTACCGGAAAGATGGGCGCCGACCATGTGCGCCGCATCCAGGAGGTCACCAGCGGGGCACGGGTGACCGCCGTCGTGGACGTCGACGCGGAGCGCGCCAAATCGGTCGCGGCCCGCGTCGACGGCTGCACCGCCCACACCGACCCGGCCGCCGCGATGGCGGCGGCCGACGTCGACGCGGTGATCATCGCCTCGCCGGGCCCCGCCCACGAGGCGGCCCTCCTCACCGCCTTCGAGCACGACCTGCCGGTCCTGTGCGAGAAGCCGCTCACGCCCGACGCCGCCTCCGCGCTGCGCGTTCTGGAGGCCGAGCAGAGGCTCGGTCACCGCCGCGTCCAGGTGGGCTTCATGCGGCGCTACGACGCCGAGTACATGAAGCTCAAGTCCCTGCTGGAGACGGGCCAGTTGGGCCGCCCCCTGATGCTGCACAACCGGCACCGCAACGTCGCAAGCCCGCCCGGCTGGACCTCCGAGATGCTCATCAACGACTCCGTCACGCACGAGATGGACGTGACCCGCTGGCTCCTCGGCCACGAGATCACGGCCGTCACCGTGCTCGCCCCGGCACCGTCCGGCAACGCGCCGGACGGCATCCGCGACCCTCAGTTCGTCGTCTTCGAGACCGACGGCGGCGCGATCGTCGACGTCGAGATCTACGTCAACTGCGGATTCGGCTACCAGGTCCAGGCCGAGGCCGTCTGCGAACGCGGCACCGCCCGCGTCGGCGACGGCCACGCCATGGTCACCCACGCGGCCGGCCGCTGGGGCGGAATCATCGCCCAGGACTACATCGAGCGGTTCGCCGACGCCTACGACCGTGAGGTCCAGGCATGGGTGGACGCCACCCGGCGCGGCGAGGTCACCGGGCCCAGTGCCTGGGACGGGTACGCCGTGGCCGCGGTGTGCGAGGCGGGCGTACGGGCGCTGGAGGACGGCGGGCGGGTCCCGGTGGACCTGGTGGAGCGGCCCGCGCTGTACGTCTGACAGGGCACCGCACAGGGGCCGGGGGAAGCCTCCCCCGGCCCCTGTCCGTGCTCCGCCCCGCCGTGGGGGCGTTCAGCCCGCGAGCGCCGTACGCGGACGCGGCTCGAAGCCCGCCGCCCGGTAGGACTCGTCGATCAGCGTCATCGTCGCCACAGCGTCGTCCGCGTCCAGCGGCAGGGGGGCGTCCCGGCGGAGGTGCGCGGCGAGCGCCTCCAGCTGGTAGGTGTACGACGAGCGTGTGCCCAGCCGCTCCGTGCGCTCGCCGTCCGCCGTACGCACCACGACCCGGTCGTCCCGGTGCGGCAGCACGAAGTTCGGCGCGAACGCCTCGCCCGCCGAGCCGACGATCCGGCAGCTCATCTCCAACTCGTCGTACGCCATGTGGCAGCGCGCCGACGCGGTCGCGCCGCCGGGGAACTCCAACTCGGTGTCCAGCCACTCGTCGACACCCGGCGCGCCCGCTCGCTCGCCACCTCGGGCGGAGACGAGCCGCGGCGCGCCGCCCGCCCACGGCGCGAGCATCCGCACCGCGTGCAGGCTGTAGCAGCCGAGATCCATCATCGCGCCGCCCGCGAGCGGCAGCGACCAGCGTGGGTCGGAGTCGTCGGGCGCCGGAATCGCCACCCGCGTCTCCACCCGCTGGAGCTCGCCCAGTTCACCGCTCTCGACGAGCTCGTGCAGGCGCCGGGTGACGGGGTGGAAGAGGTAGTGGAAGGCCTCCATGAAGACCGTCCCGGCCTTCGCCGCCGCCTCCCGTACCTCGGCCGCCTCCTCGGCGTCGCTCGCCGACGGCTTCTCCGTCAGGACGTGCTTGCCGGCCGCCAGCGCGGCGAGGTTCCACGGGCCGTGCAGGCCGTTGGCGAGCGGGTTGTAGACGACCTCGACCTCGGGGTCGGCCAGCAGGTCGGCGTAGGAGTCCACGACCCGCTCCACGTCGTGCTCGTCGGCGAACGCCTCGGCGCGGGACCGGTCGCGCGCGGCCACCGCCACGAGGCGGTGGCCGGTCGTGCGGGCCGGGCCGACGAGGGAGAGCTCGGTGATGCGTGCCGCGCCGAGTACGCCGATGCGCAGCGGCTGCGGGCTCGGGTCGTTCATGCCTGCCGTACCTCCTCGATCGTCACCGGACGGTGCTCGTGCAGCGACAGTGTGCACGCGTCGGCGATCCAGCCGGCCTCCAGGGCGTCCTCGATGGTGCACGGGGAGGGCCGGGTTCCGGCCACGACCTCGGTGAACGCGGTGAGTTCGGCGCGATAGGCCGCGGTGAAGCGGTCCATGAAGAAGTCGTGCGGAGTGCCCGCGGGGAAGGTCACGCCGGGCTCCACGGAGCGCAGCGGCAGCTTGTCCTCCAGGCCGACGGCGATGGAGTCATCGAAGCCGTGGATCTCCATGCGGACGTCGTAACCCCGGGCGTTGTGGCGGGAGTTGGAGACCACGGCGATCGTGCCGTCGTCCAGGGTCAGGATCGCGCCGGTGGTGTCGGCGTCGCCCGCGTCCTTGATGTAGTCGGCGCCCTTGTTGCCGCCGACGGCGTACACCTCGACGACCTCACGGCCGGTCACCCAGCGGATGATGTCGAAGTCGTGCACCGAGCAGTCCCGGAAGATGCCACCGGAGGCGGCGATGTACGCGGCGGGCGGCGGCGCCGGGTCCAGTGTGGTCGAGCGGACCGTGTGCAGCTTGCCCAGCTCGCCGCTCTGCACGGCGGCGCGGGCGTTGACGAAGCCGGTGTCGAAGCGCCGGTTGTAACCGATCTGGATCGGCACGCCCTTGCCCTGGACGGCCTTCAGCACCTCCACGCCCTCGCTCATGGTCTTCGCGACGGGCTTCTCGCAGAAGACGGGGATACCGGCCTCGACCCCGGCCAGGATCAGCGCGGGGTGGGCGTCGGTCGCGGCGGCGACGACGATGCCGTCCACACCGGCGGCCAGCAGGGCCTCCGGCGAGTCCACGACCTCGGCGCCGAACCGCTCGGCGGCGGCCTTGGCGGCCTCCGCGAAGGGGTCGGTGACGACGAGGGAGTCGACCGCGTCGAGTCCGGAGAGGGTCTCGGCGTGGAAGGCGCCGATGCGGCCGAGGCCGAGGATGCCGATTCGCATGGTTCAGGTTCCTTATGTACGAGGCTTGAGACAGAGGTTCGAGTCCGAGGGCTGACGAGGATCTAGTCCAGGCCGCCGAGTACGTTCTGGTCCCAGTCGATCACCGATCCCGTCACCACGCCCGACCGGTCGGACAGCAGGAAGACCACGAACTCGGCGATCTCGTCGGGCTGCCCCAGCTTGCCCATGGGCAGCCTGGCGGCGGCCTCGTCAAGCCAGTCGTCCCCGGCCCCGTGGAAGGCCTTCTGCGTCGCGTCCTCTCCCTCCGTAGCCGTCCACCCGATGTTCAGGCCGTTGATCCGGACCCGGTCCCACCGGTGGGCGTGCGCGGCGTTACGGGTCAGCCCGATGAGGCCGGCCTTGGCGGAGACGTACGGCGCGAGGAACGGCTGCCCGCCGTGCGCCGAGGACGTGATGATGTTGACGATCGTGCCGGGCGCCTTGCGCGCGACCATGTCCGAGACGGCCGCCTGCATGGCGAAGAACGGCGCCTTGAGGTTGATCGCGATGTGCTGGTCGAACAGCTCGGGCGTGGTGTCGAGCAGCGTGCCCCGGGACGTCAGCCCCGCCGAGTTGACCAGGCAGTCGATCCGCCCGTACGCGTCGACGACCTCGGCGACGGAGGCCTTCGCCTTCTCGGCGTCCGCGAGGTCGGCCCGCACGAACATGGCCTTGGCGCCCGCGGCGGCGAGTTCGGCCATCAGGGCTTCGCCGGGCTCGGCGCGCCGCCCGGTGACGGCCACGACCGCCCCCTCACGAACGGCGGCCCGCGCGATGGCGGCGCCGACACCCTGGCTGCCGCCGTTGACGAGGACGACCTTGTCGTCGAGAAGTCCCATGTCTTTCGGGTCCTTTCAGCTCTGGTCAGCTCTGGTCAGCTCAGGTCAGCTCTGGCGCCGCTCGGCGCCGGCCCGCAGCTCGTCGCGCAGAGCCTCGGGGGTCCATCCCTCGCGCAGCGCACGCCGTACGATGTCCGCCTGGCTGGGCGGGGCGAGCCCGTCGACCGGCGGGTCGCTGTCGAGGTTGGTGGGGAAGGGGTAGCCCTCGGCGCTCGCGGCGATCACGTTCGCCGTCCACGCCTCGTCGACGCCCTCGCTCCCGCGCCGGCGCAGTACCGGGTACACGGCGCCCGCGACGGCCTCGCGGTCCACCGTCTCCATGGCCCGCCCGAACGCCGAGGACACCTGGAGGAGGTTCGCCATGCGTCGGATGTCCGCCGACCGGTTGGTGCCGGCCGCGTGGAAGAGCGCGGGGTTGAAGAAGGCCGCGTCGCCCTTGGCGAGGGGCAGCTGGACGTGGCGGTCCTCGAAGTACGCCTGGAACTCGGGCAGTCGCCACGCGAGGTAGCCGGGTTCGTACCGCTGCGAGTACGGCAGGTACATCGTCGGCCCGGACTCCACCGGCATGTTGCAGTGCGCGACGGCGCCCTGGAGGGTGAGCACGGGGGAGAGGAGGTGGACATGGGCCGGGTAGGCGGCCGCGACCTCGCCCGAGAGGAAGCCCAGGTGGTAGTCGCGGTGCACGGTCTGCGCCGCGCCGCCCGGGTTGACCACGTTCACCTGGGAGGTGACCTGGTAGCCCGGCCCGAGCCAGGCGGTCGAGACCAGGGCCAGGATGTCGTTGGCGTAGTAGTCGGCGAAGGCCTCGGGGTCGTACAGGGCCGCCTTCTCCAGCGCGTTCCAGACCCGGTCGTTGGCGCCCGGCCTGGCGAAGTGGTCCCCGGCGTTCGTGCCCGCGGCGCGCTGCTCGGCGATCAGGGCGTCGAACACGGCGCTGAGCCGGTCGATGGTCCCCGGGTCCGGGAAGGCGCCCCGGAAGACGGCGATGCCGGGTCCTTCGGTGAGGGCGCGGACCAGTTCGGCCTGTACCGCACGGAGGGCGTCGGCCTTGCGTAGGCGGTCGCTGTCGTAGACGAGGACTTCGCGCTCCACGGCGGAGGCGTACGGGTAGTCGGCGAGGTCGGTGGTCCGCTCGACGAGTGCACGGAAGTCGGCGAGGTCGCAGTCGTGCTCGGACAGCCAGGGCCGGCGGTGTGCGGCGGTGAAGGACATCGGTGTCCTCTCGGTGACAGGGGCGACTCAGCGCTGCCATTCTTGTCATGACAATCCCGTCGAACAACCAGCAGCCGCCCATCAAAAACCCCTCAAGGAGCCGTCGCATGGGCCACCCCTTCCCGATCCGGGAAATCGCACGTCAGGCGGGCCTGAGCGAGGCCACGGTGGACCGGGTCCTGAACGGCAGGGGAGGGGTGCGCGAGAGCACCGCGCGGGAGGTCCAGCAGGCCATAGCCGACCTGGACCGGCAGCGCACCCAGGTCCGCCTCGTGGGCCGTACCTTCATGATCGACATGGTGGTGCAGGCGCCCGAGCGGTTCACCACCGCGGTGCGGGCCGCCCTGGAGGCCGAGCTGCCGTCCCTGCACCCGGCCGTCGTGCGCTCACGCTTCCACTTCCGGGAGACCGGACCGATGCCGGAGCTGACCCGGACGCTGGACCGCATCGCGCGGCGCGGCTCGCAGGGCGTGATCCTCAAGGCCCCGGACGTCCCGGAGGTCACCGCCGCCGTCGCCCGGCTCGCGGAGGCCGGCATCCCGGTGGTGACCCTGGTGACCGACCTGCCCTCCACCGCCCGCCTCGCCTATGTCGGCATCGACAACCGGGCCGCGGGGGCGACAGCCGCCTACCTCATGGGCCAGTGGCTCGGCGACCGCCCGGGCAACGTGCTGACCAGCCTCAGCAGTGGCTTCTTCCGCAACGAGGAGGAGCGCGAGATGGGCTTCCGCAGCGCCATGCGGGCCCGCCATCCCGACCGCACGCTCGTCGAGATCGCCGAGGGCCAGGGGCTGGACGCCACCCAGTACGAACTGGTCCGGGCCGCGCTGGAGCGGGACCCCGACATCCGCGCCGTCTACTCGATCGGCGGCGGCAACATCGCCACCCTGCGGGCCTTCGCGGACCTGGGCCGGGAGTGCGCGGTGTTCGTCGCGCACGATCTCGACCAGGACAACACCCGTCTGCTGCGCGAGCACCGCCTGTCCGCCGTCCTCCACCACGACCTGCGCCAGGACATGCGCGAGGCCTGCCACATCGTGATGCGGGCCCACGGCGCGCTGCCGCCGGCGGGGCCCACGCTGCCGTCGGCGATCCAGGTGGTGACGCCGTACAACATGCCCACGCCCATCGGGTGACGATCGAGGGCGCACGCCTGGCGTGTACACCGGTCGGCAGGCCCCGGCTCCCTGCCGTCGTGCACATGTGGAAGTCGAACCCGGACAGCGGTCCCGAGCGCCTCGTGGCCCTCGCCGACGGCGTGTTCGCCATCGCCCTGACGCTGCTGGTCCTGGACTTCTACGTCCCCCGGGGACTGGCCTCGGACGAGTACGACGACGCTCTGCACGAATGCCCTTCCCCACCGAGCTGCTCTGCGAGTACGGCAGAGAGCCCGAGTCGGTCGCCGTGCACGCGGCGGCGGTCGCGGGCCTCGGCGCCGCTGGTCGTGTTCGTCGTCAGCATCCCGCTCGCCCTGGCCGACCGGGCGCGCTGACCCCGGACCTCACGCTCCGGCGGCCACGTCCACCCACGCGCCGCTCCGAGCCGACCGCGTCATCGCGTCGAGTACGGCGGCGCTGCGCACGGCGTCGTCGAGGGTGGCTCCGTGCGGGGTGTCCTCGGCGACCGAGCGCAGGAAGCGGTACGCCTCGACGACCTTGAGGTCGTCGTAGCCCATGGCGTTCGCGGCGCCCGGCTGGAAGGCGCCGAACTCGCCGTCGCCCGGTCCGACGTACACCGTGCTGACCGGCTGGTCCTGGTAGCTGGTGCCGCGGCTGACGCCGAGCTCGCCCATGCGGCGGAAGTCCCAGAACACAGCGCCCTTGCTGCCGTGCACCTCGAAGCCGTAGTTGTTCTGCTCGCCGACCGAGACCCGGCAGGCCTCCAGCACGCCACGGGCGCCGGAGGCGAAGCGCAGCAGGCAGTTGACGTAGTCCTCGTTCTCCACCGGGCCGAGTTCGCCGGTGGCGAGGGTGTGGCCGGCGGTCGCGGCGGTCGGGCGGGCGCGCTCCGGCACGAAGATCGCGGTGTCGGCGGTCAGCGAGGCGATGTCGCCGAGCAGGAAGCGGGCCAGGTCGGCGCCGTGCGAGGCGAGGTCGCCGAGGACTCCGCTGCCGCCGCGCTCACGCTCGTAACGCCAGGTCAGGGCGGACTGCGGGTGGGCGGCGTAGTCGCTGAAGAGGCGGATGCGCACGTGGGTGACGGCGCCGATCTCGCCGGCGGCGATCAGGTCGCGGGCGGTCTCGACGGCGGGCGCGTTGCGGTAGTTGAAGCCGACCGCGCTCTGTACGCCGGCCTTGGCGGCCGCGTCCGCCACCGCCCGGGCGTCCTCGGCGGTCAGGCCGACCGGCTTCTCGATCCAGATGTGCTTGCCGGCCTCGGCCATCGCCACGCCGATCTCGCGGTGCAGGAAGTTCGGCGCGGTGATGCTGACGGCCCGCACGCGCGGATCGGCGGCCACCTCGCGCCAGTCGCGGGCCGTCGAGGCGAACCCGAACCGTGCCGCGGCCTCCTCGGCCCGGCCGGGCACGTCCTCCGCGACGGTCACCAGCTCAGGACGCAGCGGCAGGGCCGGATAGTGGTGCGCGACCCGGGCGTACGCCTGCGTGTGCACCCGTCCCATCCAGCCGAATCCGACGACGGCGACGCCGAGCGTGTCCACCATTGCAGCCCCTCTTTGGACCGGTCCATTTGCTGTCCAGCTCACCTTGAGCGCGGCCCGGCCGTGGTGTCAACCCTTTGCGTCCCCTTTGACAAGCCTTGGCGGTTCATGGAACGGTCCATGTCCATGAGAGCGCCGACGATCCGCGATGTGGCCGACCGGGCCGGCGTCTCCAAGTCGCTGGTCTCGCTGGTGCTGCGCGGCTCGGACCAGGTGCGCCCGGAGAAGCGGGAGGCGGTCCTGCGAGCCGTACGTGAACTCGGCTACCGCCCGAACGCCGCCGCCCGCAGCCTCAGCGAGCAGCGCACCCGCACGGTCGGCGTCCTCCTCAACGACCTGCGCAACCCCTGGTTCGTCGACATGCTCGACGGCCTGAACTCCCTCCTGCACGACAATGGCCTGCGCATGCTCCTGGCCGACGCCCGCCTCAACCGCCGTACCGGACAGGACCCGGCCGGCCCCTTTTTGGACCTCGGGGTCGACGGCCTGATCGTGGTCGGCACGCTGCCCGACCCGGCCGCGCTCGGGGCCGTCGCCGAGCGCCTCCCGGTGGTGGTGGCGGGGGCACGCGAGCCGCAGCTGCCCGGCGTGGACGTGGTCGCCAACGACGACGAGCGGGGCGCCCGCCTGGTCACCGAGCACCTCATCGGGCTCGGGCACCGGCACATCGCGCACATCGCCGGGTACGGCGCGGTCGGTGAGCTGCGGCGGCGGAGCTTCGAGGCGACGATGCGGGAGCACGGCCTCGCGGACGAGGCGGTCGTCGAGGCGAGCGACATGACCGAGGAGGGCGGCTACCGCACGACGGTCCGGCTGCTGAGCCGCACGGAACGGCCGACGGCCGTGTTCGCGGTGAACGACATCGCCGCCATCGGCGCGCTCTCGGCGGCCGAGGAGACGGGGCTGCGGGTGCCGCGAGACCTGTCCGTCGTCGGCTACGACAACACCAGCATCGCCCGGCTGCGCCACGTGTGGCTCACGACCGTCGACAACGCCAGCCACGAGGTCGGCCGCCGCGCGGCCCGCCGTCTGCTCGACCGGTTCGAGGGCACCGGGGGAGCGGGCGAAGTCCGCCTCGCGGTACCGACGTTGGAGATCCGCGGCTCTACGGCGCCCCCGCGCCTCACTGGTTGATCGCGTACGCCTTGCGCAGCGTCTCGTGCACCGTCCACGTCGTACGGTCGCCCTCGCGCAGTACGGCCATGTCGCCGGGCCCCAACCTCAGCGTCGGCCCGCCCTCGACCTCGATGGTGGCCGACCCGCTGATCACGACGAACAGCTCGTCGGCCTCGGTGTCGGTGACCACGCCGGGCGTGATCTGCCAGATCCCGCGCACCTGACGCCCGTCCTCCGACTCCCAGACCACCTTGCCGGTCACCTCGGGCGTCCCGGACACGACCTGCTCGGGCGCGAGGGGTTCGGGTTCGAGCTCGGCGTCGGGAATGTGCAGTACGAAGCTGTGCGTCATGCGGCGACCCTAGCCGGGCGGGGGAGGGGAGCGGCCTGGACGGAGTGTGCGGTGTCGGCGGGACCGGGCGGACACTCCGTCGCGGCTCGGCAGTGGCCCGCAATACGGCGGACAAAATTGTTGACAATTCTGTTTGGCTGGATTTAGGTTCGACAGGCACTCACTCAGGGAGGGCGCATGCCGAAGGAAGCCCGTCCGAGCACCGGGGAGCAGGCCAGGCAGCACGCGCTCGCGCGGCTGCGGCAGGCGATCCTGCACGGCGAGATGGCACCGGCTCAGCGGCTGGTGGAGAACGAGCTCGCCGAGCAGTTCGGTGTGACACGGGCCAGCATCCGCGCGGCGCTCATCGATCTGGAGGCTCAGGGACTGGTCGAGCGGATCCGCAACCGTGGCTCACGGGTGCGGGTGGTGACCGTGGAGGAAGCGGTCGCCATCACCGAGTGCCGCATGGTCCTGGAAGGGCTCTGTGCGGCCAAGGCCGCCGTCGCGGCCGGCGACGAGCAGCTGACGCAACTCGCGGACCTGGGCACGGCGATGACCAAGGCCGTGGCCGACGGTGAGCCGCTGACCTACTCCGAGCTGAACCAGGAACTGCACGCCAGAATCGGGGACTTCTCCGGCCAGCGGACGGCCGTGGAACTGCTGGAGCGGCTCAACGCACAACTGGTGCGCCACCGCTTCCAGTTGGCCCTCAGGCCCGGGCGTCGGCAGCACTCCCTGAACGAGCACCTGACCATGATCGAGGCGATCCGGGCCAGGGACCCGCAGGCGGCCGAGGCGGCCGTCCGCGCCCACCTCACCAGCGTGATCGAGGCGCTGCGCGACTGAGCCGTACGCCGAACGGGTCGGGTCGTACGACGAGCGCGTCGTACCGATCGCCGCGCGGCTGACGCGAACGAGGCGGGCGCCCACCTCTCACTCAAGGAGAAGCCTGTCATGGCGCATCCCGATGCGCCCTCCCTCACGCTCGAACAACCTCGCGCGGGGGACCCCCGTCCCCACCACGCTCCACCCTCGTCATCACCGCACACGCCGGTGACCTCGTGTGGCGCGCGGGCGGAGTCATCGCCCTGGCCGCGTCCCGGGGCGAGAAGGTCACCATCGCCTGCCTGACCTTCGGTGAGCGCGGCGAGTCGGCCAGGGCCTGGCGCGAGGGCAGGAAGCTCGACGAGATCAAGGCGATACGCCGTGACGAGGCCGAGCGCGCCGCCGCCCTCGGCGCCGAGGTCCGCTTCTTCGGCGCCGGCGACTACCCGCTGACCGCCACCGCCGAGCTGACCGACCGACTCGTCGCCGTCCACCGCGACACGCAGCCCGACGTCGTGCTCACCCACCCGACCGAGGACTCGTACAACGGCGACCACCCGGCCGCCAACCGCATGGCCCTGGAGGCCCGGGTCCTCGCCCAGGCCATCGGCTACCCGGGCGAGGGCGAGATCATCGGCGCCCCCGCCGGTGGGGAAGCGAGCAGGAGCTCATGGGCGCGCACTGACCGGCGTACGCGCCGACCGGGGGTGAGGAGGGCGTCGCTCGCCGCAGCGCCTGCGGCGAGCGACGCCCGTCATATGTACAGACGAACCATATGTACAGATGAACCGAACTGGGTTATACGACGGTCTCGCGTATTGTTGCGTCATATGCCCGTAGTGCTGCAGGGCGGCTCTCGTGACGTCGGGGGCAGGTGTGTTCACAGTTGATGGGGGATCAGGACGTGACGGCATTTCTCGCACTGGTGGCTGTCGTCGCGTTCATGGCGAAGGCAGGACTGCCGTGGTGGGTGGTCGCGGCGGTGACCCTGCTGATGGCGGGGTTCGTCGCGGGGATGTCCTGGAGCCCCGGGAGGTGCGCCAGGAGCACTTCGGCGTCCGCCCCGCCGGTTCAGCCCGTCTGGGCCTCCGCCGACAGGAGTTCGACCGTCCGGCCGGTCTCGACGCACGTCCGGGTGACGTGCCCGGAGGATTACACCCACAACGTGCCCAGCGAGCCCTCGCCGATGGTGCGGAACAGGTGAGGGACCGGCGAAGGGATGTACGCCGGCGAACAGGGCGACACGGTGTCCGGGCGCCCGGCGTTCAGGCGGCGCCCGTCGCCTCCCGTATCCGCCGGGCGATCAGGGCGTAGACCTCGCGGGCCTTGCCGTCGTCCTGCCCGTCGTACCCGTGGTCGGCGCCGCGCACCTCATGGTGGTCGACCAGTGCCCCCGCGCCCCGGAGCCGCTCGGCGTACCGCTCGCCCTCGGCCCGCAGCAGGTCGAACTCGGCGGTGACCACCAGGGCGGGCGCGATGCCCTTCAGGTCCGCGGTGTCCGAAGGGTGCGCGGGGGAGACGAGCCGGTCAACGCGCCGGCGCGCGTCCGGGACGTACGACGTGTCGAAGACGTCGGCCATCCAGGGGCGCAGCATCGGCCTGGCGATGGCGGCCCGCTTGTCCCGGGCGTGGGTCGCCAGGTCGAGCGGCGGATAGTGCAGCACCTGGAGTGCGACGGCGGGCTCGCCCTCCTCGAGGGCCTGTCGCGCCACGGCCGCCGCCAGTCCGCCCCCGGCGCTCTGCCCGCCCACGGTGAGCCGCCCGCCGTCCCAGCCCTCCTCGGAGCCGTGCTCCGCGACCCACCGGACGACGTCGTACGCCTGTCGGGGCGGCGCCGGGAACGGATGCTGCGGGGCGACGACATAGTCCACGTTGACCACGACCACGCCGGCCTCGGCGGCCAGGAAGCGGCACAGCGGGTCGTCCAGCTCGGTCAGCGCCATGACGTAGCCGCCGCCGTGGAAGTTGACGTGCACCGGGGGAGCGGGCTCGTCGTTCGCGGGCAGATACACGGTGGCCCGGGCCGGGGCGATCGACGTGGGAATCGTCAACTCCCGCACCTTTCGCGGGAATTCCGGGAACCGGGCGTGTGAAGCGGCGGCGGAGCCCCGGCCGCCGGTCCGCCGGTCCGCCATGGCGGTCGCACGTTGCATCGCCTTGGCGATGAAGGCCGCCACCGCGGGCCGGGCCAGGAGGGTCATGTGGCTCCGATCGGTTCGCGGGCCGTGGGCTTCCCCCCGGCTTCCCGCCACGAGATCTGATTGAGTTCCGCAATTGTAGGCGTCGACAACTATGAGTCAAGGGGTCGCGGCGGTCGAGGCGGGGTGTGTATGCGGTAGGGTTGACCTGCGTGATCACGCGGTTCGCCGTGGGATGCGCGCCGGGACGTGGCGCAGCTTGGTAGCGCACTTGACTGGGGGTCAAGGGGTCGCAGGTTCAAATCCTGTCGTCCCGACAGTTCGATGGACTGTCTGTCCGGATCGGGGCCTCGTCTCACACCGCGTGAGACGAGGCCCTTGGTTGTTTCCTGCTGCTTCCGACCGTCGCCCCTCGGGGTTCCCGGGACCCCTCCCGTGGGTGGAGGCGCATCATGCGGGTACCGCCCGACGAGCCCACGCCCCGAGGAGATCCGCGATGACCCTCTCCGCCAGCCTCGCGCGTGGTGTCGCGCCCACCACGCCCGGGACCCTGCATGCCCGGACGGTCACCGGGGAACTCAGCGCGCCGCCCCGCCCGGGGCTCACGGTCCGCTTCGGGCGCGGCGAGAAACCGGACGTTGACCTGGGAGTCGGCGTGGACGACCTGCGGGTGAGCCGACGGCACGGTGAGTTGACGTACCGTCAAGGGCTGTGGTGGCTACGGAACACCGGGCAGCAGCTCGTCCGGCTGCCGCGCGGCCGGATGATGCACCTCAGCACCGAGCCGATGCCGCTCGACACCGGCTACACCCCGCTGTTCGTGAAGGGGTCCGGCTACCGCGAGCACCTGGTGGAGCTGTACGTGGCGGGCCACGACGACCAGGGACCCCTCTCGCGGCGGCGCGCCGAGACCATCCGGCCGGAGACCTGGGCGCTCAACGACGACGAACGGCTGCTGCTGGTCGTCCTCGGCCAGCGCTACCTGCTGTACGAGGAGGACCCGCGCCCCCTGTCGTACGCCACGGCAGCCAAGCAGCTCGCCTACCTCCGTCCGGACGCGAAGTGGACGGAGCGCAGGATCGAGCACCGCATCGAGGCCGTACGCCACCGGCTGGACCGCACCGGCTTCCGGTACCCGCTGATCCACGACAAGTCGCAGGGCCGCCCCGGTGACAACAGCCTGCTGCACAACCTGATCAAGGGCCTGGTGGAGTCCACGACGCTCGTACCGCCGGACCTCGACCTGATGGAGGACGACGCGGCCTGGCCCGACTCCGCGCCCTGAGTCCTCAGCCGCCCAGTCTGCCGGCGGCGGAGGCCGCGAGGTCCCTGACCATCCCGCAGAGCTTGTCCGTGGGCTGCTGCCCACCGACCTCCAGACGCACCATCTCGACGGCGGTCTCGGCGTCCTGGCCGCTGTACCTGCGGTACTCCACGAACGCCGAGCAGGTGTCCGCGTCGTCGCCCTTCTCGATCACGGTGCGATGTCCGCTGAGACTGAGGGCCGTGCCCTCCTCGGCCGACTTGGGCTGGTCGCGGAAGAAGCTCACCTCCGCGTCCAGTTCGTCGACGTCGCTCGACCACTCGCAGCTCCAGTCCGCGATGCCGACCTCCGGCACGTCGACCTCGATCCCGGGCACGGCGGACAGCGCCTTGGCGTCGAGCAGTTCGCAGGCGTTCCGCCAGGCCAGCGAGGTGCGCGGGTAGGCGGGCGAACGCCGCTGGAGCGGGCCCCGGTCGAGGACCTGGGCCGCACCCCGGGCGGCCTTGTCCGCGACCGCGCACAGGGCCGCGGTGCCGCCGAACAGGGAGCCCTTGCCCATGTTGACGCGGACCCCGACCAGGGTGTCACCGTTGGCCGTCAGCAGCAGCTTGCACTCGTCGTTCTCGGCCTGCTCCTCGCGGATGCCGATCCGTCCGACGGTACTGGAGGGCTTCGAGCCCTCGGGCGCCGAGCCCTTGCGCAGGCTCACCGACACGTCGATACGGGTCTTGTCGTCGACACCCACGAGCACGTCGCAGCGGTCGAAGTTCCCGTAGTCGACGTCCACCCGGATCTCCCCGTCGCCGAACTGCTCGAAGGCGGCGGGGTCGGCCAGGGCGCACACGTCGGCCGTGTGCGGGTCGCCGATCAGGGCCCGCGTCCCACCGTCCGGGGCGTTCCCGCCGAGCCGGCTCCGGCTCGGTCCTGGCTGCGGAGCGGCCTTGCCGTCGTCGTCGCCGTCCGGCAGGGCGACGAGCCCCAGGGCCAGTGCGGCGCTCACGCCGAGTGCCGCGGCGACCAGCTGCGGCCGGCGGCGCCATCGCCGGCGCCCGCTGACGGGGCTGGTGGTGCCCGGGTCCCGTGAGGGCGCCGGCCCGGACCCGGCGACCTCCTCCAGGAGCCGCTTGACCTCGGCGGCCTCGGGGCGTTGCCGGGGATCGCGGCGCAGCATGGAGGTGAGCACCGGGTACAGCGGGCCGACGGAGGCGGCGTCCAGCTCGACGACACCCTGCTCGGCCTTCCAGTACCGCAGACGCTCGGCCTCCTCCTCGGTCCCCGTCCCGGCCGGGGCGGCGTCGTCCACGGGGGCGCCACCGCGCGGCGGCGCGCCGGTGACCAGCGCACAGAGGGTGGCCGCCAGACAGAACACGTCGGAGGCGGGCCGCGGGACGTTGCCCCGGGCCAACTCGGGGGCGGCGTAGTCGGGGGTGAAGCTGAACGGGCCGTTGACGGTGACGGTCTCGGTGCCGCCGACCCGGTAGGCGGCACCGAAGTCCAGTAACTTCGCGGTCCCGTGCCGGGTGAGCCCGATGTTGGCGGGCTTGACGTCGCAGTGGACGATGCCCGCCTCGTGCAGGGCGGCCAGCGCGTCCGCGAGCTCGGCCCCGATCCGGGCCGCCCGCACGGGAGAGACCGTCGGCTGCCGGTCCAGGCCGCCGCCGGGGACGTACTCCATGACGAACCAGTACGTCTTTGGGCCGTCGCCCTCCTCGGACGCCGGGATGACGTCGAACAGGGTCACGACGTGCGGATGGTCGCGGAACTTGGCCATGGCGCGCGGCTCGCCCAGCAGCCGGCGCACGGCGGTCTCGCCCTCGCCGTCCGTCCGTTCGGGTTTGAGGGCGACGTCCTGGCCCACCACCGTGTCGTGGGCCAGCCACACATCGCCGCCCCGGCCCGCGCCGATGACCTCCTTGAGGACATAGCGGTCGGCGAACTCGTCCCCGGAACGCACGGATCTTCCCCCTCGGTCGATTCCCGGACGCACACGGCCCGGAGCCGCACGCGTGGATCGCATCGAACCTAACGCGTGGGGCGGACCGTACGCAGTGTCTACCCAGAGCCTTCATCAGTCGCACGCATGCGCAGGCATCCCGTATGTGCGGATGCGGTGAGACCACCGGTGCCGGGAGGGGGTCCCACGATTTCCGGGAGGGGTCCCGGCGATCGCGCGTACCGTACGCGCGGCCCGAACCACGCAGGACTTTCCAAGCACCCCCAGGCGCCCCCGACAGGAAGGCACTTCTCCATGCCCAGCACCCGGACCCTCGTGTTGGCCGGTCTGACCGCGGCCGTCTCGACCGCCACGCTCACCCTGTCCACACACGCCGGCGCGCAGACCCCGCAGCGGGCCGCCGCCCGGTGCGCCCACCCCGCCGACGTCCTCGATCTGACGAACTGGAAGCTGACGCTGCCCACCGGCGAGGACGAGGACCCCACCGAGATCACCCAGCCCGAGCTGGCGACCTTTTCCGCCGCCCCCTGGTTCCGGGCGGAGGCCGGCTGTGACGCGGTGCGGTTCCGGGCCGCCGTCAACGGCGTGACGACCGGAGGTTCCAGCTATCCGCGCGCCGAACTGCGGGAGATGACCGACGACGGCGCGGACGAGGCCGAGTGGTCCACCACCGACGGCACCCACACCCTCGTGGTCCGCGAGGCGTTCACGGCCCTGCCCGAGGAACGGCCGTATTTGGTCGGCGCGCAGGTCCACGGCGGGGACGACGACGTCACCGTCTTCCGGCTCGAAGGCAGCAGCCTCTACATCACCGACGGCGACGACCGGCACGCCCACCTCGTCACCGACGACTACGAACTCGGCACCGAGTTCGAAGCCCGGTTCGTGGCCCGGGACGGGGAGATCGACGCCTACTACAACGGCCGCCTGGAGACCACGGTCTCCCACGACGGCGACACCAACTACTTCAAGGCGGGCGCCTACACGCAGGCCAACTGCGACAACTCCGAGCCGTGCACCGACGACAACCACGGCGAGGTCCGCATCTCCCGCATCAAGGTCACCCACTCCTGACCGGCCGACGGCGTCCGGGAGGGGTCCCGGGCGGTGCGTGGCACGGTGAGGTGACCTCAGGGGACGGAAGGGGCGGTGGATGACGGGGGACACGACGGGCGCGGGGAGGGCACTGCTGACCCGTGGGCAGCGGATCAACTCCGCACTCGTCGTGGACCGCAGGCTCGGCGAGGGCGCCTTCGCCGAGGTGTACCGGGTACGGCACCACATCCTCGGCTGGCAGGCGCTGAAGCTCTTCAAACACGTGGCCTCGCTGGCCGCGACCTCCCGGATGTTCGACGAGGCCCGCATCCTCTCCACCCTGGGGCACCCCAACATCATCCGGGTCTTCGACGCGGGCACCGTGCAGACCTCCGAGGGGGTGCGCGGCTACATCACCATGGAGTACGTGGCCGGCGGCAGCCTGGAGCGGCTGATCGCCTCGCACTCCCGCGCCGTACCGGTCGGTGAGGCCACGGCCGTGCTGCGGCAGGCCGCCGATGGACTCGCCGTCGCCCACGAGCGGCAGCACCCCATCGTGCACCGCGATCTGTCGCTGGCCAACGTGCTCATCACCTACGACGAGTCCGGACTGCGGGTGAAGGTCAGCGACTTCGGGCTGGCCAAGGAGACCGACCCGGGGACCAGGGCGGCCAGCGCTCAGGGGACGGTCGCCTACATGCCGCCGGAGGTGCTGCGCCGGGGCACGGGCTACTCGTGCGCCGGAGACGTCTGGGCGCTCGGCACCATCGCGTACTTCCTGCTCACCGACCACTTCCCGTACGACGGCGGCGACCCGGTGCAGTCCTTCTCGCTGGAGCGGTTCAGCCGTCCGCTGCCGCCGCCGAGCTCCTTCAACGACGAGGTCGGGCCCGCCCTGGACACGCTCGTCCTGGACATGCTGCGCACCGACCCGACGGACCGGCCCGCCACGGCCCGGGCGGTAGCCGAACGCGCGCAGACCCTGCGGCCCTCACAGGGGCAGCGGTCGCCCCGGCAGGGGCCCGCGGTGGTGGAGCGGTCCGTCGAGGAACTGGTGCGGGCGGCCATCGCGCTCTCCCGGATGCCGGGCCGGCTGGCCGATGCCGCCAACCAGCTGGAAGAGGCCCTCAGCCGCCACCCCCGGCTGAGGGAGCGGCACCTGGCGCGGCTGATGACGTGGCGCCGGGGGGTGGTCATGTGAGGGGCCCGGCGCACGAGGTGCGGCCGCACCAGCGGCGGACGTACGGGCAGCGGACGTATGGACAGCGGACGTATGGAGAGGCGATGGACAAGACGACCACGGGCGGCCGGGCGGGTGCACCGTCCGCCGCTCGGAGCGGCACCGGCAGCCTGTCCCGCTGCACCGACCTGGCCGGGGTGCGGCTGTACCGCGACAACGCCTTCGCCGTCACCGGTCTCCCGGCGAACGCGCGAGGACGGGCCGTACGGCAGCACCGACAGCGGCTGGAGGCGCGGCTCGCGGTGCGGGACACGCTGCCCCCGGACCCGGACTCGCCGCTCGTGGGCGGCCCCCGCAAGGAGGAGGTCCGGGCCGCGTTCGAGGAGTTCCAGGACCCGCGGCGACGGCTGGTGGACGAGTTGCTGTGGCGGTGGGGCGACGCCGACCTGAAGTGCGGCTGCCCCCGCGCCCTGCACGAGGAGCACGACGACGCGGTGCGCTTCCACGCCATGGCGCTGGAGGCGGAGGCCGGCCGCGGCAGCGTCACCGCGGAGGGGCGGGACACCCTGTGGCGGGGCGCGGCCGGCGGCTGGGGACTGCTGCTGGGACGCCCGGAGTTCCGGCAGCACATCGCCCACCGGATCGAGGACCTGGACGATCCCCGGCTGGGCGAGCACACCGCGGCCGACTTCCTCGCCGCGCTGCCCCCTCTGCTCGTCTCCCCGCTCCGGGAACTCGCCGCCGACGCGGACTTCCGGCCCCGGCTCGCGGGAGTCTGCGCGGCCTGGTCCGAACACGAGGTGTTCGCGGGGCTCTTCACCCCACTGTTCGAGGAGACCGTGGAGGACACGGTCGAGCAGATCACCGAAGGTCTGCTGTCCGCCAAGCGTCAACAGGAAGCCGGACGGTACGGCGACGCCGCCCTGACCCTGCGCGAGCAGGTTCTGCCCGCGTTCGAACGCCTCGGGGAGTTCCGGGTGTTCGTCTCGGAGTGGCGGTACGAGGAGGTCGCGCACGTCGTCGCCGTGGGCCTGAACAACCTCGCGGTGGCCCTCGCGGACCACCACCTGCACAGGAGGCCGACCGCCGAGCAGCGGCAGACCATGGTCGAGCTCACGGAGGCGGCGTACGAGATCGCCCCGGACCGCGACATCCAGGGAATCGAGGCGAACTGGGACGCCATTCACTCCCAGTTCGGGCAGCACGCCCGGACCGTCGAGGCCGGGGGCTCCGGCGATGTGTGGGGCGGCCTGCGGCTGGGCTGTCTGCTCGTCCTGCTCCTCATGGTGCTTCCCGCCCTGATCGCCTATCTGGTCAACAGCTGAGTCACCGGTGCCATGAGGACGGCACAGAAGGAGGAACCCATGCATCGCCCGGTGGCTCCCCAAGTGCGGGATCTCCTGCGCCAGTTGCGGCATCCCCCGCAGTTCCGCATCCCCCGCCCGCCGCTGGACCCCGCCCAGGCCGAGTGGGTCGCCGCGGTGCTCGACGAGGTGGCGGCGGCCGAGGCCCTCGCGGAGCAGGCCCGCACCCCGCGGGGCGCCGGAACCGACGCGCTGCTCGGGGCCGCCGTCGGTATCTGGCGCGCCCTGCGCAAGCTCGACCGGCAGACCGGCTCCCTCTCGGCGGCCGACCTGCGACAGGTGCGCCGCCAGGTCCACGCGAGCCGCCAGGCGCTCGCCGACGACGGACTGGAGATCCAGGAGCACGACGGCATGCCCTTCGACTCCGGTCAGTCCCTGGAGGCACTGGTGTTCCAGGACGAGCCGGGACTGGACCGCGAGGTCGTGCTGGAGACCGTACGACCGTCGGTCTACTTCCGCGGTGAACGCATCCAGATGGGCCAGGTCATCGTCGGCAGGCCCGCACCCGAACACACACCGGCCGCCGAACCCGAGCCGGCCACCCAACGGACCCAGGCCCCCGAGCAGCCCCCGGCCCTCGGCACCTGAACGACCAAGGAGACCGACCCATGCGCGAGACCATCGACTTCGGCATCGACCTCGGCACCACCAACAGCGCCATCGCGGTGGCGGAGGACGACGGTGTCCGGGTCGTCAAGAACAACGACGGCTGGGAGTTCACACCCTCCGCCGTGTGGATCCCCAAGGAGGGGGTGATCCACGTGGGCAGGCGGGCCCGCGAGCGCACGGAGAGCGATCCCGACAACGCGTACGCCGAGTTCAAACTGGAGATGGGAGCGGCCGGCGCGCACCGGCTCTTCCACCGCACGGGCGCGTCGCTGACACCCGAGGAACTCTCCGCCGAGGTGCTCAAGTCCCTGCGGCAGGACGCCGCGCACGAATACGGGTACCAGCCGGAGGCGGCCGTGATCACCGTCCCGGCCTCCTTCGCCCTGAACCAGAACAACGCCACCAGCTCGGCCGCGGCCCTCGCCGGGCTCGGTGAGCAGTGTCCGCTGGTGCAGGAGCCGACGGCCGCCGCGATCGCGTACGGCGTGCAGGACGCCTCCGAATCCGCCCACTGGATGGTGTTCGACCTGGGCGGCGGCACCTTCGACGCGGCACTGATGAGCAAGCGCGACGGCGAGCTGCAGCTGATCCAGCACGCGGGCGATCCGTACCTCGGCGGCAAGCTCATCGACTGGGCCCTCGTCGACGACCTCCTGGCCCCCGCCGTCCACGGCGACCTGGGCCTGGCCGACTTCGCCCGCAACAACCCGCGCTGGCGCAAGAACTTCGCCAAGCTCAAGCTGGAGGCGGAGAACGCCAAGATCGCCCTGTCCCGCACGGACTCCGTCGAGATCTCCGTCGACCTGGACGACGGCAGTGGCGGCATCGAGCCCTTCGAGTACGTCCTGACCCGCGGCGCCCTCGACGACCTGGCTCTTCCCTTCTACACCCGAGCCGTCCGGCTCTGCCGCGACGCCCTCGCCCAGAGCGCGCTGCGCCCCGACCACATCGACCGGCTGCTCCTGGTCGGCGGCGCGACCCTCAGCCCGGGCCTGCGCGAACTGCTCGCCGACCCCGTCGAAGGACCCGGCATCCCCCTCGACCACAGCCAGGACCCCACCACCGTGGTCGCGCGCGGAGCCGCCGTGTTCGCCCGCACCGTCCGGCTGCCGAGGAAGCCGCAGAAGGCGGCACAGGGCGAGTTCGCGATCGAGCTCCACTATCCGGCGCAGTCCGTCGACACCACCGGCATCCCCGTCTCCGGCAAGGTGAGCAGCGGCAGCGCGGTCGACTGGACCAGGTTCGCCGTCACCCTCAGCAATCCCGACGGCCGGCCGCCGTTCCGCGGTCCGCTCACCGAGATCGGCGCCGACGGCACCTTCTACACCGAGGTGGCCATCGACGCCGACACCCGCTCCCGCTTCACCGTGGAGCTCACCGACACCTCCGGCACCCGGCGGAAGCTGGCCGGCGACACCTTCTCCATCACCCACGCGGCCGTCGTCCCCGGCGACGCGGTGCTCACCGGCACCCTCGGCATCGGCAAGGCCGACGGCTCCTTCGACCCACTGCTGCGCAAGGGCACCACCCTGCCGGCCCAGATCACCAAGCCCTACCGGACGACCATCCCGCTGCGCCGCGCCCAGCCCGACGCCGTCATCCGCATCCCGCTGCTGGAGGGGGAGCGCAGGCGGGCCGACCGCAACACCCGCGTCGGCCTCATCGAGATCCGCCCGCGCGACATCCGCATCGACCTGCCCGCCCAGAGCGAGGTCGAGGTGACCTTCGAGATCCAGGCGAGCAACCGGGAGGTCCTCGTCACCGCCGACATCCCCCTGCTGGAGCAGCAGTTCGAGGCGACGATCAACCGCTCCGAGCTGCTGGCACCGGAACACGACGAGCTGGTGGACCGCCTGCACGACCTGGAACAGCGGGTACGTCTCCTGCAGGACCAGGCCGAGGAGGTGTACTCCGACCAGGCGCGGGAGCAACTGGCCGACCTCGCCGAGCAGAAGACCATCCCCCAGCTCCGCAAGGAGGTCGACGCGGCCGCCGTCGACACCGGTGCCGCCGTCACCAGCGAGCGGCGCATCCGTGATGTGGAGGCCCAGCTCGACGACATCGAGCAGGCCATCGAGATCCCCGGGCTGCAACGCGAGCTGTGGGATCTGCTCAGCTCCTGCGAGGACGTCATGGAACAGACCGGCGGCGGCCCCTCGGACCGTCGGGAACTGCAGAACATGCGCGACCGGGCCGGCTCGCTCGGCGACGACGCCACTCCGGCGGACCTGCGGCGGCTCATCAAACGGGCCGGCGAGTTCCACGTCGAGCTCCTGCGCCGCACCGACCAGTGGGAGTACGTGGTCTTCCACGCGCTGGTGGAGATGCGGGACGACATGTTCTCCCGGGCCCAGGCGGACGCCGCGATCCTGGAGGGCCGCCGGGCCGTCGCCGCGGGGAACCGCCGGGCCCTCGCCGGGGTCAACGAGCGGTTGCGCCGACTGCTGCCGCCGGGGGCCGCCGAGGAGGCCGAGCGGATGTCCGGTGGCGTCAACTAGCCGGTCGGAGCAGAGGAGTTGACGGTGCCCACATCACCCACCCCGGTCCGGCACACCGACGAGTTCAGGGTCGTCCTGCTCGTCTCGCGCGCACGGGCGGCCGCCCGCTCCGGTGACCTGGACGGCGCGCTGCGGCTGCTGAACGAGGCCGACGAGCCCGCCCTGGCAGGCCATCACGACGTACTCGACCTGCTCGCCCGCGTACACGCCCAACGGGGCGAGGCGGCCCGGGCGGCGGAGTACTGGCGAAGGGTCCAGGAGCAACGGCCGCAGGACCCCGCCGCGTCGGCGGGACTGGCGAGGCTCGACCGGCTCGGCCGACGCGGCCCACGCGCGGCGCTCGCCCGGCACCGCACCCGTACCGCACTGGCCGCAGCGGTCTGCGCGGTGGCCGCCATCACGGCCTGCACGGTCGTCCTCACCGACGACACGGGCGGACGACCGGAGCGGCCGGCCCCCTCGCAGGCCGACCGCGCGGAACAACTCGCCCGGCGCCTCGAAGCCGAACACCGGGCGCGGCAGGAACAGGAGCGCGCCCGCGCTTCGGCCCGCCGCGCGGACGTGGTGGCGGCGCTGGCCCGCGAACTGCGCGCACCGGGCGTCGACGCCGCCGCGCACGCGGACTCGGTGGAAGTCACCTTCACCGACGGGCTCTTCTCCGAGGCCGACCGGCTCACCCCGGTCGGCGCCGACCGGCTGGCCGTCCTCGGTGGCCGCCTCGCGGGACGGCGGGCCGACGTCGAGATCCTCGGCCACACCGCCACCGTCCCCGGTGCCCCGGACAGCGGCGGCTCCGTCCTCGCCCTGTGGCGGGCGCTCGTCGCCGCACGGGAGTTGAGCGCCGCCAGTGGCAGGCCCCTGACGGCGTTCACGACGGCGAGCGCGGATCAGCGGGACGCGCCGTACGCGGGCGTCGCGCGGAACCGGACGGTCACGGTGCTGATCACGCCCGGCTGACCGGACGGTGATGCGGCGGCAGGCACCGCACGCTCAGCGGGTGACAAGCAGCCCCCGGCCCCGCAGTACCCTGCGCTCCAGCGGGCTGAAGATCAGCAGGTCGATGGCGATGCCGACGAGCAGGATCAGGAAGATGGCGAGGAACACCTGGGACATGCTGCTGTTGGTGCGGCCTTGTTCGAGGAGTTGCCCCAGTCCGATGCCGAGGTCGGGTGAGGTGGCGATGATCTCGGCGGCCATCAGGGACCGCCACGAGAAGGCCCAGCCCTGCTTCAGACCGGCCAGATAGCCGGGCAGCGCGGCCGGCAT
>NZ_JBVHVE010000031.1:0-24897 GCF_055564995.1 Streptomyces sp. NPDC028907
GCTGCGCGGGGGCGAGTGACGGAGCGTCACCGCCCGCGCAAGCGCGGGCGGTTCGGCCGCTGCGCGGCCGGCCCTTCTCCGCTTACGCTCCGAGGGGCTGCGCCTGCCCTGCGGGCAGGCGGCACGGTCCGCTGCGCTCCCCGTGCGAATGCTGCGCTGTGCTGCGCATTTGGGCCCTGGTGCCCGGGGCCTGGCGGCCCGTCCGCTGCGCTCCCGGACCGAGCCCGCTACGCGGGCGGCTGGCTACGAGGGCGGGTGGCCGGGGCCGTGCTCAACCACGGCCGGTGGTCCCGGGATTGACCACTCGGAGTGATGCAGCATGTAGCGTTGGCAGATCCGGACCACCTCCTGCATCACCCTTGGGTCTGTGTACCGTTTGGGACCCCGAGCCACCACCCCCAGAAGCACTCCGGGCCGCGCCCGGGGCGCAGCACCACCGGGCCTGACCTGCACAGACGTTGACCCGAGGCGCTCCCCAGTGCGGGGGTGGGGGTACCTCCCGGCTCAAACTGACGGGCCGTCACGAGGCTGGGGGCGAATACCGAAAGTCGCAACAAAACCCGAACCAGGGAATCATGACCCTGCATCAAAAACCCAACCCAGACAAACTCTGGAACCAGCACACGCCACCACCCAGCAAAACCAGGAAGGCTCGGGAAAGAGCGCGGGAATGCGCCAAGAAAGCCGTCCGTAAAACCCGCCCCCACAACCGCATTCCAAATACGAGCCGGGAAGACGGGGTCGAGCCGCGCGCGCCCCGGCCCGGACACCCGCCCCGGAGAACCGGCCGGCCTGCCGCACGGCGGGAGCACCCGCCACGGGAAGTACCCGCGAATGACCGCGCCCGATTCCCAATCGGCGCTGCCCTTTTCCTCCCCGGGTCCGGACGCTCCAGCGGCCGGACCGGCGCGCAGGCCGCGCCCGGCGCGCTCATTCTTCCGCCGATGAGCAACCACCCCCGGAAGTGTCCGAAACGGAAGCACACAGTCCGCTGCGAGGACCGCGCCCCCGGTCCGCTCCGCGATGAGGTGTTGCACCCCTAGATCTAGGTGCAACAGATACAACGTTGCAGGTCAGGGCGTAACAACTGCCCATAAGTTGTGGTCCCCCGGGTCTTTGGTTTCCAGGGGCGGCTTATGCTTGGTCCCGTTCCTCCAAGGCGCCTGCCCAGCGCTTCACCACGGTGAAGGGCCCGGCTAGCCCGCCGGGCTACTCCAGGCGCCACGGAGGTTCAGATGGAATCAAAGACGACCGCTGACGACGGTGACGAGCAGGACGCCATCGAGCGGCGCCGGGAACGGCGCCAGCTCATCTGGCAGTTCCTGATCAACTGGTCGCTGGTACTGGCGGACGTGACCATCTACGTGGTGCAGCAGCTCTCCTGACGGAGAGCACGAGGGCGCGGTCGTACCAGGCCCGGGCAGCAGTAAGCCCGGCCGGATGACAGACGACCGGGCTTACTGCTGTATCGCTCGGAGGGCCTCTGACCTGGGTTGCAGCCCGGGGAAGGGGCCCTCTGGTGTGTAGACGGTTCGTCTACACCCGATATCGATCGTACCTGCCCTCTATAGCCTCGCCTACAGACAGTCCGCGCAGGTCAGGTCCAACCACACGCCTCGGTTGCGTACGCAGTTGCGTACGCAATAGCGCGCCGCAGGTCAGCAACCGTGGCCGTTGAGTAGCCGTCCCCTGCTGACCCTGGCGGGCGGCGTGGCTACCTCGTCGTGCTGGTGCTGGTCTCGCGGGCGGGGTTCTCACCCTCCGTCGTGGTCTTGTTGCCCCCTCCGAGCAACAAGACCAGGGTGGTGATGACCACCGCGGCGGTCCCGATGGCGCCGACGACGTCGCCGCGGCTGGCCGGCGCGGTCGAAGTACGAGTGTGCTTGTAGACGATGTAGCCCACCACGATGCCCACGAACAGGATCGCGGCACCGAGGGGCTCGATGTACACGGTCACTTCGCGCCCCCGCCTCGCGGAGGGTTCGCGGTGCTCTTCGCCGTCGCGGTCGCGGTGGCCGGGGCGGTCGTCTGCTTCCGGGGGGGCTTGCGCGGCCGGACGGCGGGTGTGCGCTGGTACTGGTAAGTCATGGTCACGCCCATGGGGGCCAGCGGAGCCTTGGTGCTGTGCTCCCGACGCTCCACCAGGTCGAGGTCGAGGAGCTTCTTCAGGCCCCGCTCGTGCGTGTCGGCCGACCAGCCGTACCACTCGGGCGCCTTCTCCGCAGGGAAGGCCGACCAGTTCTTCTCGCGCGCCACGACCAGCAGGAGCGCGAGAGCAGGCAGGTCCAACTGCTCGTCGTAGCCCTTCGTCCAGAAAGTCGCCGGAATCTGCAGGAAGAGGTTGTCCTCTGTGTCACCGAGGGGGCGGTCGTAGGGCTGGCCGCTGCCGTCCTCCCGCAGCAGGGTGACCGTGATCATGGTCCCCGTGCGGTGGCAGGTGATCAGCCGACGCGCCTCGAGACGGCGCAGGGTGCGCCAGGCGCCGGTACGGGCGGACTGATCGGTCGCGGTCTGCCCGATGTCCATCATCCGGGCCCACACGGCGCTGTCGTGCGTGGTCGACCAGCCGTTCGTCCCGTTGCTGCACGCGGCCACGATCATCAGGTAGGCCTTGAGCCCGCGCAGGTCTCGTCCCGTGACGAACTCCTTGAGCGGTCCGTGACGGCTCGGGGCTCCCTTGAGGGCCTGCACAAAGGTCTTGCGCAGGGGCACGTTGGGACGGATCGAGCGCTTGAGGATCGCCGTACGGGTGTCCCTGGCGGTCGCCTTGTTCTTCTGCATGTCCCGCTCGGCGGGCGTTGTCGTCTTCATGCCCTGAAGATAGCCATCTCAGTTGGCTGCACCCAAACGCTTCAGCCCTCGCTCTGGCGGACGTGCCAGCGGGTACATGAGAGGGCCAGGTGAAAGGTCAAGGTGAGAGTCCAAGATGACAGTTCAACTGGGAGAACAAACCTGTCAGCGGCGCGGACGATCCAGCGCGCCGGACTGCACGCGCCGCCGGGAGCCCTCCGGCGCGACGGCGACGCCGGCCGACCACCTCGCCCACCCAGCGTCTCTGTGTGCCACATCACACTCCTGCGGCCCGTACATCCCCGAAACCGCCTCCGAGGACATCGGACTTCGGGGGACACAGGGCGGGCAGCCATGCGTACACACGACTCTCCACGCCCGCGGGACACCCAGCGCGACAACCGCGAGCGCGGACGGCCGCCTGACGGCCGTACAGCCCTCACCCCGCCGGGGGGCCCGGACGGGGTGAGAACGCGCGGGAGACGGACGCTCACAGCCGTCGTGGTCCGCCGGCCACACACGGCCACACACGGGCACGGCCGGTCACCGGGCGAGGATCACGCCGACCAGCGCGGCCATGACCGTGACCGCGCCGAACGCGGCGCCGAGCGGCTGGCTCCACGACGGGTGGCGGTGCACGACGTACGCGGCACCGGCCGCGAACAGCAGCACGACGACGACCAGGAGCAGCAGGACGAGCAGAGCGAGCGTGGACACGGACAGGTCCCCCTTGGGATCAGGGCACGCCGATGACCGGGCGTGCCGATGGATGGCGGAGCGTGCTCAGTCCCAGGCCCTTGCGTCTTGGCCACAGGCTCCGGACTGGACGGCGTCAGAGTGCGGAAAGGAGCACCTAGCCCCGCAACCGTCAGGTGGGAGCGGTGGTGCCGGGTGCTGCGGGCGGCATCGACTCTTCCAGCTCAGAATCTGAATTCAAGGCTTCTGACCTGGGAAAACGGGCGGGCTCCGGTCTTGAATGCAGGCGCCGGACCCGGTACAGACCCGCAGGGCTCCTACCAGGGTTATGTCGTAGATGTGACGCCCGTCCTCGGTGGGTCGAGCGAGTCGAACGCCCAGTCCAGCAACGCGAAGCGCAGACCGGGGACGACACCACAGCGCAGCCCCGAAGAGCAGGGAGCGAACCGCAGGCACAGCCCAACGCGCAGGTCACGGCCGTGGAAAACCCCCGGGTGCGGCGGCTTGCCCTACAACTTGCCCTACTGCTTGCTTTTCAACTTGCTCTACAACTTGCCCTACTGCTTGCTTTTCAACTTGCTCTACAACTTGCCCCACCCGACCGGGCCGAGCGAGTAAAATCGCAGGTCAGACCAGGCGGTCAAGGGGTTCCGGGCGTGCCGACTACTTCCCTGGGAGACCCCTGGGGCCGGCCCGGTTCCGCCGGGTCCCACAGTGCAAATGCTGCGCCGAACCCGCCGACGGCCAGGATCACGAGCAGCTGTTGCCCCGGCGCAGCTCGCCGCGGAACCCCTGCCCGCCGTCCCGGCCGCCGAGCCGAAGCCGCGCCCCGGGCGCCGAACGCTCGGGGGCGGCCCCGCCACCGCACGTACGCGTGAGGGCGCGCCCCGGCACGGGCCGGACTGGATCCGGCTGTCACAGGCCGGTTGTCATCGCACCCGTCACAGCCCATGTCACCGCCCGGCCCAGGAGTCGGAGGCGGAGGGCTGGTGGTTCGGGGCCGGGCTGCAGCGCACCGCGCTTCCCCGCCGGCATCTGGGTGCCCCTGCACGGCAGCATCGAGGGATAGGTGGAGTCGGTGGCACTCGCGGACCACGCCCGCCGTGCGCCCGCACTACCACTACGGTGACCGGTGAAGCCGTGGAGGCGCTGCAACTCGAGGGTTTCGAGTCGGTCTTGGAGGTAGGGAGCTGACTCTCTTGTGGCCGCCGTCTACCGCGGGGAAGCTGAGTGCATGTCGGCACCGCAATGCCGGACCGCCACGGTCTACTCCGGGCCTAAAAGGGACCGCCCGCCATCGATGAGACAGCTCGGCTAGCAATGCGATCTCGGCAAGAGGAATTGATGACAGCGCGTTTTGGGATTCAGAGGATCGAGCTCAGAGAACACCAGGTGGATGCGACTGCGCGTATCCGCAAATGGGTGGGATTCCCTGCAAGGTCCTCTGCGCCCGCAGAAGGAGCGCGCGCCACGGTGGTGTCCGCCACGGGGTCCGGCAAGACGATCACAGCCGCGTGGGCTGCGCTGGAGTGCTTCCGTGGCGGGCGGATCCTCGTCATGGTCCCCACCCTCGATCTGCTCGTGCAGACCGTTCAGGCATGGCGGAGGTTCGGCCACAGCGGGCCGATGGTTGCGGTGTGCTCGCTGGAGAAGGACGACGTCCTGGAGCAGTTGGGCGTGCGGACCACCACGAACGCGATCCAGTTGGCGCTGTGGGCGGGGAAGGGGCCGGTGGTCGTGTTCGCCACGTACGCCTCCCTGGTGGATCGCGATGACCCAGAGGACCCGTTGGGTGGGCGGAAGGTCCGCGGGCCGCTGGAGGCCGCTCTGGCGGGCGGAGAGCGGCTGTATGGACAGACGATGGCCCCGTTCGATCTCGCCGTGGTCGACGAAGCCCACTCCACCACTGGTGATCTTGGGCGGCCGTGGGCGGCGATCCACGACAACACCCGCATCCCGGCGGACTTCCGGCTCTACCTGACCGCCACCCCCCGTATCCTCGCCTCCCCCCGGCCGCAGAAGGGCAGGGACGGCCAGGAGCTGGAGATCGCGACCATGGCGTCCGACCCGAACGGCCCGTACGGAGAGTGGATCTACGAGCTCGAGTTGTCCGAGGCGATCGAGCGCGGCATCCTCGCCGGGTTCGAGATCGACGTGCTGGAGATCCACGATCCCTCCCCCGTCCAGGCACTGTCGGAGGAGGCGCAGCGGGGCCGGCGGCTGGCACTGCTGCAGACTGCGCTCTTGGAGCACGCCGCCGCACGGGACCTGCGCACGGTCATGACCTTCCACCAACGGGTGGAAGAGGCGATGGCGTTCGCGGAGAAGATGCCGCAGACGGCCGCCGAGCTGTACGCGGCCGAGATCTCCGACAAGGCCCTGGCCGGCGCGGACTCCCTGCCGAAGTCGTCGATCGACGCGGAGTTCTACGAGCTGGAGGCCGGCCGCCACGTGCCCCCGGAGCGGGTGTGGTCGGCATGGCTGTGCGGCGACCACCTCGTCGCCGAACGACGCGAAGCCCTACGGCAGTTCGCCAACGGCATCGACGCCGCCGGCCGCCGCGTACACCGGGCCTTCCTCGCCTCCGTCCGCGTGCTCGGCGAAGGCGTCGACATCGTCGGCGAGCGGGGCGTGGAGGCGGTGTGTTTCGCCGACACCCGCGGCTCGCAGGTGGAGATCGTGCAGAACATCGGCCGGGCCCTGCGCCCGAACCCCGACGGCACGACCAAGGTGGCCAGGATCATCGTGCCCGTCTTCCTGAAGCCCGGCGAGGACCCGGCCGACATGGTCGCTTCCGCCTCGTTCGCACCTCTGGTAGCCGTCCTCCAAGGACTCCGTAGTCACTCGGAACGCCTCGTCGAGCAACTCGCCAGCCGGGCGCTGACCAGCGGGCAGCGGCATGTGCACGTGAAGCGGGACGAGGACGGGCGGATCATCGGCACCACAGTCGAAGGCGAGGGCGGGTACGACGATTCCGAGGGCGCGGCGGAGTCAGCGCTGTTGCACTTCTCCACCCCGAGGGACGCGGCGACGATCGCGGCGTTCTTGCGCACACGGGTGTACCGGCCGGAGTCGCTGGTGTGGCTGGAGGGCTACCAGGCGCTGCTGCGCTGGCGGAAGGACAACCTCATCAGCGGCCTGTACGCAGTCCCGTACGACACCGAGATCGAGGCCGGCGTCACCAAGGCGTTCCCCCTGGGGCGGTGGGTCCACCAGCAGCGGCGCGTGTACCGGGCGGGCGAGCTCGACGACCACCGCAAGATGCTGCTCGACGAGGCGGGGATGGTGTGGGAACCCGGCGACGAAGCCTGGGAGAACAAACTCGCCGCCCTGCGCTCCTTCCACCGCGCCCACGGCCACCTCGCCCCCCGGCGCGACGCAGTCTGGGGCGACGCAGACAGTGAACTGGTCCCGGTCGGGGAACACATGGCCAACCTCCGCCGCAAGTACGGCCTCGGCAAGAATCCCGAACGCGCCGCGGCCCGCGCCGCCCAGCTGGCGGCGATCGATCCGGACTGGAACTGTCCTTGGCCGCTGGACTGGCAACGCCACTACCGCGTCCTCGCCGACCTCGCCGCCGACGAACCCCACGGCCGACTCCCCGACATCCAACCCGGCGTGCTCTTTGAGGGCGACGACCTCGGACGGTGGCTGCAGCGACAGTCCCGCGACTGGTTCCAACTTTCCGGGGAGCAGCAGCGGAAACTCTCAGCATTGGGTGTGAATCCCACCGAGCAGTCGGCGCCAGCCGCCAAGGATGGCGCGAAGAGCACCGGGGGAAAGACGTCGACGGCCTTTCGGCGGGGGATCGCGGCCCTCGCCCAATACATCGCGCGCGAAGGCAGAAACGTCGTGGGAAGGGCACACGTTGAAGAGCTGCCGGACGGTTCGGTGATCAGGCTGGGTGTCTTTCTGAGTAACCAGAAGTCCAGGCGTGACCGGCTGGATGCGGAGCAGCGAGCAGCCTTCGCTGAGCTGGGCTACGCCTGGGCCGTAGAGCAGTCCGAGCACGTCTGACAGCACGTCTGCTGGGTCAGGAACGCCCGGCAGGACCGGCGGACCTGGAACTTTGGCAGGCGCTTCCCGTTGGCTTGTTATGCCCATTACCGGATGAGCCGACAAACGTTTGGCTCTGTGTGCGAAGCGCGGAATGGGATGCGGCAAGGGCCGGGCCGACCGATGTCGGAGCTGTGGACGTACGGTTCTTGGCTGCGGGCGGAACGACGGGGTGTTCGACGTGGCCAGCGGCGGCCGCCGAAGTGGCCTTCGAGCAGTGTCCGCCTCTGAGGCCGTTTTCAGCCCGCAAGGGCAAGCGCACGGCGCCAGGATGGTGGTGGTCGGCGACCACCGGACGGCTCGTGCACTACGGGTCTGGGGTGATGCGGCTGCATCTGATGCTGCTCGACCGCGATCCACGCGTCCAAGGCCTGGCCAGTCGGCCACTGGAACTGCGGTGGCGGGAGCCGGGCGGAGTGCGTACGCATGTCCCACAGGTGATGCTCCGGCTCGCCGACGGCCAGGGGGTCTTGGCGGACTGCACCGCCAGAGGGGAGCTTTCGCAGCGGCAGCGGTGCCTCGCGGCGGTGGTCGGCGAGGTGTGTGCGGCGGTGGGCTGGCGGTACTGGGTGCTGGGTCCGGTCGATCCGGTGTACCGGCGCAACGTGACCTGGCTGTCCGGGTACCGGCCTCCGCGGTACCACGGAGGCCAGCAGCTGGCCGCATCGTTGCGGGAGTCGTTCGCCGAGCGTACGCCGCTGTGGGAGGGCGTGCGCCAGACCGGGGATCCGATGGTGGTCCTTCCCGCGCTGTTCCATGCGCTGTGGGCGGGGCAGCTGTCCGCGGATCTGGGCGCTGTGATGCATGAGCGGATGCCGGTGTGGGCACAGGCTGCGTGATGGGGGCAGGGAGTCGGAGGCCCGGCGGGCCGGTGGTGGAGGTGGGGTCCCGGGTGCGGTTCGAGGGGCGGACCTGGACGGTAGCCGCCCTCACCGGCGGTCAGGTGCGGCTGATCGCCGAGAACGGCGAGATGGCGGCGCTGCTGCTGTCTCTGTTGTTCGCCGACGAGGGATTCGAAGTTGTGCACGGGCCCGCCGCTTGCCGGGTGCCGCCGCTGGGCTTGCTGGAGTCGCTGCCCGCGCCGGTGCGGGAGCGGGCGCTGGCCTGGGAGCGGCACGTGCGGGAGGTGGAGACGGGGCAACCGGGCGGCCCCGGTGCGGCTGGCCCTCCACGGGCCGAGTACGACCCGGATGCACGGACGCTGGCGCAGCGGGAGGAAGCGAAGGCGGCTGAGCTGTCGGCGGCGGGGATGCCCACCAGCGCGGTGACGGTGCGGCGGATGCGGGCCCGCTACCGCAACGACGGGGTGTGGGGACTGGTGGATCAGCGGGCCGCCCGGCCCCGGTCGGCACTGGGGCGTGCGGACGAGCGGGTGGTGGCCGCCCTGCGGGAGGTGCTGGAGACCGGGCAGGAACGCTCCAGCGGAACGCTGGGACGGCTTCGGGTGTATACCGAGCGGCTGCTGGCCGAGCGGCACGGCCACGGGTCGGTACCGCTGCCGTCGACCGCGACGTTCAACCGGCTCGTGCACGTCCTGGCCGACGGGCGCGGGCTGCTGGGCAGCGCGCGGCAGCGCCGCTGGCGCTCGGCGCGCCCGGCTCCCCCGTTCGTCCCGACGACGGTGATGGCGCCGGGTGAGCTGGTGATGATGGACAGCACCGTGCTGGACGCCTTCGTGGTGCTCGACGACGGGGTGGTGGAACGGCCCGAGCTGACCATCGCGCTGGACGTGGCGACCCGCAGCATCTGCGCAGCCGTGCTGCGCCCGAAGGGAACCCGCAGCGTGGACGCGGCGCAGTTGCTGGCACAGATGATGATCCCCGCGCCGATGTGGCCCACCTGGCCAGATGCACTGGCGATGGAAGCGTCGGTGGTCCCCTACGAGCGGCTGTTGAACGTGGACGCCCGGCTGAAGGCGGCTGCGGCGCGGCCGGTGATCACCCCGCAGACCGTCGTGGTCGACCAAGGCAAGGTGTTCGTCTCGTCGTCGTTCATCGCCGCCTGCGAGTCGTTGGGCGTCTCTGTGCAGCCCACGCCGCCACGAAACGGTCCCGCCAAGGGGCACGTGGAGCGCACCTTCTCCTCGATCAACACGCTGTTCGTGCAGCATGTGGCCGGCTATACGGGCTCGCACACCGGTGAGCGGGGGAAGGATGCCGGGGGCGAGGCGGTGTGGACGCTGGCTCAGCTGGACGACCTGCTGCAGGAGTGGATCATCTGCGGGTGGCAGGAGCGCGAGCACGACGGGCTACGGCACCCGATGATGCCCCGCCGCGCCCTGTCGCCGAACGAGATGTGGGCCGCGCTGGTCGCCGTGTGCGGGTACGTCCCGGTGCCGCTGGGGCGCGAGGACTACATCGACCTCATGCCCGTCAAACGGCAGAAGATCAACGACTACGGCATCCGCATCGACTACCGCACCTACGACCACAAGACCCTTAACCCCTACCGCGGCGAACCCTCGCCGGCAGCGGACGGCCTGTGGGAGATCCACTACAACCCGCACGCGCCCGGCCAGGTCTGGGTGCGCCTGCCGGACCCCGGCCAGCCGCGCGGATACGGCTGGGAGGCTGTGCCCTGGATCCACCACACCCTGGTCACCGCCCCGTTCACCGACTTCACCTGGCAGCACGTGCGACACACCCTCGCCCGCCGCGCAGACCGCGTGAGTCACGAACACGACCTGGCCCTCGCCTTGCGGGAGTTGCTGGAACGGGCCGGCGCCGGCCAGGGCACCCGCCGGGAGAAGGTCGTCGCCGCCCGCGCCGGTGCCGCCGCGAACGCAGACGTTGCGGTGTGGGGGATCCTGTACGGCCAACAGCCGCGGACACAAGCCGACAGACCCAGCGAGGACGACGTCTTCGACCACGGGGAGGAGGTCTTCGCCGAAGACGACCAGGAGGCAGCCGACGCGGCGGGTGAGCGCCAGCCCCCTGGGCCCGCCGATGCCACGGGCCTTGCGGCGCCCGGGTCCAAAGGCGCCCAAGCACGTCCGGCGCGAGAGTCCTCCGTCACGGTCTACGACCCCTTCGAGGAATCCCTGCGATGGTGAGCCCGCTCTCGAACGACGCCGCCGGGTTCGCCCCGCTGGCCCCTCCGACCGTATGGCAGGGCTGGGACGCCTTCGTCCACCGGGCGCCGGCCCCCGCCCGGGACGCCGCCGATCCCGGCTGGTCCCAGACGGAGCGCGAGGACTACCACTCCGAACTCGCCGTCATGCGCACCCCGGCCATGGACAGTGTCTTCACCGCCGTACGCCGGCTGCTGCTGGTCAACCGCCGCCAGCAGGCGGGCGCCCGGCGCGGCCTGATCATCTCCGGGCCGGCCACGACCGGGAAGACCACCACGATGATGGCCCTGGGCCGGTCCTTCCAGCTGGCCGACCTGCGTCAGCATCCCGGCAACGGCGACAGAAGACCGGTGCTGTTCATCAGCGTGCCGCCGGCCGCCACCCCGAAGATGCTCGTCAGCGAGTTCGCCCGGTTCCTCGGCATGCCCATCACCGACCGCCTCAACCAGACCCAGATCACCGGCGCCGTGTGCGATCTGCTGTGCGAACTGGGCACCCAGCTGGTCCTCATCGACGACGTCCACCTCCTGGACACCCAGCGGCGCGCTGGAGCGGAACCCTCCGACCAGCTCAAGTACCTCGGCGAACGCATCCCGGCCACCTTCGTGTACTCCGCGATCGACGTCGAGACCTCCTCACTGCTCAGCGGGGTGCGCGGGGCGCAGATCGCCGGCCGCTTCAAAATCTTCCGCCACCGCCCGTTGGCGTATGCCACCGATCAGGACCGGGCTGTCTGGGACGACCTCGTGCGGGCCATGGAAGATCTGCTGAGGCTGCGCGCACATCGCCCCGGAACACTGGTCAAGCACGCCGCCTACCTCCACACCCGCACCGCAGGGCGGATCGGCAGCCTCTCCCACCTCATTCGTGAAGCCGCCCTGGTCGCCATCACCGAAGGCACCGAACGGATCACCAAGCAGCTGCTGAGCGAGGTGGAGCTCGACGCGGCCGCCGAAACCCAGGCCCGGCCGGCCCGGCCCGCACGACGGCAGCAATAGGGCATCCGCAATGGCGCACCAGCCTCCGGCCCGTACGGAAACTCGCGGCACGACCGGCGGCAGGGCACGGCCGGAAGCGTCCGGTGTCCTTGCCACTGACCTGGCCGGCGGGGCTGCCGGACGTGTCGCGCCGCTGTGCGGGGAGCTGACGCTGTCGTTCCTGAACCGGCTCGCCGCCCGCTACCACCTCGGCCTGCGCGACCTGCTCACCGCCGTCACCGACGTCGGCGGCCTGCAGAATCTCACCGGCATGCTCCACCCGGAAAGCGAGATCCACCTCAACGCCCAGGCACGCGCCCGCGTTTCCACGCTAAGCCGCGTTCCGCCGCGGGAGCTCGAGCGGGCGCTGCCCGCATGGACGCGGGAAGAGCCGTCCGGCAAGTACGGGGACGGCCCGGTCGGCCGGCTGATGCGCGGAGAGGAAGCCGTCGCGGCGTGGGGGCCGGCCTGTCCCGCATGCACCGCAGCCCGCACCGGACGCCGGGTGCCGGCCCGCCGGTACCTGGCCCCCGAGCAGCGGGTCTGCGCACGCCACCGGTACTGGCTGCTGTACCTGCCCGCGACCAGCGGCCTGCCCGTGGCTCTGGGCCGCTGCCCGGAGGTGATCGCCGCCCAGCGGCGGCATGTCCGGCTGCTGCACCGCTCCCCCGCCGCAGCGCAGGCCTTCGAGGTCGCCCGCGCCGTCACCAACTCCTGGTGGGAGCAGCCCTGGCCCGACGAGGAACGCCTGTGGCCGGCCCGCGCCAACACCACGCGAGAGGCCGATGCCGATCCGGGCTGGTGGAAGGTGGCCGCCCGCGACCTCATCACCTATCCCGAGGTCGTTGCCCTCGCGCAGCTGCTGGCCAGCCGCTCCCTGCAGCAGCGCACCGTTGCCGAATCGGGCGGCCATCTCCCCTATCGGCTGGGCGAGCTGCCCCAGTTGTTGACCGCCATCGCCGGCCGGCTCGGCCGGCCATGGCTCGTCCCTCACCTCGCTGCCCTTACCCGCGGACCGCTGTTCGCCTGGGCCCACTCCTTGGTACGCACCCGCGCGGCTCCCACGCCCGCAGCGCAGAACACCCTGTGGAAGGTCCACGCACCGCACCGGCCCCGCCCCCTCAGCGACCTGCTGCCCCGACCGGTGTCACGCGCCGACGACGGCCCGTGGGAACCGCAGCCGGTCAAACGGCTACGCGGCCACAGCCCGCAAGCCGAACACGCCTTCGACAGAAATCTTGCGCACGCCCGCGTCTACCACCAGCAGCACCGCCACCTGGCCGTCCCCAAGGAAGACGAGCCCGACGGCTACCCGCTGGGCACGTGGCTGGCCAACCTGCGCACCCGCCACACCCGCATGCCCGCCCACCAAGCCGCCGCCCTCCACGCGCTGTACCCGTGGTGGAACGCGCCATGGAGCACCCTGTGGCAGCGCACCTGGCACCAGGCCCGCGATCACATCGGCACGCACGGCCCGCTCCAGCCGGCCCGCGGATTCCCCACCACCGGCTACAGCCTCGGCGAATGGCTGTATCTGCAGTGCACCCGCTACCCCGCCCTCCACCCCGAACAACAACGCCTCCTCACCCAGATCGGCATCGACGCCGCGGCGGCGGCCACAGCCCACCCCAGGCGACGCAGCTACACAGAACGCTTCCAGACAGGACTCGCCCACGCCCGCGCGTTCGCAGACGTCCACGGCAACCTCGCCGCCGTCGCCCAGACGACCCTCCACGAGGGCTACCCGCTCGGGCAGTGGCTGGCCAATCAGCGCAACCACCGGCGCTCTGACCGCCAGCCGCTGCCCGCCGCACGGGCACAGGCCCTCGCGGCCATCGATCCCTGGTGGAACCCGCCCTGGAAGCTGACATGGCAGCGCCGCTACTACCGCGCCCGCGATGACGCCGCAGCCGGCCGCCTCCTCCAGGCCGAGAACGGCTTCAGCGACCTCGACGACTCTGGGATTGCCGACTGGCTTTGGCGTCAGTGCGCCACGTACGACGAGCTCCACCCCGAACAGCGGCAACTCCTCGCCGACATCGGCATCACGGCCGGCGTAGCCCGCACGGCCGGGGAACACGCACGAACGGCCGCGAGAGCACCCGCTGCCGCCCCGGGCCTGGACGCGGAAGACACGACCGGCCAAGCCGGAAGGGCAGCAGGTCCAGCAACCCCCACCAGTGCGCGGCGGCGTGCCGCCGAACCGAAACGTCCCCGCGAGCCCCGCAGCCGCCTCGGGCACCGCCCCGATCTGAGACCAGGCTTCGAGACAGCCCTGGCACACGCCCGCGCCTACGCAGCCGGACACGGCCACCTCGCAGCCCCCCGCGACACCCGGCACGACGGATATCCGCTGGGGTGGTGGCTGTTCAGCCAGCGCAACCGCGCCAAACAACGCGCACGAGCCGGGCAGCCGCCCTCACCCCACCTTCAAAGGCTGGCCGCGATCGATCCGTGGTGGAACCCGCCGTGGGATCTGCACTGGCAGCGCAACTACTACCGCGCCCGCGACCACATCGAAGCCGGCGAACCCTTCGACCCCGTCGCCCGCATCCCTGCACCGAGCACCGTCCTGGGTAGCTGGATCACCCGGGCGTGCCTCCAGTACGACCAACTCCACCCAGACCAGCAACACCTCCTGGCCGCCCTCGGCATCACCGCCCAGACAGCTGCCCACTGGCAGCCCAGTCCCCGGCCCCGGCCCCACGCCGAAGCCCTCACGCACGCCCGTGCCTGGGCAGGCGCCCACGGCCACCTCTGCCCGCCGATCAAAACCGTCCACGACGGCTTCCCTCTCGGCGAATGGCTCAACCGACAGCGCGAACTCGCAAAGAAACGGACCAGCCCCTCCCCGACCCAGCAAGCTCTCGCCACGATCGCCCCCTGGTGGAACCCTCCCTGGCCCATCCTGTGGCAACGCACCTACCACCACGCCCACACCAACCCCGGCAGCCCGACCACCCGCAACTGGCTCCAAAACCAACGCCGCGGCTGGCTACTTCTCCACCCCCACCAACAACACCTCCTCACCACAGCCGGACTCATCACCGCCTGAATCCCTCTGGTCGGCACCGGACCATCCGCCCATGGTCGGCCACCTCCTCAACCAGCAGCGACTAGTGAGAACTTCGGGACTGATCTGACCGAACAGGCCCCAGACGGCGGCGAGATGACCGATACTGGTGGGCAGGTCTGCCGTGCCCGCAAGAGGATGCACGCAGCCAGCGAGTAGAAGAAAGGTGGCGCGGAAAAGGTTAAATGAACCGGCTCAGGGGCTTTATTAGCAGCCTTTTTGTTAGCTGCATTACATAGCTGGACCCTGCCCAAAAAGCCGAAAAAACCTCTCCCGCGAAAACCACCGAACAATTCCCCTAAACCGTCCCACGAGATCAGCGAACCGGTCTCCCAAGGGGCTGACAGGCCTGCCGTAAAACACCACCGGCCCGCCCCACGGCGGCACCGGCCCTCGGCATGCCCTCACATAACGGCACACCCGTGCCGCCTCACCCCGTCCCAGCCGCCTTCCTGCGGCTCGTTCAGGCATGAGGCGGGCCCAGCCGTCACGTGCTGGAAGGGCTCCACGCGATGAACTCGTCCTCCCTCGCCCCCATCACCGGCCTCCTCGCAGGCCTCCCCGCCGTACTCGTCGGCGCCCTGGGCGGCGCACCCTGGTGGGCCGTTGGAGGAATCGTCATCACGGCATACCTCGCCGTACCCCTCACCAGCCTCATCCTCGAACACTCACGACAACGAAAAGGAACAGTCCTCGACGAGAAATTCGCGGCCACTCTGGACCAGATATCAGACCCCGAGAAAAGAATCCAAGCAATCATCACCTACCGGCAGGCCACAGCCCTCGCCGCCACTCCCCAGCCACCACCCGACCCGCCTCCAGGAGCTCTACCGCCCACAGCCCCAGACAGCGCCAGCCAGTCACCAGCATCCGCATAGAGGAACAGGCGGCCTGCCGCGGCGTCGAGATGTGTCGGTGCCCTCGGGCCACCTCAGGGTTCGACGAAAGTCAGTGTCTGAGCATCGAGGTCCAGCTCGAGGCGACCGCCGCCATGCTTGCGTAGCTGTCGCCAAGCGGCGTAGCCGGTCATGATCGCGTTCTCCCAGTCTGCGGCGCGCAGCACGCTGACTTCGAGGTGGGCGGTCATGTGGTCGATCGTGATGAGCAGTTCGTGGTCGACGTGGTGGACGTTTTCGAAGTAGCGGTGGCGGCTGGCGTAGGAGAAGACCAGGGCGCTGATGCCCTCCTCGATGGCGATGGCGCGGCCGCCGTCTTCGGCTTCGTCGATGCCGGGGCGGCTGCGGCGTTTGCAGCCGAGGAGGAAGCGGCTGACGGGTGACCAGCCCAGGACGGCGGCGTGGGCCAGGTGGAAAGCGTCGTGGAAACGGTAGTCGTCCTCGATGTGGCTGGCGCTGGTGAGGGGGTCGCCGGCCGGAGTGCCGTCTTCGCGAGTGAGGGCGATGACGGTGCGGCCGTCGGGCCTTGGAGTGGGGGTGAAGGTGACGGTGGTCTGTCGGGGCAGTTGTTCGTGGGGAGGGTAGTCGGCGTCGAAGCGGGGGCGTTGGTCGTCGGGGGTGGCGCGCCAGCGGTCTTTGGTCTTTTCCAGGCTGGCGGCGGCGATGTCCTCGAGGTCGAGGCCGAGGAGGTGGGCGAGGGTGGCGGTGTACCACAGGACGTCGCCGAGCTCCTCGCGCAGCTGCTGTTTGGACGGGCTGGCGTCGGCGCCGTCGCGCAAGCGCTTTTTGTAGGCGGTGGCCACCGAGCCGGCCTCCCCGACGAGTCCGAGCAGGGGTATCAGGACCGGGTCGGTGCCTTCGGCGGCGGGCTGCAGCGTCTTGAGGGCTGCTTGCTGATAACGGGCCAGGTGCACGCACACTCCCATGAAGGATCTTCCAACAAGCCTGTCGGATTTCCCGACATCGCTCTACAGTAGGTCAGGCCGGGCGCCCTGTCCCGGAGTTGAGCGAAAGGGCCAGAAGCAGAGCATGCCGTCGCGCAGCGTCCAGGAGATCGTGGACATCGTGATCGATTTCCTGGCTGAACACCAGGACAGGCCAAGCCACGACGTGTACGAGGAACTGGCCGCCCGCGGACAGGACTTGCCGGTCGACTCGGTGCTGATCATGGAGATACTGGCGCGCATCGAGCAGCACTTCGAGGTCTCCGTCCCGGCCGACGCCGAGGCCGGGCGCTCCCTGCGTTCGGTGTGGGCGTTCGCCGAGACCGTGTACGACACCATGCAGGCGAAGGAGCACATGCAATGAACGGCAAGGCGCCGTCCCCCATCGATACCGACACCGACCAGCGGACCCGGCTGGGCCAGCGGCTGAAGGCCACCCGCGAATACCTGGGGCTGTCCCAGCAGCAGGTCGCCGAGCGCACCGGCATCGTCCGCTCAGCGGTCAGCGACATCGAGCGCGGCGTACGCAAGGTGGAGGTGATGGAGCTGCAGAAGCTCGCCCGTCTCTACCGGCTGCCGGCATCCTACTTCCTCGACGAGGAGGAGGCAGCCGACGCCGGGGAACACGCGCTCGCGGGACTGCCGCGCACCACACGGCCGTTGAGCGAGGGCGACCGCATCGAGGTGGCGAAGTTCATCCAGTACCTGCAGGCCCGCCGCCAGGCAGAGGAAGAGGAGGCGGGCGGTTTGCGCCCGCCTCACCGACCGGAGGGCGGTGCGTGAGCTGGAACAGTGCTCACGGCGCCGCGATGATCGCAGCCGCGCAGGCCCACGAGGCGCTCGCCGTCGCCGTCGACGACTACGTCGACGTGTTTGGCGCGCTGCGCCGAGCAGGCGTGGAGGTCATGGGGCAGAAGCTGGGCGGCCTGCTGGGGCTGTACATCGACGGCAGCCAGGGCGTTCCGGGGTGCCTGGTCAACACCGGCCTGGAGGAGGTGAGCATGCGGCACACCGCCGCTCACGAACTGGGCCACCACCGCATGGGCCACGGCACCAGCATCGATCATCAGGAACAGTCACCGGGCCGATGGGGCGAGGGGTGGCCGCAGCACGAGCGGGAGGCCGAGACCTTCGCTTCCTGGTTCCTGATGCCCCGCCCCGCCGCCCGCGCCGCCCTGGCCCGCTGCGGCCTCGCGCGCCCCGAGTCCCCGCTGGACGTGTACCGGATGGCCCGCTGGCTGGGCACCCCCTACGCCACCACCGTGCGCCACCTGGTGCGGCTGAAGATGATCGACCGGTCCACCGAGGCCGTGTGGCTGAAGCACTCCCCCGGCAGTCTCAAGGCGGAGCTCGCCGGCGGTCTGCCGCTCGGAACGCAGGCGCACGTCCACGTGATCGCCCCGGCCGCGCACGCCGCCACCCTGCACGTGACCGCCGGCGACTGCCTGCTGCTCACCGTCCCCGGGGCGCGCTACGACCACCTGCCCGAAGGCCTGACCAGCACACCGCCAACCACAGCCGGCCAGCTCTCGTTCCTGGACTCTGTACCCGCCCCGGAACAGGGCCGCGCGGCGTGGGTGACGCAGGAAGTGGCCGCGGACAGCACCGTGACCGCTACCGCCGGCAGCACAGAACTGTTCCGCGTGAACCTGCGGCGCACGCCCGGCCGCGAAGGGTCCGACCACTTCTGGGCCTGACGACCCGCACCACCGCACGGCGCCCACCCACCCCGCCGATCAAGGAGCGAGCCGATGCACACGTTCACCGTCGACGCCCCGGACGTCTCCCGTGCATGGCTGGAGGCCTGCACCCGCCTGTCCGAGATACCGGGCAAAAGGGCCTTCCATACTGTGGTGCGCATTGCGAACCCTCTGCAGGAAGACCCGCATCTGCGCGCCGAACTGGACCGGCTGCGCTCCGCCCGCACCAAGTCGCCGCTCTACCCCATCGACACGGTCGTCAACACGCTTTTCCCCGCCCAGCTCGCCGCCACCTGCACCACCCATGACGAGCTCACCGACCGCTACCGCGCCTTCTATCCGCGCCTGCGCGGGGTCAGGCGCAACGCCCACGGCACCTACTTCGGACGGCTCGTCGCCTACCCGGGCAGCGCCGAGAAGCCGGAACCGGTCGACCAGCTCGCCCGCGTCATCCGGCGCCTGGACAAGTTGCGCTCCTCGGCGAAATGGAGTGCCGTCTACGAGGCCGGCACCGCCCATGTCACGGACGACGACGAGGCATGGGAAGGAGAACCGCCCCAGACCACGGCGGGCACCGAGGCCGTGATCAGGGCCGCGGCCCTGGACACCCAGACGCTGGACTTCCCCTGCCTGAGCCACTGTTCTTTCCAGCTCGACAGCACCACCGACACCGTGCACCTGGCCGCCTACTACCGCAGCCACTACATGTTCGACCGCGCCTACGGCAACTACCTCGCCCTGGGCCACCTGTGCGCCTGGGTCGCCCGCCACGCCCAGCTCACACCGGGAACACTGACCGTCATAGCCGGATGCGCCCGCCTCGACTGCACCAAGTCCGAACTCGGCGCCCTCCAACACTCCCTCACCACACCACTGTTCGGCCTTGGTGCCTGACCCGACACAGCGAACAGCCGACGCCTAATTCAGGCCCCACTTGGGCGGGAACCAGGCCCGCAGCGGTGCTCCGTCCTGCCGGTATGCCTGCTTGATGCGGCTACGACCACTGATACCTGCGACGTCCGGGTGGGCCACCCGCGCATACTTGTCGACCTCGCAGAACAGGTTCTGGCAGTCGATCAGCTGCAGGGGCCGTCGTCCCCCCAACCCGGCGAAGGGCAGCCGCAGGCGGGTGAAATGCTCCTGCTGCGAGTCGGCCATGTAGCGGATGAGGTCGGCCTCGATGCCGTCGGCGGCAGGACCGAAGCACTTGCGGATGCCGTCACGAGCACCAGGGCCTGGCACAACGAAGTCCATCTCCGAAAAACCAAGGTGCGGCGCGTAGTTGAGATCAATGAGGAACTGATAGGCGAGGAACGGGCCAAGCGCCGGGTAGCCGAGGAGCACCTCGTAGGCCTCGCGCATCGTGGCCGCCCCAACGACGCGCTCAGGCGCGCCGGAGGTCATCATCATCTCCAGCAGCCGCAGGTGGTTGCGGTGCTTACGCTCCTCCCCCAGCTGCGGCGGGGGCACGATGTAGGCAGCCGAATACAACCGCTCCCCCCGGGCGAACGCCGCTGACAGCACCCGGTCGTAGACCCGGTAGTCGTACGTCGCCCAGCGCACCTCCCCCACCTCACGGGACAGCAGCTCCCAGGTGGACTCCTTGTTGAAAACCTTGAACAGCAACGTGCGGAAGAACAGGTCCTTCCACTCCTGCGGCCCCTGGTAGATCACCTCGCTGATCACAGCCTGACTGACCCGGTCGGCGGCGCGGTAGCAGTTAGTGAACCGGTGGCCAGCCAGAATCGGATCATCAGTCCACGGCTGGGCCTGCCCGGCCAGACGAGCCTCATACACAGCCTGCCGGGCCGAGGCGAAACGCCAGTAAGTGTCGAACACCGGCGTCGGCTGAAGTTCCCGCCCCCCTATCCGCACGGTGGTCGGCACCGAGCCGTCTCGCGGAGGAACCTGACGGTCTTGCAGCAGCGTCACCATGAACTGCAATATATATTCGGTATATGTTGCCTGTCACCGAGGGAGCGCTATGAAGTTGCTGCACCAGCAGCGACGCCGTCAGACCTCGGTGCTCTGGCCCGAAGATGTCGACCGCAGGCTGAACATCCTGGTCCGGGCAGCTGCCGCCGCCGGCGAACGCACCTCCCGCGCAGAACTCCTCGCCGCCCTCGTCGCCGCCGCAGACGTCGAACCCGAGCAGCTAGCCGCTCTGCTGCACCACTACCGTCGCCTTTCGGCCGACGCACTCACCGGCGACCAAGACAGGGACGACCTGCCCGACGTACGTGCACCAGGCCCACGCCGCGCTGCTTCGGCATAACGAACCGCGGCCCTGTCAGGTCACAACACGAGCCCCACTCCCCCGGCGAAACCTGACCACGGGGCACAGGGTGGGACCGTGTGCGTGAGAAGATCCTGCGCCCAGATTCACTCGCTCCGAAGGATCCGCATGTATGAGCAGGCTCTCGACGACCCGTCGAGTCATGAACTCGAGGAGATACCGCAGCCACGGGATGAGCGCTTGGTCGAACACAATGGGTCCTACTACCAAGTGCGTCTAGCGGAGCTCACAGGTGACGTGCACTTTCCACCTGTCATGAATGGTCTGGACTACTTGGTCAGCGTGGTAGAGCACCTAGAGGGTGAAAGCGAACCAAGTGCAAGGGCTATGAAGTACGCCGTGCTGCACCTGGCTGCGGGCGCCGAAGTGCTTCTGAAGGCGCGTCTGCAGATGGTGCACTGGTCTCTGGTGTTCGCCAACCCCGGGGACGCTACGCGAGAAGCGCTCGAGAACGGAACACTGAACAGCTGCACTCCGCAAGAGACGCGAAAGCGGCTGACCAACATAGCGGGTATCAAGTTCAGCAAGCGTGATGAGGCTGCTCTCTCCAACCTAGCCGAACGCCGAAACGCTCTGCAGCACTATGGCTTGGTTGGCGAGTTCGCCAAATCCGGCACCGTGGAGAGCACCACTGCCCAAGTACTGAACTTCCTCATCAGTTTCGTCGATGAGCACATTCTGGAGCACATCACAGATGAAGAAGAACGGCACCACGCGGAGATCGACATGGACCGGATCCGCGGAGGGGTCCGCACGATCCAGGGCTACGTGGCAGAGCGCATGAAGGACCTCGCTCCGATCCTGGGGCCCGTCAGAGCGCGCACCCTCCGGTGCCCGCAGTGCCAGCAGTTCGCCCTCACTCCGACACTCATCAGGGGCGTGCCGGAGTGGTGCCAGTCGGACGCAAGGTTCTCCACCATGTACTGCCACCTCTGTGTCCAGGGCTATGGCGCTCTGGGCCTGGCCCTGGGCTATGCCGTCCGCGTTCTCAACCGCGCCGTTCCTGATGCCTCGTACGACGGTGACGCTCCGGATCGGTGCCCCGTCTGCACGATGAGCAGCCTGGTTCGAGGAGCCTCGACGGCTGCCGCTCCGGAGACACCCATCGACTTCTGCTTCCATTGCGCGGATGTGATCGATGGGCTGCAAGAGTGCCAGCGCTGCGGCTCTATCTACACCAGCGAGCGGGGTCATCAATGCCGACGCCGTAGCTGAATGCCTCGCGCATGAGGACGCCGTCCTCATGGTGGCGACGGGGCCCTGATGCGGGTAGGGAGCGGGCGTCGCGCTGCACCGCAACTGGGAAGGCTGCGCCCCAGCCCCTACCCGGTACTGGCCCAACCACCCCAACACCACAACCAGCGCATACGAACACTCAACGAACCTGATCACCATGCGGAGAAACTGACCACACATGACCAGCACTCACTCCACCTGACAAAGTGCCAGCTCAGCACACATCCCGAGCCCTCGTTCCCTCCGCCACCGACCGTAGCAACCGGGGCATGAAGCGCTACCACCACCAGGCACCAAACTGATCAGCACAGGCCAACCCACGAACTACTGATCAGAAAAACCGCCCCCGTACATCACCGCACTCGCCACGCTGGGACTGGAATGGGCGCGGTAGGGTTAAAGAGTAGGCTAAGTTGTTGGTTAAGAAGTCTCGGGGTTCTGGCGTGAAGGTGCAGGGAAATGGCATCTGAGGAAGAGCTGTTCGCGTCCGTCGACGCTCTGTTGAACGAGGAGCCGCACCTGCCGCCTCCGGCGGAGCGGGCCCGGCTGAGGGAGGCTGCCGGCATCACCCAGGCCCGTCTCGCCACCGCGTTGAAGACCACGACCCAGTCAGTGAAGAACTGGGAGAACGGCCGTAGCGAGCCGAAGTCGCCGCGCCTGGATGCCTACCAGCGGCTGCTGAACGGGTGGGCGGCGAAGTACCCCGCCCCCGGCGCAGCTCCACCAGCCTCGGTTGCCGCAACGGCGTCCGCGGCATCTACCGAACCGGCTGCGTCCGCAGTGGAGATGGCACACGCCCCGCAGGCTCCCGCTGTCCCAGCAGCGGGGCCGGCCCGTCTGGCCGCCCGGCCGGCCGCGGCAGCGCGGCGTCCGGCCCCTCAAAAGGCTGCTAAGCCGGCAGCCGATCCGCGGTTCCCGCACGGCCCGCTCGCTGTGCTCGACGGTGACGGCTCCGCGTACGCCACGGGCGGCATCGTGCTCGACTGCCCCGCGGCCACCGTGGTGGAGCTGGTGGAGTGGACGCTCAAGGAATCCGGGCTCGGTGCGCCGCGTCTGCACCGCAACGGCAAAGACAGCGACCCGCTGATCGTGCTCACCGCCGCAGCCGCCGTGAAGCTCGGGCTTCCCGAGCGCCTAGAGGGCCACGAGCAGCGCCGCTCCCTGCGCCTGCCCGAGGACCACCCGGTGGTCAAGAAAGTGGTGAAGGCGAAATGGCGGCTCACCCAGCGCGGGTTCGGCCCCTGGGCGAGGATCTACCGCAAGGCACAGGGCCGCGACCGGCAGTGCGTGCAGCTGGCGATCCTGTCCTGGGACGCACTCGATGAGCGATCCTGGCCCGGCGTGAGCGAGATGGAGCCGGCCGACATCGCCCGCGTCCTGGGCGTGTATGCCCAGCGGGTCATCACCCCGCGCGGCTCCACCGCCGTGTCCGGCCTGGAACTGATGACGGCGCTGCGCCCGCCCACCCGTGCGGTGCAGGACCCGCAGACGGGGAACTGGGTGTCCGGCTACAACCCCGGCTCGCTGGGCACGGAGCCGATGGACCCGGCGCCGCCGGAGGCCACCCCCGAGCACCCCGTCGTCGTGACCTCCGGCTGGAACGGCGGGTTCCTGAACGAGGAGGCGTACCAGTGGGTGCGCGACGTCAGCCTGCTCAACGATGAGGAGTGCACGCTGCCGTACGCGGTCGGCCTGGACCTGAACACCGCCTTCCTCGCCGCCGCGGCCCGCCTGGTCGTCGGCCTGTCCGGCCCCGACCACTTCCACGCCCCGACGTTCAACCCGAAGATCCCCGGCTCCTGGTTGGTTGATCTGTCCCACGTCGAGGTGGACCCGCGCCTGCCCTCGCCGTTCACTCCGGACGGCACCCGGCCGACAGAACCGGCCTGGTACCAGACGCACACCGTCGCCTACGCCCAGGAACTCGGCTACAACGTGGAGCCGATCGAGGCGTACCTGCGCCGCGAGACCGGCGCGTACCTGGACCCGTGGCACGACCGCCTCAAGAACGCCTACGTCGACACCCTCGCCGACCTCGGCGTCACCAAAGACCTGAACGACCGCGCCTTCCTCGCCGCGATGGAGCACCACAAGGACGCCGACCCGGCGATGGCGGCCGTCCTGGCCGCCATCAAGGCCACCGTCAAGGGCGGCATCGGCAAGCTCCGCGAACGCCCGCAGGGCAAGAAGTACCAGGAGGGCGAGCGGTGGCCGGCCCTGCAGCGGCCCACCTGGCGCCCCGACATCCGCGCCGCCGTCATCAGCAAGGCGCGGGTGAACATGCACCGCAAGCTCACCAACATGGCGAAGATGACGGGCCTGTACCCGCTCGCCGTGCTCTCCGACTGCGTCGTCTACCCCTCACCAGGGGAGAGCCCGCTGGACTTCCTGCCCTACGCCACGTCCGGCAAGCCGCAGCCCGGCGGGTTTCGCCTCGGGCCCACGCCGGGCCTGGCGAAGCTGGAGGGCGTCCAGTCGATGCTGTGGGCGGTCGACCTGATGGAACAGGGCTACAACCCCGCCCGGCACATCAAGGGCGGCGACGCCGTCCTCGACGAAGGAGAGTAGGCCGTGGGGGAGATCGACGACGCGATCGAACGCGCCGACCGGGAGAGCTTCACCCGCCAGCCGCCCAAGACCCTCCAGGCCCGCATCAACTTCCTGATCAAGCAGCTCAAGACGACCAAAGCCGTCGCGGCGGAACTCGGGGTCAGCCAACGGTCGGTGGAGCGATACCGCAAAGGCGAGCGCAAGCACCCACCCAAGCCGATCGCCGAACGGATCGACGCCGCCGTACGGCAGCGGTGGCAGCCGCAGGTCCGCAAACGCCGCCGCAAGCAGGCCGCCACCACCACGGGCATCACGGTGGAGACGAGGGCCCGCTTCGGCTACACCGCACCCATCGGCACCACCGACGACGGACGCTTCCGGCGCCTGACCGTCCACCTCCCCCCGGCGTACGCGCAGCGCCTCTTCGACGCCCGCAACACCGGCGCCAGCGACCAGCAGATGCGCCAGATCATCGCCGAAGGACTCAAAGACGTGTATTTCCAGGACGGCGGAACCCGCGCCACAGGACTCTCCGACGTCACCCTCAACGACATCGACTACCTCGACCTCGACTACTGAACCCGGCAGCAACCGGGAGCCCGGACCTGCTCGT
>NZ_JBVHVE010000032.1:0-23198 GCF_055564995.1 Streptomyces sp. NPDC028907
TCCTTGACCCGGTCGATGGCGATCTGCTCGGCGACGTCGACGTGCTCGCAACCGCCGTAGTAGCGGCGGCCCGGGTAGCCCTCGGCGTACTTGTTGGTGGCGACCGAGCCCTGGGCCTCCATGACCGCGACGGGCGCGAAGTTCTCGGAGGCGATCATCTCCAGGGTGGTCTGCTGGCGCTCCAGCTCGGCGTCGAGCGCGGCGGCGACGGCCGGGTCCAGCTCGTGCAGGGGGGTGTTCAGAAGCGACTTGTCAGACATAAGGGGGTGTGACTCCTCAGCCGGCGGTGTGGGCGACGTACTCGTCGGCGGAGAGCAGGTCGGCCGGCTCCTCCGTGACGCGTACCTTGAACAGCCAGCCGCCCTCGAAGGGGGCGGAGTTCACCAGCGCCGGGTCGTTCACGACGTCCTCGTTGATCTCGGTGACCTCGCCGGTGACCGGGGAGTACAGGTCGGACACCGACTTGGTCGACTCCAGTTCACCGCAGGTGTCACCCGCGGTCACGGTCGAGCCGACCTCGGGGAGCTGGGCGTAGACGACGTCGCCGAGCGCGTTGGCCGCGAACTCGGTGATGCCGACCGTCGAGACGCCGTCCTCGGCGGTCGACAGCCACTCGTGCTCCTTGCTGTAGCGCAGCTGCTGGGGGTTGCTCATGGCCTGAATTCTCCTGTACGCGCGGGAGTGGTGATGAATGGGGGACTACTGGAAACGCGTGTGAGCAGCGCGAATGTGCGCAGGGTCACGCACGGGGGCCGCTGTCGGTCTCTACTTGTGGTCCGGTCTGCGGATCTGGGCCGGCCTTCGCGTCCGGGCCCGTCCTCGCGTCTGGGCCAGTCTCTCCGTACGGCGCTACTTCTGCCGCTTGTAGAACGGCAGCGCCACGACCTCGTACGGCTCGTGGCTGCCCCGGATGTCCACGCCGACCCCGGCCGTGCCCGGCGCCGAGTGCGCGGCGTCGACGTACGCCATCGCGATCGGCCTGCCGAGGGTGGGGGAGGGCGCACCCGAGGTGACCTCGCCGATGACCTCGCCGCCGGCGACGACCGGGTACCCGGCGCGCGGGACGCGACGCCCCTCGGCGATCAGGCCGACGAGGACGCGCGGCGGGTTCTCCGAGGCGCGGGAGGCGGCCGCGGCGAGCGCCTCGCGTCCGACGAAGTCGCCCTCCTTCTCGAACTTCACCACCCGGCCGAGCCCGGCGTCGAAGGGGGTCAAGGAGGTCGAGAGCTCGTTGCCGTACAGCGGCATGCCCGCCTCAAGGCGCAGCGTGTCCCGGCAGGACAGGCCGCACGGGACCAGCCCGACGCCCTCGCCCGCCTTGGTCAGCGCCTGCCACAGTTCGACGGCGTGCTCCGGCTTCACGAACAGCTCGAAGCCGTCCTCGCCGGTGTAGCCGGTGCGGGCGATGAGGGCGGGGACGCCGGCGACGGTGCCGGGCAGGCCGGCGTAGTACTTCAGGCCGTCGAGGTCGGCGTCGGTGAGCGACTTCAGGATGCCCGGGGACTCGGGGCCCTGGACCGCGATCAGCGCGTACGCGTCCCGGTCGTCGCGGACCTCGGCGTCGAAGCCGGTCGCACGCTCGGTCAGGGCGTCCAGCACGACCTGGGCGTTCGAGGCGTTGGCGACGACCATGTACTCGGTGTCGGCGAGCCGGTAGACGATCAGGTCGTCGAGGATGCCGCCGTCGGCCTGGCAGATCATGGTGTAGCGGGCGCGGCCGACGCCGACGGAGGCGATGTTGCCGACCAGGGCGTGGTTCAGGAAGGCGGCCGCCCCGGGGCCGGTGACGGTGATCTCGCCCATGTGGGAGAGGTCGAAGAGCCCGGCCTTCGTCCGCACGGCGTTGTGCTCGTCGCGCTCGGAGCCGTACCGCAGGGGCATGTCCCAGCCGGCGAAGTCGGTCATCGTCGCGCCGAGCGAGCGATGCAGGGCATCGAGCGCGGTACGACGGGGGTCAGTGCTGCTCATCGGACGTGTCTCCCAAGGCGATGGGGGTCCCCCCGCGCGAGCGAATTCGAGCGTGGGGGAGGGCGAGGTCGTTCCTCCCCATCTGTCATCGGAACCTGAGAGGTTCGCCCCGACCGCCACAGGGACGATCGACGGCTTGCACCTTGGGTGGGGCCGCGTGTCCCGGGTAGAGACAGAGCGGCCCGCTTTTCAGATGTGCCTCGCCCGCGCGGTAACGGGGCCTGAGAGATTCAAGGGAGGGACTTGCTCCTTCGGCGCCCCAGCGATGCACTGCTGGGGACTCTCCCGCGCGGATTCAAACGGCCGGTATGCAGTTGGCGCGCACATCATTGCACGCCCGCGCCCGTCAACGGCAGGCCGTGTCTGTAACCGGCTTGTGGCAGGAAGTGAACGAAAATGCGAGAGATCATCCATTACCTTCTCTTTACGCTCAGTGGGGACGGGGAATCCTGACCCCGGAGGAGGACGATGACGGTGAACCGCACTACGGCGTACGCCACGACCTCGGGCATGGCGCTGCCCAAGCAGCCCGTGGCCCCGGCGGCCGAAGCCCGCGGCAGGTGCCTGGCACCCGTGGTCCGTGATCTGCGCGAGCGCTCCGGACGCAGCCCGCGCGCGCTCCTCTTCGGCCCCAAGGACCTCGTCGTGATCACCGGCCTGCCCGGCAGCGGCAAGTCCACGCTGATGAAGAGGGCGGTGCAGGGCACCCGCATCGACTCCCAGGACACCCGGGACCGCTGGGACACCCGCATGCCCCGCTTCCTCCCCTACGCCATCTACCGTCCCCTGGTCCGCCTCGCCCACTACACCGCACTGCGCCGCGCCGTGCGCTCCGGCGAGGGCGTCGTCGTGCACGACTGCGGTACGCAGGCCTGGGTGCGCGGCTGGCTGGCCCGCGAGGCCCGCCGCCGCGGCGGCAGCCTGCACCTGCTGCTGCTCGACGTCGCCCCCGACACCGCCCTGGAGGGCCAGCGCGAGCGCGGCCGTGGTGTCTCGCGGTACGCCTTCCTGCGCCACCGCCGAGCAGCGGCCCGCCTGCTGACCTCGGTGGAGGACGGCAGCCTGCCCCAGGGCTGCGGCTCCGCGGTGCTGATCGACCGGGAGGCGGCGGACACCCTGCGCCACATCGGCTTCACGGGCTGAACGGCCACGGGGTCGCACGGCGCGGACACCGGATAGCCTTCTGAGCCACAGACGTGGTTCACAGCAGGTGGTCAGAGAGATGGACTTCGCAGCGGATCTCCCCGCGGACTTCCCGGCAGGGGCACACCTCCAGGGGCACGGCGGTTGGCCGGGCAACGAACTGGAGGAGGTGCTCTCGGCCTCCCTCGGCGTGCCCTCGGCCGGCGGCCGGATCATCGAGGTGCTGGGCCGCAGCTTCGTCTGGGTGCCCCTGCCCAACGGCGGCGGACCCGCCAGCGGTCCCCTGGACCTGCCGACCGTGGAGATAGCGGGCCAGGCGTACGTCCCGGTCTTCAGCTCCGAGGAACAGTTCCGCCAGGTCGTCGGGGCCCACATGTCGCACACCGTCGCCCCCGCCGTGGAATTCGCCCGGGGTCTGCCGCCGCAGGTGGGTATCGCTGTCAACCCCGACGGCACGGTCGGCATCCCCCTGCCTCCGGCCGCGGTGGCCGAGCTCTGCCGGGTGGGCCGCACCCCGCTGGACGGCCTCACCTCCGGCGGCCGCGTCAAGCTCTACGAACCCGACTGGCAGGACGACCCGGTCGACTTCCTCGCGGCGGCCTCGGCCGAGTTCGCCGAGACCGGCGTCGTCACCACGGCCCGCCGCTGTCTGGCGGCGATCGAGACGGCCCACCCGGCGATGTTCGTCGGCGTGGAACTCTCCTCCTGGGAGGGCGACTTGCGCGCGGCACCCATGAACGCCCTCGCCCGGGCCCTCGGCCGCACCCCGGTCCCCTGGCCGGTCAACCTGGTCCTCCTGGAAGTGGCCCAGGACCCGGTGATCGACTGGATGAGGCAGAAGGTACGCCCGTTTTATCAGCGGGATTTCTAGGCGCCGGTGACGGGCAGCGCCCCCTTGGGGGCGCGGGGAACTGCGCGACAAGCCACGCACGACCCGCAGTCCGTCAGACGACAATGGGCTCCGAGCTCTCCGCGGCTCCCCCAGCGGAGCGCCTAAGCTGGCAGTGAAACCCACGGTTCCCCGAAAGGGCGGTAAAAGGTGAGCGCGAGCGGCACCGCGGCGACCGGCCAGGTCGAGCACATGCTGCGCCAGGTGACGCCGGGGCGTTACGACGCCTACGAGGCGCTCCTCCGCGCCCTCGCCACCCCGAACACCGGGCAGGTCTGGATGCTGCTGTGGCACGGCCAGGCCGGCTCCCCGGACGCCCAGTACGGGAACATGGAGGTCGAGGGCCACGGCTACGCCCCCTGCGTCACCTCCGCCCAGGAGCTGTCGGCCAGCGGCTGGAACCGCTCCTACGAGGTCGTCGACGGCATCGACGTGGCCCGCACCCTCTACCCGGACCACTTCGGCCTCTGGCTGAACCCGCACGCCCCGGGCGGCGGCGTGGGCATCCCGTGGCTCGACCTGCGCCGCATCGCCACCGGCCTGGACCGCCAGCCCGCCGGCCCGCTCCGCCTGTCGGAGCCCGGCATCGAGATCCCGCAGTTCTACGCCCTGCTCGCGCAGAACGCCCACCGCACCCCCGCCGTCCGCTCGCTGCGCCGCGCCTGGGTGCAGCCGGCGCTCGGCGCGCCGTATCTCGCGATCGGGCTGGACGTGTACGACACCAGCCCGCCCGCCGTGGACTCGGTGCGCTCGATGATGCTCCAGTCGATCGGCGCGGTCCCGGACGGGCTGCCCGTCTCGACCGTGGCGATGTCGGACGAGGACGACCCGGTCGCGATGTGGATGCGAGCGACCGCCCGCCCGTTCTACGACCGCGAGGCGCACGCCACGGCTCCGGTGCAGGCTCCGGCGTCCGGGTACGGCTACCCACCGCCACAGGGCCGTTACTGATCATTCATGGGCTAACCTACCGAGCGGTCGGTGCCCCGGCTGTCGTAGGCGCAAAGGGTCCGCGGCTTCCGTTTCCCAGGTGAATCTCCGCGCGTAGATGCGATCGGAAGGTCCCGGTCCGCCCTCATACGCCCCAACTGGCGTGCGTCCGCCCGCCGTTACCCGCTGTTCGGATAACGGAACCCCGCAGACAGCATCACGGTTGCGCATACTTTCCTTGCCAGCTCTGGCAACAGATCGCCAAAGCGTTGAAGACTCCCGGCAAGACACGGACCGGTAGGTCCTGTGTGCGAGTTGGAGCAACCGCTACCGCGGCAGCCAGGGGGGCCGACAACCGTCGGCCGAGAGGGGTCAGACTCACCGTGACGGCACCGATCGAGACCACCGGATCGCAGGCCGACGCCCAGCCGGAGGCCGTGCTGAAGGGGGTCGAGGCCAAGAAGATCGAGGGCCGGTCGCTCGGACAGATCGCCTGGTCCCGCTTCAAACGGGACAGAGTGGCGGTAGTCGGCGGCATCGTTGTCGTGCTGCTCATCCTCGTGGCGGTACTGTCCCGTCCGCTCCAGGCGCTGCTGGGCCTCGACCCCAACGCCTTCCACCAGGACCTGATCGACCCCAACACCTCTCTGCCCAAGGGTGACTTCGGCGGGATGAGCTGGGATCACCCGCTGGGTGTCGAGCCGAAGTTCGGCCGGGACATCCTCGCGCGCATCCTGGAGGGCTCCTGGGTCTCGCTGGTCGTCGCCTTCGGCGCGACGCTGCTGTCCGTCGTCATCGGCACCGTGATGGGCCTGGTCGCCGGCTACTACGGCGGACGGGTCGACACCGTCGTCAGCCGGCTCATGGACACGTTCCTGGCGTTCCCGCTGCTCCTGTTCGCCATCGCCATCTCCGCGACGCTCCAGGGCGGTGCCTTCGGCCTCGAAGGGCTGCCCCTGCACATCTCCGTGCTGATCTTCGTCATCGGCTTCTTCAACTGGCCCTACATGGGGCGCATCGTGCGCGGCCAGACCCTGGCCCTGCGCGAGCGGGAGTTCGTCGACGCCTCCCGGGGGATGGGGGCCGGCGGCCCGTACATCCTCTTCAAGGAACTGCTGCCCAACCTCGTCGCGCCGATCATCGTCTACTCGACGCTGCTCATCCCGACGAACATCCTCTTCGAAGCCTCGCTGAGCTTCCTCGGTGTGGGCATCCAGCCGCCCCAGGCATCCTGGGGCGGAATGCTCAACCAGGCCGTCGACTTCTTCGAGGTCGACCCCCAGTACATGATCGTCCCCGGCCTGGCGATCTTCATCACGGTGCTGGCCTTCAACCTCCTCGGTGACGGCCTGAGGGACGCACTCGACCCCCGCAGCCGCTGACGTCCGCGGTCGCCGCACCCGACTGCGACCCGACGTCCCACCCAAGTGTCCACCTACGAAGGGGAATCCGACCATCATGCGAAGGTCAGCAATGGCCGCGATTGCGGTCGCCAGTAGCGCCGGCCTGCTTCTCGCGGGCTGCAGCAAGGCCGACGACGGCGCCGACACGCCCAAGGGCGCCGGCGCGAACGCCGCGACCAAGGGAGTGGTGAACGCCTCCACCCACAAGGGCGGAACGGTCACCTACGCGAGCTCCGACGCCCCCGAGTCCCTGGACCCGGGCAACATGTACTACGCGTACGGCTACAACTTCAGCCGCCTCTACGCGCGTCCCCTGATGACCTTCAAGCCCGGCCCCGGCGAGGCGGGCAACGAACTCGTCCCGGACCTCGCCGAGGGCGCGGGCACGCCCAGCGACGGCGGCAAGACCTGGACGTACAAGATCCGTCAGGGCGTCAAGTACGAGGACGGGACCGCGGTCACCTCGAAGGACGTCAAGTACGCCGTGGAGCGTTCGAACTTCGCGCGTGACGTGCTCTCGCTCGGCCCCAACTACTTCCAGAACCTGCTGGACAACCCGGACGACTACAAGGGCCCGTACAAGGACAAGAGCGAAAAGGGCATCTCGTCCATCGAGACCCCGGACGACCACACGATCGTCTTCCACCTGAACAAGGCGTTCTCGGAGTTCGACTACCTCGTCAGTGCCCCGCAGACGGCCCCCGTGCCGCGGGCCAAGGACACGGGTGTGGACTACACCAAGAAGGTCGTCTCCTCCGGCTCGTACAAGTTCGAGAAGTACGAGGAGGGCAAGCAGATCGTCCTGGTCCGCAACCCCGAGTGGGACGCCAAGACGGACCCGCTGCGCAAGCAGTACCCGGACAAGATCGTGGTGAACCTCAAGGTCAACAAGGCCACGATCGACAAGGACGTGATGTCCGGGGACACGATGATCGACATCCAGGGAACCGGTGTCGACGCGCAGACCCAGGCGCAGATCCTGAACGACAAGGCCCAGATGGCCAACACGGACAACGCGCTGGGCGGTCGCCTGATCTACGCGGCGATCAACACCAAGCTGGCGCCGTTCAACAACCTTGAGTGCCGCAAGGCCGTCGAGTACGCGATCGACAAGACCGCCGTGCAGACCGCGATGGGCGGCCCGCTCCGCGGTGACATCGCCACCACGGTCCTGCCCACCGACGTCACCGGCTACGAGAAGGCCGACCAGTACGCCACCAAGGACAACAAGGGCGACGTGGCCAAGGCCAAGGAGCACCTGAAGGCCTGCGGCAAGGAGGGCGGCTTCAAGACCTCCATCTCGGCCCGCACCGACCGGCAGGGCGAGGTCGACGCGGCCACCGCGATCGTCGGCGCGCTGAAGAAGGTCGGCATCGACGCGGACATCAAGCAGTACCCGTCCGGCAAGTACTTCTCCGACTACGCGGGCGTGCCCAAGTTCAACAAGAAGAACAACATCGGCCTGATGATGATGCAGTGGGGCGCCGACTGGCCCACCGGCTACGGCTTCCTGCAGCAGATCGCGCACGGCAAGGCCATCAGCCAGTCCGGCAACACCAACCTGTCCGAGCTGGACAACCCCGAGATCAACAAGCTGCTGGACGACGCGATCGGCAACACCGACGAGGCCGCCCGCACCAAGGCGTACACCGAGATCGACCAGAAGATGATGGAGCAGGCCGCCATCGTGCCGCTGACCTACTTCAAGGTCCTGCTGTACCGCACGCCGCACGCCACCAACCTGGTGTCGTCGTCCGCCTGGAGCGGTCAGTACGACTACCTCAACGTCGGCACCGCCGAGAAGTAGCCCCGGAAGGCAGGTGAAGGCATTGGCGCCCGCGGACTAAAGTCATCCGCGGGCGCCGGCGCCGGTCCTCGTGATCTCGTACATCATCCGCCGGACGATCGCGGCACTGGTCCTGCTGCTCGTCGTCACCGCGGTCACCTTCGGCATCTTCTTCATCCTGCCGAAGCTCGCCGGGCAGACCGCCGACCAGCTGGCACAGCAGTACATCGGCAAGAACCCCACCCCCGAGGACATCGCGGCGGTCAAGGCGAACCTCGGTCTCGACCAGCCGGTCTACGTCCAGTACTGGGACTTCATCAAGGGGATCGTCTCCGGCGCCACCTACGACCTCGGCCCCACCACCGTCCGCTGTGACGCCCCCTGCTTCGGCTACTCCTTCAAGGACCACATCGAGGTCTGGCCCCAGTTGACCGAACGACTGCCGGTCACCCTCTCGCTGGCCGTCGGCGCCGCCGTGCTGTGGCTGGTCGGCGGTATCGCGGCCGGTGTCATCTCCGCTCTCAAACCGGGCTCGTTCTTCGACCGGTCCGCCATGGGCGTGGCCCTGGCGGGCGTCTCCCTGCCCATGTTCTTCACCGGGCAGCTGGCCCTGCTGTTGTTCAGCTACAAGCTGGAGATCTTCGGCAGAACGTACGTCCCCTTCACCGAGAACCCGTCCCAGTGGGCCAACACCCTGTTCCTGCCGTGGTGTTCGCTGGCCCTGCTCTACTCGGCCATCTACGCCCGGCTGACCCGCTCGGGCATGCTGGAGACCATGAGCGAGGACTTCATCCGCACCGCTCGGGCCAAGGGTCTGCGTGAGCGCAAGGTCGTCGTCCGACACGGTCTGCGGGCCGCGTTGACCCCGCTGGTGACGGTCTTCGGCATGGACATCGGCCTGCTGCTCGGCGGTGCCGTCATCACCGAGACGGTGTTCTCCCTGCACGGCATCGGCGAGTACGCGGTACAGGCGATCACCGCCAACGACCTGCCCCCGATCCTCGGCGTGACCCTGCTCGCGGCGTTCTTCGTCGTCTTCATGAACCTGGTGGTGGACCTCTTGTACGCCACGATCGACCCGCGGGTGAGGCTCTCGTGACCGACCTGTCCAAGTCCGGGGCCGCCGTGGGCGAGCCCGTACGTGCCGGCGAGCCGCCCCGGGCGTTCCTCGAAGTGCGCGACCTCAAGGTGCACTTCCCGACCGACGACGGCCTGGTCAAGTCCGTGGACGGTCTCTCCTTCCAGCTGGAGAAGGGCAAGACCCTCGGCATCGTGGGCGAGTCCGGCTCCGGCAAGTCCGTGACCTCGCTGGCCGTCATGGGCCTGCACCGCCTGGGCAACCGCGGCAAGAACGTGCAGATGTCCGGCGAGATCTGGCTCGACGGCAAGGAACTCGTCTCGGCGAGCCCCGACGAGGTCCGCCGGATGCGCGGCCGGCAGATGGCGATGATCTTCCAGGACCCGCTGTCGGCCATGCACCCGTACTACACGGTCGGCAACCAGATCGTGGAGGCGTACCGGGTCCACAACAAGGTCGACAAGAAGACCGCCCGCCGCCGCGCCGTCGAACTCCTCGACCGCGTCGGCATCCCGGAGCCGAACAAGCGCGTGGACATGTACCCGCACGAGTTCTCCGGCGGTATGCGCCAGCGCGCGATGATCGCCATGGCGCTGGTGAACAACCCCGAACTGCTGATCGCGGACGAGCCGACCACCGCGCTCGACGTCACCGTGCAGGCGCAGATCCTCGACCTGATCCGGGATCTGCAGAAGGAGTTCGGCTCCGCGGTCGTCATCATCACGCACGACCTCGGCGTGGTCGCCGAGATCGCCGACGACATCCTCGTGATGTACGGCGGACGCTGCGTGGAGCGCGGCCCGGTCGACAAGATCTTCTACGAGCCGTCGCACCCCTACACCTGGGGCCTGCTCGGCTCCATGCCGCGCATCGACCGCGCGCAGACCGACCGGCTCATCCCGGTCAAGGGCCAGCCGCCGAGCCTCATCAACGTCCCCTCGGGCTGCGCCTTCAACCCGCGCTGCCCGTACGCGGACGTGCCCAAGGGCGGGATCACCCGCACCGAGCGCCCCGAGCTGCGCGAGGTCGGCAGCAGGCACTTCACCGCCTGCCACCTGTCGCAGGAGGACCGCACCCGGATCTGGACCGAAGAGATTGCGCCGAAGCTGTGAGCGAGACTGAGACCGGGGCCGCGGCGGCGGCCGTGAAAGCCGCGCCGGCCGGCGACGAGAAACCGCTGCTCAAGGTCGAGGGCCTGGTCAAGCACTTCCCCATCAAGAAGGGCCTCCTCCAGCGGAAGGTCGGGGCGGTCAAGGCCGTGGACGGCATCGACTTCGAGGTGCGCCGGGGCGAGACCCTCGGTGTCGTGGGCGAGTCCGGCTGCGGCAAGTCGACCATGGGCCGGCTGATCACCCGGCTGCTGGAGCCGAGCGGCGGCAGGATCGAGTTCGACGGCACGGACATCACGCACCTGGGCACGAGCGGCATGCGCCCGCTCCGCCGCGATGTGCAGATGATCTTCCAGGACCCGTACGGCTCGCTGAACCCTCGGCACACCATCGGCAGCATCGTCTCGGCGCCGTTCCGGCTCCAGGGCGTCGAGCCCGAGGGCGGCGTCAAGAAGGAGGTCCAGCGCCTCCTCGAACTGGTGGGCCTGAGCCCTGAGCACTACAACCGCTACCCGCACGAGTTCTCCGGCGGTCAGCGTCAGCGCATCGGCATCGCCCGCGCGCTGGCCCTCAAGCCCCGGATGGTCGTGGCCGACGAGCCGGTCTCCGCGCTCGACGTGTCGATCCAGGCGCAGGTCGTCAACCTGATGGACGACCTCCAGGACGAGCTCGGGCTGACGTACGTGATCATCGCGCACGACCTTTCCGTCGTACGGCATGTCTCGGACCGCATCGCGGTGATGTACCTCGGCAAGATCGTGGAGCTGGCCGACCGGGACTCGCTGTACGCGTCGCCGATGCACCCGTACACCAAGGCCCTGATGTCGGCGGTGCCGATCCCGGACCCCAGGCGGCGCACGCAGAAGAGCGAGCGGATTCTGCTCCGCGGCGACGTGCCCTCGCCGATCGCCCCGCCGAGCGGCTGTCGCTTCCACACGCGGTGCTGGAAGGCGACGGAGGTCTGCCGCACGACGGAGCCGCCACTGGCGGAGCTGCGTCCGGGCCAGCGGGTGGCCTGCCACCACCCGGAGGACTTCGCGGACCAGCAGCCGCAGGACACGGTGCTGCTGTCCGCGGCCAAGGAGGCCGCGGAGCTGGTGCCGGACGAGGTGTCGGGGGAGCCGGGGGAGCCGGCGGCTGCCGAGAAGGCCGCGAAAGCGCCCGAGGAGGCACCCGCGAAGTCGTCCACGGACGAAAGCGAGTAACCGGGCTCGGGCCCCCGCCTTCCTTTGCAAGGTGGGGGCCTTGGGCTACGCAAGAATGTACGAGTGCTCCAGCAATTGTTCAGCCCGTCCGTCCAGCACACGCTCGACCTGATCGGCATCTTCGTCTTCGCCATCTCCGGCGCCCTGCTGGCGGTCCGCAAGAACTTCGACGTCTTCGGCATCGCCGTGCTCGCCGAGGTCACCGCACTGGGCGGCGGGTTGTTCCGGGACGTGATCATCGGCGCCGTGCCCCCGGCCGCCTTCACGGACCTGGGGTACTTCCTGACGCCGCTGCTCGCCGCGCTGCTGGTGATCTTCCTCCACCCGCACGTGGAGCGCATCCAGACCGGCGTGAACGTCTTCGACGCGGCGGGCCTCGGCCTGTTCTGCGTCGCCGGGACGGCGAAGGCGTACGACTACGGCCTCAACCTCACCGCGTCCGCCACCCTCGGGCTCGCGACGGCCGTCGGCGGCGGTGTGCTGCGGGACGTCCTCGCCAACGAGGTGCCGTCACTGCTGCGCTGGGACCGCGACCTGTACGCGGTCCCGGCGATCGTCGGCGCCACGATGACCGTGCTGTGCATCCACTACGACGCGCTGACCCCGCTCACCAGCACCCTCGCGGCCGTCACGGCCTTCGTGCTGCGCCTGCTGGCGATGCGCTACCACTGGCGAGCTCCGCGTGCCTGGAACCGGCGGTCGACGGTGCGAGAGGAGTAGTGCCGCCGGAGCCCGGAGCCGTACGGGTCTCGCGCGACCCCATCACGTCGGTCAGCCAGCGGAACGCCGGAACCACCTGCGGCTTCCACAGCGCCATGGTGTGACCGCCCGCGCTGCTCGGGATGAACACCACGTTCACGGTCGTCGGCGCCTTCGCGACCCGCTGGATCGCCATGGCCGCCTCGTAACCGTCCTTCGGCTGACCCGAAAGGTAGAGCGCCACGCGCGGCGGGACCCGGGACTCCTTGAGGATCACGTACGGGTTGTTCGCGGCCCGCAGCGCGGGCGACTTGCCGGCCAGCGACTGGGGGACGGCGATCGGGTCGTTGTAGCCGGACATGCTCACCGCGGCCCGGTACCGGTCGGGATGGGCGACCGCCAGCTTCGCCGCGCAGTGCGCGCCCGCCGAGTACCCGGCCACCGCCCAGCCGTCCGGCGCCGCCTGGGTCCGGAAATTGTCCATGACCATCTTCGGCACGTCGATGCTGAGCCAGCTGTCGGCGTTCACCTTGCCCGGGATGTTGGCGCAGCCGGTGTCCTTGCCCGGCAGCAGCGTGGTGCGCGGCGAGACGATGATGAACGGCTCGATCTGGCCGCTGCGCATCAGCGGAGCCAGCTGCTCGGGCGCGTCCATGGCCCCGTACCAGGCCTTCGACGAGCCCGGGTAGCCCGGCAGCACCTCGACGACCGGGAACTTGTGATCGCGGTAGGCGGGGTCGCGGTACTGCGGCGGCAGCCAGACGTTGACCTCGGCATGCACCCCGGAGACCCGGCCCTTGAGCTGGGTGACGAGCACGCCGCCGTCCGAGCGCATGCCCGGCCCCTTGCCCGGCTTGAAGGTCTGCCGCACCTTCGGCAGCTTCTCCAGCGCTATCCCGCCGGTGCCGCTCGCCCCGAGGTCGGCGGCCTCGTGGACATGGTCGCTGGTGCCGAGCAGGTCGCCCCAGTTGTCGTACAGCTGGTTGGAGTTGTTGACCATCGTGAACACCAGGGCGACCGCGGTGCCCTGGGCGAACAGCAGCATCAGCACCCGGGCGACGGCCCGCACGGCCTTGGGTCCGCGCACCCGGGACCAGAGGACCAGCGGCAGCGCGACGGCGACGGCACACAGCGCGATCAGCGTGTAGAGGAACGGGGTCCCGGTGAGGCTCATGTCCTCATAGAGGGGGAGATCGGTCTCCGGGTTTCGGACGGGCGGGGACACTTACCGAAAAGTTGCTTACATCTCGCCCACGGCCAGAGCGAAAAAGCTACCGCTTAGTAGTTAGCTGTTGTACCGTTCACCCATGCCAGAAGCAGCCTCCGCCCCAACGGCCCCGCGGGCCACGATCGGCGACAGCGAGTTTGACCGCGACACCGCGCTCACCCTGCGCGAGCCCGGCGTCTACGGCATCGACCTCTCCGCCGGCTGGACCATCATCAGCGCCGTCAACGGCGGCTATCTGCTGGCCGTGCTCGGCCGCGCCCTCGCGGACGCCCTCCCGCACAGCGACCCGTTCACGATCTCCGCGCACTATCTGACGGCGTCACAGCCCGGCCCCGCGGTGGTCCGCACGGACGTGGTGCGCGCCGGGCGGACCCTGTCGACCGGCCAGGCCTCGCTCTTCCAGCACGACGAGCAGGGCCGCGAGGTCGAGCGGATCCGCGTCCTCGCTTCTTACGGCGACCTCGACTCCCTCCCCGACGACGTGCGTACGACGGCCAAGCCGCCGGCGTTCCCGCCCATGGAGCACTGCTTCGGCTCCGAGGACACTGCATCTGATGTCGGACTACCGTCGGGTGGCGCCCCCGTCGACGGCAGCTCGGCCATCGTCGACCGTCTGATGCTCAAGCTCGACCCGTCCACCCTGGGCTGGGCACTGGGCTCGCCCTCGGGCAAGGGCGAGATGCGGGCCTGGTTCGGACTCGCGGACGGCCGCGACGCCGATCCGCTCTCGCTGCTCCTGGCGGTCGACGCCCTGCCTCCGACCGCGTTCGAGATCGGCATCTCCGGCTGGGTCCCGACGGTCGAACTGACCGTCCACATACGCTGCCGCCCGGCGCCGGGCCCGCTGCGGGTGTCGATCACGACCCGCAACCTCGCGGGCGGCTTCCTCGAGGAGGACGCGGAGGTCTGGGACAGCGCGGACCGGCTGGTGGCCCAGTCGAGGCAGCTGGCACGGGCGCGGTTGAGCTGACGCGGGGACAGGCTGCGATCGTGGTGAGCTGCGATCGTGGTGAGCTGAGTTCGTCGTGAGCTGAGTTCGTGGTGAGGTGAAGTCCGACCGTCTCCTGTCGATCCTCCTGCTCCTCCAGACGCGCGGCCGGGTGACCGCCCCGGAACTCGCCGAGCGGCTGGAGGTGTCGGTCCGCACCATCTACCGGGACGTGGAAGCCCTCTCGGCATCCGGCGCCCCGGTCTACGCCGAGCGCGGGCGGCACGGCGGTATCGACTCCTCGCCGGATTCCGTACGGACGCCACCGGTCTGACCGCCGACGAGTCCCGCGCCCTGTTCATCCTGGCCGCGCAGGGCGCGCACGCCGCCCTCGGCCTGGACGCGGCGCTCGGCTCCGCGCTGCGCAAGGTGATGGCCGCCCTTCCCGCGCCGCACCGCCCGGCCGCCGGGTGACCTCGCGCCGCATCCTCGTCGACGCCACGCGCTGGAAGGGCGGCCCGCAACCCGCCCTGGACCTCGACGTGTTGCAGGACGCGGTTTTCGCCGACCGGCGCCTCAGGCTGCGCTACCGGCACAGCGGCGAGCGGGAGCCGCGGACGTACACCGTCGACCCGTACGGCCTGGTCTCCAAGGCCGGTGTCTGGTACCTGGTCGCCGACCGGCGAGGCGGCCCGCAGCTGTTCCGCGTGGACCGGGTGCGGTCGGCCCGGGTTCTGGACGACGTCGTGCGACGTCGGCCGGGTGCCGAACTCGCCGACGTCTGGGAGGTGTTGCCCCGCCAGGTGGAGGATCGGCCGGGCGGTATCGACGTGACGGCGCGCGTACGGTGCGACCGGCTCGACCTGTTTCTGCGGCTCATGGCGTCCTCGCTGGTCTCGCTCCCCGGGGGCGAGGGCGAGGGTGCGGGCGGGGGTGACTGGGCCACCGTCCGTCTCTCGCTGGGAGTTGTCGGCGAGGCGCGTCAACTCCTGCAGTTCTCGGACCGGGTGGAGGTCGTCTCACCGCCCGAGGTGCGGGACGAACTGGCGCGCGCGGCCGCCTCTGTCACGGCCTTGTACCAGCGAGTAGGGTGAGCGGTCGAGGAAATCCGCAGGTCAGCGGGGTGACTTGAGGGGTGTTCTGCCCGGCGCACAGGCCGTCGACAGCGGGTCCTCAAGGAAGCCCTAAGCGGCGTTGGTTGAGTGCCCGCCCCAGGACTTCCTCATCTTCCATGGAGCTGTTTCTCATGAAGCGTGCGCGTCTCCTCCCCGCCGTGGCCCTGCTGGCGCTCTCGCCCCTGGCCCTGGCGGCCTGCGGGTCCGGCGACTCGTCGTCGACCTCGAACAGCGGCGACTCCGGCCGGCAGTCGTCGTGCCGGCAGTCGTCGGGCGCTCCGAGCGGTGCGCCGAGCGGGGCACCTTCGGACATGCCGAGCGGTGCGCCCTCCGGGGCGCCGTCGGCGGGTGCGTCCGGTGCGCCCAGCGGTGCGCCGTCCGGTGGGCCGGGCGGGGGCGGCCAGGGAGCGCAGGGCGGTCAGGGCGCCCCCGGTGGTGGGCAGGGCGGCGGCTGTGGCGGACCGGGCGGTGGCCAGGGCGGCGGCGCGGCGCCGAGCGGTGCCCCGAGCGGAGCGCCGAGCGCGGCGGCCACGGCGACCAAGAGCTGACGCGGGCCACAGGGCGCGGTACGGCAGCCCTACGGCAGGGGCGGCACTCCCGGTGAACGGGGTGCCGCCCTCGTCGTGTTCTGGCGGGGGCTCAATCCAGCCAGTGTTCCCGGCCGATGCTGATCAACCGCATCTGGCGGGTGGCGACCTGGACCACGCGCCGGCGCTCTTCCTCCGGCGCCTCCAGGGCGTCCAGGAACAGCGAGGCCGTCATCAGCATCTGGTCGACGTAGAGGTGGGCGAGCATGAGGAGGTCGTCGTCGTTCCAGCCTTCGGAGACCGGGTCCTTGGCCAGCGCCGCCTTGACCTCCTCGGTGAAACGGGCCAGCTGGTCCTGGATGGCCTGCCGCACCGACTGCACCCCGCCGTGCCGCTCGCGGGCGATGAAGCGGACGTGGGCCGGGTGCGTCTCGACGTGGTGGGCGATCAATCCGACGGCCCGCTCTATGCGTTGGTCGCTGTCGCCGGCCGAGGAGACGGTCGTACGGATCATGGGGTGGAGGCTGCCCAGCGCCTCCTCGACCAGGGCGACGCCGAGGTCGGCGGTGGAGCGGAAGTGCCGGTAGAAGGCGGTCGGCGCGACGCCGACGGCGCGTGTGACCTCGCGCAGGCCCAGGCTGCTCAGGCTCTGCTCCTCCAGCAGCCCCAAGGCCGCGTCCAGGAGCGCCTGCCGGGTCTTCTGCTTCTGGGCCTGCCGGATGCCGAGGGTGTGACTCATACCATGCAGTTAACAACTGTTCTCTGGAATTGAAAAGCCGTGGAGCGCGCTAGACTCTGAAGTCAGTGAACAACTGTAACTACAACTGTTCACCAAGACGTAACGAGTGAGATCAACGAGAGAGATCTCAGAGGGGGATCCGATCCCATGCTGTTCCTCGTCGCCGCGCTCCTGCTGCTGGGCGTGCTGCTGGGCACCGTGGCCCACGCACCGCTCGCCTTCAGCGCCGTAGCCGCCGCCGTCATCGCCGTCTGGCTGGCCATCTTCGCCGCCCGCGAGCGCCGCGCCCGCCGCAACTGACCCACGCCGTCGCACCGCACCGACTTCTCAGGAGCTGACACCCGTGCAACTCACCGCCCCGGCCACCGGCCGCCCCACCACCCGCCCCCGCACCCGCGACGCCGACGGCATGGCCGTCGCGTCCTTCATCCTGGGCCTCCTGGGCATCCTCGTCTTCAACCTCTTCCTCGGCCCGACCGCCATCGTCCTGGCCGCGGCGTCCCTGTGGCGCGGCACCCAGCGCAAGGGCCGGGCCTACCTGGGCATGGGCCTGGGCGTCGCCGACCTGCTGGTTCTGCTGGCGTTCGTGGAGATGGACAACACGCTGTCCTGGAGCTTCTAGCCAGCGTCGCCACCGTCGCCGACGGGACCGCCCACCACCGTGGGCAGACGTTCCGCAGGCGGAACGGGTGGGCACGGCCTGCATCGCCGGGTGCCACGCGACCGACGTCAAGCTGAACACGGGCAGGGCGCCCGCCGCTCAAGCCCAGCGCAGCGGCCCCGTAGAATCGTCGCCACCATGGCTTACCTCGACCACGCCGCGACGACCCCCATGCTTCCGGAGGCGGCAGAGGCGCTGACCGCCCAGCTGAGCGTCACCGGCAACGCCTCCTCCCTCCACGCGTCCGGCCGCCGCGCCAGGCGCACCGTCGAGGAGGCCCGCGAGACCCTCGCGGAAGCGCTCGGCGCCCGCCCCAGCGAGGTCGTCTTCACCTCTGGCGGCACCGAGGCCGACAACCTCGCGGTCAAGGGGCTGTACTGGTCCCGCCGCGACGCCGACCCGGCACGCACCCGCGTCCTGGCCAGCCCCGTCGAGCACCACGCCGTCCTCGACGCCGTCCACTGGCTCGGCGAGCACGAGGGCGCCACGATCGAGTACCTCCCCGTCGACTCCCACGGACGGGTCCACCCCGACGCCCTGCGCGAAGCCATCGCCCGCAACCCCGACGACGTCGCCCTGGCCACCGTGATGTGGGCCAACAACGAGATCGGCACCGTCATGCCGGTCCGTGAACTGGCCGACGCGGCGAGTGAGTTCGACGTCCCCCTGCACGCCGACGCGGTCCAGGCCTTCGGTCAGGTCCCGGTCGACTTCGCCGCCTCCGGCCTCGCCGCGATGACGGTCTCCGGCCACAAGATCGGCGGGCCGTACGGCATCGGCGCCCTGCTCCTCGGCCGTGACCAGACCCCCGTCCCCGTCCTGCACGGCGGCGGCCAGGAACGGCATGTGCGCTCCGGCACCCTCGACGTCCCCGCCGTCACCTCCTTCGCCGTCGCCGGCCGACTCGCCGCCGAACAGCGCGAGTGGTTCGCCTCCGAGATCGGCGCCCTGCGCGACGCCCTGGTCGAAGCGGTCCGAACGGCCGTCCCGGACGCGATCCTCGGCGGCGACCCGGCACCCGGCGGCCGCCTCCCGGCCAACGCCCACTTCACCTTCCCCGGCTGCGAGGGCGACTCCCTGCTGCTGCTCCTGGACGCCCAGGGCATCGAGTGCTCCACCGGCTCCGCCTGCACCGCCGGCGTCGCCCAGCCCAGCCACGTCCTGCTGGCCACCGGCACCGACCCGGACCTCGCCCGCGGCACCCTACGCTTCTCCCTCGGTCACACCTCCACGGAGGCCGATGTCGAGGCGGTCGCCAAGGCCATCGGCCCGGCGGTGGAACGGGCGCGGGCGGCCGGCCTCACCTGAGGGCCGTCCAGGGGCGGCCGGGAGGCCGCCGCGGGATCACGCCTGTGCCGTACGCGCCGCCCGCACCAGCTTCATGTACCGGTCCCAGTCCCAGTGCTTCCCGGGGTCCGTGTGGTCCGTCCCCGGCACCTCCACATGCCCGATGATGTGCTCACGGTCGACGGGGATGTCGTAGCGGGCACATATTCGGGCCGTGAGCCGGGCCGAGGCCTCGTACATCTCGTCCGTGAGGTCCTGCGGCCGATCCACGAAGCCCTCGTGCTCGATGCCGACACTGCGCTCGTTGTAGTCGCGGTTGCCCGCGTGGTACGCCACGTCCAGCTCGCGGATCATCTGCGTGACGTGGCCGTCCTTGCGGACGATGTAGTGCGCGGCCGCGCCGTGCTCCGGGTCCTGGAACACCTTCACCGCGCTGTCGAAGCTGCCCTGGGTGACATGGATGATCACCATGTCCACGCCGTAGTCGTCGGGACGGTCCGCCCGCCGCCAGTTCGCGTCCGACGCCGCCACCCAGCGCGCCCCGGCGAAGTCGACCTCGCCGTCCTTGCGCGGCTTCTCCACGCCGGGCACCCGCCACCACAGGCGAGCGAGTTCGTCGCGGGCCAGCACGGCCGAGCCCGCCGCTGCCACCGTCCCGCCGATCAGCAACGCACGACGCCCGACCTTCCGGTCGCCGTCCTTCGGAGCCTTCCGCTGTCCCATGTGATCGTCAACGGATACTCGCGGGCCCTGGTTCCCGCGCCCCGTACCCTGGAAGGGTTATGACTGACACCGCGCAGCCCTCCCGCCCCCTCCGCGTCCTCGCCGCCATGTCCGGCGGGGTCGACTCCGCCGTCGCCGCCGCCCGCGCGGCCGAAGCGGGCCACGACGTCACCGGCGTCCACCTCGCGCTCTCCGCGAACCCCCAATCCTTCCGCACGGGCGCGCGGGGCTGCTGCACCATCGAGGACTCGCGCGACGCCCGCCGCGCCGCAGACGTCATCGGCATCCCGTTCTACGTGTGGGACCTCGCCGACCGCTTCCGCGAGGACGTCGTCGAGGACTTCGTCGCCGAGTACGAGGCCGGCCGCACCCCCAACCCGTGCCTGCGCTGCAACGAGAAGATCAAGTTCGCCGCCCTGCTCGACAAGGCGCTGGCCCTGGGCTTCGACGCCGTCTGCACCGGCCACTACGCGCAGGTCGTCCTGCGCGAGGACGGCACCCGCGAGCTGCACCGCGCCTCCGACATGGCCAAGGACCAGTCGTACGTCCTCGGAGTCCTGGACGACAAGCAGCTGGCGCACGCCCTGTTCCCGCTCGGCGACACGGTGACGACCAAGGACGAGATCCGCGCGGAGGCCGAGCGCCGCGGCCTCGCCGTCGCCAAGAAGCCCGACTCGCACGACATCTGCTTCATCGCCGACGGCGACACCCAGGGCTTCCTCGCGAACCGCCTCGGCAAGGCCGAGGGCGACATCGTCGACGAGTCCGGCGCAAAGCTGGGCACGCACGAGGGCGCGTACGGCTTCACCATCGGCCAGCGCAAGGGCCTGCGCATCGGCACCCCGGCCGCCGACGGCAAGCCGCGCTACGTCCTCGACATCTCCCCGGTGAACAACACGGTGACGGTCGGCCCGGCGTCCGCCCTGGACGTGACCGCCCTGACCGCGATCAAGCCCCGCTGGTGCGGCGCCGCCCCGACCGGCCCCGGCACCTACACCGCCCAGCTGCGCGCCCACGGCGGCGAGACCGAGGTGACCGCCGAGCTGATCGACGGCACCCTGGAGGTCACCTTCACCGAGCCCGTCCGCGGCGTCGCCCCCGGCCAGGCGGTCGTCCTGTACGACGGCACGCGCGTGGTGGGCTCGGCGACGATCGCGTCCACGGTGCGGGCGACGCCCACGACCGTCTGAGGCCGGCTGCCGGCCACGCGCGCGTACCCGGCACCGGTCACCCTCCGAAGAACTCCGCCAGCACCGGCCCCAGCACCTCGGGCTCCACCATGTGGGTCTGCCCCGCAAGGCTCCGGTACGTCCCCTCGGGCACGGCCTCCGCGACCGCCCGCGCCGCCTCCCGCATCCACGCAGGGCTCGCGCCGCCCGCCACCGACAGCACGGGAACGCCGATCGAGGCCAGCCGCTCCCGGGGCACCATGCCGTCGCCCAGCACGGCGTCGTCGTACGCGAGGCTCGGCGCGATGGTCTCCATGCCGGGCCACATGGGGGACTGGCGGGCGCCCTGGATCATCTGCTCGGCCATCCCGGTCAGCCGCAGGAACAGCTCGACCGCGTCCCCGCGCCTGCCCTGCGCGAGCGCCTCGGTCAGGTTCGCCGTGTACTCGGAGCGCTGCGCCGCGCCGCCCTCCACGAAGTCCGCGAACGGCACCTCGTACACCGCGACCTGACGCACCGGCAGCCCGCTCGCAGCCGCCTCCAGCACCAGCGCCCCGCCCGACGAGACACCGCACAGCGCCGCCTCCCCGCCCACCGCCTCGATCAGCGCCGCGAGATCCTCGACCTCGCGCTCCACCGCGTACGGCTGCGTGTCCCCGCTCTCACCACGCCCTCGGCGGTCGTACGTGACGACCCTGAACCGATCCGCCAGGGGCACGGCCAGCGGCGCCAGCGTGCCTCCGGTGGACATCGCCCCGCTGACGAGGATCACCGCCGGGCCGGCACCGCTGGTCTCGTACGCGATGGAGGTACCGTCGGCCGAATTGGTGTTCTTGTCCATGTCTGTGGAGATTGCCGTATGGGGCGGAACTAATCGTTCACGACACTTCGACTTCGTAGAAGCAGAGGTGGTCCTTGATCGCGGACACGTCCGGCTTCGGGTCCGGGTACGACCAGACGAGGTCCGCCGCGTCCGGCAGCGACCAGTAGGAGGCCGTTCCCTTGAACGGGCAGTACGTGTGCCTGTCGGAGGGCGTCAGCAGGTCCAGGCGTACGTCCTCGGCCGGGATGTAGTACCGCGGAGGACAGCCCGTCTCCCGCAGGACGAGCGGCCGCTCGCTCTCCGCGAGGACCTGGTCGCCGTGGACGACCCGTACGCGCCGCGTGCCCTGCTCGATCGTGATCGTGTGTCCGTCAGCCATATTCGGAAAAGCACTCGCGGACGCCGGGTTCTTCCCGCGTACGGTGGCTCCATGCGAATCTGCGTCTTCCTCTCCGCCGCCGACCTCGACGACCGCTACACACGCCCCGCGCGCGAGTTCGCGAAACTGCTGGGCAAGGGCGGGCACACGCTCGTGTGGGGCGGCTCCGACGTGGGTCTGATGAAGGTCGTGGCCGACGGCGTGCAGGAGGCGGGTGGCCGGCTGGCCGGGGTCTCCGTGGAGTTCCTGGCCGCCAAAGTGCGCCCCGGCGTCGACGAGATGGTGATCGCGAAGGACCTGGCCGAGCGCAAGAAGCTGCTCCTGGAGAAGGCCGACGCCGTGGTGATCATGGTCGGCGGCACCGGGACCCTGGACGAGGCGACGGAGATCCTGGAGCTGAAGAAGCACGGCCACACCGACAAGCCGGTGGTCCTGCTCAACACGGCGGGCTTCTACGACGGTCTGAAGGAACAGTTCCGCCGCATGGAGGACGAGGGCTTCCTGCCCCGCCCGCTGAGCGACCTGGTGTTCTTCGCGGAGGAGCCGGTGGGGGCGCTGGCCTACCTGGAGGAGAGCCGGGGAGTGGCGTGACCGTCGCCTGATGCGAGCATGGCGGGCATGGCTACACATGTGATCACCGGAGCGGGCTCCGGCATCGGCGCGGCCGTCGCCCGCCGTCTGCACGCGCGCGGGGACGATCTCGTCCTCCACGCGCGCGACGCGGGCCGTGCGAAGGAGCTGGCCGCTCAGTTCCCCGGCGCGAAGACGCTGGTCGGCGACCTTTCGGATCCGGACAAGCTGTCCTGGGCCTTCTCCCACCAGTCGCTCCCCGACCGGGTGGACTCCCTGCTCCACATCGCGGGAGTGGTGGACCTCGGGCCGGTCGGCGACCTGACCCCGAAGTCCTGGCGCCACCAGCTGAACGTCAACCTGATCTCCCCGGCCGAACTGACCCGCCACTTCCTCCCGCAGCTCCGGGCCGCGCGCGGTCACGTGCTCTTCGTGAACTCCGGCGCGGGGCTCAGCGCCCACGCCGACTGGTCCGCGTACGCCGCGTCCAAGCACGGCCTCAAGGCCCTCGCGGACTCCCTCCGTCACGAGGAGCACGGCAACGGCGTCCGGGTCACCACCGTCTACCCCGGCCGCACGGCGAGCCCCATGCAGGCCAAGGTCCATCAGCAGGAGGGCAAGGAGTACGACGCGTCGAAGTGGATCGACCCCGAGTCGGTGGCGACGACGATCCTCATGGCCCTGGACCTCCCGAGGGACGCGGAGGTGAACGACCTGACGGTACGCCCGGGCAGGTAACCGCCTTTCCTCGCCCCCGCCGCCCCTACCCGTCCCATCCTTCTGGGGCTCCGCCCCAGACCCCGCTCCTCAAACGCCGGAGGGGCTGAGTACTTCAGCCC
>NZ_JBVHVE010000033.1:0-21103 GCF_055564995.1 Streptomyces sp. NPDC028907
AACGAGTGACCGCACTGGGCGGCGAACTGCACACCGGACCCCGCGGTGCGGTGGGGTGGGAGGTACGGGCCGTGTTCCCGGCCGGGAAGCGCTGAGGGAACGTGCCGGCTACGGGACGTCCACGACGAGGTAACCGTACGAACGGGACTTCCCGCACCGGACCCGGTCGGAACTCCTGCTGTGCCCGGCCGCCCTGGCCGACGGGGTCGCGCATTCGCTGAGTGCTCTGACTGCCCGACGCGACGAACTACTGGGCCGCCCGCGGGAGGCCGGATGCCGTGACTCGGTCACCCTGACATTCGTCAGGGACCGCTGCCGCCGTCTCCTGCCTAGTGTTCGAGTCGTCTTCCAGCCCAGCGCGCACCGCGGGGCGCCCTCCACAGTCAGGAAGAGACGGCTTCATGCGCCTGCTTCGCTCCTCACTCGCCACGGCCGCCGCCCTGTGCGCGGTCGCCGCCGGCGTGGTACTCGTCCAGCCCGCGCAGCCCGCGGTCGCCTCGGCCGCCGACTGCGAGGGCGGGGCACGGGGCTTCCGTGATCACCCCGACAACGCGGAGGGCGACACCGACAAGCCCCGGAGCTTCAACCTCGGCGACGTCCGCTTCACGCTCGAGAAGGGCGCTTACGTCGGCCAGCAGATCGCCTTCGGCAAGATCAGCGGGCAGACCCGGCCCGGTGACAACGTCTGGATGGACTGGCGGGCGAACGGCTGGGACAACAACAACGCCGTGTCGCCCTGGCTCCAGTGCGGGCCCTTCACCGTCCGGTCCAACGGGCAGAGCCTGACCACGCCGTTCCGGCGCACCAGCACCGACCCGCAGTACAACTTCCGGGTCTGCGGCTCGCGGGCCGTGGACGGCGTCGTCCGCTGCTCCGACTGGTGGTAGACCCCGCATCCCTTCCGCACGTCCGGCATTCCCCACCGCTCTCTCCGCGAAAGGCACCCCATGCGCAGACTCTTCCGCGGCGCCGCCGCGCTCGCCCTGGCCACCGTCGCCGTCCTGACCGGCACCACCCAGGCCCAGGCCGAGGGTGGCACCTGGGACGGCTGCCCGTACGGCGCCGTCTGCATCTACCCCCAGAACGTGACCCCCGCCAACAGCCCGTACCCGAGCCACATCTTCTACTCGTACGGGTTCCACCCCATCTACAACCAGTACGGCAACCACTGGATCCTCAACAACCAGTACGACGGCGCCCTGGTCGAGCTGTGCAAGTCCATCAACACGGACTGCCACGAGTCCATCCCGCCGCAGGAGGGCTGGTACGTCGACCTCACTCCGATCAACTCGCTCCACCTCAGGGAGCACTACCTGTGAGGCGCCGGCTTCTCGCGACCGCCGCCACGCTGCTGCTCGTCGCTGGCGTGGCGGGGTCCGCCGCAGCCGACACCCCGACGGTGCGGCCCCCGCGGGCCGCACCCGCGGCCGTACAGGTGCCGAACGGCGTCACCGCCGGGGCCGCCGTGTTCGACCGGCAGACCGGCGCCTTCACGGAGCAGCTCAACACGAGCGCCCGCTTCCGGTCCGCCTCCGTCGTCAAACTGCTGTTGGCGCTGGACTTCCTGTGGAACCGCGGCCCCGACTACACGGTGCCCGCCGCCGACCGCGCCCTGCTGGAACCGATGCTGCGCAGCAGCTACGACGACGCGGCCGACCACTACTGGGTGGAGAACGGCAAGGCGGCCATCATCACCCGCATGGCCGAGCGGCTCGGTCTGCAGGACACGGCACCGCCGCCCACCGGCTACGAGGGCTACTGGGGCTACACCTCGCTGTCGGCCCGGGACACCGTGACGATCTACCGCTACCTCCTGGACTCGGCGCCCGGCCCGGTGCGTGACTTCGTGATGGGCAACCTGCGCCAGTCAACGCGCTGCGCCTCGGACCACTTCGACCAGCACTTCGGTGTCGCCGGGGCGTTCGAGAAGCCGTGGGCGGTGAAGCAGGGCTGGTCGGGGTCGTCGTTCGAGGAGGGCACCTGCGGCACGGGGGCGGCCGCGGTGAGCGCGTCGCGTACGGCGTCCAAGTCCCAGGCCCAGGCCCGGGCCCCGGTCGCCGCCGACGTCGACCTGACGCGGCCCGCGCTGCACAGCACGGGGACGGTGGGTGCCGGGGACCGGTTCATCGTGGCCGTGTTCACCCTGCACCCGGTGGGGACGTCGTACGGGAAGGCGTACACGGACATCGGACGCCTGACCCGTTCACTGAACGTGCCGGGGGCCGCGCGGCCCGCGGGGTGGTGGTACGGCACCTGGAGCGACCATGTGAACGTCCGCCGGGACCCGTCCACCGCGAACGCACCGATGACTCAACTACCCGCCGGTGTCGAGGTGTTGGTGGGCTGCCAGAAGAGAGGGGAGAAGGTCTCGGTGCCGCCCTACACCAACGACTGGTGGGCCTATCTGCCCCAGTACGGCGGCTGGATCTCCAACATCTACATCAGTTCGCCCGACAACCGGCTGCCGGACGTCAAGGACTGCTGAACAGGTGAGGCAGCGGTACGGGGGACCGCTGCCTCACCGCTCGTACGCGGCGAGGTTGCGGAGCACCTCGTCGACGTGCGGCCGTACGCGTTCGGGGACTCCGCGTTCCTCGATGACGGTGCGGTCGCTCGTGCGCCAGCCGGCCGCGATCAGCGCGGGAAGCTCCGCGGCGGGCAGCCCGGCCTGCTTGAAGCGCTGGTCGAGCCAGCACACGTACAGGCTCATCGTGTGGATCGCGTCCGGCGCCGACCGGTAGTCCTTGTCGCCGTCTCCGTCGCCGTCCACCGCCCAGGCCCGGAAGACCGACGGCGTCCACATGGCGATGCCGTACTCCTCGCTCTGCGGACGGGAGGCGTTCACGTCGAAGCCGCTCTCCGCCTTGATCATGGCGGCGAGCAGGGCGGGCGTGACCTCGGCGTCGGTGCAGCGCCGGGCGGCGGCCACGATGACCGGGCGCAGGGCCTTCGGTACGTCTGAGTTCTCCGGGAGTTCCCCGGTGGCGGCCGGGCTGTGGGCTCCGGTGACCACGGCGGGTGCGCCGCGGCCGTCGTCCTCGGCGCTGTCACCGCCGTCGCCACCGCCGAGCAGCGCGGCCCCGGCGACGGCGGCGGCCGTGACCCCGGCGAGCGCGACCGCGGCGAGCGGCCACAGTCGGCGTCGGCGGGGCGGGCCGGCGAGTTCCTCGATGCGGGCGGCGAGACTTGCGCCGGTGTGGCGGAGGCGGGCCGCGTGGTCCGGGGCCAGACAGTCCGCGACGAGCCGGCGCCAGTCGTCGTCGAGTCCGGCGTCGAGACGCAGGGGCGCGGTGCCGCGGGCGTAGGCCTGGGCGGCGAGCGAGCGGGCGCGGGCGGTGGCGCCGGGGAACGGGTGCAGGCCGCCGGTGAGGACCTGGTGGGCGAGGATGCCGAAAGCCCAGATGTCGGCGGTCGGCCGCACCACCGCCCCGTCCGCTCCGGTGCGCTGGGACCACCACTCGGGCGGCAGATGGTCGAGCGTGCCGAGTGGCGGCAGGTGGGCGTGGGTGCCGTCGAGTTCGGTGGCGAGGCCGAAGTCGGCGAGCCACACCTCGCCGTCGGCGCCCAGCAGGACGTTGGCGGGTTTGAGGTCGCCGTGCACCCAGCCGGCGTCGTGCATATGGGCGAGCCCGGCGGCGACGCCGCGCAGGATCCGTACGGCGTCCGGGACGGGGCGGCCGGTCCCGGCGGAGTCCAGCAGCTGGCGCAGGCTGGCCTCGGCGCGGTCCATGACGAGCGCGAACGCGCCGTCCAGGGCGGGTAGTTCGGGTGCGTCGATGGTGCGTACGGCGCGAGTCCGGACGAGGTTCGGGTGGTCGGCCTCGGTGCTGAACCGCACCTCGCGGGCGACGAGTTCGCCGAGCGCGGCGCGCTGGCCGGGGCCCAGGGCACCGGTCGGCAGCACCTTCACCGCGGCCGTCGTACCGTCGGCGACCGCGCGGGCCTCGTAGACGGTGCCCCAGCCGCCCGAGCCGATGACCGCGCCCACTTCCCAGCCGTCGACGCGGAACCCGACGGGCAGGCGCGGTGTTTCGAGGGCGCTCTCTTCGGCGCCGGACGTGTTCACGCGTGGATCTCCTGCGGGGCGGGCCGGCGGCGGGAGGGCAGCAGGGCGAGGTGTTCCTCCCGGACCAGGCCGAAGCGCAGGGCCAGGGAGGCCAGTCGGGCGCGTTTGGCGCCGGTGCGGGCGGTGCCGTCGGCGCCGGACTCGTCGCCGAGGTCCAGGCGCAGTTTCGCCGACGCCAGGTAGTCGATGTGGTAGTTCACGGCGGACCGGGTCAGCCCGCGGCAGCTGTCCAGCGGGCGCAGCCGTTCCGCGATGTCCCCGGCGCCCGGCAGCGCGCTGTCCGACAGCTCGCGCAGCCGCGGCTCGCACAACGCGACCAGGACCAGGAAGTACTTGGCGGTCACGTCGAGGGCGTAGGGGTGGACGGTCTGCTCACCGGCGCCGGGCGCCGCCCGCTCGTCCAGGTAGGCGTGCTGCGGGGCGAACACCTTGAACTCGGCGGTGCCGTTCAGCGCGGGCAGCACGACCCGGGAGAACTCGAAGGGCACCGGCGCGCCGAGCCGCCGGGGCGCGACGGTGATGTACTCACCGGCCCCCTCCAGGTTCTCGACTACGTACGCGGTGTCCCGGCTGAAGTTGGACAGCCGCCAGTAGTCCTCGGCGGCCTCCAGCCGGCCGGCCAGCCGGGAGATCCCGGGGTCGGGCAGCAGGATGGAGACCTCCCTGCCGCCGGGTGTCCCGCGCCCGAAGTCGGCCACGTCGCCCGGTCCCATGTGCAGCAGTGCGGGCCTGCCGGGCCCGTCGGCGTCCGGTGCCGACGGGCCCGGCGGCTGAACGATGATCGTTTCCATGCCGGCTGTTCCCCCGATGTGATCGCCAGGATTCTACGAGCGGTTCCGGTGGCCGCCGGCCCGGCATGCGTGCGCGTGAACGGGTGTCGCGGCGCACCCGGTGTCGGCGGATGGTCGGTCCGCCTCGGTCGGTGCGTCACCGAGAGCATCACCGGTCACAGCGGCCGCCGCAACCACCCGTGGCCGTTCCGTTGCCCCTGGCACGATCCCGGTGCGTGGGCGGCCGCCCTGGCGTCGGGGCCGCGTCCACGTCGTCGAGGCAGAAGACGTCGACGGTCGTTGAGGCAGCAGACGTCGACGTCCTCGTCAGCCGCGAGACGGTGCCCCGGCGGCCCGGGATGTGGTGCGGCCGGGTCTCGATCGCGTGGAGTCGGACACCGGCAGGGCGTTGGGCGGGAAGATGCGGCTCGCGATCGTGCGAGCTCGGCGGTACCGGCGTCAACAGTACGGTGGCTGGTTGGTCAGGGAGGCCGCCACCCGCATCCACACGCCGAACTGCCGGTAGAGACCGGGCAGGACGCCGTGGGCTCGGACGGTCCGCGAGTCCGTCGCGGTCACGCCTGGGATTCCCAGCAGGACGGAGGCCACCGAGGCCGACTGCCAGCGGACGGTGAGGGTGGACTCGGCCGAAGGCGCCGCGACCGGCGTCCGCCGTGCGGCGAGGGCGGCGGCGACCGCCTCCTCGATCGCCGTGCGCGCCTCGTCGACCGGGCGCAGATCCGCAGCGAACCGGCCCTTCGCGTGCTTCACGGCGACGGTGGTGACGGAGGCGTCCCAGTCCGCCATCTCCGCACAGGCACGGTCGTCACCGGTGAGGACGGCCACCGGGACCCCGACGGCCGCCGCGGTGGCGTGGGCCAGGCCGATCTCACCGACGGGCCGGCCGTCCAGCCAGATGTCCTCGATCTCGTGCCCCATGAAACTGTGGCTCAGCACCCCGAGTTCGCCGGCCCGGGAGTGATAGCCGACGCAGAGCACGGCGTCGTGCCCGGGGTCGAGGCCTTCGAGCATGCCCATGTGCTTGGGCTTCCCGCGGATGAGGCGGGCCGCCGGGTGCAGCGCCTCCGGGAGGATGTTGCGCATGGGACCGTGCGCGTCGTTGACGGTGATGTCGGTGGCACCGGCCGCGAGGGCGCCACGGACCGCGGCATTGACGTCCTCCGCCATCATCAGCCGTCCACGCTCGTAGTCCCGGCCGCCGGGCTGCACGTCGTCGGCGTCGACGAGACCCGTGACGCCTTCCATGTCCGCGCTGATGTAGATCCGCACCCTGTGCACTCCTCAAAGCTTGATCACTGAGGAGACGGCTGCCGGTGCGGTTCCGGTTCCCGCACCAGGGCAGCCAGGCGTCGAGAGGAAGTCGTCCGGGGCGGCCCATCGCCCGACGCCTGAACCTCGACCGCAAGACCGTCCGCCGCTTCCGCGACACCGCCCTCGACCAGCTGCTCGCCTCCGCCCGCGAATGCCGCCCCATCGGCATCCTGGAGCCGTTCAAGGCATACCTGAACACCCGCTTCACCGAGGCACAAGGCCAGGTCGACGGAACCCAGCTGTCCCTGGAGATCCAGGCCCGCGGCTACCGGGGCAGCCGCCAGGTCGTCCGCAAACACCTCGCCGCCCTCGGGCGGGCACCGCATTGCCGGTCCGAGCCGATGTCCCCAGCCCAGGCAAGATCACATCCTGGATCCTGCGGCCAGGGGAGCTGCCGTCTTGCCACGGGGCGACTCGCACTCCGCTCATGCTGTGCTCCTTGTTCACTGCCGGTTCTTCATGTGCCGGTCGCTGATGGGATCGCGCGCGCTCGCCCTCAGACAACGGCTGGGCCATCGGCCGCTCCGTTCGGGGCGGTAGGTTCGCGGGCCGTGAGCCCTGATGGCGTAGCCCTCGTAACGCCGTGCAGCGCGGAGCTGTGTCGCGGCAGTGCGGTCAGTTCCGACCTGCCATGACGCCGCCGTCGACGTCCCAGACCGCGCCGGTGACCCAGCCGGTCTGGTCGGAGAGCAGGAAGACCACGGTGGCGGCCACGTCGTCGGGGATGCCGGTACGGCCCAACGGGTGGAAGGAGTTGAAGCCGTCCAGGGTGCTGTCCATCTCGGCCTTGGGGATGAACTCCTCGTAGATGGGGGTCCGCACGACCGCCGGGGCGACGGCGTTGGCACGGATGCCGTAGGGCGCGAGCTCCATGCCCAGGTGCTGGGTCAGGGAGTGCAGAGCGGCCTTGGCCATGGAGTACGCCGAGGACGGCGTCGCGGCGACTGCCTGATGAGCCCACATGGAGCCGACGTTGACGATGGAGCCCTTGGCGCCGCGCTCGACCATGCTCGCGGTGACCGTCTGCGTGATGAGGAAGAAGGCCCGGTTGATGGCCTGGTAGCGGTCGTAGTCCGCGGGTGTGTGCTCCAGGAACGGCTTCGGCGCGAAGACGCCGGCCGCGTTGACCAGGAGGGTCGCATCGGCGTGGTCGCGGGACAGTTCGGCGCGCAGGCTCTCGACGGCGACAGGGTCGTTCAGGTCGGCGGCGAGAGCGGACGCGTTCGGGCTGGCCAGCTCGGCGACGGCCTTCGCCGCGCTGGAGTCGGAGCGGCCGGTGACGACGACGCTGCCGCCGCGGTCCAGGATGTTCCGGGCGATGGCCAGGCCCATGCCGCTGGTGCCGCCGATGACGACGGCCTTCTTGCCGGTGAGGTCGATGGTGCCGCGGGACATGCCTTGCTCCTGAATGAAAAAAGGGGGAGGGTAATCCGCTCAGGCGGAAGGAAGTTGGGGCCACAGTGCGGCGGCCCGTCCGGGGTCGTCAGACGGTGTCGTAGATCCGGATCTCGGGATCGGCGGCGAGCAGGGGTGCCAGACCGCCGACGACGTCCTGCTGGAACAGGGTGCTGTCGAGGTAGGCGCAGGCCTCGCTCACGGCGCTGAAGCCGTGCAGCACCTGCACGTCCTCGTCGCGCACGAGCAGTTCCTTGGACCGGGCGCCGAGGACGGTGTCGAGGAACGGCTGCTTGTACTTCTGGTACACGCCGGCCGCCGCCACACGGTTTCCCTCTGCCACCTTCAAGGTGATTTCCAGATAGGCCATGACGCATCCTTTCCCGTCAGAACCGTCGGATTTACTCGCGGGATTTCCGCAGGCAGTTCGGACGAGACAAACGTAGGCCCCTGGGAAGGCATTCGGTAGAGGATCTTTTGTGATGCGGCTATAACCGATCCGCATGACTCATTTCGGAGTCGCCACAGACGGGCCCTCCGCCTGCCCCGAAGGGACCTCGCTACCCGGCTCCGGGGCGGGCAGCCGGCAGCCGGCGGAGTCGGCCAAAAAGTTGACGAACTCCTCCAGGTCGGCACCGAGCGGATTGCCGCGGGTCCACACGGCCTCGTAGGACATCTCCACCGGAGTGCCGCCACGCACCAGGGGGCGGCAACTCGCATGGTCCGGTGTCACCTTGGAACTCGGCAGCAGCGCGGCCCCCACCCCCAGACGGGCCCACTCGTCGAGCACCCGGTAGCTGGCGGCCTCGCCCGGATAGGTGCGCAATGGCAGGTCGTTGTCCCGGAAGAGCTGCGTGGTGAAGGTGGTCAGTCCGCAGGTGTCGGGCACGAGGATGAAGTCGGCGTCGGCGTTCAGCTCCACGGGGCCGTCGGCGCCAGGGGCGACAGCCGGGTCGATCACGACGACGGGTTCGGTGAAGATGGTGCGGTGCCGGTAGGCGGGCATGGCCTCCACCTCGGGCACCAACAGCACATCCAACTCGCCGTCCTTCAGCGCGGTGCGCAGCAGACCCAGGTCGGCTTCGCGCAGCACCAGGTCACGCGGGTGGGACAGGGTTCGCGCGGCTTGGAAGGCGCAGGCCACCAGATCCGCCCCGATCAGGGGCGAGACGCCCATGCGGATCGCTCCGGAAGGCGGGCTGGTGAGCCGCCGCGCCTCCGCCGTGACCGAGTCCAGCGCGTCCAGGGCACGGTCGATCATCGGCAGCATGCGCGCACCGTGCACTGTCGGCTTGACGCCGCGCGGGGAGCGGTCGAACAGCTTGAGTCCGAGCTCCTCTTCCAGGCGGGCCACCCCGTTCGACAGCGCGGGCTGGGTGACGCCGTAGTCGCGCGCCGCGGCGCTGAACGACTTGGTCCGGGACACGGCCTGCGCGTACCGAAGCCCTTCGATGTTCATCGCGAACCCCTCTCGGCTACAGCCTCAGGCTATGGCCGCATTCATGATCGTCGTCTACCGGATGCCTGGCATCCGTCCTACGCTGGGAAAAGCACGCCCTGCCCTGACCGGGTGGGGCAGGAAATATCCCGGCTCTTTTCCGACCACCCCTTTCACAGTACCGGTGAATTCCCGGTACGGAATCCGCCTCTTCTTTCCCGTCAGGAGTGATTGCTGTGTCCCCGGAGATCCGCCCCGCACACCGGGCTGCTCAGGTGACCGAATCCGGCGGGCCGGTGCACCTCGCTCCCGTGCAGCCGCGCGAGCCGGGCCCCGGCGAAGTGCGCCTGGACGTGAAGGCGTCCGGCATCTGCGGGGCCGACGCCGGTATGGCGGCGAACCCCAAGCCCGCCTACGGTTTTCCGATCACTCCCGGGCACGAGGTCGCCGGAGTCGTCGCCGAGGTCGGCGAGGGCGTCGCGGGCTGGGAAGTCGGCGAGCGGGCCGGGGTCGGCTGGTTCGGCGGCTCCTGCGGACACTGCACGGCCTGCCGGTCGGGCGACGTGGTCCACTGCGCCGGGCGCCAGATCCCAGGTCTCAGCTACCCGGGCGGCTGGGCCACGACCATCACCGTCCCCGCTGCCGCCCTCATCCGTATCCCGGACGGGCTCTGCTTCGAGGAGGCCGCGCCGTTCGGCTGCGCGGGCGTGACCACGTTCAACGCGCTGCGGCACAGCGGAGCCGAGCCCGGCGACCGAGTCACCATCCTCGGCATCGGCGGCCTGGGCCACTTCGCGGTGCAGTTGGCCGCCGCCATGGGCTTCGATACCGTGGCTGTCGGCCGCGGCGACGACAAACGGCAGACCGCCCTCGGCCTCGGTGCGCATCACTACATCGACGCCTCCGCCGAGGACGCCGGACAGGCGCTGCGCGCCCTGGGCGGCGCCCGGCTGATCCTGTCCACGGCCGCCAGCAGCAAGCCGCTGGCCGGACTCGTCGACGGGCTCACCCCGCACGGCCGGCTCACCGTCGTCGGCTTCGACGGCACGCCCTTGGAACTGCCGCTGGACAGACTGGTGATGCATGCCCGCCACGTCACCGGTAGCCCGGTCGACACCGAGCAGGCCATGCGTTTCGCGCTCGCGAGCGGCGTGCGCCCGCAGGTGCAGACCGCGCCGCTGGAGCAGGCCGCCGAGGCGCTGAAGACCCAGCAGGCCGGTCAGGCCCGCTTCCGCATGGTCCTCACCACTGAGGAGTGACCGCCCCTCTCCCCCACCATCCCTGAGCAGTACCGGGCCGATGTCACCGGTCCTGGCAAGGAAGGCGTCCGCGCATGTCGCAGAACCCAAGTCGCTCCGTCGTCGTGATCGGCGCGGGCGCGTCCGGCCTCACCGTAGCGAGCATCCTCACGCAGGCCGGGCACGACGTCGTCGTCCTGGAGGCGCGCGACCGGATCGGGGGCCGCCTGCTGAGCGCCCCCGCCACGCCGGAAGGCTCCCTCGATCTCGGGGCCACCTGGTTCTGGGACGACGAACGGCATGTGCGTACCCTCCTGGCCGATGCCGGGCTCGGCAGCTTCCCGCAGCACACCACCGGCGACGTCGTCTGCCAGGACGCGGTCGGCGTGCAGCGCCTCGCCAGCAACCCGATCGACGCCCGCTCCCACCGCTTCACCTCCGGCGCGGCGGCTCTCACCGACGTACTGGCCGCCTCGCTGCCCGCCGGCACGCTCCGGCTCGACACCCCGGTCACCGCGATCCGGGCGACCCCGTCCGGCCTGAGCGTGCGCACCCCTGGCTCGGTCATCCAGACCGAGCACGTCGTCCTCGCCGTGCCGCCCGCCCTCGCTCTGGCCCACATCGACTTCGACGGCCAACTGCCGGCCGACCTCGTCGACGTAGCCGAACAGACCCCCGTATGGATGGGCGCCGTGGTGAAGGTCGTGGCCGAGTACTCCGCGGCGTTCTGGCGCGCCGACGGCCTGGCGGGAGCCGCGTTCAGCCGGAGCGGACCGCTGCGGGAGATCCACGACATGTCCGGCGCCGACGGACGACCCGCCGCGCTGTTCGGTTTCGCACATGCGGGCACTGCCCGCAGCGCCGGTCCCGATTTCCGTACGGCCGTCACGCGGCAGCTGGCGCAGCTCTTCGGGCCGCAGGCAGCTCAGCCACTCGCCCTGCACGTCCAGGACTGGAGCGCCGAGCAGTGGACGTCCCCTCCTCATGTGGCGCAGCTGGGCGACTACTCCTTCTTCGGCCACCGCCTGTATCAGCGTCCGGCACTGGACGGGCGGCTGCACTGGGCCTCCACCGAGACCGCCCGCGGCTACGCGGGCCACATCGAAGGCGCCCTGGCAGGCGGCGAACGCGCCGCCCACGCCCTCCTCCACGCGCTGCCCGACCCGAGCCCGCAACCCGCGCCGGCGAACTCCGCCGCCTGAACGCCTTCTTCCTCCGCCCCCGGCCCTACAAAGGTGACCTTGATGCATGAGGTGACAGCTCTCCTGCGCGAGTACGACCGCGCCCGCGCCTACACCGACGATCTGTGGAAGGACCTCACCCCGGACGAGATCACCTGGCGCCCCCACGACAACTCCAGCGCCATCGGCTGGCACCTGGGCCACCAGGCCCATGTCGCCCACTTCATGGTCCGCAACCTCACCGCCGCCGAGCCCAGTCCCGACCCCGAACTGGACGGGCTCATGGACTCGGCGAACCCGGAGAGGTTCCGCGGCGCCCTGCCCACCGTCGAGCGGCTCGGCGCGTTCCGCGACACCGTCGCAGAGCGCGTACACGCCCGGATGAACGACATCGCGGACCGACGCGTCGGCGCCCCGGACCAGCTCACCGTCGTCGCCCGGCACCTCCTGGTCGCACTGATCAACCACGAGTACCAGCACGACCAGTGGATCGGCGAAGTCCGAGCGAACGACCTCGGCCACGCCCTCCCCACCGACCCGGACACCGACCAGGTCTGCCGCCTGGACGGCTACCTCGTCCTCAACCCGCTCGTCTGAGCCGACAACACGTTCGAGCCCTCGCGCGCACCTCACGACGATGAAGTTCCTCAACCAGGCCGCGGAAGCCCAGCAGGCCCAGGCGAGCCGACGCTGCCGGGGAGGGAGGAGGAAGGAGCGAAACCGCCTTCGGCCCCCTTCCGGCGGTGGTCGCCCGGTGCCGTGCCCGAGTCCGCCCTCGAGGACCTGATCGAGCACAGGAAAAGCACGCGCTGTGTGCCGGTGACGGGAAGGCGGGCACCTCGGGCGACCGGCACTCCCGGCTCACGACCGTGGAAACAGACCTGGACCCGTAAAGAATCCCTGCTGCAGCAACGCGCCCCGCTGGACGCCCTCATCCTGCTGGAGCCCCTCCTCGCCCACCACGGCGACGACCCGAACGCCCGACGACTCGCCGCCCGCGCCTACTTCCACTCGGCACAGCTCTCCCGCGCCCACGACGTCCTGCGACAGCTGGTGGCGGACGCCCCCGACGACTCCTGCCCACGGCTCATGCCCGGCCGCACCCTCCAGCGCCTCGGCCGGCACGAAGAGGCCGCCGTGCACCTGAAGACGGCCACCGCCATGACACCTGGATTCGGCTGACGACCGCACGACCATGAACGAGTGACCTGGGAAGCGATCCAGGCGGGTGTGCACCGGTGATGTCGAGCAGTCCAGCATCACACCCTGAAAAGTTCGAGGTTCCGAGCAGTCAGCTTTGCCGCGACATTCGACAGGCATCAGCCGTCGGTGGCACGACAAGCGCACCGCTCTACGGGGAGGGACCTCCATGAACTTCCGTACCACGCGCGCCTGTTTCGCCACCGCCGTGATCGGCGCGCTCGCCGCCGGCACGCTGGCGATCGGCACGTCACCCGCCGCCGCGTCCACGAGCAGCTGCAACTCGACATAAAAGCCGTCGCACTTCCACGTCGCCGTGGGGCCGGGGAGGGATGCCCTGGCGCGCGTTGCCGGGCGGCTCTCTCCGCCGCCCGGCGCCTTGCGGACGCCCGTGGCGGGGGCGGCCGAGGATCCCGCCCACCCCGCCCGGCGTGTCAAGGCGCTCCGCCTGTCACGTACGCAGAGACGTTGATCCGACGGCGGGTGCCGCCGGAGCTCCACATTTCCTAACCAACAAGAAGGGCAACAATGCGCACCAGAGCAATGGCCACGGCCTTCTCTCTCGGAATGGCTGCCACGTTCACCGGGTTCTCCGCGAGCACGGCGAACGCCTACACCAACTCGGACCTGTCGGTCTCCAGCTGGTCCCGCTACACCGTCGAATGCCCCTGCTCGGACAACAGTGGCCTCGACTTCACCGAGTTCAAGTACGACAGCGGCGGCAAGGGCCTGAAGCTGGTCGTCAAGAAGAACAACAGCCCTGTGGCGCAGGTCGAGTTCCACCCGTCCGACGAGATCCTGTATGTCTACGACGGCAAGAACGACGGCGACACGATCTACGTCCGGGCGATGTGGTGGGAGGGCTCGGGCTTCATCAAGGAGGAGGGGACCTACTGGGCGCCGGGGACGTCCGCGGAACTCGACATGAATAAGATCGAGATGGACGACAACGACGACATCGACGAGGGCACGGTCGTGTACTTCCGGCTCTTCGACGACAAGGCCCTGACCGACCCGATCACTGACTGGTACCAGTACAACGGGAAGGCCTGACGGGTCCCTGGTGCCCCGCCGCGCGGTGGTCGCGGGTGCGGCGGGGCGTCCGGGGGCTGCGCGGCCGTGTGGGTGGGGCGGGGGTTGCCCTCCGGGTGCCGCCCGGTGGCGGGTGCCGCGTTCACGGGGTTCTCCGCGACCACGTGGAGTGCCTACACCGACTCGAAGAGGAGGCCGGGGGTGTGTCGGACTCGGCGGCGAGGTCGAGGTATGCGGCGAGCAGTCGGATGAGCGCCGTATCCAGCACGTCGCAGCGCAGCAGGGCCATTTCCAGCTTGTGGGCCGCGCGCTCCAGGGCTGGGTTGTGGGATGCAGCAGGGGAGGGCGTGGGCTGGGAGCGGTGCGTACGTAGGAGGTATCCGGCGCCTTGGGCTGTGACTTTGACGGGTAAATGGACTCTGCTGCGCAATTCGTTCAGGCGGAGAGTCGGTAGCTGAGCTGCTCAAGTCTGCTGCTGCGGCGGGTTCGGTCGAGGGGACCGGTCCAGTGGGCGTCGAGACGGATGATGTTGAGGGCCGTGGCGGAGAAGGCGTGTTGGAGACGTACTTTCGGCGCCCTCGACGCCGGCGCGGAGGGCGTACTTGTTTGTGAAGGCGGACTTGTCGAAGCCGTCGGCCGCCTTGGCCTGGGCGGAGTGGTCCAGGAGGACCGGGGTGACCATGCGGACCCCTTCCTTCATGGCCTTGGTGATCAAGTCGGCCGAGGGATAGCCGGAGTCGAGGTAGCGCTCGGCGGGCTTCACCCCGTGGTCGGCGAGTTTGGCCTGGATCGGCTCGGTGGCCTTCACGTCGGGCACGGTCGCGTCGGTGGTGTGCACGTCGGTGATCAGGTTCGGCAGTACCCGTTCCTCCACCGCGGTGCCGGTGCCGGTGCCGGTGCCGGTGCCGGTGGGGAGGGTGGTGCACGTTTCGGTGAGGTGGATCTTGTAGCCGCACCAGAAGAGATCGTCGCCCTTGGCCGCCCGGCGTGCGTCGGTGTCGTAGGGGGAGGCCAGGCGGAGTTGGCCGGGCGGGACACCGTCTCCGGCGTCCCGCTTCCTGCCGCAGCAGGGCCACGGCCTCGGTCTCACGGATCCACTCCGGGGCGTCATCGACCCAGGCCGCCCGGCACAACGCCAGGGCATCCTGCCCGAAGACCTGGGCGAGACGGTCCCGCCTGGTCTGCGAGGCGGGCATCTTCCAGCCGTCGGCGCAGAGTTCCGTACAGCTCGGCGAACTCCGGCACATCGATCTGCCCGGCCAGCCAGCCGGGGGCCGCGACCGCGAGGGCCCCAGAACCGCATCGTCCAGCTGCACCGCCTGATCCAGGCCGTCCTGGCCAGCCAGAGGCACGACCAGGCGAGGACGGATGCCGAACACTCCTCACCGCAGCCGACCCCGGCGACTCCAGTGAGCCGCGGTTCTGGCCGGCCTGGCAGGTCCTGCTCCCGCACGCCCTGGCGCTCGCCCCTGCCCGGCTTACCATCAGCCGGAGGCGGTTCGTGGTGGTGACGTCACTCGACATCCAGGCCCTCCACCGCCCTCGCTGGAAACGAGGCCGTTCGACGGCCCGTACTGCCGTACAGAGCCGAAAGGCGCCCGCCAGCAGTGGGAGTCGCCTGGGACTCTTCTGGGACTTCCGGCCCCATCAAGCGGCACGAGCGTGAAACAGCCGAAAGGTCATTCGCGCAGGTCAGCGGCCACAAACCACTCATCGCGGCAGGCACCGCGTTCATCGGTCTCTTCCGGGACATCTGACCGCAGGACTCAGCAGCTCTGCGCTCAGCGTCGCCCGCCCTCGGCACACCTCAATATCACCACCTTGAGAGGGCCTGACCTCCCAGAAGACTGCCTGACACCCCATCAGAACGAGCGTCAAATGAGCGTCACGAGCGTCACGAGCGTCATTTCAGCGTCAAGATATCGCCCGTAACGCCCACACCGCACATATTGCGCACGCACAAAACCGCAGGTCAGGAACCCTTCGCGGCGGGTTCGAGGATCGCCACGCACTCCACATGATGAGTCATCGGAAACAGATCGAACGCCCGCAACATCCGCACCCGATACCCCCCGTCCCGGAAGTACCCCAAGTCCCGCGCCAACGCCGCCGGATCGCAAGCCACATAAGCGATCCGCCGAGCCCCCAGTGACGCGAGATGCCCGACCGTGCCCCGCCCGGCCCCGGCCCTCGGCGGGTCCAGGACGATCAGGTCCACCTCGGTGATCCCCGTACGTGGCAGGACCGACTCGACCTTGCCCTGCTCGATCCGCACGCGGTCGAACTCGGCGAGGTTGTGCCGGGCGTCCTCCACCGCGCGCTTGCCGGACTCGATGCCGAGGACCGCGCCCTTGTCGCCGAGGCGGTCGGCGAGGGCGCCGGCGAAGAGGCCCACGCCGCAGTAGAGATCGAGGGCCATCTCGCCCTTGCGGGGCAGCAGCCCCTGCATGACGGCGGTCACCAGGGTGTCCGCGGCCTTCGGGTGGACCTGCCAGAAGCCTCCGCTGCCGACGCGGTGCGTACGGCCGTCGGCGCGTTCGCGGACGAAGGGGCGGCCGTGAACGCGGTGCGTGCCGCCGTCCTTCTCGCCGACCCGCATCACCGACACCGGGCGGTCGAGCTCCACGATCGGCAGGCGAGCGCCCGGCCTCGGCGTGAGGATCACCTGGCGGTCCTGCGAACCCGTCGCCGCGATCGCCTCGACCGACGCCATGCCCGTCCAGTCCCGCTTCTCGATACCGAGCTCGCTGACCCCCTCGGCGGCGATCATGCAGTGGTCGATCGGCTCGACCTCGTGCGAGCGGTGCCGGCGCAGGCCGGCGTGCCCGTCGGCGTCGACGGCGTACTGCACGCGCGTGCGCCACTGCGGCACCTGGCCGGCGGGCAGCTTGTCGCCCTCGGCCGGCATCACCGTGCCGTCCCAGCCGACGTCCTCGGGCGTCAGTCCCGCGAGCCGCTGCAGCTGCTCGGCGATGACCTCGCCCTTCAGCCGACGCTGTGCCCCGGGCTTGGCGTGCTGCCAGTCGCAGCCGCCGCAGCGGCCGGGACCGGCGAAGGGGCAGGGAGCCTCGATGCGGTCCTTGGAGGCGGACAGGACCTCGACCGCGTCGGCGCGCAGGAAGCGGTCGCCCTCCTCGCCCTCGGTCACCCGGGCCACGACCCGCTCGCCGGGCAGCGTGTGCCGGACGAACAGCACCTGTCCGGCTTCGGTGCGGGCGATGCAGTGCCCGCCGTGGGCGACGGGGCCGATCTCGACCTCGTACTCCTCCCCCACCAGCGACTTCTTCGGTTCTGCCTGCATGGTGGGGTGACTCCAGATCGAGAGGGGATGCGGCCCTCTCCCCAGGGGCTGCGGAGGGCCTGACAACAGCCCACCAGTCTACGTGCTCGAATCCGTGCCCCGCCCCCGTCAGCGCTGGGCGTCCGGCTCCTTCGCCCGCTCCTGGGCGGGCCCTCGCCGCACCGAGCCCGGCGCGTTCCAGTCCTGCCGCTTGCGGGCACGGGCCTTGGCGACCTCGGACGACTGGAGCTGGTAGGGCACGGACGTCACCATGATGCCCGGCGTGAACAGCAGCCGGCCCTTCAGCCTGAGCGCGCTCTGGTTGTGCAGCAGATGCTCGTACCAGTGGCCGACGACGTACTCGGGGATGATCACCGACACCGCGTCGCGCGGGGACTCCTTGCGCAGCCCCTTCACGTACTCGATGATCGGCCGCGTGATCTCGCGGTACGGCGAGTCGAGCACCTTCAGCGGTACGTCGATCCCGCGCCGCTCCCACTCCTCACGCAGCGCCTTGGTCTCCGCCGGGTCGACGTTGACGCTGAGCGCCTCCAGGGTGTCCGAGCGCAGCAGCTTGGCGTAGGCCAGGGCGCGCAGGGCGGGGCGGTGGATCTTGGAGACCAGGACGACCGAGTGGACGCGGGACGGCCGTACGCTGTCGTCGCTCGGACCCTCGGGGGCGGCGAGTTCCTCGGAGACATGGTCGTAGTGGCGGCGGATCGCCGTCATCGTGCCGTAGAAGATCACCATGCCGAGCAGGGCCACCCAGGCGCCGTGCGTGAACTTGGTGACGAGCACGACGATCAGGACCAGGCCGGTGAAGAACGCGCCGAAGGTGTTGATCGCGCGGGAGCGGATCATGTGGCGGCGCTTGGCCTGGTCCTTCTCGGTCGCCAGGAGGCGGTTCCAGTGGCGGACCATGCCGGTCTGGCTGAGCGTGAAGGACACGAACACGCCGACGATGTAGAGCTGGATCAGACGGGTGGAGTCGGCGCCGTAGATCCAGACCAGGAGCATGGCGGCGCCGGCCAGCAGCACGATGCCGTTGGAGAAGGCGAGCCGGTCGCCGCGGGTGTGCAGCTGGCGCGGCAGATAGCGGTCCTGGGCGAGGATCGAGCCGAGCACCGGGAAGCCGTTGTAGGCGGTGTTGGCGGCCAGGAAGAGCACCAGGGCGGTGGCCGCCGCGAGCACGACGAAGAAGAAGCTGCCCTTGCCGAAGACGGCCTCGGCGACCTGGGTGATCACCGGGTTCTGGACGTAGCCGGAGCCGACCGCGACGCCGTCCTTGACCAGGTCGACGGCCGGGTTCTCGGCCATGCGGACCTTGGTCACCAGCGCGAGCACGATGATGCCGCAGAACATGGTGACGGCCAGCAGGCCCATCGCCGCGAGCGTCGTCGCGGCGTTCTTCGACTTGGGCTTGCGGAAGGCCGGGACACCGTTGGAGATCGCCTCCACGCCGGTGAGCGCGGCGCAGCCGGAGGAGAAGGCCCGTAGCAGCAGGAAGACGAGCGCGAAGCCCGCGAGGCCCTGGTGTTCCGGCTTGATCTCGTACGAAGCCGTGGGAGCCCGCATGGTGTCGTCCAGGACCAGCCCGCGGAACGCGCCCCACGCGATCATGATGAAGACGCCCGCGACGAAGACGTACGTCGGGATCGCGAAGAGGCTGCCGGACTCCCGGACGCCGCGCAGGTTCATCACCGTCAGCAGCAGGATCACCGCGGCCGCGCACTCGACCTTGTGCTCGACGACGAACGGGATCGCGGAGCCGAGGTTCTCGATGCCGGAGGAGATGGAGACGGCGACGGTCAGGACGTAGTCGACGAGCAGGGCGCTCGCGACCGTCAGGCCTGCCTTGGGGCCGAGGTTGGTGGTCGCCACCTCGTAGTCGCCGCCACCGCTGGGGTAGGCGTGCACGTTCTGCCGGTAGGAGGCGACCACGGTGAACATCAGGACGACGACCGCGACCGCGATCCAGGGGCTGAAGTGGTACGCCGACACGCCCGCGATGGAGAGGACCAGCAGCACTTCTCCGGGCGCGTATGCCACGGAGGACAGCGGGTCGGAAGCGAAGACGGGCAGTGCGATGCGCTTCGGCAGGAGCGTTTCCGCCAGCCGGTCACTGCGCAGCGCGCGCCCGATCAGAATCCGTTTGGGCACGTCGGTCAGTTTGGACACAACAGAGAATCGTAGGCCCCCCTGCTGGGGCGGAGCACATCCGGGTGAAATCGCGCGCGGCGCCGGGGTGAATTCCGTGCTGCGCACGTGCCGGGCACGGGCCCTCGTGGCGCCCCCGTGCCTCCATGACCTGCGTACCTGTGGATCCGCCCACCTGCGTCAGTACGCTCATCACATCCGGGAGACCTCATGTCGCAGACGGCCGCCGAGCTCGTCGGGGCCCTCGTCTCGCTCGCCGGACTAGGCCTCCTGGCACTCGCCAGCCTGCGCAGCTTCAACCGCCGCTGAGGGGGTCGTACGGGACGGCCGACTCGCCGGTCGGTGTGTCGGAGGCGGACGTTACGGTGGACCGAGGCACACGCGGGCCGGCCTGCAGGGCGGTCCACGATCCGTACCGCGAGGGATCATCCCCGGCATTCCCCGGCATGATGTTGCCCAGCGGTCCGCGACCGGCCCGCGCCTGTTGCCCGGCGAACCGAGAGAAGGATATGAGCACCACGTTCACGCAAGTCAGACGCCTAACGAGGAGTGCGGGGTAAGACCGTGCACATCGTCATCATGGGTTGCGGAAGGGTGGGTTCCGCTCTTGCCCAGACCCTGGAGCAACAGGGGCACACGGTCGCCGTGATCGACCAGGACCCCACCGCGTTCCGCAGGCTGGGCCCCGGGTTCGGCGGCCGCCGGGTCACCGGCGTCGGCTTCGACCAGGACACTCTGCGCGAGGCGGGCATCGAGGAGGCCGGCGCCTTCGCGGCCGTCTCCAGCGGGGACAACTCGAACATCATCTCCGCGCGCGTGGCCCGCGAGATGTTCGGCGTGGAGAACGTCGCGGCCCGGATCTACGACCCCCGCCGCGCCGAGGTCTACCAGCGCCTCGGCATCCCCACCGTGGCCACGGTCCGCTGGACGGCCGACCAGATGCTGCGCCGTCTGCTCCCCTCGGGCGCCGAGCCGCTGTGGCGGGATCCCACCGGCGGTGTCCAGCTCGCCGAGGTGCACACGTCCACGGCCTGGGTGGGCCACAAGATCAGCAGGCTCCAGGAGGAGACGGGCGTCCGCGTGGCGTTCCTGACGCGGCTCGGCGAGGCGATCCTGCCCAGCTCGCAGACGGTGTTGCAGGAGGGCGACCTGGTGCACGTGATGATGCGCGCCGACGAGGTCGACAAGGTCGAGGCGGCGTTCGCCAAGGGTCCCGAAGAGGAGGGCGGTCACTGATGAGGGTCGCCATTGCCGGTGCCGGCGCGGTCGGCCGCTCGATCGCGGGCGAACTGCTGGAGAACGGCCACGAGGTCCTGCTCGTCGACAAGGCGCCGACCGCCATCTCGGTCGAGCGCGTTCCCCAGGCGGAGTGGCTGCTGGCCGACGCCTGCGAGATCACGTCCCTGGACGAGGCTGCCCTTCAGCGCTGCAACGTGGTGATCGCCGCGACCGGCGACGACAAGGTCAACCTGGTCGTCTCGCTCCTGGCGAAGACGGAGTACGGCGTTCCGCGCGTCGTCGCCCGCGTGAACAACCCCAAGAACGAATGGCTCTTCAACGAGTCCTGGGGCGTCGACGTGGCCGTCTCCACCCCGCGTCTGATGTCGGCCCTGGTCGAGGAGGCGGTCAGCGTCGGCGACCTGGTCCGTCTGCTCCGCTTCAGCCACGGCGACGCCAACCTCGTGGAGCTGACCCTCCCCGAGGAGTCGGCCCTGGCCGGCACCCAGGTCGGCGATGTCGAGTGGCCCCAGGACACCTCCCTGGTCACCATCATCCGCGGCACCCGCGTGCTCACCCCCTCCCGCGAGGACTCCCTGGAGGCCGGCGACGAACTCCTCTTCGTGGCCGCCCAGGCCCGCGAGGAGCAACTGGAGGACCTGCTGTCGGTACGCCGGGAGGACACGGCGAGCTGACTTTCCTCGCCCCCGCCGCCCCTACCCGTCCCATCCCTGGGGGCTGCGCCCCCAGACCCCCGCTGTCGGCCCTTCGGGCCTCGTCCTCAAACGCCGGACGG
>NZ_JBVHVE010000034.1:0-17255 GCF_055564995.1 Streptomyces sp. NPDC028907
CGGGGGTGCCGCCCTCACTTGCATTGTCTGCGGAGACTGTCAAGCTACGTCGCTGACCAGGGGAAATGGCGTTTGGTGGCGTTGGCTGCCGCTGAGCCTGTGTGACGCCGTTGTGCCCTCGTTGTGCCCTCCGGATGCGGCAAGGATCTGTCGCAGACTTCGACGACGCGTAGTGGGCGAACCCCTGAGCTATGCACTGCAAGGCCTCCATGTGTCTGTGTGCTTGGGGCACAGGCGGTAGTAGCTGTCATCCAGGTTGCGGCTGTGTGTTGCTCGACCATGCTGAGGTCGCCATCCACGCCAGTAACGTGTGTTGCAGCGATTGCACAGTGGAGCGCGCACGAAGCCATGCGTATGGCAGTGGTCCCACACGCTCGCGCGCACGGTCATGCAGCTCGCGCACATGAATTGCGCGGCCGCTGGCCAGTTACGTCGGCCAGCGCGATCGACGCAGTAGCGTTCGCCCGTCAGTTCGCCGCCGTAGACCACGGCGTTCGCGTCGCTGCCTCTCGCGCCGTAGACGACGCCGGTACGGGTGCATTCGCCGGTGTCGGCCACCACCGCGTCCCCGACCCGCTCAAACCAGCCTGCGGCGTCCTGCCCATGATGCGCCCCTAGGCATGAGCACTGGCATTCGATACCCGTCGCTTCCAAGCACGCCCTTGTGCACTGCGACAGCTTCGACATGTCTCGCCAGAGCACGATGAACCCGTACCGGTCGACCGCCGCTGTCACCAGCCGCACGAGACTGCTTCGTGGCAGGTTCCATTGATCACCGTTGAACCCCGGGGAACGGATGCCCACTGTCTCGTGCAGCCAACGGCGGTTGCCCTTCCGGGGCGGCAGCTTAGCGATGACTTGCCCGTGCAGCGGAAGCCATACCGTCGGCACTGGCCCGACCCCAGGCTTGGTGACTACGCACTCGCCGACGATGCGTACTGGTAAGTCGTCCATCATATCTCCACGGTGACAGGAAGATCGGCGATCGGGAACCCTGCCTTCAGCATCGTCCACGCTGGTCAGGGCGTGATGCGAACGAGTTCGTTGATGCTCAGACCCGTGCGGGCGCCACGACTGGTGGGGCGAGTTCGTGAGGGGTTGCCCCCAACACGCTTTCCAACCGTCCGCCTGGCCGTACGGGGGCGTCCGGCAGTGACTGGACACGGCAGTGACTGGACACAGACCAGGGCAGGAGCGGCGAAGCTGGCTGAAGCATCTGCCACGTGGGTGCTGAGGTGGAGGGCGACGTCTGGGCTGTCATAGCCGGGCTCATAGCGACGATTGCCGACCACATCCTCTCGCTTGCGAGGGGTATGCAAGCGAATTCTTGCAAAAACCCTGTTTTCGACAGGAACGTATGGGAAAATGGCTACTCGCATGCAACTTGACGCGGCTGCGCTAGGGGGAGAATTGAACAACGACGGTGAATCTGCGCCGGCAGGTGAGGATAAGAATGCGGGAAGGCGCGGAATTTTCGATTGCGATGACGCCTATAGGACTCCGGCCGGAGATGACTATAGGCGGCTTTTTGAGACTGGAATGATTGTCGTTGACACCAACGTCCTGATAAATCTGTACCGATCGAATGGCAGAACTCGAAGGGACACGTTCGCAGTACTCCGCCAACTCCAAAACCAAATTTGGGTACCGCACCAAGTGTTGTCTGAGTTCTGGAGGAATCGCGATCTGCCATCAGTGAAAGGTCATCACCACGCAAAGGCTCGAACTGCGTGCACGGCACTTGATAAATCCTTCAGATCGCTGAGTGACGCAGTTGAGCGGTGGCTAAAAGACGTGCATCTAGATGCAGACGATGCAGCCCGCCAACGTATCGGAAGATACAAGGAGGGAATTCAGAACTCGCTCGATAAAATGAAGCTATTTATTGAGGAGCAGGCGAAAGAAGACGCTTTGGGGGGCACGGAAAGTACCCGAACAGACCCTGTTCTCCTGCAACTGGAGCCGTTGCTTCTCGGCAGAATCGGCGACCCCCTTTCCTCTGAGGAGTATTTAGAGGCCGTGGCGGAGGGGAAGCGGCGAGCAGAAAAGGAGATCCCTCCGGGCTACGCGGACTATGGTGAAAAGCCGGATGGCCAGGCAGCAGGCGACTATATCGTCTGGAAGCAGGTCATTGATGAAGCTGCGCGAACCAGCCGTGATGTGTTGCTAGTCACTGGTGATATCAAGGAGGATTGGTGGACGCCACGGACTAATCAGAGTCCTGCCCGACCGAGATCAGAACTTGAGAAAGAGTTGCGGAATCGTGCGGGGGTTGCACTATTTATGCTTACCCCGAGTCAATTGCTTGCCGAGGCCTCTGCTGCCTTTAAAATGCAGGTCGACGAGCGCTCGGTGAATGACTTGGCAAGTCGTGAGGGTGGCGCTGAGATTTTTCCAGCGAGCCTACGCAGTGCGATTGTTGCTGGTATCGAGTCGGCGCATGAGCGGGCGCAAGCGGCCCATGAAGTAAGTGGCCTGAATACGAGTTCCCCCTACGGGGTGACGATGATCCAGGCGGTTCGCGAAGAACTCAACGAGCGGATCGCTGCAATAGGTGGGTCGCACATCCTTGTTGAAGGGAGGGAATATCCAGTCTTCGATGGTCTGCTGCTGCTGTCATTCAGGACGTCTCGGGCTGCTCATCCAACCAGCGCACTGAGGTCGCCAAGAATTAGAGCCGTACGAGAATTAATTGAACCGTCGGAGGAGTTCCCCAGCTTTGGTGACGCGGCGCATAAGGATCTCACTCCCGTGATCATTACGTACGCTTCTAAGCATGATTCGGGTGTTCAGGTCATCCGGGCCGGGATGGGGCGTTTTGCAGGCGGGGGGAACTTCGAATTTCACTTGCAATCGAGGCTGCTCTGAAGGCATAGCCAAGACAGACAGGCGGCAGACTGGGACTCGCGTGCGAAGCTTGAAGCTGTGAGGCGCTGGCAGGACGCTGGCGGGGCAAGGAAGGGGAGGTCACGTGCCGCAGGGCAGTCCGCGAGGTACGTACCTGGAGGTTTCGGAATCCCTCCGCGAGAAGATCAGGAAGGGAAAGATCACTGAGGCGCTGCCGTCTCAGTCGGCACTCGTGAGCGAGTACGGCGTCAGCCGCAGCACCATCGAGCGGGCGCTTGCCGCGCTCCGAGCTGAGGCCGTCATCGAGTCGGTGCAGGGCGTCGGGTGGTACGTCGCAGGGAGCGGCGACCGTCGGCCGTTGGTCGAGAAGGTGACCGACCTGTTGCGGGCTGACGAGGTCAGCGTCGGCGACCGTTTCCCCACCGAGAAGGAGCTATGCGAGCGGTTCGGAGCGTCGAGGACTGCCGTCCGCTCTGCCATCGCGCAGATGGAGGGGCGAGGACTCATTGGCAAGGCTGCCGGGCGAGGACGGGAGGTCCGCGCATTGCCGGGCGGACAGGGGGCTCAGACGGCATGACGACGACCGAGCGCACAGAGTTCGACGCAGACGCGGCAGCGACCATTCTGCGAAAGGCGTGCGAGGTCGCAGACGTAGACCCGAACGGAATCGAGATGCTGCGATTCGGGGACCATGCGGTATTCCGAATCGACGGCGGCCGTATCGTCTCTCGGGTAGGTCGTAGCCCTGATCGTCTTCCCTCCGTGCAAAGGGAAGTGGCCGTAGCGGAATGGCTTGAGGCTGAGGAATACCCGGCGGCACGCCTGGTCACAGCGGCTGAACAACCGGTGGTCATTCACGGGCATCCGGTGACGTTTTGGCAAGGCCTAGCCGACGGGGAAACGTACGCCTGTACTGGCGAGATGGGTGAATTGCTTCGGCGACTTCACGAACTGGAGTCACCGCATTTCTCTCTCCCACCCCTTCGGCCTTTCGAAAAAGTCACACAGCGCCTGAATCGTGCCGCGATCCCGGACGCGACCCGCTCTTTCCTCCGGACGATGGCAGATGACTTGGAGGGCGAATACGGCCGTCTCCGGTTCGCCCTTCCGGTCGGGCATCTCCATGGTGACTTCAACGTGGGCAACGTCCTGCACGACGCGGCCGGGCACCCCAAGGTCATCGACCTAGATGGGTTCGTCACGGGCCCGCGAGAGTGGGATCTCATGCAGACCGCCATGTACTACGACAGCTTCGCCTGGCACACAGAAGCTGAGTATGCGGATTTCGTTACCGGATACGGATTCGATGTGAGGGGATGGTCTGGGTATTCGGTCCTGCGGAGCATTCGGGAACTGTTGATGGTCACGTGGCTTTCGCAGAATGCCGGTACCGATCCTCGCGCGGCGGAGGAAGTTGAGAAGAGGGTGGAAAGCCTCCGGTCGGGTGGATCTCGTCGGGATTGGGCACCTTTCTAGGGGCGTCAGCCGACCTGTTGCCAGAGGCGGAAGCCACGGGCTTGTTCCTCGAATGCAAGGAACTCCGTGGCCCGCCTCATTCCAGGCGTTACGCGTCCCTGGAATTCCCGTACATACTGAACGCAACGCGCGGACTTCAGCCCCTCGCCGAGTTTGAGTGCGTTCAATGCGATATTGAATCCTTGACCGATCTCGCCCTGATTGATATGTGCCTCAGCCTGAACCATCGTCGCGAAGAAGTCGCTTCGGTTGTTCAGGCCGTCACCGAAGATGGAGCCGGCACCCCGCTCCGTGGCCTCCACGGAGCGGCCCAGGTCGCGGAAGCAGTGGCCTATCTCGGCTGCAAGCTCCACTTCGTCGAAGTATGCGATGTACGGCGGATCGCTGTCCGGGGTCCGTAGGCCAAGCATGCGTTCCGCCTCTGCGAGGGCGAGGTCGCAACCTCGTGCATCCCCGAGGCGGGCGAGAGCCCGCGCCTCCATGGCGCGGAACTGTGCCGTCATCGTCGGCCCGAGGACGCCAGCGGGGCCTGTGTATGCCGCACGGGCGAGGGTCGCGGCGTCCTGGTACCGCCCCAAGAACGTCGCCTGATGGCTCATCGCCGAGAGGATGCTTCCGCCCAGGAGCCTGTCACCTGCTGCTTGCGTCATGCGCAGAGCCTGGATCAGGTACCGCTGAGCGATGCCGTGCAAGCCGCTGTCATACGACATCCAACCGGCGAGTAGGAGTGCTTCGGCCACGGCGGAGTGCAGTTCCTTGCCCACGACGTCGGAGTACTTTCCGTCAAGCATCGGGCGGACATCCGTGTGCAGGTACTGAATCAGAGCCCGCCGGGCGTGGCCACCGCCGAACTTGCCGTCAAGCATGCTGAAGGCGTCGGCTGTCGAGCGGATCATGTCCACGTCCACGGCGCCGACCGCTCTGTTGCCTGCCTGCGCGAGTTCGCTGTCCGGAGGGGCGACAATCCAGCGCAGGGAAGCGGTGTTCCATGCTGCAGAGTCCGGCTGCGCCCGCACCAACGCCTGAGCGTCAGCCAGATCGGCCCGCCAGAGGTCGGACACTGTCTTGGTTGCCGTCTCCGGCTTGTCCGCGAACTCCAAGCCCAGGTCCGGCTGTACAGCGGACACCGCCGCGCTGCCCATCCCGACGTCGTCTATAGCGAGTTGGCGTCCCAGCTTGCGCCCGATGGCGTCGGCGATGAACTGAGGCATGTTGCCGCGCGGTATGGAGCCCTTGAGCCACCTGGTGACGTACGTGTGGTCACAGGTGACGACCTCGCTCGACCGGGCGGCAGCGGTGACCACCGCGCGAGCAAGCGACTTGTGCGAGAGGTCGGCTTCCTGCATGAGCGCAGCCAGTCTGGCGTTCTGGTCTGCCATCGAACCCCCAGAGAGCGGCCGTAGTACCAGCTTGACCCAACGTCACTCTACGCAGGTCAAAGCCGGGGTGTAGAGGGGGCCGCGTAGGAGTGCACGAGTGCACCCCCAAGTGCACGCTCCCGAAGTGCCCGCGGTTTGGCGACAGTTGAATCACCACCGCACGGGAAGGGTCGGCGGCCCCAAGTCGAAAGCGACGGGGTTGACGACGCGCAATCCTTCTGCCAACGTGAGTGGTAGGTAATACACACCACTCAGTGCCGTGTGATGCCGACCGTGCAACGCCCGGAGGAAAGCCCGCAGGGGTGAGTACGAAGGCAGCGTCAGTTGGTTGACAACTCCAAACAGGGAACTGCCGGTAACCCGTGGTCCGCCTGCCCGAAGGGGTCGGAAACAAGGCGGAGAAGACCGGCGTGCCCCGCGCGGCAATCCCGACTGGTTCGAGTCCAGTCCGGGGCACCGGCCGCTCTTTGCGGCCTACCGCACCACCCGTGTGCGGCATTCACCTTCAACGGCGCGCACCCCCGGAGTTGCAGCTCCGGGGGTGCTGTTCGGGCCGTTTCCACTGCTGAGAGGAACCACGACCCATGAGCCCCATCGTCACTGTTCAGGACGCTGTTACCGCGTTCGCCGACTTCATCGAGCCGACGGATGCGGAGCTGGACGCGATCGAGCAGGAGTTGCCCGTCATCCTGGCGGACGTCGACCTGCTGGACGCGCAGATCATCACCCTTGACCGCACGCCGACCGAGCTGGACGCCCGCCGCATCCGCCGCGCACGCAACCGGGTGCTCACCGCCCGGCGCGACGTGGCCAACCGCACGGCCGGCGTGAGCCTGCCGGGGGGTGCCGCGTAATGGGCCGCCGATTCAAGGACATGCAGACCCCGGAACAGCTGTGGGCCGCCCGGCAGGCGCCGCGCCTGCGTGGCATGGCCTACCAGGCCGAGCAGGAGTCGGAGCGGCAGCAGATGACCGCCGACGTGTACGGGCGGCAGGGCCGTGACTACAGCGATCCGGCGAAGGCGGCCCGCGCTCAGCGTGAGGCCGACCGGCTGCGGGCGCGTGGCAAGGCGCTGCGGGACACCGCGAGCCGCGCCGAAGCGGAGGCCGCCCCGAAGAAGCACCGGGGGTGGTTCCGTTGAGCGCAACCAAGCTGACCCACGTTCAGATCGGTGTGTTGGCAGCCGCGTTCGTGCCGATGCTCGCTACGGGCGTGTTCGGCGGGATCGGCACGTACAGCAACATCGGCCATTCCTACGGCAAGGGCACCGCGCTCGGTGCGCTCGCGGCCGGTGAGGGCGCTACCGCCGTGCTCGCTCTGGTCCTGCTAGGTCTGACGATGCTGGGCCAGTCCTCCCCGCCCATCGTCCGGATGGGGTTGTGGGCGCTGCCGGCCGCGGCCGCTGTCATGGGCGCGATGGCCGCACCCGACATGGGCCGCACCGTCATCTACGCCCTGACCCCGATGGGCATGTCCGTGTCGGCGGAGGGCATGGCGTTCCTCGCCCGGCGCATCGTGGTCCACACGGACGGCCGTGACGCGGAGCACGAGCGTCGCACCGCCGACTTGGTGCAGGCGCTCGCCTACCACCGCGCTCGTGCCACGCAGCATCCGACGGGCTGGGTCAGGAAGTGGTCGGAGCTGAAGTCGTGGCGTCTGGCGCGCAGGGTCGGTGTCGGGGATGTGGCGCTCGGATCGAGGCTGCTGGAGGTGCAGCGCAGTCGGGTCACGGCCGGTGCGGATGCTGCGCTCGCGTCGATGTTCGGCGGCACGCACCCAGTCGCCGTCCTCGATCCCGCCCCGGGCGCGAATGCGGAGGAATCCACCGAGACCGCAATGAAACGGTCTATGGCTGAGCTGCGGGAATCGACCCCGGAGCCGGTGGTGACGCTGGCCCGGCTGTCGGTGCCGGATCCGGTCGCGGTCGACCTGGGCAAGTCGATTCCTCCGCTGAAGCCGGTGCCCGCCATCGCCGCCCCGATCGAGCCTGCCGTCACGAAGCCCACGCGGCGGAGCATCGCGGCGGAGTCGACCCCGCCGCGACGGGCGACCGGCAGGCTCCCCGAGGCGGCTCGATCGCCCCGACCGAAGCGCACCCCGGATCAGTTGCTCGCTGAGGCACGCAAGGCCACCGCTGACTGGCCGGACGCGAAGGTGACCGGCGAGGGCATCCGCCGTGCGATCCACACCTCGCCCGCGAACGCCCGCAAGCTGCGCGATGCCCTGCTCGCTGAGCGGGCTGAGGCTGCCTGATGCAGGCCCGGTTCTGGGACCCGGACGGCGCCACGTACGGCATCCCCACCTACCCGCTTCACCTGGCCCCTGAGGGTCTGGCCACGCGTAAGCAGTTGCGGGCACGTGGGCTGCGGCCGGGCGGTCAGGAGATCGCCGCTCAGTTGATGTGGCGCTACCCGCGCGGCATCGCGGCCGCGTACCTCTACCGCATCGACCTGGCCAAGCCCGTGCGGCCGATGACGCCGGCGCGGTGGCGGGCGCACGAAGCGATGATGCGCCCCCGCCGCACCTGCCCCGCATGCGGCAAGGACGTCGGCTACGTCATCCGGACCTCGATCGGCACGTGCGAGCCCTGCGACCCCACCCGCTCCACCTCCACCCACCACACCCTGAGGAGCGCCTGACCATGGGCAATGCCGACATCCGCCGCCTGGACAAGGAGATCCGGCGCACGCAGAACAAGCTGGAAGCCGTCAAGCGGGGCGAGTGGTGGCCGCTGACCGCCCGGGAACGGCTCGCCATGACCCGCGCGATGGCGGGCGGCGCCCGCAGCATCCACCGGGGCAACAGCACGGCCGGTGCGGAGAACCGGATGGACTCCGTCGGCTCCGCCGTCGAGACCCGGCTGAACGCGGAACTGACCGCCCTGATCGGCGAGCGCCAGCGGCTCATCACCGAGGCCGCCCGCGCCAAGGTCGCCCGTAAGTCCTCGGGCTGGGGGTGGTGACCATGGCCCGCACCGAGACGCCTCCGGGCCAGTGCCCGCAGTGCTGGCAGCACGCCCACGACCGGCGCGCACACCGCCACCTCAAGCCCCGCGAGGACTGCCCGCAGTGCGTCGACCACATGCGCAACGGCCACCCCTACCTGGTGCCCCCCAAGCCGAAGTCCCGCTGGTTCTGACCAGCCACAACACCCGGGGTGGCCGCCTCTTTCCACGGACACAGCCACCCCGGGCCACCTCCCGCCCCGGATCGGGGCAGTCAGGAGACATCCCAGCATGACCGAGAACGTCGTTCACCTGCACAAGAACACCGAACCGCCGACCGATGAGGCGGCCGTGACCACGCTGACCGTGGTCCCCGAGGCGCCGCCCGCCCGTCCGGTGCCGCTGTGGGTGCGCTCCGGGCGCGCGGTGAAGACCGCCGCCACCCACGAGCGCACCAAGACCACCGGCCGAGCGGTGGCACGGCACGGGCTCTACACGTTCAACGGGGGCCGGATCGTGGCCCGCCGTGCCTGGGACGCCCGCACTCCGGCCCGCTACGAACGCATGCAGCGCGCCGCCGAAGCCGCGGGAAACTACGAGCTGGCGCAGGAGTGGGAGGAGCGCGGGCAGCGCTTCCGCGACGCACGCCACCGCCGCCGCATGGACCTGCTGCACTCCCCGCTGGAGGTCGCCAAGGGTGTCGCGGTCGGCACCGGGATGGGCATCGGGACGCTCGTCGCGCTCGGGGTGGTGATGGCCATCAACAACGGCGACGTCAAGGACGTCATCACCCCGCTCGCCGCGACGATCGACTTCATCGGCCTGCTGATCCGGATCGTGCAGATCGTGTGGGGCCCGGCCCTCACGATCGGCCCGTTCCTGGCCCTGCTCGCCCTGTGGGCCGTCGGCAGCAAGCAGCAGGCCGCACCCCAATGGGCACTGCCCGCGAACGTGCGCTCCGGCGAGGGTGAGCCGATCACCCCGTCCATCGTGGTCAAGGCCCTGCGCGACCTGGGCATCCCCGCGATGCGCAACGCCATCAAGGAAATGGGCGACGCCGGCGCCTCCATGCTCGGCCCCATCACGATCGCCGGATGCGGTGTCGAAGTCGACGTGACCCTTCCGTCGGGGGTGTCGACGAACGAGGTGCAGCAGCGCCGCCGCAAGCTGGCGGAGAACCTCACCCGGCACGAGCACGAGGTGTTCATCACCATCCCCACCGCCGCCCGCACCGTCAGGTTGTGGGTCGCGGACTCAGGGGCGCTGGACGAGCCGATCGGGCCGTCGCCGCTGGTCACCGACGAGACGATGACCGCCGACTACGCCAAGGGCCGCGCCCCGTGGGGTCAGGACCTGCGCGGGGACGCCGCCGCGCTGAGCCTGTATCAGCGGCACCTGCTCATCACGGGCCTGTCCAACCAGGGCAAGACCGTCGCCCTGCGCTCCCTGGCCCTGTGGCTGTCGCTGGACAAGTCGGTGCAGTTCCTCATGGGCGACCTCAAGGGCGTCGGCGACTGGGCCATGTTCGACGGCCTCGCCACGACGCTGATCCAGGGGCCGACGGATGAGCACGTGATCCAGGTGACCGAGATGGTCGAAGGCGCGGTCGACGAGATGAACCGGCGTCTGATGGCCCCGCCCGGAACGCAGTTCCCGCCGCTGATCGTGCTGGTCGACGAGGCACAGGTCGCGTTCATGTGCCCCCTCAAGGACGAGGACAAGCGCCCGTACGGCGGCTCCAAGGCCACCAGCCGGTACTTCATGGCCGTCCGCAAGATCCACAACCAGGGTCGCGCGGTCAACGTCCTGATGTGGCAGGGCACCCAGGACCCCACCAACGAGAACCTCCCCAAGATGGTCCGCGAGGGCGCACACACCCGCGCCTCGCTCGCGCTTGGCACGGAATCTCAGGCCCGCATGGCGCTCGGGGACAAGGCCGTCGACGGCGGCGCCGCGCCGAACCTGCTGCGTCCCGGCCTGGATCAGGGAACCCTGGTCCTGGCCTCCTCCGGCATCGACATCCCGGCCGGACAGTCGTCCATCACGGTGCGCACGCACTACATCGACGACGACGCTGCCAAGGCCATCACCGACCGAGCCAAGGCGATGCGCGACGGCGTCACCACCCTGCACGCCATCGAGCGCGGCGAGGACCGTGACCCGCTCGCCGACATCGCCGCTGTCGTCGGCGACGCGACCCGCGTGCGCACGAAGGACGTGCTGGCGCGGCTCGCCACGCTGAACGCGGACGCCTACGGCAGCTGGTCGTTCATCGACCTCAAGCGCGTCCTGGACGACGCCGCCGCCGAGCCGTACAAGTCCGACGGCGTCATGGTCGTCGCCCGCGAACGCGTCCTGCGCGCCCTCGCCAACCGCGACGGAGACGGTTCCGCTTCCGACGCCGGATGACAGGGAGCCGACCCCGCCCGGGTCAGGGAGACAGGGAGAACTCCCTAACCCCCTCCCTGACCCGCCTCCCTGGCCCTGACCTGCACGAATGATCACTCAGGGAGGCAGGGAGGCACCCCAGGTCAGACCCCTGAAACCCCCTCCACACGGCATCCCGAAGGGGGTGCCTCCGCCTCCCTGACCCGTCTTCGGAAGGGATTCCGCATGTACCCCGAGCACACCCAACGCGTCCCCGTCCATGGGGCCGTGGAAGTCCACCAGCCCACCCCCATTACCCCCGCCGTGATGACGCCGGCGCCGCTCGTTCCCGTCCAGTCGGGCACCGTCCCGGCCGTGGCGAGCGTCGTCCTGCCGGACGGCCGCGTCGTCACCGGCTACGCCATCAACCCCGCCCAGCCCGAACCCGTCGTGGCCAAGCCGCCCGTCTCCCGCTCGGCCGTGAACGTCGCCCTCGGGGGTGTGGGGTTCCTCGCGGTGTGCGGCGGGCTGTTGCTGCTGACAACGTTCATCGCCGCCCTGACCGCGCTGATCACTCAGCTCATCACGCTGGCCGCCGTGATCTTCGGCGGGTGGATCGCGGTGCAGGTGTTCAGCGCGAGCAGCCACAAGGGCGGGACCACGGTCAACATCCGCAAGGCCGTCATCAAGCGCAACCGCTTCTACCAGTAGCTACGCCAAGGGCGGCCCCCGTCTCGCCAAAGTCCGGGGCCGCCCTGACCTCCCAGCATCCATCCCAGGAACTGGAGATCTCCCAGCATGACGCAACCCACCGACATCCGGCGAGTGCCGGACACCTTCCGCCCCTTCAAGGTCTTGGACGGCTGCTGCTGCATCGGCGGTGGCACCGAGGGCTACCGGCGTGCCTTCGGCCCGAACTGCCACATCACCGGCGTGGACATCGAACCGCAACCCGACTACCGGGGCGACGACTTCCACCAGGGCGACGTCGTCGAGTACATCCGCGCCCACGGCCACGAGTACGACTTCATCCACGTCTCGCCGCCCTGCCAGGGCGAGGGCGCCCCCACCAAGGGCACCAACGCCGCTCGCAACGCCGCGATCGGCCGTACCTACCCCCGGCTCATCGCCCCCGTGCGGGCCGCGCTGGAAGCCACGGGTCGGCCGTACGCGATCGAGAACGTGGCCGGCTCCGAGGTCCGCAAGGACATCCGGCTGTGCGGTGAACAGTTCGGCCTCGCCGTGCTCATGCACCGCTACTTCGAACTCGGGGGCTGGACGGCCGTGCAGCCGGCCCACCCCCGGCATCGGGGCAGGGTGCGCGGCTGGCGCCACGGCGAGTACCACGACGGCCCGTACGTGGCCGCGTACGGCAAGGGAGGCGGCAAGGCAACCGTCCCCGAGATCCAATGGGCCAAGGGAATCGACTGGTCCACCGACCACCTTCGGCTGCGCGAGGCACTCCCGCCCGCCTACACCGAGTGGATCGGCCGTGCCTACCTCGCCCACCTCGCCACCTCCTTGGGGGCTGTCGCGTGAGCACGATTCCCGAGTCCTTGCGCATCGCCCTCGCCCTTGCTGAGGCCGGTGTGCCGCCGCTTCCGCTGCGAGCGGGCAAGGTCCCGTTCGGCAACTGCCGCACATGCGCGAAGAACGCGTGTGGCGGCCGGCCGAACATGAAGAGCGCGGGCCCCTGCAGGTGCCCCGCGCCGTGCCACGCGTGGGCCGCTGCGACCACCGATCCGCACGTCCTCACCTCGCCCGTGTGGGCGCCGCTGTGGCGTGAGGCGGTGGCCGTCGCCTACCACCCCGGCGGGGCCGGGCTGACGGTGGTCGACCTGGACAACGCGGCGGCCGTCGACTGGGCCCGCGCGACGCTGCCCGCCACCCGGACCGTGCGGACGACGCGGGGCGAACACTGGATCTACCGGGGCGCCATGGCGTCGTCGAACGCAGTCCGGCCCGGGGTCGACATCAAGTCGCTGACGCAGTACGCCCGGTGGCTCGGTTCCGGCACCGGTCGCATGGTCGTTCTCCCGGCGGCCGTGCGCGCCCTGGTCGTGAAGGAAGACACCACCCCCGCCCGGCGCGGGGTGGCCTCTTCTCTCCCTGCCCGCGCCACGTGGGGCCGTTCGGTGGCCACCGGGTGCCGCCACACCGAGCGCTACGTCCGCACCGGTCTCGAACGCGGCCTCGCCCTCGTACGGGCCCGCACCGAATCCGGCGCCGGATCACAGGCGTTCGGCGTCGCCCGGTTCCTCGCCTCCCAGCACACCGCATGCCCGGGACCGTGCGGCCTCGCCGCGATCGGCGAGGAGATCGTGACGGCCGCCGTCTCGGTGGGCGTCCCGGAGACCTACGCGCGCCGCGCGGTCACCAACGGCCTTGAGACGGCTGTGGAGCGCGCGGCATGAACAAAGTATCCCGAAACCCTACGAACGGCCCTCAGGGCGCCATGCAGGGCCCGCCACGGCCGATCGTGGGCGAACCGAAGTGCGCCGCCCGCAAGGGCGTCCATATCGCTGTTGGTTCTGACCCGCAGACGGTCACCGTCACCGGCATCACCCCAGGGCTTCAGATCCAGTGCCAAGGCGTACCGGTCGCGGACTGGCTCTGTGCCTGCGGGCACCACGAACGCGCCCGGGGCCGTGCCGCCGTCATCGCCCTGCAAGCCCGCGTCATCGTCGGCATCTGCCCGCACACCGCCACCGCCGAAGGGAGGACCGCGTCATGACTGCACAGCCTGTGGACAGCCCCGACCTGTGGGCCGGACTGCCCACCCTGGAAGCACCGCCCGGCGAGGACGCGGCACCGGACGTGTGGGAGGACCCCATTCCCCTCACCGGCCGCCGCGAGCGTCCACCGTTCCCCGCCCACGTCCTCCCCGCCTGGTTGGGGGAGTTCGTGACGGCGGTCGCACAGGAGACGCAGACTCCGGTGGACCTCGCCGGTTCGGTCGCCCTCGCCGTGCTCGCCACGGCGGCCGGCGGCCGGTCGGTGGTCCACGTACGCGGCAACTGGCGCGAGCCCACCAACCTCTACACGGTCGTGGCGCTCCCGCCCGCCAACCGCAAGTCCGCCGTCTTCGCGCTGCTGACCAACCCCCTCTATGAGGCCGAGAAGCAGCTCAAGACCGCGATGCAGCCCGTGATCGTGGAAGCGGAACTGACGGCGCGGCTGGCCAAGGAAGCGGCCGACAAAGCTGCCGCCAAGGCCGCGTCCGCCGACGGCGACAAGCGCGATGACATGGTGGCCACCGCCGTCGGTCTCGCACAGACCGCCGACACGCTCACCGTCCCCGCCGAACCGGTCCTGCTGGCCGACGACTCCACCCCCGAGACGGTCACCTCGCTCATGGCCGAACAGGGCGGACGGCTGTCGGTTATGAGTGCTGAGGGCGGCATCTTCGACATCATCGCCGGCCGCTACTCCGGCGCCCCGAACATGGAAGTCTTCCTCAAGGGGCATGCCGGGGACCGGCTGAGGGTGAACCGGCAGACCCGCCGCGAGTACATCGACGCCCCCGCCCTGACCATCGGCCTCGCCGTACAGCCGGACGTGCTGCGGGACATCGGGAAGGTGAAGGGGTTCGAGGGACGCGGACTGCTGGCCCGCTTCCTGTACTCCCTGCCGGTGTCCACGGTCGGTGACCGCGAGATCATCACCGACCCGGTCCCCGAACAGACGGCCGCCACCTACACCGCGAAGGTCATCGACCTCACCCTGTCCCTGGCGGAGTGGACCGACCCGGCCGTCATCCAGCTCACCCCGGAAGCGGACGCCGATCTGATCGCCTATCAGAGGCGCATCGAACCGCAGCTCAAGGCACGCGGCGGCAAGCTGGGCCACATCTCGAACTGGGCTGGAAAGCTTGCCGGGGCCACCGCCCGCATGGCCGCGCTGCTGCACCTCGCCGAACACGGCGGCAACGGCTACGCCCACCCGGTTACCGAGGCCACCATGCGCGCGGCGATCGAGCTGGGGGAGTACTACACCGCCCACGCCCTCGCCGTGTTCGACGTCATGGGCGCCGACCCGGTCCTGTCCCGCGCCCGCAGCGTGCTGGAAGCGCTGAGGGACAACCAGTGGGAGGACGTCAGCCGACGGGACGTGTTCAGCGTTCTGTCCCGCAGCGAGGTCCCCACCGTCGCCGACCTCGAACCGGCGCTCGCGCTGCTGGAAGACCACGGCTATCTGCGGTCGTACCAGCCCGAGAAGACCGGCAAGCGCGGACGCCCCCCGGCACCCCGCCTTCAGGCCCACCCCGCCCTGCGCCACGGCGGCCGATGACCCGGCCGCACCCTCAACCCATCCCGCACAAACCGCAAAATCCGCAATAGGCCCCGGACACCCCGCTGACCTGCGACGGGACCCCTGCCCCACCCCGGCCGGGGGCCCGTCGCACAATCCCGCGAAATTCCGCAAAAAACCGAGCACCACCCTCGCTACCGGGGCCGGTCGACGACCGCCTCTGATTTTTGCGGAATATCGCGGGTTTCTGCGGAGCGATGCCCGCCGTCACACGCCCGCCGCATCACCGCAGGTCAGTGGCCCTCCCCGGGGTTTCTGCGGATATTGCGGTTTGTGCGGCGGCACTCACTCGTGAAGGCAGCTTCGGGGTGTGACTGAGCGAGTCGACGCTCGCCAGGAAGGACGTCATGAAGAGGTACTTGACGACTGCGGAAGTCGCTGAGCGCTACCGCACGTCTCCCGCAACAGTCCGCTACTGGCGCTACGCCGGAACCGGCCCGCAGTGCTTCATCAGGCGCGGTCGGCATGTCCTGTACGACGCCGCATCGCTCGACAAGTACGACGCTGAAGAGATCGGAGGCCGATGCGCAGCGTGACCCGGAACGGCAGCGAACCCCACCAGAAAGCACGCCACTTCATGGCTGACTCGGCTTGCCCTCGGGGGAGGGGAACTGATGGCTGACGTGTATGACCGCTGGCACCTATCCCGCCCGCCGGCCGACGCCAAGCCGTGCGAAGCGCACAGCACCAAGACGGCGACCGTGTACCCCGGTGCAGAGCACGGAGTCGGGAAGCGCTGGCAGGTGCGCTACCGGGACCAGTCCGGCAAGCAGTGCAAGGAGAACTTCGCGAAGAAGACCGCCGCGGAGTCCCGGGCCGCAAAGGTGACCGCCGAACTGGACGACGGCACGTTCGTGAACCGGGAACTCGGCAAGCAGAAGTTCAAGGCCATCGCCGAACGCTGGCGGGAGACGGCCGTACACCGCGAGCGCACTGAGACGAACGTCGAGCGGGCCCTTCGGCTGCACATCTACCCGACGTTCGGAAACCGGCAGATCGGCAGCATCCAGCGGGCAGACGGCCAGAAGTGGATCAAAGAGCGGTCTGCGGTAATCGCCCCATCGTCGTTCGCGACACCGTGGAACGTCTGCACCAGCATCCTGAAGATGGCCCACCAGGAGGGCATCATCCCGAAGTACCCGTGGGAGGGCCTCAAACCGCCCGAGGTGTTCTATCCGGAGATTCACCCGCTCGACCCGGAGGCGGTGAAGGCGCTGATTGTCACGGCGTCCCCCCGGTATCGGGCACTGGTGCGGCAGGCGGCTTCCACCGGACTTCGCCAGGGCGAGCTGTTCGGCATGGAAGACGACGAGCCGGCCGCTACCGTCACGGTCAAGCAGCAACTGATCGGCCCCGACAAGGGCGTGCCGTACCTGGGTGAGCCGAAGACAAAGCAGAGCTACAGAACAGTGCCTCAGGGGCAGTCTGTTGTCGACGAGATCGAGCGGCACCGCAAGGAGTTCCCGCCCAAGGCCGTGTACATCGAGGACCGGACGAACCCACGTAAGCCTGTGTGGCGACGTGCTCGGCTGCTGTACACGAGCGAGACGGGCGGGGCGATCCGGCGCGGCAGCTGGGCGAAGCTGTGGGCCCGCAACATCAAGCGGGCGAACGCCTACCTGGCGAAGTCCGGCAGCAAGGTACGCGTCCCCGAGGGCACTACGCTTCACGACCTGCGCCACTTTTACGCGTCCGTGCTGATCAAGAACGGGGCGACGCCGAAGCAGGTTCAGATGCGCCTTGGTCACGCCAAGCCATCGATCACGCTGAACGTCTACACGCATCTGTGGGAGGCAGAGGCGGATCGGACGGCCGACATGATGGAAGCCGTACTGAGCGATGTGCCCTGAGAGTGCCCTGACGGCATGGAAAACGGCTGACTTCCCTGGTCAGGAAGTCAGCCGTACACCCTGTGCGGGGGTGCCGCCCTC
>NZ_JBVHVE010000035.1:0-12190 GCF_055564995.1 Streptomyces sp. NPDC028907
TGCCGTCAAGAGGGTGTCTAAATCGGTCGTCACAACCCGATGTTGGACACCCTCCCTCCGTCTGAGAACCCCGCAATCGGAACTACTCGTCTAGGCGTCCGCGCGGGCCGTCGCCAGCAGTTCCTCCGCATGCGCTCGCGCGGTCTCCGAGTCCTCCTGCCCGGCGAGCATCCTGGACAGCTCGCGGATCCGCTCCTCGCCTTCCAGGACCTTCACGCCGGACCGGGTGACCGACCCGTCGTTGGTCTTCTCGACGAGCAACTGCCGGTCGGCGAAGGCGGCGACCTGCGGCAGGTGGGTCACCACGACGACCTGCGCGGTCTTGGCCAGCCGGGCCAGCCGCCGCCCGATCTCCACGGCCGCCTTGCCGCCGACGCCCGCGTCGACCTCGTCGAAGAGATACGTCGGCACGGGATCGGTCCCCGCGAACACGACCTCCACGGCGAGCATCACGCGCGAGAGCTCACCGCCGGACGCGCCCTTGGCGATCGGCCGGGGCGGTGCTCCCGGGTGCGGGGCGAGCAGCAGCTCGACCTCGTCCGCGCCGGACGGCCCGTAGGCGACCGACCGGCCGCCGACCTCCACGCCCTCCGGGTCCTCGGTCTGCCGGATGTCGAAGGACACGCGCGCGTGCGGCATCGCGAGCGAGGCCAGCTCGGCGGTCACCGCGGCGGCGAACCGCTCGGCGGCGTCCGTACGCGCGTCGGTCAACGCCTGCGCCAGCCCGCCGAGCTCGGCCCGCAGCGCGTCCCGCTCGGCGGTCAGCTCGCCGATCCGCTCGTCGTCGCCGTCCAGCTCGGTCAGCCGGGCGGCGCTCTCCTCGGCCCAGGCGAGCACGGCGGCGACGTTCTCGCCGTACTTCCGCGTGAGCCCGGTCAGCGCCGCCCGCCGCTCCTCGACGGCCGCGAGCCGCAGGGGATCGGCGTCCAGGTCGTCGGCGTACCCCGCCAACTCCCCGGCGACATCGCCCAGCAGGATTCCGATCTCCCCGATCCGGTCGGTCAGCGCGGCCAGCGCCGGGTCGTGCGAGCGCACGGCGTCCAGAGCCCGCTGCGCACCCGCGACGAGCGTCGCCGCGTCGATGCCCTCGGGGTCCTCCGGGTTGCCGGCGAGCGCGGCATGAGCGGCCGTGGCGGCGGACGACAGGGCCTCCGCGTGCCCGAGCCGCTCGGCCTCCTCGGCGAGCTCGACGTCCTCCCCGGCGCGCGGCTCGACACCCGCGATCTCATCCAGGCCGAACCGCAGCATGTCGGCTTCCTGGGCCCGCTCACGCGCGCGCGTGACGATCTCGTCCAGCTCGACGGAGACGGCCCGCAGCCGCCGGTACGCCTCGCCGTACTTGGCGAGCGGCACCGCCACGGCGTCCCCCGCGTACCGGTCGAGCGCCTGCCGCTGCCTGGCCAGCTTCAGCAGGCCCTGCTGATCGGTCTGACCGTGCACGGCGACCAGCTCGTCGGCGAGCTCGGCCAGCATCCCCACGGGCACACTGCGCCCGCCCAGATGCGCCCGCGACCGCCCCTCGGCGGAAACGGTACGGCTGATCAGCAACGCCCCGTCGTCCAGCTCCGCCCCGGCCTCCTCGACCCGCACGACGACCGGCGCCCCCGAGGGCACGGCGATCCGCCCCTCCACGACGGCCTTCTCGGCCCCGATCCGCACGAGCGCCGGGTCCGCCCGCCCACCGAGCAACAGGCCCAGGCTGGTGACCACCATGGTCTTGCCCGCACCCGTCTCACCCGTGACAGCGGTGAACCCCGGCGACAGCTCGACGACCGCGTCATCGATGACTCCGAGCGACCGTATCCGCATCTCCTCCAACACGGACACGACCTTACGAGGTCGGGTACCGGGGATGCGACGCCCCCCGGTCCCAGTCATGTGAAGGTCCAGGTGACGAATGCGTATCGACGGCACATTGTCACTCGGGTGAGTGGTCCCGCCCAAGGGACGCGGGGCTGTATCGATATGCGGCTCCGCCGCGTGGGCGCGAGCAACCACGAACCACCCGCAGCCGCCCACGCTCCGCACCACCCCCGCAGATGGCTAGTGAGGCGCCCCCCGCCACCCGGAAACCGGCAACGCGAACTTCGCCACCAACCGATCCGTGAACGAAGCATGATGCAACCGAGCCAGCCGCACCGGCACAGCCCCCCGCCGAACCTCGACCCGCGCCCCCGGCGGCAACTCCACAGTCCGCCGCCCGTCACACCACAAAACCCCCGGCGGGATATGCGGCAGAACCTCCACGGCAAGCACAGAATCCGGCGACGTCACCAACGGCTTCGCGAACAACGCGTGCGCGCTGATCGGCACCATCAACAGCGCCTCGACCTCAGGCCACACCACAGGCCCACCCGCGGAGAACGCGTACGCCGTAGACCCGGTAGGCGTGGACAGCACGATCCCGTCGCACCCGAACCCCGTCACCGGCCGCCCGTCGATCTCCAGCACGACCTCGAGCAGCTTCTCGGCCCCGGCCTTCTGCACGGCCGCCTCGTTCAGCGCCCAGTCCGTGTGCACGATGTCGCCGTTCTGATGCACGACGACGTCGACCGTCATCCGCTCCTCGACCTCGTACGCCTTGGTGACGACCCGGTCGACAACCTTGTCGAGATCGTCCCGCTCGGCCTCCGCGAGGAAGCCGACCCGCCCGAGGTTGACACCCAGCATCGGTACGCCGGACGCCCGGGCGAACTCGGCGCCGCGCAGCAGCGTCCCGTCGCCGCCCAGCACTATCAGCAGCTCGCACCCGTCGAGGCACTGCGGAGTCGCCTCCTTGACGAGCTCCACCTCGGGTGGCAGCGGAAGGTCGGCTGCCTCGTACTCCAGCACCCGCACACCGATTCCCGACCGCAGCAGTCCCTTGACCACCAGCTCGGCGCTGCGGATCGCCGCGGGCCGCCCCGTGTGGGCGAGCAGAAAAACAGTACGAGCTCGGTTCGGTGTCAACGCGGCCCCTCCGCAACTGCACGGTCAACGTCGGCCGGGTCCAGGGCGGGCGCCCCGGCACGCAGCCACAGAAAGTACTCGACATTCCCGGAGGGTCCGGGCAACGGACTCGCCGTGACACCCTTCACTCCGAGCCCGAGTTCCCACGCCTTCTCGGCGACTCCCCGCACGGCCTCCGCCCGCAGCTGCGGACTCCGTACGACTCCCCCGCTACCCAGCCGTTCCTTCCCCACCTCGAACTGCGGCTTGACCATCATCACCAGATCGGCGTCCTGTTTCACGCACCGCACCAGGGCGGGCAGCACCAGGCCGAGCGGGATGAAGGACAGATCCCCCACGACAAGATCCACTGGCTCCCCATCGATCGCATCGAGCGTCAACTCGCGTACGTTCGTACGGTCCTTGACGGTGACGCGTTCATCGCTTTGAAGAGTCCAGGCGAGTTGGCCGTATCCGACGTCCACGGCGACGACATAGGCGGCCCCCGACCGCAGCAGGACGTCGGTGAAACCCCCGGTGGACGCGCCGGCGTCCAACGCCCGCCGCCCCTTCACCACGAGCCCCTGGGGCACGAAGGCCTCCAGCGCGCCCGCGAGCTTGTGCCCGCCGCGCGAGACGTACTCGGGATCGTTGTCGTCGGCGGACACCACGATCGCCGCCGCGGTCTCCACCTGCGTGGCCGGCTTGGTCGCGACGGTCTTGCCGACGGTGACCCGTCCGGCGGCGATCAGCTGGCTGGCGTGCTCGCGCGAGCGCGCGAGCTTCCGGCGGACCAGCTCCGCGTCGAGACGGCGGCGTGCGACTCCTGCCACGTTCGGTTCAGCTCCTGCTCTCGTATGTCCTCGGGGGCGCCGGAGGTCCCGGGCGGGCGTCGAGCGCGGTGAGCGCGTCGCGCAACCCCCGGTGTACATCCTCGTACACCTCGACGTGCCCGTCGGTGGCGAGGTGGTCGGCATCACCCAGCCGCGCCAGCTGGGCGTCGACGTCGGCGTTGCCGGTGGGGGTGCGGGGGATGTTCAGCGGGGCGGGTGCGGCCGGGGCGTACTCGGGTTCGCCCGCCGCGGCCGTCTCGACCCCTTCTGTCGCTTCGACCGCGAGCTCAGCCTCCGCTCCGGCCTCCGTCTCGGCCGCCTCCCGCGGGATCGCCGGGATCTCCGTCTCCGGAACCGTGTCGCTCATGCCCAGACGCTACCCCGAACCGCTGGGGTACCGTCGATCGCGATGGCCACGACTGAGGAGTGCCGAGCCGCACTCGAAAAGCTCTCGGACAACATGCAGCGCGCCGAAGGGGACGCCCGCACGGCCGCGGCCCTGGACCGCTCGGTGAGCTGCCACATCACCGACCTGGACGTCACCTTCGCCGGCCGTATGTCGGGCGGCCGGATCCACGTCCACGAGACGCTCCAGGGCCCGCCCCGTGAGAAGGCCCAGATCAGACTGAGCATGACCGGCGACGACCTGGTCTCCCTGGTCGACGGCGAACTGCACTTCGCCAAGGCCTGGGGCTCGGGCCGGGTGAAGCTGCACGCGGGCGTGCGCGACCTGCTGACGCTCAGGAAGCTTCTGTAGCCGCCACCTTTGCGGTCTGGCCGCCCCGGTCGACCCGCTCCTTCCTGACCTGCTCGCGCGCCTTGCGCGCCGCCGGCACCACCAGCGGCGTGCCCGTCTCCGGGTCGTCGATGACCTGGCACCGCAGCCCGAACACATCCTGGACCAGCTCGGCCGTGACGATGTCGTTGGGCGCGCCCTCGGCGATCACGGCCCCGCCGCGCAGGGCGATGAGGTGCGTGGCGTACCGGGCGGCGTGGTTGAGGTCGTGCAGTACGGCGACCAGCGTGCGCCCCTGCTCCTCGTGCAGTTCGGCGCACAGGTCGAGGACGTCGATCTGGTGCTGGATGTCGAGGTACGTCGTCGGCTCGTCGAGCAGCAGCAGCGGCGTCTGCTGGGCGAGAGCCATCGCGATCCACACGCGCTGACGCTGGCCGCCGGACAGTTCGTCGACATAGCGGTCCGCGAGCTCGGCGACCCCGGTCTGCTCCATCGACTCATGCACGACCCGCTCGTCCTCGGTCGACCACTGGCGCAGGATGCCTTGGTGCGGATACCGGCCGCGGCCCACGAGGTCGGCGACGGTGATCCCGTCGGGCGCGATCGACGACTGCGGCAGCAGGCCCAGGGTGCGCGCGACCTTCTTCGCCGGCATCGACTGGATGACCTGCCCGTCCAGCAGGACACGGCCCTGGCTGGGCTTGAGCATCCGTGACAGGGCCCGCAGCAGCGTCGACTTGCCGCACGCGTTCGGGCCGACGATCACGGTGAAGGAGTTGTCGGGTATCTCCACCGACAGTTGCTCGGCGATGACCCGCTGGTCGTAGGCGAGGGTGACGTTGTCGGCGGACAGGCGGTTCACGGTGCTCCTTCGGTCGTTCAGCCCACTGCTGTTCTCGTTGCTCTTGCCGGCGCTCATATCCGGCCCGCCTTGCGCTCGGTGACCAGCAGCCACAGCAGGTATACGCCGCCGAGCACGCCCGTGACCACGCCCACGGGCAGCTGGTCGGCACCGAAGACCCGCTGGGAGATCCAGTCGGCGGTGACGAGGAGGGCGGCGCCCATGCACAGCGAGGGCAGCAGGTTCGGCCCGGGCGAGCGGGTCAGGCGCCGGGCGAGCTGCGGGGCGGTGAGCGCCACGAAGCTGACGGGTCCCGCGGCGGCGGTGGCGGACGCGGTGAGCAGTACGGCGGACAGCATCAGCAGCAGCCGTACGCGCTCGACGCGCACCCCGAGGGCGTAGGAGACGTCGTCGCCCATCTCCATCATCCGCAGCCCGCGCGCGTTGGCGAGGACGAGCGGTACGAGGACGGCGCACAGCGCGAGCAGCGGCCAGACCTGGGCCCAGTCGCGACCGCTGAGGGAGCCGGTCATCCACACGACCGCGCGGGCCGCGTCGACGAGGTCGGCCTTGGTCATCAGATAGCCGTTGACCGCCGTCATGATCGCGGACATGCCGATACCGACCAGGACCAGTCGGTATCCGTGTACGCCCCGCTTCCAGGCAAGCAGATAGATGGCCAGCCCGGTCGCGAGTCCGCCCACCAGCGCGCCCACCGTGACCTGCGCGGAGTCCCCGGAGAACAGCACGATCACCACGAGCGCCCCGGCCGTGGCCCCCTGCCCGAGACCGAGGATGTCGGGGCTGCCCAGCGGGTTGCGGGACAGCGTCTGGAACAGCGCACCGCCGAGGCCGAGCGCGGCCCCGACGAGGAGCCCGACGAGGACCCGCGGCAGCCGCAGTTCCTCGACGATGAACTCCTGCCCGGCGTTGCCCTCGCCGGCCAGCGTCCTGAGCACGTCACCCGCCGAGATCGGGAAGTCGCCGGTACCGATCAGCACGACGCTCGCGGCGAGCCCGGCGAGCAGCAACAGCACGACGACGGTCAGCGCCCGGACGTCGAGCCGGACGGAGAGGCCGCCCGGGCCCCGCACGGCACGGTTGGCCCGGGACGCCCGGGTCGGCTTCACGGCACTCTTCGCCCCGGCCCGCACGCCGCCGTCCTCTTCGCTCGTCGCTTCCTTCTTCAGTGCGGTCTTCACAGCTGGGCCGTCCTCCGCCGTCGTACGAGAAAGATGAAGACCGGTCCGCCGAGGATCGCGGTGACGATGCCGACCTGGAGCTCCGAGGGCCGGGCCACGATCCGGCCGAGCACGTCGGCGCCGAGCAGCAGCACGGGCGACAGGACGGCCGCGTACGGCAGGATCCAGCGCAGGTCGGGCCCGGTGAAGGAGCGCACGACGTGCGGCACCATCAGGCCGACGAACACGATCGGTCCGCAGGCGGCGGTTGCGGCCCCGCACAGCATGGTGGCTGCCAGCATCGACAGCACCCGGGTGCGGTTCAGGTTGGCGCCGAGGGCCTTGGCGGTGTCGTCACCCATCTCCATGGCGTTCAGCGGCCGGGCGAGGGCGAGCGCGAGGACCATGCCGACGACGAGGAACGGCAGCACCTGCCTGATGGTGGAGTCCGTCGCCGAGGTCAGCGAACCGACCGTCCAGAAGCGCATCTTGTTCAGCGCCGCGTCGTCCATGATCATCACGGCCTGGAGATAGCCGTACAGCGCGGCGCTGATCGCCGTACCGGCGAGCGCGAGCCGCACCGGCGTGGCACCCCGACTGCCGCCGAGGAACCAGACCATCGCCCCGACCGCGGCAGCGCCGAGGAAGGCGAACCAGACATAGCCGCTCAGGCTGGTGACGCCGAAGAAGGTGATGGCGGTGACGACCGCGGCGGAGGCGCCCGCGTTGATGCCGAGCAGCCCGGGATCGGCGAGGGGGTTACGGGTGAGCGCCTGGAGCACGGCCCCGGCGAGACCGAGCGCGGCCCCGGCGAGCAGCCCGAGGACGGTGCGCGAGATCCGGTCGCCGACCACGACGTCCCCGTAGGTCCCGGAACTCTGGAACAGCCCGTGCCAGACCTCCCCCAGGGACAGCTGTTTCGCCCCGATCGCGATGCTCGCCAACGCGACGACCACCAGGATCAGGACAGAGACGAGCAGCCCAACGGCACGTATCGCCCGTCGGGTTGGGGGCGCGGACGGGGACTCCGCGCGCTGTTCGGGAGGACTGTCGACCAACACGCAGTTAGGTTAGCCTACCCTCCCATTCAGCCACGATCCCGCCGTACGGCGTCACAGGCCCGGCCACGATTTTGCTCAGCGGCGTCACAACCCCAGTCGCGCCAGCTCCTTCCCCGCATCCAGCGTGCACGCGCCCTCCCCGGCCGCCGTCCAGGCCGCCGCGCACAGCGCCCGCAGCCCGTCCAAGGCCGTACCGTCACCGTCGAGTTCCAGCCGCTCGGCCCTGGCGGTCGCCGTCCAGCCGCCGCACCGGAAGCCCTCCCCGGCCGCCACGACGTCCGGCTGTCCGCCGAGCAACCCCCGCAGATCGGCGTCGACATACGTCGGCCGGTGCTGCGGTGGCGCGGCGAGCAGCAGGGCTCCGTCGGTCACGCCGGTCAGCACCAGCAGCGAGTCGACCTCCCCGTTGAACGCGCCCTCGATGTCCGTGTCCAGCCGGTCCCCCACCACCAGTGGCCGCTCGGCACCCGTCCGCAGGATCGTCTCCCGGTGCATGGGAGGCAACGGCTTGCCCGCCACCTGTGGCTCGGCCCCGGTGGCGATCCGCACGACCTCCACCGCGGCCCCGTTCCCCGGCGCGATCCCGCGCCCGCTCGGAATCGTCAGGTCGGTGTTGGACGCGAACCACGGCACACCGCGCGCGACGGCGTACGAAGCCTCCGCGAACCGCCCCCACTGCAGCTCGGGCCCGCCGAACCCCTGCACAACCGCCGCCGGATCGTCGTCCGCCGACTCGACGGGCTCCAGCCCACGCTCCCGCAGCGCCACCCGCAGCCCCTCCCCACCGATCACCAGCACCCGGGCCCCCGCCGGCACCTGCTCACTGATCAGCCGCGCGACCGCCTGCGCCGAGGTGATGACATCGCCTGCCCCGGTCGGTATGCCGAGCTCCGTCAGATGCGCGGCCACGGTGTCCGGAGTGCGCAGAGCGTTGTTCGTGACGTACGCCAGACGCATCCCGCCGGCCCGGGCCGAGGCGAGCGACTCGACGGCATGCACGATCGCGTCACCGCCCGCGTACACCACTCCGTCGAGGTCGAGCAGCGCCGTGTCGTACGCCTCGCTCAGGGCCTGGCCACTGCCCTCGGGCCTCGTCCTGACGCTCTGGCTCATTCCGCATCGCTCCTCGTTCGACGGCTTTCCCCCGATCATCCCCCATGCCACTGACACCCGTACGATGCCGGGATGAACACAGCAGGTCACCCGGAAGCAACGGAGCGCCGAGGCCTCGAACTGACCCCGTTCCGAGGGCTTCGCTACGACCCCGACCGGGTCGGCGGCCTGGCCGCCGTGACATCCCCTCCGTACGACGTCGTCGTCCGCCCCGACGGCCTGCACCACCTCCAGGACGCCGACCCGCACAACATCGTCCGCCTGATCCTCCCCCAGGCCGCCACCCCCGGCGCCCGCAACGAACAGGCGGCCAAGACCCTGCGCCGCTGGCTCTCCGAAGGCGTCCTGGCCGCCGACCCCGAGCCCTGCCTCTACGTCTACGAGCAGCGTGACGGCGACGGCATGCTCCAGCGCGGCGTCATCGGCACCCTGCGCGTCACGGAGCCCTCGGAGGGACTGGTCCTGCCGCACGAGGACGTCATGCCGCACGTGGTCGCCGACCGAGCGGACCTGATGCGCGCCACCTCGGCGAACCTCGAACCCCTGCTCCTGACCTACCGCGGCACCGGCACTGCCACCGACACGACCGCTCTCATCGAGCGCACGGTCGAACGCCCGCCGCTCTTCTCGACCACCACCGAGGACGGCTTCAGCCACCGCCTTTGGTCGATCACCGACCCGGCCGACCTGGCCCACGTCCAGTCCGACCTGACCCGCCACCAGGCCCTGATCGCCGACGGCCACCACCGCTGGGCGACCTACCGCCGACTCCGCGCGGAACACCCCTCACCCAGCGCCTGGGACTACGGCCTCGTCCTCCTGGTCGACACGGCCCGCTACCCCCTGCGGGTCCGCGCCATCCACCGCCTCCTGCACGACCTGCCCGTATCGGACGCCCTGGCCGCCCTCGACGGCCTCTTCCGGGTACGCCGCCTCGAAGTCCCGCTGGCCGAGGCCCTGGAGGCTCTGGCCGACGCGGCCTGCGCGGGCAACGCCTACCTCCTGGCCGGAGACGGGGCCTTCCACCTCCTCGACCACCCGGACCCGGCCCTCCTCGACCGCACGGTCCCCACCGACCGCCCCGCCGCCTGGCGCACCCTCGACGCGACGGTCCTGCACGCCGCACTCCTCGCCCACGTCTGGCACATTCCCGAGGACGACCCCACCCGCATCGCCTACATCCACGACACCGCCGCCACCGTCACCAAGGCGGAACGCGACGGCGGTACGGCCGTCCTGATGCACCCCGTCCGCGAGGACGTCGTACGCGACCTCGCCCGCCAGGGCGTCACGATGCCCCGCAAGTCGACGTCCTTCGGCCCGAAACCAGCCTCGGGCCTGGTGCTGCGCGCACTGGACCTCTGAAACGCCGAAGGGCGGGACCCCGTCCGGAATCCCGCCCTTCACTTCACCCGCGCCTGCTACTCCTTGTCACCCTCGTCGGTGACGGACTCGGCCGGAGGCTGCTCATCTCCGCCGCCCTCGGTCCCGTTCTCGCCCTCGTTCTCGTCGAGGGCGTCGACGAACTCGACACCGTCCAGCTCGGCCAGCCGGTCGGACGCGTCCGTGCTGCCCTCCTTGTCGGCCTCGACAGCCTTGGCGAACCACTCACGCGCCTCACCCTGACGTCCCGCGGCCAGGAGCGCGTCGGCGTACGCATACCGCAGCCGAGCGGTCCACGGCTGTACGGAGTTGGAGGCGAGCTCGGGGCTCTGCAGCGTCACAATGGCCGCGTCCAGCTGCCCCATGTCGCGCCGGGCGCCGGCCGCGACGAGCCGCATCTCCACCTGCCCGCCCTTGTCCAGCTTGTGCACCTCGGGCGCACCGGCCATGTCCAGCGCCTTCTCCGGCCGCCCGAGCCCACGCTCGCAGTCGGCCATGAGCGGCCACAGGTCCACGCTTCCGGTCATCCGCCGCGCGGCCCGGAACTCGGCGAGCGCCTCGGCGTACTTCTGATTCGCGTACGCCGCGAACCCGCCCGCCTCGCGTACGGCCGCCACGCGCGACGCCAGCCGCAGAGCCACCTTGGAGTAGCCGTAGGCCCCCTCGGGGTCCTCGTCGATGAGCCGCGCGACCATCACCAGGTTCCTGGCGACATCGTCCGCGAGCGTCTTCGGCAGGCTCTGAAGCTCCTGCCGTACGTCCTTGTCGATCTCCTCGCCCGTGACGTCCTCGGGGATCGGCAGCCGCTTGATCGGCTCGCGGTCGCCACGGTCACGATCCCGCTCATCACGGAACCGGCCACCGCCACGCCGGTCGTCACCACCGCGCCGGTCATCCCGCCCACGGAACCCACCGGGCCGCCCGCCGCGGTCGTCCCTGCGGGGCCCCCGCCCGCCACGGTCATCCCGTCGGTCGTCCCGCCCACGGAACCCACCGCGCTCGCCCCGGCTGTCATCACGCCGAAAACCACCACGGTCCCCACGGTTGTCGTCACGCCGGAACCCGCCCCGGTCACCTCGGTCATCGCCCCGACGGTCATCACGACGCTCGAAGCCGCCACGGTTGTCGTCGCGCCGGAACCCGCCGCGGTCACCTCGGTCATCGCCCCGACGGTCATCACGACGCTCGTAGCCGCCGCGGTTGTCGTCGCGGCGGAAGCCACCACGGTCATCACGACGCTCGAAGCCTCCACGGTTGTCGTCACGCCGGAAGCCACCACGGTCGCCCCGATCGTCACGCCGGAAGCCCCGGTCACGGTCGTCACGCCGACCGTATCCACCACGGTCACCGCGGTCACCACCGTCGCGGCGGTCGTCACGACGGCCATACCCACGGTCGTCGCCCCGGCGGTCGTCGCGGCGGCCGTAGCTGCCGCGGTTGTCGTCGCGCCGGAAGCCACCACGGTCGCCACGGTCGTCTTCCCGCCGCTCGCCCCGGTCATCCCGACGGAAGGCAGGCCGGTCCCCGTCCCGTCGGACACCACGGTCGCGATCGTCGCGCCGGGGCCCAGAGGGCCGGTCATCGCGGCGGAACGCCGGCCGGCTCCCTCGGTCGTCGCCACCGCGTCGGTCATCCCTGCGGTCATCCCGACGGTCGTCGCGGCCTCCGTAACCACCGCGGTTGTCGTCACGCCGGAAGCCACCACGGTCACCGCGGTCGTCGCCCCGACGATCGTCACGGCGTTCATCACGGCGACCGTACCCACCACGACCGGCGCTGCTGCCACCGCGGTCGTTGTCACGACGGAACCCGCCGCGGTCTCCCCGGTTGCCTCGATCGCCGCGGTCACCACTGTCCCGTCGCCGCTGGTCGCGCTCCGGTCGGTCGTCGGGAGAGTTGGTGGACATCGGTGACTCCTGTCTTCGGTACACAAGCATTGTAAAAACGAAAGGACCCCTGGTCCCAGCTGAACGCTGGTGACCAGGGGTCCTTCCCAAAGATTGTTCGGCGGCGTCCTATTCTCCCACAGGGTCCCCCCTGCAGTACCATCGGCGCTGTAAGGCTTAGCTTCCGGGTTCGGAATGTAACCGGGCGTTTCCCTCACGCTATAACCA
>NZ_JBVHVE010000036.1:0-11803 GCF_055564995.1 Streptomyces sp. NPDC028907
GCGATGTGCCCTGAGAGTGCCCTGACGGCATGGAAAACGGCTGACTTCCCTGGTCAGGAAGTCAGCCGTACACCCTGTGCGGGGGTGCCGCCCTCTCACGCATCGTCTGCGGAGGCTCGCCATTCGGCCGCGATGCAAGCGTCGTCAACGACGCTCTCGCCTCCCGTCAGGGGATATCCCAGTACGACGTACCCGCATACCTCGCGGCGGAAGGGAGCTCCACGGTCATCAGGGGCTCACTGAACCAGGACCGCTGAACCGTGACCCCCATGACTTTCTCCGCAAGAGCAAGGATGTTCACGCCCCACCGGCCCTCTGCATCGAGAAGCCCGTCGCACCAGGATGTCCTCCAGCGAGGGTCATCGGCGCGAAGTGAATTCACCGGCCCGTCGTGCTCTTCGTACACGACCAGGTCGCCGTCGACCGCATAGTGGACGCTGTCGGCCCCGTTCACATCGAAACGCACGCTGAAACATCGACCACCTCGCGACAAATCACGGACAACACCGGGAACTGCCGCGACGTATCCGACGCTTTCAATTGTGTAGGCGGTACTCCCCACTTGCCCGACGCCGACAAATTCGGAATCGTCGGCCAACTCCACGGCCTCCAGAGCCGTCAGGCTCCGCGTCGCAACGGGATCTCCGCCCAGACGTCGGATCACCTCGTCACGGTCGACACCCTCGATGAGGGAAATCGTCGGGACAATGTAATCCTCCTCCAGTTCGGAAATCCAGGAGAATTCTCCGCCAACGCCTGCCATGATCACCTCGGAATGGAATATGAGAACGGGTCCGCGAGGAGTTACCCTACGGACCCGTTCAAAGTGAGTCAATCAGCCTCGAGAGTCGGCCGCCGCATTACCCTGCGACCCAGTTACCGTTCTGTTGACTGACGTTGATGGTCCACACAAGGAAGGGATCTCCTCGCTTCATGCGATTCCGTCTGAGGAACGCACTCATGTCCCTGCCCTGCTGATCGTTCTCCCACTTGGGTACTCCCATCACCTGCGCACCCAAACCGCCTTGGTAGGTGGAGGCGAACGGGTACTCGTCACAGGAGTCAGGCCCGGCCCACACCGCCTTGCACCCAGCGAACTCGCGGTTCAGGTCGGCCGCGCCCTTGTCCCTCATGGTGTGCAGGAGCCACGGCTTTCCGCTCGCGATGGCGGACGCGTCGTTGATCGCGATCTTGGGCGTCCTCTTGCCGTCGACCACGAACACCGGGAGATCGCGGCATTCCTGCTCGCTCCTGCCGTGATCCTCCTGGCATGCTTCCACGGCCTCGTCCCACTGCGGCGCGGTCAGTCCCTTCGGCACCGGCTGCGGCGCCTGCTCCGGCTGGTCGTCGCCACCACTGTCGCCGTCCACACGCGGAGTGCGGGGCCCCTCGTTCCGCGGCTCGTCGTCCCCGAAGAGACGTCCGATACCTCGGACCGTGTCGACCAGCCGCTGGCCTCGGGCCGCGATGTCCTCGGCGGCGTCCTCGAGATCGGTGCCCAGCTGGCCACCGTCCGTCTGGGTGCTGGTCGCCGCCGCGGCCACGACCGCGACGACCGCGACGACCGCGACGACCGCCAAGAGGGCGAAGTGGCCGTCGATTTCGGTGAAGCTCACCGGGTTGCCGCCGGTGAAGGCGTATCTGCTCCCGGTGAAGGGGTCCATTCCCAGGTTCATGTCGGCGAGGGCGCCGTTGTACATGTCCCTGGTGGTGAAGCGGTTGAGACCCGGGTCGTAGTCGCGGAAGCCCATGTCGTAGGTGCCGGACCGGGCGTCCCAGCGCTTGGCGTTGAAGCGGTACGGGTTGTAGACCTCCTTGGTGGGGTCACCGGCATCGGGCTTGTCGATGCCGGTGAACTCGGCGTCGTCGTTGGAGCCGTAGGCGGTGTAGCCGTAGGTGGCCCTGGTGTCGCCGTTGGCGTCGGTCAGCGTCTCGACATCGGTGTGGCCGTTGTAGCCGTAGTAGCTGTCTTCCACCGTGCCGTCGGTGTTGTGCTTGACCTGGGACAGACGCTCACCCCAGGGGCTGTACTGGTACGACTTGGTGAGCTGCCCCGCGACCTCCTCGCCCAGGATCTCGTTCGACAGACCGAGGTAGTTGAAGGTGGTCGTCTTGCCGTCGGCAGTCTTGGTGGCGGTGCGGTCGAGCGGATCGAAGGTGAAGGAGGTCGTCTCCATCACGCCGTCCGAGCCTCTCTTCTGAGCCTCGATGACATGGTCGAAGCCGTCGTAGACGCTTCGCTCCACGACCTCGCCGCCCGAGGTGACGGAGTCCTGACGCCCGAACGGGTCGTAGTTGTACTGGAACGCCGTCCCTCCCGCCGACGAGCTCAGCAGCCGGTTCCGGTCGTATGTGTACGTCGTGGCTGTGCCCTTGACGGTCTGGCTGACCACGTTGGCGTTGTCGTCGTGAACGTACGTGTCCGTGCTCGCGCCGTTGCCTGTCTTGACCGACCTGGAGAGCCGGTTCGCGGGGTCGTAGGTGTAGTCCGTGGTGGAGTCGAGGTACGCCGCGTGGTTGTCGGCGTTCATCTTCCTCGCCACGTCCTGCGTCCTGTTCCCGTTGGGATCGTAGGCGTAGGTGTGCGAGGCGACGAGGATGTCGTTCGCCTTCCTCTCCGAGGTGCTCTTCAGCGCGCCGTCGAGGTAGTACGTGTGGTCGACGGTGTTGCCGTTGGCCTTGGTCTCCTTCAGCTTCTGGCCGCGGTCGGTGTAGGTGTACGACGTGACCTTGGGCGAGCTGTCCGTGGCCGTCCTGCCGACCGAGACCGTGTCGACCAGCTCGCGCAGGTCGTAGGTGTACCTGGAGAACTGGTCGGGATGAGTGACCGTCTCCGGCTGGCCGTTGGCGTCGTAGGTGTACGACGTCGCGTTCTTCTCCTGGCCGGCCAGCGCCTCGGTGACCTTCTGAACCTGGTTCAGGCCGGTGTAGGTGACCGTGTAGGCGTCGATCTTCGCGCTGGAGGACGTGTCGTCGACCGTCGTCAGGTTGCCGTTGGCGTCGTAGGCGTAGGCGAACGTCCGCTTCTCGTTGTCGGTCTCCGAGCCGGTGTCCCGTACCAGCTTGACGCTGTCGGCGACCACGACTCCAGCGCTGTTCTGGAACAACTGGAGCTTGGCCGAGTTGCCCTGGGTGAACGTGTACGAGCCGAGCGAGACCCAGGTGCCGGTGCCCGCGTTCTGGTCCTTGGCCACGTCCACCGTGCCGGTGGAGTGCGTGACGGTGTACTTCGCGGCCGTGGCGGCGCCGGTCACCTTCGGGTACTTCACGTACGCGGTGTACGTGCCGTCCCTGGGGATGTTCAGCGTCCAGGTGAAGGCGTCGGTGCCTGTGCCCGCGGCATGGGTGCGGTGATCGTAGCCCTGCTGGCCGGCGATGTCTCCCGTGGCCCAGGTGCCGGTGGACGAGGTGTTCTGGGTGTCGGAGTTGTCCACCAGGACGACCGACTTGCCGACGGGGACACCGTCGTCCGACTTGGACTTGAGCTTGCCGTCCGGGTAGAACGACCACGTCATGGTGCGGTTCGAGGAACCGCCTGCCGAGGTGAGCGTACGGGCCGTCTGCTGGCCCAGATCGTTGTAGTCGTACGTGGTGACGATGTCCCACGGGTCGGTGGAAGACTTCGCCCAGCCGTTGTCGAAGTAGCTGTGGACGGTGTCGTTGCGGACGGACTGCCCCTCGGACGGCGGCAGCGATGTCCTGACCACCCGGCCCACTGCGTCGTACACCGTCTGCGTGTAGACATTCGGGCTGTTGTAGCGGCCATCCGCCGGGTCGTACGGCTGGAACTGCTTCACCGGGCGGTTCAGCGCGTCGTACTCGGTACGCGCGGTGAACGCCTCCGTCGTCCCGGCCGCCACGGCCCTCGGCGTGAGCACCTTGGTGACGTTGCCGACATGGTCGTACTCGTATTTCGTCGTCCGGTAGGTGATCGAGGTGGTGCCGGAGTGCGGGACCTTGACCTCGGTCTTCTTACCCCGCTCGTCATAGACGACCGTCGTCGTGTTGTTCTCGGCGTCGGTCTCCGAGACGACGAGCGAGTCCTTGTCGTACGCCCGCTTCCTCACCTTGCCCGCGGCATCCGTGACGGTGACGGCCCGGTGGTTCAGGTCGTAGGCGGTCTTGGTGGTGTAGTCGTTGGTGTCCGCGGTGGCGTTCTTCTTCGGATCCACCACCTTCGTGACGTTGCCGACGATGTCGTACGTGTAGGAGATCGTGTCTCCCTCCGCGTTCACCACGGACACGAGCTGGTCGATCTCGTCGAAATTGTTGGTGGTGACGTAGTCGTCCGGGTCAGCCGAGGTCAGCGTTCCCTTCGGCTCCACCGTCGTCCTGAGGTTTCCGACCTTGTCGTAGGTGTAGGTCCACCTCCGCTCCGCCGACGTCGCCGTGTCCATGGGCGCCGTTGCCGAGGTGATCTGGTCTGCCGCGTCATACACCGCGGTCGAGACCGCACCGTTCGGAGCCGTGGACCGGGTGACGTTGTCGTTGGCGTCGTAGACCGGTGCCGGTGTGGTGATCAGGTCACCTGCGGCCTGGACCTTGGGGACGGTCCTGACCAGGGGACGGCCGTAGGTGTCGTACGTCTGCGTGGTCTTCGTGCCGAGGGCGTCGGTGACCTCGGTGACCTGGCCGCGCTCGTCGTAGACGTACTTCGTGGACTTGTTCAGCGCGTCGGTGATGGTGGCCGGGTATCCGGTGGGGCCGAAGTCGCTGTTCGTTGTCGGGTTGCCGTTGGCGTCGGTCACCCTGGTCGGCTGGCCGTAGGCGTCGTAGTCGTACGAGGTGGTGTAGTCACCCGCCGTCGTGGTGGCGACGCCCTTGGGGTCGGTGACCGTCTTCAGGTTGCCGAAGATGTCGTAGCCGAACTGCCACTTGCGACCCTCTGGTGAGGTCTTGGCGGACAGATCGGCGGAGTAGCCGTCGGCGCGGGTCTGGTAGGTGTACTGCGTGGAGTTCGCCGGGTAGGTGCCGGGCGCACAGTCCGAGGCCGACGGTACGCCGGTCTTGTTGTTCTCCGCGTCGCGCTGCCAGAGCGGGTAGCCGGTCTTCTGGTCGTAACAGTATGCGGTCTTGGCGCCGTTGGCCTCTTCCAGGTAGGTGACGTTGTTGTCCGCGTCCCACGACATCTTCGTGGTCTGCGACTTGGCGTTGGTCGTCTGGACCGGGCGGCCGAAGTCGTCCGTCACATAGGCGGTGGCGTGGTTCTCGGCGTCGGTGACCTTGGTGTCGGTGAACTTGGGGTTGGCGGCGTTGGGGGTGTAGGCGTAGCCCGCGACGCCCTGCAGACGGTCGGTGACCGTCTTCGTCCACCAGTGGTACTTCGGGTCGTCACCGGTCTGCGGCGCGTAATACGCCAGCGACGTACTGTTCCCGCGCGGGTCCGTGGCCTCGACCAGCTTGACGTTCTTGTTCCCCTGCGTGGCGTCGTAGGTGAACCGGAAGTCCTTCGGCTGGCTGGAGCCCACACCGTCGGTGAACTGACCCAGCAAGCCCTTCTCCGTGTAGTAGAAGGCGATCTTGCGGCCGGAGATGTCCGTCATGGACTTCACGTGGTCGTAGATCTTGGAGTTGGTCAGGTTCGAGCCCGTGACCCTCGCGCCCGTCTCGTCGACGTACTCGTAGGACGCGTCACCCTTCTCGTAGTGGTCGACGGTCAGCGACCGCCTGCCGGCCGGGTCGGTGATGTACGCGAGGAACTTGGTCGGCTTGTTGTTGGACTTGCGCTCCTCGTAGGTGAACGTCTGTGTGTTGCCGTTCTTGTCGACCGTCGACGTCATGTAGCCGTCGCAGCCGAAGAGGAAACGCGTACCGTCCGGACGGGTCAGCGTCCAGGCGTCCGGGACCGGGTCCTTGGTCGGCTTGCAGTCCAGGCCGGCCTTCATGGTGACGTGGTAGTGGACGCCCGCCGGAGCCTTCCACGTGTTGTCCTCCTGCTTGCGGAAGACGTGCGTGGTGCCGTCGCCGTCCGGGAGACGGATCTCGGTGGGGTTCGGGTTCGGGTGGAAGTCCAGCGGCGCACCCAGCCGGATCGGCCCGGCCGCCTGGAACGACCAGCCGTGACCGGCCACCGTGTCCGAGGTGTCCTGCGAGTTGTACGCGAACCGGGCGAAGGTGCTCAGGCCACGTCCCGGGTTCGAGAACGCGTTGTAGGACCAGACGCTGTTGCCCGCGGCCAGGTTGTTCATGACCGTCGAGCCGGCGCCGGTGTTCTTGCCCGTGTAGGAGTAGAACTTCTCCAGGCCGAGCTGGTTGGACGTCGGGTCCTCGACCGCCACGTTCTGCTTCAGCGCGGGGATGCCGCCGGTGCCCGCCGACAGCCAGGTGCCGTCGGAGATCCTGCGGACGTCCCAGCCGAGGACGTACTCGCCCCGCTTGTTGCCGGCATCCGAGTTGACCGGGGTCGACACCTGGGCCTGGATGGTGGCCGACTTGCCCGGCAGCAGGGCCGGGATCGCCGTGGCGAGCTGGTTGCCGCCCGTCGTCACGTCCGTGCCGTCGGGGAGCTTCCAGGTGTAGGACAGCTCCCGTTCGCCCGCGGCCCACTCCGAGGAGGTGGTGTTGGTGACCGTGAAGTCCACCGTGTAGGTGGTGTTCGGGGTCATCCGGGACGGGGTGGTGGGGGCGTAGTACGTCGACTGCGTGGTCGAGTCGACGTAGATGACCTGCATGTACGGGCGCAGCTGCGGGTCGGCGGTCTCCGCGGACAGGAACAGGGTGCGCTCCTGCGGGCCGGTGGACGTCTCGTCCTTCAGCTTGACCGCGACGCCCTTGTTGCCGGCCGGGTTCTCGACCCAGCTCTGCATCAGGCTGGTGGCGTCCCACCAGTGCCGGCCGACGTCGGCCATGTTCGCGACCGTGTCGGAGACGGCCGCGTTCATGTCACCGCCAGGGCTGGTCCAGGCGGTCGTGGACGTGGCGTTGTTCCATGTGGCGCTGGTTTCGGCGAAGTCCCGGGTCAGGGCGTGGAGTTCGTAGATCGCACCGGTGCTGCCCGTGGTGGTCTCCGCGCCCCACATGTACATCCGGTTGTCGAGCACCGTCGCGGTGGCCGGGATGTCGCTGGTGGGGAACTTCAGCACGGCGCGGGTCTTGCCGTAGGTGCCGGAGTTGTTGCCGACGCTCAGCCACTTCTGGCCGACGCCCCAGGACTGGATGGTGTCCTGGTTGGTGCTCGGCTGGGCGGAGGAGAGGGTGGTGTCGGTGACGCCGCCCTGGCTGCCCTGGATGATCTTCATCGTGCGGCCGGCCTTGGGGATGCCCACCACACGGGTCGGGGACCCGAGCAGGTCACCGTCCTCGGTTCTGACCGCGATCTGGTAGTAGTACGACTTCCCGATCTCGCTCGAGCTCGAGTCGGGCGTCGGGACCGCGGTGGTGTCGGTGTAGGCGGTGGCCGCCTTGTCGATCGGCGCGACCAGGGTCGCCGCGGACGGGGTGAAGTCCTGCTGCGTGGAGCGGTGCAGCTGGTACTCGACGATGTCCGCGCCCGTCTCGCCGCTGGTGTTCTTGTACGCCGGCCAGTGCAGCTCGGGGCCGGTGGAGTGCACGACGGTCGGCGAGTCGAGCGCGGTTCCGACGCGTCCCCAGGTGACGGTCAGACGCGGGATCGACGAGGTCTCGCCGCCGTAGGAGCCGTCACCGGCCTCGTAGCGGGGACCGCCGAGCGGGCCGGTGGACGACTCGTCCTTCGCCATCAGGACGAAGCCGTGGTTCGCGGTGCCGTTGACCCACTTCTGCACGGTTTCGGCGACCGGGAACTCGTGCCACTGGTTGTACTCGCCCGTGTTCTTGACGATCTGGGCGGGGTTCACCAGGCGCACCGCGTCCGCGAGGACCGCGGTCGAGGTGGAGGCCGGTCCGTCACCGAGGACGACCTTGCCGACCGTGCCCTTGGTGAACGGCAGCTGCGCGCCGCCGTTCAGCGAGGTCCACACACCGTTGGTGCCGGCCGACTGGTCGACGGTGAAGGTCTGGGTGCCGTCGCGGTGGGTCACCGTGTACGGGGCGTTGGTCGCCCGGTCGCCGGCCGCCACGTAGTGCACGTCGACGCGGTAGGTGGCCGTGTCGGTGACCTTCGGCTGCCAGGTGTACGTGTCCCCGGCGACCGCGTCCTTGTTGTAGTGGTAGTCCTGGCCGATCGCGTACTGCGTCAGCGACGAGCCGGACGCCGGCCAGACGCCGGTGGCGGCCGTGGTGCCCGCGTCGCCGTCGTCGGCCTGGACACTGGTGCCCGACAGCTCACCCACGAGGCCGCTGGTGTTGGACCAGGTGGCCGTCGACTCGTCCCAGGCGCCGGTCGCGCGGTGCGCCTCGATGGTGACGTCGTTGCCGTTGGTGGTGTGCGACTGGTCGAAGTAGACACCCAGCCGCGCGCCGTCGACCTTCACCCCGGCCGGAATCTCGTCCAGCGGGAACTTCAGCAGCGACCGGGCCTGGGCGCTGCTGGAGGTCTTGCCCACGGACAGATTCCACGACGAGTTGAAGTTCGTCGAGGCGGAATCGGACAGAACCATGGTGTCCTGCGAACCGGACGGCGAGGGCGCGACGGTGATCGTCGGGTCGACCACCACCGGGTACTGGCGCTCCTTCGCCGCCAGCCACTTCGCGTCCGGCGTGACGGTCAGCTTCCAGCCGTCCCCGTCACGGGTGAGCTTCTGGCTGACGGCGGCGCTGTACTCGTATCCGTACGGCGAGGACGCGTTCTTCTTCGCGTCCGTCATGTACGGGGCCGGAATAACCAGCACGGGGGTATTCGGCAGCTCGCCGAAGAACGCGATCGACCCGTCCTTGCGGGCCTTGGGCGTCAGGCCCTCGGTGTCCATCGTGAAGGTGAACGTCACTGGATGGGCGGGCCGCTCGGCCAGGACGATGTTCTCCTTCACCCGGCCGGGACCGACCTGGTAGGAGAGATCGGCGCCGTTGGCCGCACCCTTGTAGGTGACCGCGTTGCCCTGTGCCTGCGGCTTCAGGTTCTTCGCCGCGCCCGCGAGGCCGAGGGTGACCGACTGGCCGCCCTCAGCCGTCTCGAAGCGCAGCAGCTCCTTGGGGTCGGAGCCGAACCAGCTGCGGCCGGTGTTGGCCGTGTTGGCGAAGTCGAAACCCTTGGCCTTGGTCGCCCTGACCCGGGTGTCGATGCTCTTCCAGGACTTGGAGGCCTTGTCCTCGTACGAGGTCGGAGCGGCCGACAGTTCTGCCTCGACGCGGCCGTCGGAGAGCTGCCAGAAGCGGGCCGACGACGTCCGGCGGGACGTCAGTTCTTTGACCCGCTCAGCCTTCGGGTCGTTCTTTCCCTTGGCCGGCTTCTGCCGGTCGGCTATTCCGTGACTGCCGTAGGTGGGCGGCTCTTTGTTTTCCTTGTCGTCATCGTCGAACCATCCGGCGACGGTATCGACAATTGACTTTCCGTCGTCCTTCTCGGGTTCCGTTGGTGGGGCCGCATAAGCGACCTGCGGAAGTAGCGTGCCCGCCACTGCCGCGACCACCAGACAGGAGAGATATCTCCTGAATGGCACCTTCACGTCGCTGCCTTTCGACATCGGCGGCCAGCCCCGCCGCAGGCGAAACGGGCACGCCGAACGAGCCGGAGCGAAGGATTCCGCCCGGCTTGGAGCATGACTGCACCGCCGCCCACGAGCAGGCGAAAGGCCAGCTCACGGACGAAGCAGCGGATTATCGATTACTGGAGAGGCGTCACGTCAACCCCACGGACATTCAGGGCGAACGGACCCTGGAAACGCGGCCGGTCCGTACCTTTTATCCGGTCGCTCGCGTGGCGCGCTGGTCGTGGTGTATAACCGCCCGGTTCGACGTCAGCAGAATCGATCCGACTCACCGAAAGCCGGGCCCCGTTCATGTCATCCGAGGAATCCATGGAAAGCGCAGATCCGGAGCCGAAGTCCGACGGGACGCCGGACACGGAAACCGCGGAAACCGCGGAAACCGCGGCGGCCGGAGCGGAAACCCCCGGCGAAGAAGACGGCGAAGCAAACGGCGATGCGGAGAGCAGCGATGCGGAGAGCAGCGATGCGGAGACGAAGGGCAAGCGGACCGCGGACACCGGGACGGTGAACCAGAAGCCGGAAGAAGGCACGGGCGGTGGCCGTGCGGCGGTGGCGATCGCCGCCGCCCTGCTGCTCGCCTGCGGCGGCCTCGTCGGCTACGGCGTGCTCGACACCGAGGACGAACCGAAGGCGGCCCCCACCGTGCCGACCGCCGACGTGACGTATGAGGTCACCGGCGAGGGCCTGGTCGAGATCTCCTACCTCGCCCGCGGCGAGGACGGCGCGGCGACCGTCGTACGGGGCGCCGAACTACCGTGGCGGAAGACCGTCCAGGTGCCGCTGGGCAAGGCGCCGACCGTGGCGATCGTCCTCGGCGAGAAGGGCGGCCAGGCGGCCTGTACGCTCGCGATCCGCGGTCAGCACGTCCAGCGCGCCACCGCCATGGGCGAGTTCGGCCGGGCCACCTGTGCGGGCGAACTGCCTGCCGACGACAACTGATCAGCGCGTACAGCGGCGCCCGTGCCGCAGCCACAGTTCCGCCCGGTCACCCCCCCCGCTGGTGGTGTGTGAGGGGATGACCGTATGCCCGGCGACCGGTTGTGGAGGAGACCTGTCCGTGACCGCTAGGCGCGGAAGGGCCCCGTCACCTCATAAGTGATCCCGCCCGACGAACTCCCGCTGGTCCCCCGCTGGCTGGAGAAGTACAGCCGGCCGCCGTCCGGGGAGAACGCAGGGCCCGTGATCTCCGAGCCCGACTGGCCGTCGATCCGCAGGAACGGGGCGATGACGTCGTCCGGGGTGATGACGCAGATCTCCATGTTGCCGCCGTCCTCGGCGACGAACAGGTCGCCGGAGGAGGCGCCGGTGATGTTGTCGACGCCGGTGAGGGGAGCCGTGCCGGAGGTGACCAGGGAGTCGTCGTATGCCAGCTCGTAGGTGTTGGAGTTCAGGTTCAGCTGCCAGACCCGGTTGTCGCCCTTGGTCGTGAACCACACCGTGTCGTCGGCGTAGTGGCAGCCCTCGCCGCCGTTGAAGGACTTCGAGCCCGAGACCTGGGAGCGGGTGGCGGTCGGGGAGCCGTCCGGGTCGGGGACGTTCGCCCAGGTGAAGGAGCCGGACGCGGCGCTGCCCGCGACCATCACCTGCAGGGTGCCGGAGGACAGGTCGCCCCAGGTCGTCGGGACGAAGCGGTAGAAGCGGCCGTTCGTCTCGTCCTCGGTCAGGTAGATCACCTGGCGGACCGGGTCGGCGGCGGCCGCCTCGTGCTTGAAGCGGCCCATCGCGTCGCGGCGGACCGCGGCGGTCGTGCCCCAGGGGTCGGTCTCGTAGACGTAGCCGAGGGACACCTCCTCGCAGGACAGCCAGGTGTTCCACGGGGTCTTGCCGCCCGCGCAGTTCTGCCGGGTGGAGGACAGGATGCGGTACGCGGCCGTGATCGCGCCCGTCGAGGAGAACCTGACCGCGCTCGCACCGCCGGAGGGGTTGATCTCGGAGTTGGAGACGTAGATCCAGCCGCTGCCGTCGGCGTAACAGGCGCCGCCGTCAGGGGCGTTGTGCCAGGTGTACGACGTGCCGGTGACCGTCTGGCCGGAGCGGGCGATGACGCGGCTGGTGAAGCCGCCGGGGAGTCTGATGCCGTTGGCGTCGGGGGAGCCCGGTGCCCCGTAGGGGCCGGTGCCGGGCTGGGCCGGGGGGGGGGGGGGGGGGGCCCGCCCCCGAGGGCCCCCCCACACCGCCGAACCTACCACCCGCACAACAACAAACCCACAAAAAAAGCAGCCTCCTCCCCCCCCCCACAA
>NZ_JBVHVE010000037.1:0-11505 GCF_055564995.1 Streptomyces sp. NPDC028907
CGCCACAGGACTCTCCGACGTCACCCTCAACGACATCGACTACCTCGACCTCGACTACTGAACCCGGCAGCAACCGGGAGCCCGGACCTGCTCGTGTGACTTAGCGCTTGATTTGGCCACTTAGTACTTCACCTGGCGGTTCTGAGCACCGCATCTCGGCGAGCCGCCCGCAGCATCGGCGCCTTGCTGGACGCGCAGCAGACCGGCTGGAGCCAGAAGGCGAAGTGCGGAGCAGCGGCTACCGATGCCTCGCCGGGACAGTTGCGGCGAACTCGGCCTATGGGGGTCTCTCCGGGCGGAAACGAATGATCCGGGCCCGCGACAGCGACGCGAGGGTCATGCTGTGCGTCGCAATTACGAACTGACAGCCCTGCTCGACCCTCTCGTACATCCACTGCACTTGCCGGGCGCTGGCCTCCGGGTGCAGGCCAGCCTCGGGCTCATCGAGCAGAAACAGCCGGTTTGGCCCGTCCATACCTTCAAGGAGCGCATCCGAGCCCTCGGGCGAGGTGCCCAGGTACGACACGAACAGTCGGCTCTCCGGCTCCCGCGAGGTGGACCACCGCGCCTCCAGCCCCTCGGCGATCACACGGCTGAGTGAACTAAGCCCATACGGCAGGCCGCCGTTGCTGAAGCGGCAGTGTGTCAGCAGTGCCAGTGCTTCCAGGACGGCCGACTTCCCCGAGCCGTTCGGGCCCGCCAAGACAGTGATCCCGGAGTGGAACGAAACCCCCTTTTGCAAGCTTCGGATGATCGGCAAGGAGGACAGCCCAACGTGCTGACCGCCGACCAGCCGCACCGACTGCAGGAATCCCTCCCATGTGCCGTTCTGGTGGGCGAACTCGTCGGAGAAGCCGTCGAGGACCTCTCCCGCAATCTCGACCTCTTGCCCCGTCAGGCCCAACATGCGGTCGACGTCGGCAAGCTCGCCATCCTGAAGATCGAGAGCCGGCGGAGCACTTGCCCTCGCGATGGTCGGCTGCGGCTCGCCGGGGCGGCCTCCTGGCAGCAGTGAACGGCTGAGATCGGCGACGTACTGCGACCACTCCACCAGCATGCGCTGGGCACGGTCCCGCTCCATCTCGGCAACGACCTGTTGCCACTCGCTCTCCTGCAGCCGGTGCTTCCATGCCAGCACCGACGAATCTCCCTCTGCCAGCTGTCCCCGGGCCTGAGCCAGCCGCAGATCATCCACGCGTTGCCGGATCCGCTCACAGATCATCAGCAGGGCCCGTGCCACCTGCCGCATGCGGTCCCGCTCCGCCAGCAGCGCTGCCTCACGCTGCTCTGCCTGGCGCAGCTGCTCGGCGAGATCGAGTGCCCGGAGCGCCAGATGGCTGTCCACCAGCTCGCGGCGAGAGACCGCCCTCTGGCAGGCCGCGTCCCAGGGGGCGCGGACTTCGGCCAGACGCCGTTCCTGCAGTGCGGCGTTGTCCGTGGTGACATCCACAACGGCCTCGATGAATTCCCACGTCAGGCCCCTGCCCGCGAGGCGCTCATAAGTTGCAGTGCGTCGCGGCGGGGCACCGTCGCCGAAGTGCTCCGGGGTAAACCGGTCGATCAAGGCGGGCACAGTGCAGCCAGCCTGGTCGAGCCACGACCGCAACAGCTGGGCCACTTCGTTGTGCGCGGCACTCGGTCCTGACAACGGCCCCCATTTCGTTCCCGCCCCGTTCATCGCCTTGCCTTCCTCCCCCGCCTGCATCAACAGCCAGGACCATGCTGCCGTGCCGGAACCCCGTCCGGGCCCATCCGCCGGACAACCCGGACTACTGGCCCGGCCCGCCCCGGCCGGACAAGGCTGAGCTCCGCCATCGGTTGACTCGCAAAGGAAAACCACCATGACTTCGCTCGACCATGATTCAGCACCGGCGCATTCGAGCCGCATGGAGAAGGCGCTGGAGTGGATCACCGCGCTGACTCTCCTGGCCACGGTCGCGGCCGTAATCGTGCTCGCCCTCACCGACAACGCCGGCTATCTCGGTACGGTCCTCGGGATCTGCGCTGCGGCGGCAGCCATCGGAGGGACCGTGCGCATCTGCATCCACGTCCGCGGCTGACCAATCGGCTGCCCTCGGGTGAGGCACACAGGCCGGCTCGGGGCGGCTGATCTCGTCGCGGCCCGGCGAGTGCTCCAGTCGGCCACACTGGCCAACCGTGCCGCTCAGTCACAGCTCGTCTGAGCCGAAGCACGATCTTTGTCACCAGCCACGGGATGGGTGGGGAAACTGTTGCTGGCCGCGGGTGCCTTTCGGGTGGCTCCCCTACAGGGTGAGATGACACTGTCGTTCCTGGGGCGGCTCGCGGACAGGTACGGCCTGACGGTGCGGAGTCTGCTGTCGTCGGTTACCGAAGTGGCTGGCCAGCAGGGCGTCGTCGGGGCTCTACGGGGCGACAGTGAGGTGTTCTTGAACGCCTCGGCCCGGGGCCGGGTCGCGGCGCTGTGTCGTGTGCCGCAGGGAGGCTTGCGCCGTGCGTTGCCGGCCTGGACGCGGGAGGAGCCGCTGGGCCCCTCGAAGGAGAGGCCGGCGGCGCGGCTCGGCAACGGGGTGGAGACGGTTGCCGCCTGGGGGCCGGCGTGCCCGGGCTGTGTGGCTGCGCGGACCGGTCGCGTTGCACCAGCCCGGGTGTACCTGGCGGCGCACCAGCGAGTCTGCCCACGCCACCGGTGCTGGCTGATGGGCGTGCCTGGCAGCGGGGGCCGTGTCGTCGGATTGGCCGGGTGCCCGGAGGTGGTACAGGCGCAGGAGGATCACCGGAGGCTGCTGCGCCGCTCCCCCGTCGCTGGTTCGGCGTTCGAGGTTGCTGAGGCGGTCACGGCCTGGTGGTGGGCGCAGAAGTGGCCCGAGGAGCGCCTGTGGCCGATGCGGCTGGATGCGGCCATGCCCGCGGGCGAGGATCCGCAGCGGTGGCGGATTCTGGCGCGGGATCTGGTCACCTACCCGGAGACCGTCGCCCTCGCCACGCTTCTGGCCAGCCGGGCCTGGCGGTTCCGTGTCGCTGCTGACGGTGGTGGGCACGTCCCCTACCGGTTGGCTGATGTGCCCTGCGTGCCCAGCGAGCTGGGCGATTGCTTGCGGCGTCCGTGGCTCACCGAGCGTCTGGCCGCCTGCACCCACGGACCGCTGTTTGCCTGGACGTACCAGTGCATCCGTACCAAGGGAGGCGGTGGAGACGCCGAACAGCGGCTGTGGCAGGTCCCCTTGGCGCTCCGGCCCCGGCCTCTCGCCGACGTTCTCGCGGGCTACCAGCGTCGGCAGACCGCAGGCACAGAGGGTCTGCCGGCTCAGAAACGGCTGCGGGGCCACAGCGTGCACGCCGACGGGGCCTTCGCCGCCGGCCTGGCCCACGCGCGTACCTACGCCGCCCAGCACGGCCACCTCGCCACCCAACGCGACACGCGAGTCGGTTCCTTCTCCCTGGGGAAATGGGTGCACAACCAGCAGGCCCACGCCCTGGCGCTGCCTGAAGAAAAGGCCGCCGCCCTGAAGGCGGTGGATCCGTGGTGGAACATCCCCTGGTCGGTGAAGTGGCAGCGCTCCTACTACCGCGCCCGCGACCACGTCAGGCGCCATGGCCCCCTCAACGCCGCCGACGGCTTCCCCGGCACCCACGTGCTGACTGGGGAGTGGCTGTACCTGCAGTGCACCGACTACAGCTCACTCCACCCCGAACAGCGCCGTCTCCTGGCCGACATCGGCCTCACGGCCCAGGCCGCCGGCAGCGCACGCCCGCGCCGAACGAGCCGGACAGCGGGCATCGATAAGGCTGTTGCCTGTGCGCGCGCCTTCGTCGCCGAACACGGATGCCTGGCCCTGGCGACCAAGAACATCTCGTACCAGGGGTTTTTGCTCGGGAAGTGGCTCACTGCCCAGCGTGTCCTCGCCCGCCGCCAGGACGAACCCGGCGCGCATCTCCAGGTGCTCGACTCGATCGACGTGTGGTGGAACCCGCCGTGGCCCTTGGCGTGGCAGCGCACCTGGTACCGGATCCGCGCTCATGCCCGAGACCGGCGCCAAGGGGCTGCAGAAGGGGGCTGGCCGGAGGGCAGTGACGGCTGGGCCACGTGGCTGTCCGTACAGTGCACCGGCTACAAGCAGTTGCATCCGCTGCAGCAGCGTCTGCTGGCGCAGATCGGCATCACCGCCGAGACCGCCGCTGCTCGCCCCTACGAGATCATCGCCCAGCTCTGCGGGACGGGCCCCGGGCTGGCCCACGCGCGCACGTACGCCGCCGCACACGGCCACCTCGGCACGCCCCTGAATGCTTGTCCTGAGGGGTTTCCGCTGGGTCGGTGGTTGAGCGAACAGCGCCGCCAGGCGCGGGAGCACCATCGCAGTACAGGCGGGACATGGCCGGTCAGCACGCTCCTCGCAGCGCTCGACCCCTGGTGGAACCCGACCTGGTCCTTGGAGTGGCAACGCAATTGGAGGCGCGTACGCCACCCCGGGCCAGGACCGCTCATCGAGGGCGTCCCAGGACAGGATCGCCAGCTGCACGCACTGCCGCTCGCGCCCCTGGGCCTTGCGGTAGATGCGCGCCCACGGCCCGAACCCGCGCTGCGTGAGCTGCCACTTCGCCTTCGCGACCTGCTTGACCACGGGGTGGTCCTCGGGCAGGCGCAGGGAGCGGCGCTGCTCGTGGCCCTCCAGGCGCTCCGGCAGCCCCAGCTTCACGGCAGCCTCGGCGGTGAGCACGATCAGCGGATCGGCGTCCTTGCCGTACCGGTTGAGCTTCGCGGCACCGAGACCGGACTCGCGCAGCGTCCACTCCACCAGCTAAGGGATCGTGGTGGCCGGGCAGTCGAGCACGATGCCGCCGACGCCGTACGCGGAGCCGTCACCGTCCAGCACAGCGAGGGGGCCGTGCGGGAACCGCGGGTCGGTGGCGGGCTTCGCCTTCTGCGCGGCGGGTCGACGGGACGATGCAACCGGGCGGCGGGTCGCGGGGCGCTCCGGCGCGGCCGGGGCCTGGGCGGCGGCCTCATGCTCGGTGGTCTCGGGCGCGACCGGGCCGGTGAACGCCTCCGGGCGGGCTACGGCGGCTGGGGCAGGCGCGGCCGCGGGGACGGCGGCGGCGTCTTTGGGATACCTCGCTGCCCAGCCCTCCAGCAGTCGCTGGTACGCCTCCAGGCGCGGCGGCCGCGGCGAGCTCCGTCCGTTCTCCCAGTTCTTCACCGTCTGCTCGGTCGTCTTCAGGGCCTTCGCCAGACGCAGCTGGGTCATCCCCGCGGCCTCGCGCAGCCGGGCACGCTCCGCTGGGGGCGGGAGTTGCGGCTCCTCCTCCAGCAGTGCGTCCACGGACGCGAACAGCTCCTCCTCCAGGCCCTCATCGTTCGGCACGTACATCACCTCCATCTCAGACACTACCACTGTTTTACCTTGGATTTATCCCACTGATTTAACTCGATCGGAGTTTTCGGGTAGGGTGATCTTGACCGTCAGGCAGGCGGCAGGGCGAGCTGAAGAGGTTGTGCGGTGAAAGACGAGGACGTCATGCCGGTCGTCCTGGCCGAGGGGCAGCACGAAGAGATCCTGGCGTCCGAGATTCTGCCGACCTGGACCAGGGACGCCATCCCTCAGCAACAGCCGGTCGTGGTTGTCGTCGCCGGGCAGCCCGGCGCCGGGAAAACCGAAATCGCCGACCTCGTACAGGCTGCGCTGAACCGCCGCGGCGGCGCCGTACGCGTCGGCCGGGACCTGTACAAACCCTTCCATGGGTCAGTCGAGGTCGTCGCGTGGCGTGAGCAGTGCGAAGTACGTCTCGCGGGCCTCCTCGCTCAGCTCGCCGTCGAGGGCGAGGGCCTGGCGCAGTGTGCGGACCGTTTCCTTGGGCGGGACGTCCCACCGCCTGCGGGCCTCGCGCATGATCTCGCCGATGTACCAGTGGGCGGATTCGGGGTGGTGGCGGATGAACCAGTCCAGCATCTACCAGCTCTGACCGACGCTGCCGGTCCGGCGGCCTGAGTACGCCGATGAAGGGCAGCAACGTTTGTCGGTGAGTCCCAGCAATGCTTGAGCGGGTTCGGCGTCTGAAATCTCGATGAGTTTCAGCAACGCCGTGGCACCGTGGAGAAGCGCGGTGAGCGGCAGCGGGCCGGCTTGCTGGCAGCCCTCCGGGCGGAAGGCTCAGTGGAGATGGCAGGGTAGTTCGCGCAGTGGTGGTGCCTGACTCTGGTGGTCGGGCAGGTGGTCGTGTGGCTACGGTGGTAGGGACGATCGTACGAGGAGAAACAGCCGCTCTCCACGGGGGACCATGATGCAGCGGATCGGCCTCTACTACCCGTACGTGCATTTTCGCGACGAGGCATGGCTCAAGGCGGCCGCCCTGTACTGGCCTCGCATGGCGCGGGTGGTTCCGCCCGGCTATCCGGTGGATGATCCTCGCCATGTGTCCCTCCTGCGGGACGAGTTGGACTTCGTCGTGGACGTTGACCCGCAGGACTCCGCCAGAGCCGTAGCCGCAGTCTTCCTGAGAATTCTTGAGAACCGGTCCCATGTAGAGGCGTTGCGTGACGCGTTCCTGAGGTATGAGAGTCCGTGGGGGTACAGCTCGGGATGGGTGCCAAGCGACAACATGACCCATGCGCGTATCGGTGGGGACGGTCCCCTTGTGGTGAGCGCGGAACCTCAGCCGGTCAGACCCTCCGACTACACACCGGTACCCGATCGGGACCTCACCGGCCTGCACTGGGACGAGGTCGATCCGATGCTGCGCGAGCGGCTCATGGTCGCGGGCCTGGCCAGGGCGACAGAGCAATCGGCGGTCGCTCCGTGTACGCGCCGCAAATGGCTCGCCATGCCACCCATGCTGGGATGGGTCTACAAATGCATGCTCACCGAAGAAATCTCACGGCGGACTCGTTACGTACCAGCAACCGATCAGGACGCCGCCTATTACATGATCGGCAACTGGGACGAAGCGACCATCGTCAGCACGTGCACAAACGGTTTCAGTCGGCCTTCCAGCCCGGCTGCGGACCTCGTCGGCCACCTGGGCACCCTGGCCATTGCAGCTGCCCTGCCATCCGGGCTCGCTGACGTACCCGTCGAGAAGATTGTCAAGCTCCGGAAAAACTACGTTGGCGAGTTCAACGCCTTCACCGACGCCGTCGCCACGGCCACCGCCGACCTGGAAGAACATCTCGCAGGCATAGAGGACGCACGGGCGCTGCGGGAATACATGCGATTGCTGCTGGCTCGCACGGTCGAGGAGCCACTGCACGATCTACGCAGGGCCATACGTGGCCTGCGTCTGCGATCGACGAGCACCGTTCTGAACTACAAGTTCGAAGTGGGCTCGCTGACCACCGCGCTGGCCAGCACGCTGGGCCAGGGTTCGGTGACGGCCGCGGGAGTCACATTCGGCCTCACGGTCATGCGTCAAGGGCTGGCGGAAGCACGCGACGCACAGATCAAGGGCTCCTCGGTCGGCTTCTTGCTCCGCAGCTCCCACCTGGCGCCGGCCACGTTCAAACGCCGTGCCCTCCGCACGATTTCACGCGCCATAGGCATCGGACCGTAGAGATCGTGGGCCTCTGCAGTCAGCCAGCCGCTATCGCGACAGTGGCCCTCGGCGCAGACCATGCCAACTGTCACAAGCCGCCATAACCTCAGCAGTTAGAGATCTCTAGCCTCGCGCTTTCACGAGGTGGGCTGTCCGAGCGGCAACGGAGTTCCTCATAGGCAGGAGATCGACCAAGATCCTTCTGTCGCACGAGGAACTCCGTTGGGTGCGCAGTGTTGCACCCTGCCCGCAACAACCACCATTTCCTGGCCGGAGACCAGTCATCCACTGCGCGGCCCGTCAGCCGCTGAGCTGCGCTTCGGTCGCCGTCCCGGTGTCGGTGCTGTCCCGAGCTGCCCTCCCGGCGGTGGTGGAAGGGACGGCCGCGTCAGCGCCGCTGGAAGGCGTGGTTCAGGACGTCGAGGGTGACCGCCAGCCCGAGCCGGTTCCCGTGCTGGGAGGCGAAGCGGTAATGCACGCCGGCCCAGATGCGCGCCTCCAGGAGTTCGGCTGTCGCCGCCTTAAGGCTGTCGTAGTGGCGGGTCGTGCCGGAGGCGGGGCTGTACGCGGCGAACGTGAGGTCGTCACGGCCGAAGAACGTCCCCAGGGCCGTCATGACCGCCGTGGTGAAGCAGGCGTGGCCCGACGGGTACTCCGGCGACGGGGCGGTGACCCGCAGCGGCGTCCAGTCCGGGTCGGGATCGGTGGCCGCGTTGCCGTCGGTGCCGGCGAGCGGAATGGCCGTCACCGGGCGCCAGAAGTTCCAGTGCGCCTTGGCCTTGTAGCAGGCGATCAGGGTGTCGGCGGAGGCCACGTACACCATGGCGAGCAGCCGGGCCGTCTGGAGGCTGCTGAGGCGGTGCGCGTCGGCGAGTTGCCGGGTGATCGACCATTCGACCATCCGGGGGTCGTCCCACCAGATCGCCGCCTCGGTCTGGTCCTCGGTGCGGACGGTGCTGGTGGCCGCGCCGAGGCTCTTGACCTCGTTCAGGTCGCGGGCCCAGGCGGCGCCGGTCAGGGCCGGCGGGGGCTTGACCCGGTAGGCGCCGGCGTCGGGGATGACGAACGGCTTCAGGTTCGGCACCCAGGCGCCGACGTTGACGTAGCCGGGCGGGGTGGGCCGGTATGCGCCCGGCTCGGTGCCGACGGTCCACGGCGCGGTGGGGTCGAAGCCGTCGTCACGGCGGCTCTCGGTCATCGCCGCGGCGGCGGCCCTGCCGACGGCCACCCCGCCGTCCTCGGCGCGGCCGTCGGGGATCGCGGCCAGCGCCTCGTCGTACCGGGCGTTCAGCGACTCGGCCTGCGCGGGGAAGAGCCACAGCAGCGTGTCGTGGGCGGCCGCGGCGACCGCCGCGGCGGTGGAGTCCCCGGGGCGGCTGCGGGACGCGCTGACCAGGGGCTCGTACGGACGGCCGGCGACAGCGTTGACCGCGTCGTACACGGCGCCCTGCACGATGGCGAAGCTGCGGGTGCTGGTGGTGGGCGACTGCTTGGCGGTGTCGTAGATGGCGGTCTGGGCGTGGATGTTCCAGGCGATGACGGGATTGCCCGGGGCGGCCTCCACGCCGCTGTGTGCCTCGGCGGTGGTGGCCATCAGTGGAACGGTCAGGGCGAGTACGGTGAGGACCGCGATACGGCGTAACCATCTGAATGATCCGGCGAGCGGGCGTTGTGTCACGAGACCCCCCAGGGCTTGTCGGTGACAGATTGTCAGAGCCTATCGGCGAGGGTCAGTTTTGTCGTTACATCGACAATCCGACGGGGTTCACACCCGGATGTCCGTCACCTCGGCGAAGAATGCGCGGGCTCCCACCGCAAGCCCCCGGGGTGTTGCTGGAACTCATCAACACCGTTCCCCGCGAACTCCCGGTGTTGTCCGCGCTGACGACAACCGTTGCTAGAACTCCCCTACATACTCAGACGGCCCCACAGGGGGCGCGTACACGGCCGTCTTTCCACCCGCCCCGCCGTTGTGGTCCCCTGACACGTAGTGGATCAAGGGGGTTGTCGGCGGTGGACAAAGCTCGCCTGTACCAGAACGGCAAGGTCGGCCCGAGGGTCTTCGCACGCGAGATCGACAGCGAACCCTGGTGGCGCCAGCAGAAAACCCCGCTGATCTGCCCGTTCTGCAAGACCGCCGTGGTGTCCCAGCGCACGTCCGTGGGCCGCTCACCCCGGGCGGCGCTGTTCCGGCTCGCCGCGGATAAGCGGCATGAGGACATCTGTCCTCTCAACCCCGCCGAGGTCCTGGAGAAGATCGCGCGCGGGTCGCAGGGCGTGGCTGTGATCGAGGGCGACGAACTGCACCTGGTGCTGCCTGACGACCTTGGTCAGATCGGCGCCGCCCTCCCGCCCGTCGGCGGCAACGCCCTGGATCCGGACGACGCGGTCGGCGTGAACGTCTCCACCGTGCGGCCGCTGTTGCCTCCCCTCGGGATCATCGAGCTCACGCAACAAGGCCACCAGGTCTGCTTCGCACTCCGTCACGCACCGATCTTGGCGGATCAGCAGCGGACCTCGCCATCCCGACATCACGCATTCAAGTTCAGTAGCCATTGTCATAGCTACGGATAGTGAGCTATTTCGTGTTCACTCAATCGGGAAATGATGGCATCAAGCGTCTGGCGCGGCACATCATCGACGCTCTTTATTGTCGCTGTGGGTGGGATACCGTGTGCGAATTCGAAGGAGTTCAGCGCCTTGCGGGTATCGCTTCCGGCTATACCGTCGAGCCCCTTGTGGTTGAAGCCCAGTATTTCGAGTGCTGTCTGTAGCCCGATCGTAAGGTTCATGGGGATGGGGAAATAGCCGGACCTCATGTTGGACGCCAGCTGTTCTCTCGGGTCGAATACGAGCTGAGTCAAGTCGCCGGGCGGGGGTTCCGCCCACCAGCCGGCTATCGTGAAGAGTAGGCCGTTGCGCACGTTTCGTGGAATGACTCCAGGGTTTCCGGTCTCGGTCATTCTGCACTCGCGAGCCATCGTCAGCCAGTCGCCGGCGACTGCTGCGGCTTGGAACTTAGGGAAGCGGAATTTCGGGCCTAGAGCCCATGCCATGCTGAGGAGGCCAAGCTGTCCGTCGGCTGGCCATTGGTCGAGAGAGGCGAATGGTTCTCGTTGCAGAAGCGTCCTTTCGAAGCTCGCCAGCTTGCTGTGAATGAGTTTGTCTATTTCTTCATCAGTGGTCTGCAGTCGGGTGATCTTCTCCTTCTCTGGGAGCGGCTTTTGGGCGGTTCCGCTGAATTTAACTCTTGCATACTCGGCCAATATGTCTGCATGGCTGGCAGGCGTGCCTGATGTCTTGTCGAACCAGTCGAGTGTATAGATGTCCGGCAAGGGGCTGGGATTGGTGCCGAAATCTTCCGCGTCGTCGGCGTCGAGCAGGTTTCCCACCCCGGTAGAGACCAGTCGTTTGACGTCCAGATACATGAACAGTACGCGGCCTTCGAGGGGCTCACTGAACGAGATGAAGGAATCGCGGACGCTTTCGTGCATCGCCTCAAGCCTTCCTCTCTGAGCGCCATGTGAAGTGCAAGTTCTCGCACGGAGGCGCCTATCTTCCGGTTTCGGCAGCTGTCAGGCTGCTCCGGTTGGCCCTATCTGCATATGAATATGCCCTTTATGTGCCTCTCGCCCGTTCGGCGTTCCCGGAGCTGACGTCGGATGATCGGGGTGCATGATGAACCGACTCTGCTTCCCGATCTCAGTAAGCCTCTTTCATCCTGAGTTCGTGCAGATCAGGAGGGTGTGGATTGCTCGGACGATGCGGCCGAGGCGATTGGTTGAACAGCGTGCCTTTCGAAGAAAGCGCCAGGACTTGAGTTGGGCGAAGGCGCGTTCGCCGGATGCGCGCAGGTGGGCGTGGTCCCGGTTGTACTGCTGGTAGTGCTCGGGCAGTTCGCGGTGTGCCCGTAGTAGGGGGTGCGGACGGTGGCGCCGGCGCCCTGGTAGGCGCGGTCGGCCAGGATGAGGATCTGGCGGGTCAGGCAGGCTTGGACGA
>NZ_JBVHVE010000038.1:0-10520 GCF_055564995.1 Streptomyces sp. NPDC028907
CTACGCCAACCCGTCCGCTTCACCGACACCCTCACCACCCTCCACAACCACCACACCACCACCTACCTCGAAATCGGCCCCCACCCCACCCTCACCCCCCACATCCACACCACCCTGCCCGACGACCACCGACCCACCGTCACCCACACCCTGCACGCCGACCACCCCGAAACAACCACCCTCACCACCGCCCTCACCGCACTCCACACCCAAGGCCACCCACCCACCTGGAACACCCTGATCCCCCCGGCCTCCACCGACCCCGAAGTTCCCACCTATCCCTTCCAGCACCGTCGCTACTGGGCAGTGGCCGGGTCCGCAGCGGGTGATGTGACGGCGGCCGGGCTCGGGGCAGCCGATCATCCGCTGCTGGGGGCCATGGTCACCGTCGCCGCGAGCGACGCGTGTCTGCTGCATGGCCGTATCTCCGTGGAGACGCACCCGTGGCTGGCCGACCACACGATCATGGGCATGGTCCTGTTGCCCGGCACGGCCTTCGTCGAGCTGGCGCTGCACGCGGCGTACCGGACCGGTGGGGGCCGGGTGGCCGAGCTCACCCTGGAAGCGCCGCTGGTGCTGCCGGAGGCGGGCGCGGTGCAGCTTCAGGTACAGGTGGATCCCGCCGACGAGACGGGGGCCCGGCAGATCGGCATCCATGCACGGCCCGCCGACTCCGATGCCACGTGGACGCGTCACGCCTCCGGCCTGCTCACGGCGGCGGAGGCGCCGCCCGAGGACGTCGACGAGCTGGTGGAGTGGCCGGTGCCGGGCGCCGTTCCGGTCGAAGTGGACGATCTGTACGAGCGGGTGGGGCGGCTCGGCATGGCGTACGGCCCCGTGTTCCAGGGGCTGCGTAGCGCCTGGCGGCATGGTGACGACCTCTACGCCGAGGTCGTGCTGCCCCAGGGGACCGATGCGAAGGGGTTCGCGCTCCACCCGGCGCTGCTGGACGCGGCGCTGCACGTGACGATCATGCGTGACGGTGACGGGGCGACGACGCGCCTGCCGTTCGCGTGGGCGGGTGTGTCCGTGTACGGGGTCGGCGGCGGTGCCACGGCGCTGCGCGTGCGGTTGTCGCCGGTGGGCGAGGACGCGGTGGCGCTGGTGGTCGCCGATGAGAAGGGCAGGGTGCTGGCGACGGTCGACGGGCTCACCGCCAGGCCGGTCACACCTGAGCAGTTGGTGCCGGAATCGGTTGTGGCGCGGGACGCACTGCTGCGGACCGACTGGCCGGCGCTGCCCCCCGCGGAGCCCGCGGAGCGCGAGTTCGTACGGTGGTGCGTGCGGGACGGGGTGGCCGGCGCGGGAGAGCTGGTGCCCGGTGCGGTGTTGAGCGGCGGCATCGGGGAGCTGTGCGAGGCGGTCGACTCGGGTGCCGGGATGCCGGACGCCGTGTTCGCCGTCGTACCGCCGATGCAGCGGCCCCGGGATGCGACCGCGTATGTGCTGGATCTGGTGCAGCGGTGGCTGGCCGCCGAGGTGTTCGGATCGGTGCGGCTGGTGCTGGTGACCCGTCGGGCGGTGGCCGTTCAGGACGGGGAGCCCGTGTCGGATCTGGGAGCCGCGGCGGTGTGGGGTCTGGTGCGCTCGGCCCAGACGGAGAACCCCGGGCGGTTCGCGCTGCTGGACGTGGACGCGGCGGGGGGTGAGCCCCTGGACGGCGTGGCGACCGGCGTCGATGCCTGGGCAGCGGTCCATGCGGCGTTCGCGGCGGGTGAGTCGCAACTCGCCCTCAGGGACGGGGCGCTGCACGTGCCGCGTCTGGTGCCCGCGGCGCCGACGCCGCTGTCGGCGCTCGACGCGGGGACGCGCCTGGATGTGTCGGCGCCGGGCACCGTGGACGGCATCGTGCTGGTCCCGGCGGAGGACGCCACCAGGCCGCTGGCGGCCGGTGAGGTACGTGTGTCGATGCGCGCGGCCGGTCTCAACTTCCGTGACGCGCTGATCGCCCTCGGCATGTACCCGGGGCAGCCGATGCTCGGCTCGGAAGGTGCGGGTGTCGTCACGGAGGTGGGCCCGGACGTGTCGACCGTGGCGCCCGGTGACCGGGTGATGGGGTTGTTCCAGGGCTGTCTGGGACAGTGGTCCGTCACCGACCACCGGATGCTGACCCGGATGCCGGAGGGCTGGTCGTTCGCGCAGGCGGCGGCCGCTCCGACGGTGTTCCTGACGGCGTACTACGCACTGGTCGACCTCGCGGGAATCGGACCGGGGCGGCGGATCCTGGTCCACGCGGCGGCCGGTGGCGTGGGCATGGCGGCGACCCAGCTGGCCCGGCATCTGGGCGCGGAGGTGTTCGGCACGGCGAGCCGCCCCAAGTGGGCGGCGCTTCGGGCGCGGGGTCTGGACGACGCGCACCTGGCGAACTCCCGGACGCTCGACTTCGCGGAATCGTTCCTGGAGTCGACGGGCGGTGCGGGCGTCGATGTCGTCCTGAACGCCCTCGCGGGTGAGTTCGTCGACGCCTCGCTGCGGCTGCTGCCGCGCGGTGGTCACTTCCTGGAGATGGGCAAGACCGACATCCGCGAGCCGGAGCAGGTCGCTGCGGACCGGCCCGGTGTCGACTACCGGGCGTTCGACCTGGCGGACGCGGGCGCGGACCGGATCCAGCGGATGCTGAAGGACCTGGTCGAGCTGTTCGAGCGGGGGGTGCTGGAGCCGCTGCCCGTGACGGCGTACGACCTGCGTGCGGCGCCCGAGGCGCTGCGGCAGCTCAGCCAGGCACGGCACATCGGCAAACTGGTCCTCACGATGCCACGGCCGCTGGACGCCTCCGGCACCGTGCTGGTCACCGGCGGCACGGGTGCGTTGGGTGCGCTCGCCGCGCGGCACCTGGTCAGCCGGCACGGTGTGCGGCGGCTGCTGCTCACCGGTCGGCGGGGCCCGGACGCGCCGGGCGCGGCGGCGCTGCGGGCCGACTTGGAGGAGCTGGGGGCGCAGGTCACCGTGGCTGCGTGCGACGCCTCCGACGCTGAAGCACTGCGCGCGCTGCTGGACCGAGTACCGCGGGAGCATCCGCTGACCGCCGTACTGCATCTGGCGGGACTGGTGGACGATGCGACGATCGGGACGCTGACGCCCGGGCACCTGGACGCCGTGCTGAGGGCGAAGGCCGACGCGGCGTGGAACCTCCATGAGCTCACCCGGGGCCTGGACCTGTCGGCGTTCGTGCTGTATTCGTCGGCCGCCGGTGTCCTGGGGAGCGCCGGTCAGGGCAATTACGCGGCCGCCAACGCGTATCTGGACGGGCTGGCCGGGCAGCGGCGAGCGACCGGGCTTCCGGCCGTGTCGTTGGCGTGGGGCCTGTGGGGCGACCCGAACGGCATGAACGGTGCCCTGGACGAGGCCGACCAACGGCGGATACGGCGCTCCGGACTGCTGCCCATGAGCGGTGGGCAGGGGCTGGCCCTTTTGGACGCGGCGCTGTCGGACCACCGCGCCGTGCTGGTGCCGGCCGCGCTGGACCGTTCGGCGCTCGCGTCGGCGCCCTCTGCCGCTGTGCCGCCGATCCTGCGCGAGCTGACCCGCGCGGGTGCCGGCGCGGGCGGCCGCGCACGCCGGGCGGCGGGTGGCGGTGCCGCCGCGCTGCGCGGCCGTCTGGAAGGGCGCACCGAGGCGGAGCAGACGCGCATCGTGGTGGATCTGGTCCGTGCGGAGGTGGCCGCCGTGCTGGGGCACAGTGCCGCCGACTCGGTCGATCCGGGGCGTACGTTCCAGGAGCTCGGCTTCGACTCGCTCACCGCGGTGGAACTGCGCAACCGTCTCAACGCCCTGACCGGGCTGGGGCTACCGGCCACGCTGGTCTTCGACCATCCCACGGTCCAGGCGCTCGCCGGCCGGTTGCGCGAACTCCTCGGGGAGGAGGCGCAGTCCTCGGCGGGTGCGGCGTCGGCCCGCCGGTCACGGCCCGGGAGGGCACGCCAGGGCGTGGCGGCGGACGAGCCGATCGCCATCGTCGGCATGGCGTGCCGCTTCCCCGGCGGCGTCCGGTCCCCGCAGGAGTTGTGGGAACTGGTCGCGGAAGGGGGTGACGCGATCTCGGACTTCCCCACCGACCGGGGATGGGATCTGGCGGCGATCCTCGACCCCGAGCCGGGCAAGGCCGGCACCACGTACACCGGGCGGGGCGGGTTCATCCAGGAAGCGGACCGCTTCGACGCGGAGTTCTTCGGTATCAATCCGCGCGAAGCGCTGGCCACGGACCCGCAGCAGCGGCTGCTGCTGGAGACCGCGTGGGAGACGGTGGAGCGTGCCGGTGTCGATCCGCTCACCCTGCGGGGCAGCCGGACCGGGGTGTTCGTCGGAATGGCGTCCCAGCAGTACGGGTTCGGCGCCTCGACGCCGGAGGTCGACGGGTACCTGCTGACCGGCACCACCACCAGCGTCGCCTCCGGCCGGGTCGCCTACGCGCTGGGGCTGGAGGGTCCGGCGATCACCCTGGACACGGCGTGTTCGTCGTCGCTCGTCGCCCTGCACCTGGCCTGCCGGGCGCTGCGCGACAGCGAGTGCGACCTGGCGCTGGCCGGGGGTGTGACAGTGATGTCCTCACCGGGAATCTTCATCGAGTTCAGCCGTCAGCGCGGGCTGGCGCCCGACGGCCGGTGCAAGCCGTTCGCCGACGGCGCCGACGGCACGGCGTGGGGCGAGGGAGTGGGGCTGCTGCTGGTGGAGCGGCTCTCGGACGCGGTACGCAACAACCACCGGGTGCTGGCGGTCGTACGGGGCAGCGCGATCAACCAGGACGGTGCCAGCAACGGGCTGACGGCGCCCAACGGCCCCGCACAGGAACGGGTGATCCTTCAGGCGCTGGACAACGCCGGGCTGACGGGCGACGACGTCGACGCGGTGGAGGCGCACGGGACGGGTACGCCGCTGGGCGATCCGATCGAGGCGCAGGCGCTGCTGGCCACGTACGGCCGGGACAGGGCGGCGGAACGGCCGTTGTGGCTGGGGTCCGTCAAGTCGAACATCGGGCACACCCAGGCGGCCGCCGGTGTCGCGGGCGTGATCAAGACGGTGGAGAGCCTGCGCCACGGGGTGCTGCCCCAGTCACTGCACATCGACGCGCCGACCTCCCATGTCGACTGGGGGCGGGGCGCGGTCGCGCCGCTCACGGAAAGCGTCGCGTGGCCGGAGACAGGCCGGGCGCGCCGTGCGGGAGTGTCGTCGTTCGGCATCAGCGGCACCAACGCCCACGTGATCCTGGAACAGGCTCCGGCCGCACAGATCTCGGAGCCGCGGGCCCCGCAGGAACAGCAACGGCCCGGCGGGCGCGCGGAGTCCGGGGCAGGTGCGGTGGAGCCGCTGCTGGGCCCTACGGCGCCGGTTCCGTGGCTGCTGTCCGCCCGGAGCGAGGACGCACTGCGCGACCAGGCCCGCCGGTTGCGTCGTACGGCGGTCGCGGAGGACGGCGACGACCTGGCCGCCGTGGCCCACGCGCTGGCCACCACACGCTCGCGGTTCGAGCACCGTGCGGTCGTCCTCGGCCGGGACCGCGCGGGGGCCGGGGCCGCCCTGGAGGCGCTGGCCTCGGGCGTGCCGGATCCTGCCGTGTCCATGGGTACGGCGCCGGTGACGCCGGGCGGCATCGTCCTCGTGTTCCCTGGCCAGGGCTCGCAGTGGGTGGGCATGGCGCGGGATCTGCTGGACTCGTCGCGGGTGTTCTCCGAGCGGCTGCACGCCTGCGCCGACGCACTCGCGCCGTACGTGGACTGGTCGCTCGTCGATGTGCTCCGGGGCCGGCCGGGAGCTCCCGCCTCCGACCCGGTGGAGATCGCCCAGCCCGTGCTGTTCTCCGTGATGGTCTCGCTCGCGGAGCTGTGGCGGGCCGCGGGGGTGCGCCCCGACGCGGTCATCGGCCACTCCCAGGGGGAGATCGCCGCCGCCGTGGTGGCGGGCGCCCTGTCGCTGGACGACGCGGCCCGGGTGGTGGCTCTGCGCAGCGGTACGTTGCGCGCCCTGCGGGGCACGGGTGCGATGGCGTCGGTGCCGCTGTCGGCCGCCGACGTGGAGAAGGCGCTGTCCGCGTGGCGGGGCGCCGTCGGGGTGGCGGCCGACAACGGGCCGGCGAGCACGGTCGTCTCGGGTGATCTCGACGCCGTGCACGAGCTGGTCGCGCGCTACCGGGCCGACGGGGTCCGGGCGAGGGTCATCCCCAACGACTACGCCTCGCACTGCGCTCATGTGGAGGCCATCCGCGACGAACTCCTCGGCTGCCTGGCCGATGTGCGGGGCCGTCGGTCCGAGATCCCGTTCTGGTCCACGGTCACCGGCGCCGAGCTGGACACCCGGGAGCTCGACGCCGACTACTGGTACCGCAACCTGCGTGAGCCGGTGCGGTATGCGGGAACGGTGCGCGCCCTGCTCGACGCGGGGCACCGGCTCTTCGTCGAGGCGAGCCCGCACCCCGTGCTCACGTTCGGCACCGAGCAGACGATCGAGGCCTCGGGGCTGCCCGCGACAGCGCTGGGGACCCTGCGCCGTGAACGCGACGAGAACCACGAGTTCCTGGGCGCCCTGGGCCGTGCGCATGTCCACGGGGCTCCGGTCGCATGGGAGCAGGTCATCGGCGTACGGCCCGGCGACCGGCCGGTGGCGGTGCCGACGTATCCGTTCCAGCGGCGGCGGTACTGGCTGGCGCCCGCCGAACCGGCCGGTGACATGCGCTCGGCCGGCCTGGACAGCGCCGGGCACCCGATGCTGACTGCGGCGACGGTGCTCGCCGAGGACGGCCGCCACATGTTCACCGGGCGGCTCTCCACGGGAACGCACCCGTGGCTCACGGACCACGCCGTCGTGGACCGTGTGCTGCTGCCGGGCGCGGCGTTCGTGGAACTGGCCCTGTACTGCGCCGAGCGGACCGGTGGTTCCGGGATCGAGGAGCTCACCCTGGAGGCCCCGCTGGTTCCCGCCGACAGCGGCGTCCAGTTGCAGATCCTCGTCGACGTCCCCGACGCGGACGGCCGCCGCCCCCTCACGGTGCACTCACGGCACGCCGACGCCGACCCGGAAGCCCCATGGACGCGCCACGCGACCGGACTTCTCGCCGGCGGAACGTCAGCGGCCTTTGACGCCGCCGCGGACGCCGCCGACGGGGCCTGGCCGCCGGAGGGTGCCGAGCCGTTGGCCACCGCGGAGCTGTACGACCGGTTCGCGGCCACGGGCCTCGTCTACGGCCCCGTCTTCCAGGGGCTGCGCGCGGCGTGGCGGCACGGCGACCATGTCTACGCCGAGGTCGACCTCCCGGAGGAGACCGACAGCTCCGGGTACGGCATCCACCCCGCGCTCCTGGACGCCGCGCTGCACACCATCGCCTGGGCCGCGCCCGAGCCGGACGGCGACGGCTCCGGGGTCCGGCTGCCCTTCGCCTGGACCGGTGTGCGTCTGCACGCGGGCGGCTCCAGGGCGCTGCGCGTACGCCTCACACCGGGTGCGGACACCGGTGTCGGCGCGGGCGGGGTGGCGCTTGAGTTGACGGACCCGTCCGGGCGCCCCGTTCTGTCGGTCGGTTCCCTGACGGTCCGCCCGCTGTCCACGGACCGCTTGCCCGGCGCCGGCACGTCACGAGGCAGCGCCCTGTACCGGGTCGCGTGGACGGAACCTTCGGACGGCACACCCCGTGCCGGCCTGCGCCTGGCCGTGCTCGGGGACGGGGTTCCCGGCGCAACGGCGACGGACATGGGGGCCGCGTCGTACAAGGATCTGGGTGACCTGCGCGCCCGGCTCGCGTCCGACGGCACGGTGCCCGACCTCGTACTGGCCCACGTCGGGCGGGCCGGCGGTGCCGAACCCGCCCTCGACGCCCGGGAGGCGGTGCTGGAGGCCCTCGCCCTGCTGCACGAGTGGTCGGCGGACGAACGGCTCGCCCCGGCCCGGCTGGTCCTGGTCACTCGGGGTGCGGTGCCGGTCGAGGACGGCGAGGACGTGCCCGATCTGGCGGGCGCCGCCGTGTGGGGCCTCGTACGCAGCGCCCAGGCGGAGGAACCGGGGCGGTTTCTGCTCGTCGACACCGACGGACTGGCCGCGTCCCTCGCCGGGCTGCCGGCCGCCGTGGCCTTCGCGGCCGCCGACGGCGAGCCCCAGATCGCCGTGCGGGCCGGCCGGGTCCACCTCCCACGGCTCGCCCGTGCCGCCGTGGGCGCCGGGGAGGCCGTGTCCCGACCGGGGCTCGACCCTTCGGGCACCGTCCTGATCACTGGCGGCACCGGCACCCTCGGGCGCCTCGTGGCCCGGCACCTGGTGCGGGCACACGGCGTGTCACGTCTCCTCCTGGTCGGCCGGCGCGGGCCGCTCGCCCCGGGCGCCGAGGAGCTGCGGGAGGAACTCGCCGCGCTGGGCGCCGAGGTCACCGTCGCCGCGTGTGATGTCACCGACGACGACGCCCTCCGCGCCACGCTCGACGCCGTGCCCGCCGAGCATCCCCTCACGGCCGTGTTCCACGCCGCCGGTGCCGTCGACGACGGCACCATCGGATCACTCGCCCCCGACCGGATCACCGCTGTACTGCGGCCGAAGGCCGACGCGGCCTGGACGCTGCACCGACTCACCCGGTCCCTGGACCTCGCGGCGTTCGTGATGTTCTCCTCGGCGGCGGGCGTCCTGGGCAGCGCGGGTCAGGGCAACTACGCCGCCGCCAACACCTTCCTGGACGCGCTCGCCCAGCACCGCCGCGCGCACGGACTGGCCGGGCTGTCCCTGCCCTGGGGGCTCTGGGAGGAGGGCTCGGGTTTGACCGGCCACCTGGACCAGGCCGACCGCCACCGGATGAGCCGCAACGGGCTCCTGCCCCTGCCGACCGACGACGCGCTGGCGCTGCTGGACGCGGCGCTGGGGGGCACGCACACCGACGCGGTGCTGCTGCCGACTCGCCTCGGGGCCGCTGCACTGGCCGCGCAGGCGGCCGACGGCTCGCTCAACCCGCTGCTGCGCGGCCTGGTCCGGATCCCGCCGCGCCGCGTGGACGCGGGTGGGCTGTCACTGGCCGACCGGCTGGCCGGGCTGAGCGAACCGGAACAGCACCGGCTCGTCCTCGACCTTGTACGGGAACAGGTCGCCGGCGTCCTCGGGCACGCCTCCACAGCCGCCGCCATCGACCCCGAACGTGCCTTCCAGGAACTCGGCTTCGACTCGCTCACCGCGGTCGACCTCCGCAACCGGCTGAACACGCTCACGGGGCTGCGGCTGCCCGCCACGCTGGTCTTCGACCATCCGACGGCGAACGCCCTCGCCACGCACCTGTGCGAGCGGACCGCCCCGGTACGCCGGACGCCGGCCGAATCCGCGCTCGCGGAACTCGACCGCGTGGCGGCGCTCCTGAGCACGCTCGCCGCCGAAACGGACCAGGACGAAAGCAACACGATCACCCGCCGGTTGCACGCGCTGGCCGGTGAGTGGAGCGGTGCCCGCCGCGCCGGCGCGACCGATGGCGGAGGCGACGTCGACCGCGGGGAACGGGGCGCTTTGGTGACGGAACAGCTGGCGGAGTCGTCACCCGAAGAGATCTTCGACTTCATCGACAGGGAATTCGGGCGCGCGTGAACCGCGACCGGAGTCCTCGTTGGTACGCGTAAGGATGGGTGGCCAGTCAATGGCGAACGAAGACAAGCTCGTCGAATACCTCAGGCGGGTGACGGCGGACCTGCACGAAACCCGGCAACGGCTGACCGAGGTCGAGGCATCGTCCGGCCGGCGGGAGCCGATCGCGATCGTGGGCATGGGCTGCCGTTATCCCGGAGGCGTACGGACACCGGAGGGCCTGTGGGCGCTGACGGCCGAGGGCCGGGACGCCATCACGGCCTTCCCCACGGACCGCGAGTGGGACGTCGGCAAGCTGTACGACCCCGACCCTGACCGCAAGGGCACGTCGTACGCACGGGAAGGCGGATTCCTTTACGACGCCGGGGACTTCGACGCGGAGTTCTTCGGGGTCGGCCCGCGCGAGGCGCTCACGATCGACCCCCAGCAGCGGCTGCTGCTGGAGGTGACGTGGGAGGCGCTGGAGCGGGCGGGCATCGACCCGTCGTCGCTGCGCGGCAGCAGCACCGGTGTCTTCGCAGGGGTCATGTACAACGACTACGGCGCCCGGCTGTTCGGCAGGGAGACCGAGGAGTACGAGGGCCTGCTCGGCACCGGCAGCGCGGGCAGCGTGGCGTCAGGACGGATCTCGTACACGTTCGGGTTCCAGGGTCCGGCCGTGAGCGTCGACACCGCCTGCTCGTCGTCGCTGGTCGCCGTGCACCTGGCCGCGCAGGCCCTGCGCAGCGGCGAGTGCGACATGGCGCTCGCCGGCGGCGTCACCGTCATGGCCACACCCGGGGTGTTCGTGGAGTTCAGCCGTCAGCGCGGCCTCGCCCCCGACGGACGCTGCAAGTCGTTCGCCGCCTCGGCCGACGGCGCCGGCTGGTCCGAAGGCGTGGGCGTGCTCGCGCTGGAGCGGTTGTCGGACGCGGAGCGCAACGGCCACCCCGTCCTGGCCGTGATCCGCGGCAGCGCCGTCAACCAGGACGGCGCCAGCAACGGCC
>NZ_JBVHVE010000039.1:0-10480 GCF_055564995.1 Streptomyces sp. NPDC028907
GACGTCATCGCCGAGACGCTGAAGCCGTCGTACGACACGGACGCCCTGAAGGCCCGCGTGAAGGCGCTGGCCGACAAGCACCCCCTGTACCCCGGCCTGTAACCGACACCCTGCCGCAGGGGCGTGCCGCGACCGCTCGGCACCTCCCTCCCATCACACGGAGTATGGCGTGGCAATCAGCGTCTTCGACCTGTTCTCCATAGGCATCGGCCCGTCCAGCTCGCACACCGTCGGACCGATGCGCGCCGCCGGCATGTTCGTCGCCCGGCTGAAGCAGGAGGGTGTGCTCGCCCAGACCGCCGCGGTACGGGCCGAGCTCTTCGGCTCCCTCGGCGCCACCGGCCACGGCCACGGCACCCCCAAGGCGGTGCTGCTCGGCCTGGAGGGCTATGAGCCGCACACGGTCGACGTCGCCCAGGCCGACCTGGACGTCGAGCGGATCCGCGGCACCGGACGCATCCGCCTCCTCGGTGCCGAGATCGGCCCGGCCCACGAGATCGACTTCGACGCCTCGACCCAACTGGTCCTGCACCGCAGGCGCTCGCTGCCGTACCACGCCAACGGCATGATCCTCTTCGCGTACGACGGCGACGGCGTTCCGCTGCTGGAGAAGACCTACTACTCGGTGGGCGGCGGCTTCGTCGTCGACGAGGACGCGGTCGGCGCGGACCGTGTCAAGCTCGACGACACGGTGCCGGCCCACCCGTTCAGCACGGGCGACGAACTGCTGCGCCTGACCAAGGAGACGGGCCTGTCGATCTCCGCGCTGATGCTGGAGAACGAGAAGGCATGGCGCACCGAGGAGGAGATCCGCGCGGGCCTGCTGGAGATCTGGCGGGTCATGGAGGCATGTGTCGCACGCGGGCTCGGCCGCGAGGGCATCCTCCCCGGCGGTCTGAAGGTGCGTCGGCGAGCCGCGGCGTCCGCCCGGGCACTGCGCAGCGAGGGCGATGCGGCGGGCCGAGCCATGGAATGGGTGACCCTCTACGCGATGGCCGTGAACGAGGAGAACGCGGCCGGCGGGCGGGTCGTCACCGCGCCGACGAACGGCGCGGCCGGCATCATCCCCGCCGTCCTTCAGTACTTCCTCGACTTCGTGCCGGGCGCCGACGAGGACGGCATCGTCCGCTTCCTCCTCGCGGCGGGCGCCATCGGTCTGCTCTTCAAGGAGAACGCCTCCATCTCCGGCGCCGAGGTCGGCTGCCAGGGCGAGGTCGGCTCCGCCTGCTCCATGGCCGCCGGAGGCCTCGCCGAGGTCCTCGGCGGCAGCCCCGAACAGGTCGAGAACGCCGCCGAGATCGGCATGGAACACAACCTCGGGCTGACGTGCGACCCGGTCGGGGGGCTCGTCCAGATCCCGTGCATCGAGCGCAACGGCATGGCCGCGGTCAAGGCTGTCACCGCCGCCCGGATGGCCCTGCGCGGCGACGGCCGCCACCACGTCTCCCTCGACAAGGTCATCAAGACCATGAAGGAGACCGGCGCCGACATGAAGGTCAAGTACAAGGAGACCGCCCGCGGCGGTCTCGCCGTGAACGTCATCGAGTGCTGACGGCGCACGCCCGCAGGGGGAACGAAGTCCACCGACAGAACTGGGAGCGAGGTCATGGGACGGGTCACCGAGCGACGGCGCGTCGTGCGCATCCGGGACGGCGCCCCGATCACGCGCCCGGACACACTGGTGGCGGAGGAGCCTCTGGAGATCCGGCTCGGCGGCAGGCCGCTGGCGATCACCATGCGCACACCCGGGGACGACTTCGCGCTCGCCGCCGGCTTTCTGGTGAGCGAGGGCGTCGTGAGCCGGGCCGAGGACGTCGCGAACATCGTGTATTGCGCGGGCGCCACCCAGGACGGCTCGAACACGTACAACGTCGTCGACGTGCGACTCGCCCCCGGCGTACCGCTGCCCGACATCTCTCTCGAACGCAACGTGTACACCACGTCGTCCTGCGGCCTGTGCGGCAAGGCCAGTCTGGACGCCGTGCGCACCACGGCACGCTGGCCGATCGCCGACACACCCCCGGTCCGGGTCGCCCCGGAGCTGCTGGCCGTCCTGCCCGATCGACTGCGGGCCGCACAACGGGTGTTCGACCGCACGGGCGGCCTGCACGCCGCCGCCCTGTTCTCGCCCGAGGGCGAACTGCTGGACCTGCGCGAGGACGTCGGGCGGCACAACGCCGTCGACAAGCTGATCGGCCGCGCACTGCGTGACGGCGAACTGCCGCTGTCCCGCACCATCCTGCTCGTGTCGGGCCGGGCCTCCTTCGAGCTGGCACAGAAGGCGGTCATGGCGGGCATCCCGGTGCTGGCCGCGGTCTCGGCGCCGTCCTCCCTCGCCGTGGACCTGGCGGCGGAGACGGGGCTCACGCTCGTCGGCTTCCTGCGTGGCAGCTCCATGAACGTGTACGCGGGCGAACAGCGACTCGACCCGCTCATCCGGGCCGTGGCCGGAGAGCAGCCGAGGTGAGCCTGTACATGACCCGCCTCGACGAACTCCAGGACGGCCGTACCCTCATCGGCCCACCCCGGCTGCCGCCCCCCGGCACCCACGGCCATCCTCGCCGCGTGGCCATGCTCAGCGTGCACACCTCACCGCTGCACCAGCCCGGCACCGGCGACGCGGGCGGCATGAACGTCTACATCGTCGAGCTTGCCAAGCGCCTCGCCGCCATCGGCATCGAGGTGGAGATCTTCACCCGGGCCACCTCCGCCGCCCTCCCGCCCACAGTCGAACTCGCGCCCGGCGTCCTGGTCCGGCACGTGGCCGCCGGACCCTACGAGGGCCTGGCCAAGGAGGACCTCCCGGCCCAGCTCTGCGCCTTCGCCCACGGCGTGACGCAGGCATGGGCCGGCCACCGCCCCGGCCACTACGACCTCGTCCACTCCCACTACTGGCTCTCCGGCCATGTCGGCCGCCTCGCCGCGGACCGCTGGGGTCTCCCGCTCGTCCACGCCATGCACACCATGGCCAAGGTCAAGAACGCCACCCTCGCCGACGGCGACACCCCCGAGCCCGCCGCCCGGGTGCTCGGCGAGACCGAAGTCGTACGCGCCGCCGACCGGTTGATAGCCAACACCGAGAAGGAAGCGGACGAACTCCTGGGCCACTACGCCGCCGACCCCGGCCGTATCGCGGTCGTCCACCCCGGAGTCGATCTGGGGCGCTTCCGTCCCGACGCCCGGGGTGTCGAGGCCGGACGTGCGGCGGCCAGGGACCGCCTCGGGCTGCCGCGGGACGCGCTGATCCCGCTGTTCGTGGGGCGCATACAGCCGCTGAAGGCGCCCGACGTCCTGCTGCGCGCGGTGGCCCGGCTGCTGGAGCGGCGACCGTGGCTGCGGGAGCGGATCGTGGTGCCGGTCGTGGGCGGGCCCAGCGGAAGCGGTCTGGCGAGGCCGGAAGGACTGCAGAAGCTGGCGGCCCGGCTCGGCGTCTGTGACGTCGTGCTGTTCCGGCCGCCGGTCGGTCAGGACCGGCTCGCTGACTGGTACCGGGCGGCATCCGTGCTGGTCATGCCCTCCCACAGCGAATCCTTCGGCCTGGTGGCCGTGGAGGCGCAGGCCTGCGGCACCCCGGTGATCGCCGCCGAAGTGGGTGGCTTGCCGGTCGCGGTGCGGGACGGGGTGAGCGGCGCCCTCGTGCCGGGGCACGATCCGGTGGACTACGCGGAGGCGCTCTCCGGCTTCGCCGACGACCCCGCCCGCTCCACCAGGATGGGCGAGGCCGCGGCCCGGCACGCCCGCTCCTTCGGCTGGGACGCGGCCGCGGCGTCGACGGCGAACGTGTACGCCGCCGCCCTGCGCGAGCGTGGGCTCCGCCGCCTCTCGTGACTCTCCCCGGCCGGCAGACCGTGCCGGGCGAGGTCACTGTCCGTGCGGTACCCCGATGCTCGCCGGCCCCGGCCGCATGCCCGGCCTGGTCATGTCTCCCCAGGGAAGACGATGCCGCACTGCCGGCGGACCTCGTCCATCGCCCGAAGCGCGGTCAGGGAGTCGTCCAGACGGCGATGTCGGCGACCATGGTCACCACCGCGCCCGGGACATGGCGGTGCACGGTGTTCGCGTGGTCGGCGCCCATGTTGCCCGCGCCGATCACTCCTATGCGTACGGAGCTCATGCCAGGACGTGTCCTTCGGACGAAGGGTTGGGGGACTCAGTTGGAGGTGGGGAAGTTGAAGCCGGCGGTGATCTGCTGCTCGGTCCGGGGCCAGCGGGTGGTGACGACCTTGGGGCGGGTGTAGAAGCGGATGCCTTCGGGGCCGTGGATGGGGGAGTCGCCGATGAGGGAGTCCTTCCAACCGCCGAAGGAGTAGTACGACATCGGGACCGGGACGGGGACGTTGATGCCGATCATGCCGACCTTGATCCGGCGCTGGAAGCGGCGGGCGGCTTCGCCGGAGCCCGTGAACAGGGCGGTGCCGTTGCCGTAGGGGTTGGCGTTGACGAGGTCGATGGCCTCATCGAGGGAGTCGGCGCGGACGACGGCGAGGACAGGGCCGAAGAGTTCCTCCTGGTAGGCGTCCATCTCGGTGGTGACGTGGTCGAGGAGGGAGGGGCCGGTGAAGAAGCCCTCCTCGTGCCCGTCGACCTTCAGCCCACGTCCGTCGACCACGACGGTGGCGCCCTGAGCGGCGGCGGTGCCGACGGCGTTCTCGACGCGCTGCTGGGAGGCCTTGGTGACCAGCGGGCCCATCTCGGTGCCGGGGGCGTCACCGGGGCCGACCTTGACCTCGCGGGCCTTGCGCTCCAACACCTCGACCAGTGCGTCGGCTGCGTCCCCCACCGCGACGGCGACCGAGACGGCCATGCAGCGCTCACCGGCCGAGCCGTAGGCGCCGGCGATGATGTGGTTGGCGGCGAACTCCAGGTCGGCGTCGGGCAGGACGACGGCGTGGTTCTTCGCGCCGCCGAGGGCCTGGACGCGCTTGCCGTGGGCGGTGGCCTGCTCGTGGACGTACTTGGCGATGGGGGTGGAGCCGACGAAGGAGACGGCCTCGATGCCAGGGTGGGTGAGGATGGCGTCGACGGCCTCCTTGCCGCCGTGGACGACGTTGAAGACGCCGTCGGGCAGACCGGCCTTCTGGTACAGCTCGGCGACGAGGTTGGCGGCGGAGGGGTCGCGCTCGCTCGGCTTCAGCAGGAACGCGTTGCCGGTGGCGATGGCGATGGGGTGCATCCACAGCGGCACCATCGCCGGGAAGTTGAACGGGGTGACGCCCGCGACCACGCCCAGCGGCTGGCGGAAGTCGTGCACGTCCACGCCGCGCGAGACCTGGTCGGAGAAGGAGCCCTTCAGCACGTCGCCGAGGCCGCAGGCGAACTCGACGACCTCGCGGCCGCGCATGATCTCGCCGCGTGCGTCGTCGACGGTCTTGCCGTGCTCGGCGGAGATGATCCGGCCGAGCTCCTCCTCGTGCTCCACGAGCAGCTGACGGAAGTTGAACATCACCTGCGTGCGCTGGGAGAGCGAGGACTCCGACCAGGTCTCGAAGGCTGCGGAGGCGCCCCGCACGGCCGCGTCCACGTCCGCGCCTCCGCCCAGGACGACCCGGGCCTGCTCGGCGCCGGTGGCCGGGTTGAAAACCGGCTGGGTGTCGGCGGTGGAGCCGGAGGTGAAACCGCCGTTGATCCAGTGCTGGATGATCTTCACGTGAGGGTGTCCTTACAGGTAGTGGCGCTGGTTCTGCTTGTGGGCGGCGTAGGTCGCGTAGGCGTCGCGGGTGGAGTCCAGGGCGGACGTCTGGCTGACCGGGACGTCCCACCAGCCGTGGCCGGGCGGGTTGGGGCCGTAGAGGTCGGTCTCGACGTGGACGACGGTGGTCCAGGTGGCGGCCTTGGCCTTCTCCATCGCCGTGCGGAACTCGTCGACGGTGCCGGCGTGCAGGACGTCCGCGCCGAGCGACGAGGCGTTCGCCGCCAGGTCGACGGGCAGGACGCTGCCGTCCAGCTGCCCCGACTCGTCGTCGCGGAAGCGGTACTTGGTGCCGAAGCGCTGCGAGCCGAGGGATTCGGAGAGGGCGCCGATGGAGGCGAAGCCGTGGTTCTGGACCAGGACGATGATGACCTTCAGGCCCTCGGAGACCATGGTCACGATCTCCTGAGCCATCATCAGATACGAGCCGTCACCGACCAGGACGACGACCTCACGCGACGGGTCGGCCATCTTCGCGCCCACGCCGGCGGCGACTTCGTAGCCCATGCAGGAGTACGCGTACTCGACGTGGTAGGCCTTGGGATCCCGCGCCCGCCACAGCTGCTGAAGATCACCGGGCATCGACCCGGCGGCGTTGATGACCACGGCGCGGTCGTCGAGGACGTCGTTCAGCGCGCCGAGGATCTGGGTCTGGGCGGGCAGGTCGCCGGTGTTGCGGTCCGGGGCGAAGCACTCCTCCTCGATCTCCCTTGTCCGGGCGATGAGTTGCCGGGTCCGATCGCGGTACTCGGGCTCGACCTCCCAGTCCGTCAGTGCGGCGGCGAGTGCCTGGACGCCGAGTCGGGCGTCGGCCACCAGCGGCTCCGCCGAGTGCTTCACGGCGTCCAGGCGGGCCACGTTGAGGTTGACGAACGTGACGTCCGGGTTGCCGAAGACCGTGTGGCTGGCGGTCGTGAAGTCGGAGTACCGGGTGCCGATACCCAGCACCACGTCCGCGTCCTTCGCGAGCTCGTTGGCGGCGTACGAACCCGTGGAGCCGATGCCGCCGACCGCGTAGGGGTGGTCCCAGGGCACGGCGCCCTTGCCGGCGTGGGTGTCGGCGACCGGGATGCCGGTGGCCTCGGCGAAGGCGCGCAGGGCGGTCTCGGCACCGGAGTAGACGGTGCCGCCACCGGCCACGATCAGCGGCTTCTTCGCGTTCCGCAGCAAGGCCGCGGCCCGTTCGACGGCGGCCGGCTCCGGCACCGGGCGGCCCACATGCCAGACGCGGCGGCGGAAGAAGGAGACGGGCCAGTCGTACGCCTCGGCCTGTACGTCCTGCGGCAGCGCGAGGGTGACGGCGCCGGTCTCCACCGGGTCGGTCAGCACCCGCATCGCGGCCAGCGCGGCCGGGATCAGCTGTTCGGGGCGCTGGATCCGGTCGAAGTACTTGGATACGGCGCGGAAGGCGTCGTTGACGGTGACGTCTCCGCCGCGGGTGTCCTCCAGCTGCTGCAGCACCGGGTCGGCGGCGCGGGTGGCGAACATGTCGGACGGCAGGAGCAGTACCGGGATGCGGTTGGTGGTGGCCAGCGCCGCGCCCGTGATCATGTTCGTCGAGCCGGGGCCGGTCGATGCCGTACAGGCGAAGGTCGCGAGCCGGTCGCGCATCTTGGCGTACGCGACCGAGGCATGCACCATGCCCTGCTCGTTGCGAGCCAGGTAGTAGGGGAGGTCGGCCTCTTGAGTCACCGCTGCTTGCAGGAGGGCCTGGCCGATGCCGGCGACGTTGCCGTGGCCGAAGATGCCCCACACGCCCGGGATGAGGCGCTGTTCCTGGCCGTCGCGTTCGCTGTGCTGGTTGGCCAGGAAGCGGACGAGGGCCTGGGCGGTGGTGAGCCTGATCGTTTCCATCACTCGTTCTCCTCGGCCGCGAACGGCAGCCGGTCATCGAGGTCTTGCGTCTCCCACGTGCCGCGCACCCATCCGTGGGCGGGGTCGTCGCAGATCAGCCAGGCGCGGTCCGGTCCGGGACCGGCCATGACGTTGAGGTAGTACAGGTCGTAGCCGGGCGCGGCGATCGAGGGGCCGTGCCAGCCGTGCGGGATCAGCACGGTGTCGCCGGAGCGGACCTCGGCGAGCACGTCGATGGGCCGCCCGGGGGTGCCGTAGACGCGCTGGTAGCCGAAGCCGTTCCCGTCACCGGAGACCTCGAAGTAGTAGATCTCCTCCAGCTCTGACTCGACCGGCCCGCCGTGCTCGTCGGTGCGTGGCTCGTCGTGCTTGTGCGGCGGGTACGACGACCAGTTGCCGCCCGGGGTGAGCACCTCGCACACCAGCAGCTGCTCGGCCTCGAAGGTGCCGGGCAGGCAGTAGTTGTTGACCTGCCGGGAGCAGGCACCGGCGCCGCGCAGCTCGACGGGGACGTTTTCCTTGCGCCCGTACCGAGCCGGTTGACCTCCCTGCTCGGTACGGGCGGAGGGCAGCGCGAACCGGCCACCGGACGCGCTGCTGATCAGAGCCTCCGACTCGCGGGGAAGGTAGGCGAAGTCGGTGGCGGAGGCGAACACGCCTGTCCGACCGGCGAGTTCGAAGGCCCTGCCGTCCGTGGTGACGGTGCAGGAGCCCGTCAGCGGCAGGACCAGGAACTCGGAACCTCCGGTGGACAGGGTGTGCGCCTCGCCCGGGCCCAGGGTCAGGATCCTGAGCCCGGAGTATCCCCAGCCCGCCGACTCGGGCGTGACCAGGACGTCGTAGTCGCCGTCGGCGGAACTCCCCGCCGGGAGGTGGTACTTGCCGGTCTCGCTCACAGCAGGCTCACCGCCCGGTCCACGGCACCGGCGACGTCGCCGCCGGCGGGGTAGAGCAGGGAGCGGCCGACGACCAGGCCCTGCGCGGTGGGCTGCTTCAGTGCCTTGCCCCAGGAGGCGAAGGCGGCGTCGGGGTCCTTGACCTCGCCGCCGAGCAGCAGCGCGGGCAGGGTGGACGACGCGAGGACGCGTTCCATGTCGTCGACGACCGGGAGCTTGAGCCAGGTGTATGCGGTGCGGCGGCCCAGCCCGGAGGCGATGGTGATCGACTTGATCACCGCGTCCGTGGACAGGTCGTTGCGGATCCGGCCGTCCTGCCAGGCCGAGATGAACGGCTCGACCATGGCGATGAGGTGACGGTCGTTGAGCTCGTCAACGGCGCGGGCGGTGTTCTCCAGTACGGAGGGCGTCGCCGGGTCGTCGAGGGCGATACGGGTGAGCATCTTGCCGCCGTCGAAGCCCATCGCCGCGATCGTCTCGGCGTCGTACCCGGTGAAGCGGTCGTCGATCTCGAAGACCGAGCCCGCGAGTCCGGCGCGGTTCATGGAGCCGAAGACGCTCTTGCCGTCCAGGACGCCGAGCAGCAGCAGGTCTTCCAGGATGTCGGCGGTGCCCAGTACGCCGGTCACTCCCGGGCGCTCCAGCGCGATGCACAGGCGGTCGAGGAGTTCGAAGCGGTCGGCCATGGCGTTGGGGTCGGCGCCGACGCCGTTGGCGCCGCGGGCGGGGTGGTCGGCGGCGATGATCATTGCCTTGCCGTGCTCGCCGAGCAGCGAGGTGGCCCTGAGGCGGCGGGTGGCGGCGGCCGTGATGGCGCCGGGATCGTTGACCCGGGCGTCCACGATCCGGCTCACGTTGGTGGAGGGCACGTCGTCACGCCTTTCCTTCGACATGAGCTTCAGTGGGGACTTCGTCGCGGAATGCGTTCGCCTCGCGGAGCTTGGCGTCGACCTCGGACTCGGTGGGCATCGCGTCCGAGCAGGACAGGCGCCCGGCCACGATCGCGCCGGCGGCGTTGGCGAACGTCACCGTGCGGCGGGTGTCCCAGCCGGACAGCAGCCCGTGGCACAGCGCGCCGCCGAAGGCGTCACCGGCGCCCAGGCCGTTCACCACGTCGACGTGAACCGGCGGGATCTCGGCGGTCGAGCCGTCCCGGTCCATCGCCAGCACGCCCTTCGGACCCTGCTTCACCACCGCCAGCTCCACGCCGGCCGCCAGCAGCGCCTTCGCGGCGGCGTACGGCTCGCGCTCACCGGTCGCGACCTCGCACTCGTCGAGATTGCCGACGGCGACGGTGGCATGCCGCAGCGCCTCGGCGTAGGAGGAGCGGGCCTGGGCCGGGTCGGCCCAGAACATTGCCCGCCAGTCGAGGTCGAACACGGTCGTGCCGGCCTTCGCCCGGTGCGCCAGGGCGGCGAGGGTGGCCGAGCGGCTCGGCTCCTCGCTCAGGCCGGTGCCGGTGAACCAGAAGACCGCAGCGTCCCGCACCGCGTCCAGGTCCAGCTCGTCGGGCCGGATGTCCAGGTCGGGGGCCTTCGGGAGCCGGTAGAAGTAGAGCGGGAAGTCGTCCGGCGGGAAGATCTCGCAGAACGTCACCGGCGTCGGCGCGATGTCCGACGTCCCGACGAACCGGCTGTCCACGCTGTAGCCGTCGAGGGCCGTGCGGACGAAGTCGCCGAACGGGTCCCGGCCCGTCTTGGTGATCACGGCTGCCGAGTGCCCGTAACGGGCGGCAGCCACGGCGACATTCGTCGGGCTGCCACCGAGGTACTTGCCGAACGAGGTGACCTCCGCCAGCCCCACGCCCGTCTGGAGCGGATACACATCCACCCCCACACGGCCGATGGTCAGCACTTCGAACGGCATCACACTGATTTCCCTTCTCTTCGGAGGCCTGGATGACAAGATGGATTCGATCTCTTCAGGAGGCAGCGTCGCCGGTCGTGGCCACGGGTGCGGTGAGGTCTTCCTCTTCGGGGAGTTCCTCGACGTCGACGCCGCGGACCTGGCTCAGTTCGTGCTTGAGCGCGGCGAGTTCGGT
>NZ_JBVHVE010000040.1:0-10316 GCF_055564995.1 Streptomyces sp. NPDC028907
AAGACGGCCCCGACGGTCAGCCTGCGGCTCTTGCCGGAGTCCCCGTACACCGCCGGCAGGCTGTCACCGACCTTCCAGCCGTGCGACCGCGCGAGGTTCTCGTCGACGGCGACCTGCCCCTTCGCGAGTGCGTCCTGCGAGCCGGAGACCACCGGGAGGTGGAGGGCCTTGTCGAAGTCCGCAGGGATGACGGCGGTGACGTCCTGCTGGCTGCCGTCGAGTTGCATCCACCCTTGCTGCTCCTGTGACACCGCCCTCACACCGGGGACCTTGCGCAGGGCGGCGACCGCCGAGGCGTCCAGGCGCACTCCGCCTGCCGTGACCAGGTAGTCGGCCTTGACGATGTCCGTGGTCATCCTGTCCATGGACTCACCGAGGGTGACACCGAGCACGGTCAGAGCGCTGACCAGGGTGAGTCCGATGGCCAGCGCGGAGGCGGTGGCGCCGGTGCGGCGGGGGCTGCGTACGGCGTTCCGGCCCGCGAGGGTGCCGGAGACTCCGAAGCCGCGCCGCAGCAGTGGCTGTACGACCGCGATCACCGGCCGGGACAGCAACGGGATCAGCACCAGCAGGCCCGTCACCGAGAGGAAGGCCCCGAACCCGACGATCCCCCCACCACTGGAGCTGCCGGCCCCTGTACCCGCGACGACGACCGCCGCGCCGAGCAGCGTGAGGATGCCGCCGAGCACGTTCCGTAGCACCAGGGATTTGGTGGTGGCGGGCAGGTGTGCGCTGCCGATGGCCGCGACCGGCGGGATCTTCGCGGCGCGACGGGCCGGCAGCCAGGCGGCCACCATGGTGACCAGGACACCGACGACAGCCGCGACCAGCACGGTCGTCGACGTGACGATCAGCGGCCCGTCCGGTGTCCCGCCGTCGAATTCGACCGTGGCACGGGCTACGGCGGCCAGGGCGGCGCCGAGCCCGAGCCCGGCGGCCGCGCCGACGGCGCCGACCACCATCGCCTCGATCAGCACAGACCGGGTGACCTGCCTGCGGGAGGCGCCGACCGCGCGGAGCAGAGCGAGTTCCCTGGTGCGCTGGGCGGCCAGCATGGTGAAGGTGTTGGCGATCAGGAAGACGCTGACAAAGAGCGCGACGCCGGCGAAGGCGAACAGGATGCCATTGAGTGTCATCGCGTCTCCCGCCACCAGCTGGACCTCTTCGGCGGTGAGTTGCCGACTGGTCTTGGCCTTCGCGGAGTGAGGGAGCACCTTGCTGATGGCGACGGCGAGTTCGGTGCTCGATACGCCGGGGGCGGCGGTGACGGTGACCTTCTCGAAGAAGCCCGGCTGGAGGAAGAGGCGCTGCGCGGACGGTGTGTCGAACAGCACCAGGCTGCCGCCTGCGGCCACTTGCTCGTTCTCGGTGGTGAAGATGCCGGAGAGTTCGTACGTCTTCGCCGGACCCGTGAGAGCGACGGGCACTGTGTCGCCGACGTGGTAGCCACCCTTGTCTGCGGTGTCCTTGTCGAGCGCGATCCGTCCGGCCCGGGTGGGGCCGCTGCCGTCGGTGAAGACGTAGAGCGGGTCCTTGCCGTTCTTGCCCGGCGCGAAGTTGGCGGCCTCGTTGAACAGGCCGTCTGCGATGAGCCCGCCGTCCCTGTCGGCGACGTAGGCGCTCCCGTCGACGCGTCCGACGGCGTCGGCGACGCCGTCAAGTCGGGCGACCGCGTCGAGCGTTTTCCGGCTGATGCCGGAGGATTCGCCGGTGTATTCGGTGTTCTCGTCGACCTGGACGTCCACGTGGGCGTAGCTCTTGGCCGTCTGGCTGTCGGAGGCGTTCTTGTAGGTGTCGGTGAAGATCAGGGTGCCGGAGACGAACGCGACGCCGAGCATGACGGCGAGCACGGTCATCAGCAGTCTGGCCTTGTGCGCGAGGACGTTGCGCAGGGCTGTGCGGAACATGATGGTCTGGTCCCGGTGAGGTGAGGGCAGAGGAGGACGGGGTCGATCAGGGGGTGCGTGTCGGTCCGTACGGCTCGGTGCGAGCCGGCTCGAACGGCTCAGCTCGTACGGAACTTGGTGTCGAAGGACTTCATGAGATCGAGGACCCCGTCCGCGGTGGGCTCGTACATCTCCTCGACGATCCGCCCGTCGGCGAGGAAGACGACCCGGTCCGCGTAGGAGGCGGCGACTGGATCATGGGTGACCATGACGACGGTCTGGCCCAACTCCCTTACGGAGTTACGCAGGAACCCGAGGACCTCGGCACCCGCACGCGAGTCCAGGTTCCCGGTCGGCTCGTCCCCGAAGACGATCTCGGGCTTGGAGGCGAGGGCCCGGGCGACGGCGACCCGCTGCTGCTGACCGCCGGAGAGCTGGGCGGGACGATGGCTGAGTCTGTCAGACAGACCGACCATTCGGATGACGGTGTCCAGCCACTCCTGGTCGGGCGTCCGGCCCGCGATGTCCATCGGCAGTGTGATGTTCTCCAGCGCGGTGAGGGTCGGCAGCAGGTTGAACGCCTGGAAGATGAAGCCGACCCTGTCCCGGCGTAGTTTGGTGAGCTGCCTATCCGTCAGGGACCCCAACTCGATGTCACCCACGCGGACTGAGCCGGAGGAGAACGAGTCCAGCCCGGCCACGCAGTGCATCAGCGTGGACTTGCCGGACCCGGAGGGTCCCATGATCGCGGTGAACTGGGACTGTCCGAAGCCGACACTGACCTGGTTGAGAGCCACCACCTTGGTGTCGCCCTCTCCGTAGACCTTGGAGAGCTTGGTGGCGCGGGCGGCCACAGCGGGCGTGTGGGAAACGGGCGGCAGGGTGGTCACGAGGTCATGCTCCGATCGAAGAAGATAACGGGGGGAGAGCCGGGAGCGGGTCCAGATCTGTGCCCGGCCGGGAACTCCTTCATCGTCGGGTTCGCAGCGGCCCCCTCGGATCAGCCGAAATACCGACTACCTGAGGCTGATACCCGGGCCCGGCTCTGTCAGCTTGAGGTATGGCGGCGCGTCAACTTTGAGGCTGACGGCCTGGAAGAACCGCCTGCGAGACGCAGGCTGCCGTGGACTCCGCGCCCCCTCGTGACAGCGCGACGCACCTCCTGCCGACAAGACCCGCCCATCGCCGTCTCGGTCGGTGCATGGCCCAGGGAGAGCGATGGTCCACCCGCATGATCAGCACAGTCACCGCGCACAGGTGAGATGTGCCGTGGTCTCGGGAGCGGCACTCGTCGGTGGGCCCGGGCGGTCGAGGTTGCGACTCCATGGCCGGCGACCAGCGATGACGGCCCATGCGTGCTCCAACTGCCTTTCGGCCGAGGGTCCACCGCGATCGCCTTCGTTTTCTGGCCGTTCGGCCGAGGCGGGCCGGTTGGATGGGGAAGCAGAGTCCTTGTCATGCCTACCGCACGCAAGGCCGCCCTCGTCGCGGCCGGACTGACCGTCAGCCTGTGTATTCCCACCGCCCAGGCGACAGCCGCCGGAGCCGACCGTTCCCCCGCCCCCGCCCTCGACCGTTACTACGACCAGCGCCCCGCCTGGCACCGCTGCGGCGCCGCCGAGGAGTACCCCGCCGACCTGCGGTGCGCGACCCTCAAAGTGCCGCTCGACTACACGCGGCCCGCCGGACCCACACTGCGTATGGAGATCTCCCGGCTGCGCACCAGCGTCCCCGGCAAGCGGCGTGGCGTGCTGCTGTCCAACCCGGGAGGGCCGGGGGCCGCAGGGCTGGGCAATCCCTCGGCGTACACGGAGGTCATGCCCAAGAGCGTCCGGGACCGGTACGACCTCGTGGGCTTCGATCCGCGCGGTACGGGCGCCAGCAGCCCCCTGAACTGCGGCCTCACCAAGAACGAACTGAACTGGCCGCGCGCGTACCGGCCGGCGTCCTTTGGTCAGAACATCGATTTCGCCCGTGGCTTTGCCGCGAAGTGCGCCGCCCGGGACCGCGCCCGGCTGCCGTATCTCACCACCCGTAACACCGCACGGGACATGGATGTCATCCGTGCCTTCCTGGGTGAGAAGCGGATCTCGTACATGGGTGTGTCCTACGGCACCTACCTCGGCGCCGTCTACACCCAGATGTTCCCGGCCCGCAGCGACCGCGTCGTCCTGGACAGTTCGGTGGACCCGAACCGCTTTGGCCGGGGCACCTACCAGGCCATGGCCGAGGGCGTCGAGCCGGCGTTCCGGGACTGGACCCGGCTGGTCGCCCGCCGGGACAGCACCTACCACCTCGGTGACACCCCCGCGAAGGTTCGCGCCGCGTTCTTCCGGCTGGTCGCCCGCGCCGACCGCACGCCGCTCAAGTACAACGGCAGCGACCCCGATTTCGAGGACCGGGCCGTCACCGGTGCCGACATCCGCGAGTCGCTGCGACCGATGTTCTTCTACGACCCCCACCAGGCCGCACGCGATGTCGTCAGCCTCCGCAAGGCCCGCGCGACCCGCCCGGATCCCCGGCCCTCCGACGAACCCGCGGACCCCTCCGAAGCCAACTTCGAGGCGCTCCACTGGGCGGTCGTCTGCGCCGACAACTCCGCGTCATGGCCCCGCGACCCATCCCGATACCGCCGCGACGCCATCCGCGACGGTGCTCGCCTCCCCCTCTACGGGGACTTCACCTCCAACATCACACCGTGCGCCTTCTGGCCGCGCGGCGCCGAACCGGCCACACGTGTCGACAACAAGGTGGGCGCGCTCATCCTGCAGAACCAGTGGGACTCCCAGACACCGGCGGCGAGCGGCCTGGCCATGCACCGCGCCCTGCGCGGCTCACGATTCCTCGAGGTCCGGGGCGGACGGGACCACGGTGTGTACGGCATCCCGGCCACCCCCGCGTGCGCCACCAACACGGTCAACACCTACCTGATCACAGGCCGCCTGCCCAGCGACGACATCACCTGCCGTATCCGGCCGTGAGGAACAGGCACTGCGGCCCGCGCCGTTTCGGCGCAGGAGCGGGAACCGCGGATCGCTCTGGATGACGTAGGAGCTTGGCCGTACGCAGGAACGGCCGCCAGGCTCAGGACGCGGCGACGGCCATCGATCGCCGCGCGGCACCGGGGGCCTGTCTCCGAGCAGCGGTCCACGACAAGGCGCGTGCGGTCGAAGCGGCCGACGAGCCGGTCCGGGAAGAGGCACTTCGACGCCGCGGGTCGAGGTGAGCACCGTGAAATGTATCCGGCCCCCGGTGTGATCGCGGATATCGCGCTCACACCGGGGGCACGGAGACCGCCGGGGGCCGGAACCCGGATCGGAACGGCGAACGCGGCACGGATCTGCTCCCGGCGCACGGCCGGGTCGTACTCGTGGCTGATACCGCCACCAGGGAGCCCATGACCGCGTCCACGCCTGTGACGCGCCGCATGTCGTGCAGGAGCGTGGTGAACCGTGCTGCTCGCGCCGCTGTCAGGACAGTCATGTGATGGGCCCAGGGTCCGGTGCTGGTAGGAGGCTTCAGTCACCACGGAGGCATGGTGACTGCGAGGGTCAGTGACCGACGGTGAAGCGCCGGTTGAGGTGCCGGGGGGTTTCGAGTTCGTCGAGGAGAGCGACCGCGTAGTCCTCGTAGGAGATGCGGGCCTCCCCGTCGTCGCCTACGACCGGGTGGTCGAGGCCGGTGCGGTAGCTGCCGGTGCGCTCACCGGGGGCGAAGTGCACCGGGGGAGGCGAGACATACGTCCAGGTGACGTCCGCGCCGAGCGTCCGGTAGGCGTCGAGGGCCTCGATCTGCCCGATGGCGTACGGCTTGAACTCCTCGGGGAACCGGGGGGAGTCGAAGTAGCGCACCTCGTCCTCGTTCAGCAGGCTGGCCCCGCCGCCCATGTGCACGATACGCGGGCCCTTGGAGCCCAGGGCGCGAACGGCTGCGGCGACGGTGGACACCGCCTCGGTGTACAGGCGCGCGTCAGGGCCGCCGACGGTCAGCACCAGCGCGTCGGCCTCTACGGCCAGGGCGCCGACCGTCTCGGCGTCGGTGACATCGCCCACCACCGAACGCACACCCTCGGGGAGACGGCAGAGCCGGGCGACGTCGCGGGCGACGGCGGTGACCTCATGACCGCGCGCTGCTGCCTCGGAGACGACACGGGAGCCCGCCTTCCCGGCGGCTCCGAAGACGACGATCCTGCTCATTTCCCGATCTCCTCGTGGTATGGGTTCAGACACTCTGCGACCCGAAGAGGTACTGGTTGCCGATGTCGATCAAAAAGGGGCCACCGTAGGAGGGGTAGCGCTCCAGGATCGCCTTCTTGTACGCCGCGCCGTCGTCGCCGAGCAGCTCGCGCGCGGCGGCGAGGTAGCTGCGCAGTTCGGAGTACACCTCCGGGCCGGTGGGCAGGCCGTGGCCGGCCAGAATCGTGTCGTACGACGTGTCGGCGGCCAGGGTGCCCACGGCCCTCTGCCAGCCGTCGATGTCGTTGTTGCCGAGGAACAGGTGGGTGTCGCGGTACACAAGGTCCTGTGCGATCAGCACCCTTTGCTCGGGCAGCTTGATCACCAGCTCGTCCGCGGCTTCCCCGCCCGAGACGGCGTCGAAGACGAAGGGCACCCCGTCGATGACCTCGGTGCCGGGGGTGATCTCGACGGTCGGGGTGACGTCGGCGACCGGGATGAGCGTGCCGGTCGGGTCCTGGCCGTCGCCCTGCGCGGCGATCTGGTCGCGGACGGCGGGCAGCGCATGCACGGCGACGCCGAAGCGGGCAGCGCCGTGGAAGTGGTCGGGGTGGGCATGGGTGATGACCAGCCGGTCGATCGGCTTGCCCAGGCCCTGTGCGTAGGCGACCACCTCGTCGGCGTAGGCCAGCGCGTACTGGGCGTCGACCGCGATGACCCGGGCCGGCGTTTCGATCAGCTGGGTGGTGACATTCAGACTGTCGTCGGGGGCCATGTAGCTGTGGACGCGGACCGCGCCCTTGTCGACGATGGTGATCGTGCCGTACATGAGGTCACTTCCTACTTGGGCGGATAGCCTCCGTCAGGCCGTCCCGGCATCTCCCACTTTCACTCTCCGCAAGCGGGAAGGCGAGATACGCTGGAGACTCTTCCTGGTCAGAAACGGACATCAGCGAGGTCACCGTGCCGATGCACGAGTCCGCCGACAGCACCCGGACGGACAGCGAACCGATTCCCGGGTTCGGTTTCAACCCGCCGGCCGCGCCGGTCTCCGGCTTCGAGGCCACTGACCTGGCCGCCCTGCACGGCCGCGTGCCGGACGCCTCCCTGCAGCGCGTCCACCGCGTCGACTTCCACACCGTCACCCTGGTCACCGAGGGCAACGGCGAGCACACCGTCGACTTCGTCACCTACCCCTGCCTCCCCGGTACGCTGCTGTGGATCCGCCCCGGCCAGGTCCAGCGCTTCGGCAAGCCCGGCACGATGAACGGCCCGCACCTGCTGTTCACCCCGACCTTCCCTGCCCACTTCGCGAACACCGCCCGCCTCCTCGACGACTGGCACGGACCCGTCTGCCGGCAACTCGGCACCGACCGCGACTACGACACCGTCTCCATGCTGTTGAGCCAGCTGCGCGCCGAGTTCACCCGCCAGGCCAGCACGGTCTCCCCGGAGATCCTCCAACTCCAGCTCGCGGCCCTGCTCCTGCACATCGACCGATTGCCACGGCACGGCGCGCACACCGACCCGCCCGCCGACGGCGGCATCTACGCCCGCTTCCGCGCCGAGCTCGAACGCTCCTACGCCACCACCCGCCGTGCCGAGGACTACGCCCACCGCCTCGGATACACCGTCAAGACCCTCACCCGCGCTTGCCTGGCCGCCACCGGACAGCCCGTCAAACAGGTCATCGACACCCGCGTCGCCCTGCAGGCCCAGCGGCTGCTCGCCCACACCGACGAACCCGTCGCTGTCATCGCCCGGCGCCTCGGCTTCTCCGAACCCACCAACTTCGGCAAGTTCTTCACCCGCCACACCGGCACCACACCCGGCGACTTCCGCCGTGCCCACCGGCCGCCAACGGAGTGACCGACGCCAAGTCCGTTTCTGACTACGATGGGCACCGCAGGCATGGAGCCCCGGCCCGTCCGGACCTACACCCGTCCCGACGTCAATGCCCCCGGATCAGCGGACACTTCAATGCGCGCTGCTGCGCAGCCGCCGCGCGACGCAGTCGCGCGCCCTGCCGTTCCTGCACTGCTGAGCGGCAGCCGTCGCACCTGCGGCAGGAGTACCCGCCGACGGGATCCGCCGCGCCCACGGCGCGGGGTTGGTGCGGGCTATCCGCACGGGTCGGGTCTGGCCAAGCGCCCGGCTCTGCCTACGGGACGGGCAGGCCGTCCCGGTACACGACCGCGATGCCAGGGTGACCGGACATCCAGGACGCCAACGTGGCAATCTCGCGGCCGGGCAGCATCGCGACGGCGTCCGCTGGACTCGGGATCCGTGATGATCGTGGCGCAACGATGGTGGCGCACCGGACTTCCTCCACTGCGCTTCGCGCAACTCGTGACCGACTAAATCGAACACCGGGTTAGCCAGGCGGTGGCGAGTCGCGTTATTGCGCCTTCAGTTACCTGACGATCCGGCCAACGATCGCGGTCGTAGGGAGCTGGGGCGGGAGCGCCGACGCCACTACTTCTGGTACTACCCGGGCAAGGGCTCCACGGGCGTCCAGGTCACCACGCCGGTGACCAACTCGGACGGTTCGATGAAGGGCAAGTGGTACTGGGCTCGCGCCGGTCCCGCGTTCGCCGCCAGGGGCAGCGTCGCTACCGCGACCACGGCGAAGCCTTGGGGTTGGACACCGTGATGGATCAGCCTCTGCCCGAGCCTGTCGACCTTCCGGCGCAGGTAGCTGATGTAGGTGGCCACTACCGTGGGTCACCGTTGAAGTCGTACGCCCACATGTTCCAGGAGCTGGGCATGGGTGATCACGCGCGGGAGGCGGAATTCAGTTCTGGGTGTTGAGGCTCAGATCGACAACCGCGAGCGTGGGGTCGTCCGGGCGATGCCGATGCCGCGTGCGGTACCTGCGTCAGTGAACCTACCGGCGTGTCACAAGGAATCCCGCACGGTTGCCTTTCGCAACGCGTCTGCCAGGAACTCGAGCGACTCCTCGATTTCCGGAAGCTCAGGCAGGTTGTTGAGGTGGCCGTGCACCATGCCGTGGGCGAGTTGAGAGGTGACGGGCACACCGACTTCACGTAGTTGTCGTTCGAGCAGTTCGGCGGAAGGGCGCAGGTCGTCGTACTCGGAGACCACGATGTACGTGGGCGGCAGATTCGTCAGTAGTGCCGCTCCGGGCAGGGCATCGGCCGGCAGGTCGCTGATCCTTCCCACGTAGTTCCTGACCATGGCCTCCACGGCTGCCGGCGTGCAGCGCAGGGGCAGCGCCGTCATCTCCGCGGCTACCGCCTCCTCAAGGGCCGGGTTGGGAAAATGGGCGAAGGGATAGGCGAGAATAAGGGCGTCGGCCGTCCGGGGGCCGTGGTCATGGGCGCGCAACGCCGTGGCGACGGCCAGTGCGGCTCCCGCGCTGGCACCACCAATGGCGATCGGCAGGCTCGTGGGGTGGATCGGAAGGTCGCCCCGGCAGAGAGCGGACCAGGCGGCGTGGACATCGTCGATGGGCACGGGGTATCGGACGCCGTCCCGCGCCAGACGGTAGTCCACCGATACGACGAATGCGTCCGCCCGGCGCGCCAGTTCGCCGCACACCACGTGCCCCTCAGGCATGTCGAGGTCGCCCGACTGAAATCCTCCACCGTGCGCCCAGACCAGGACACTTGAGAACTCACCTATGGGCCGGTATGTGCGTACCGGTATGGGACCGTGCGCGCCCGGGACCTGGTATTCCTCCACCAGGACCCCCGAGGAGTCCCACTCCGCGGACTTGCGCGCCTGCTCCCGACTATGGTTCTGGATCGCGGCTTCCAGATCCGCTTGGCTCAGACCGAGCGAGAGCGTCTCCCGCATCCTGTCGAACTGTTCATTGAAAAAGGGGTGCACTGGCACGGATGCCTCCAGGCATGGGAGCAGGGCTGTGGAGGGATGAGAGTCAGGACCGCGGTGCGGCGGTGTCGGTGGCTCGTGGGCGATCATCTGTCGGCTGACTGCGGCCTCGGCCACTGCGGGATCCGTGCCCCGGATCGGCCTGGCCGGCCCGGAGGGCGCCGAACTCAGGCAAAATCTGCGGAACGATGCCGAAGCTCACCCAAGAGCTGGGCGGTGCGTCGGCGACTGGGATGGCCGCCGTCGCGAGTCCCATGGTCACCGTTGCGAGCGCCGCGACGCTGTCAACGGGTCCGCCCGGACCTGCCCGGTCACCTCACGGATTGGTGAGGACCGGGATGATCTTCGTTGCACAGAGCTCGGAGAGCCAGTGCGCGCTCAGCTTCGGAATGCGTTCCTG
>NZ_JBVHVE010000041.1:0-7207 GCF_055564995.1 Streptomyces sp. NPDC028907
CAGGAACGCATTCCGAAGCTGAGCGCGCACTGGCTCTCCGAGCTCTGTGCAACGAAGATCATCCCGGTCCTCACCAATCCGTGAGGTGACCGGGCGGGTCCGGGCGGACCCGTTGACAACGTCGCGGCCCCGCGCACAAGCCGCAGCGCGACGATGTGCCCGACGCAGCGCCGATCATGTCAGCTCCCGCAGCCGGCGAACCCCGAGCAGCGGCCCACGGCCGACCCCTGCTCGCGATACCACCTGCCGCGAAACACCCCATTCCCCCCGGCGCGCTGCCGCGCTCTGGGTCATCCATCACACATGAATGCGAGGCACCATTCCATGAGAATGCACCGCATCGTCGCGGCGCTCGCAACGGTGACCATGGGAATCGCGACGGCGGCCATCCCAGTCGCCGACGCCTCAGCCAATTCGTCCTCCACCCTCCGCGAACTGGCGGCGCGCGAGGGGCTCCTCATCGGGTCCGGGGCGATCAACCCCAACTACCTCGACGAACCTCAGTTCAGCGAGATCCTGGCGGATCAGTTCAACAGCCTGTCGCCCGAGAACGAGCTCAAGTGGAACTTCGTCCAACCCCAGGAAGGCAGCTTCGAGTTCGCCGGCCTTGACCGGCTCGTCGACTTCGCAGAAGACAACAACATGGTGGTCAAAGGGCACGGCTTCATTTCGAGCTGCTGCAATCCGGACTACGTGACCGCGATCACCGACCCGGACGAACTCCGCACGGTCATGAGCACCCACTTCAACACGATCATGGACCGCTACGCCGGCAAAATGGACCGGTGGGACGTCGTGACCGAGCCGTTCTCCATCGAAGGTGGAACGGGCCTGACGCACAACGACTTCTACAAGGTTCTCGGCGAGGACTACATCGCGGAAGCATTTCGCATCGCGCACGCCGCCGACCCCGAGGCCAAGCTGTTCATCAACGAATCCCTGGTGGAGTTCTACCCGGAAAAGCGCCAGGAGCTCTACGACCTCGTCGCCGGCCTGGTCGCCGACGGCGTCCCCATCGACGGCGTCGGCTTCGAGATGCACGAGACCCAGGCGGGCCCCGAGCCCGGGGTCATCACGCAGATGGCGGACTCCTACCACGCTCTCGGACTCGACGTCGCCATCACCGAACTCGACGTGCACACCTACGACGTCGACCAGCAGACGCAGATCTACGGGGACATCGTCGCCGAGGCACTGGCGGCCGGAATCCGGGACATCAGCTTCTGGGGCTTCACCGACAAGCACGCCTACACCTGGCTGCCCGGCGCGAAGCCGCTCATGTTCGACGAGGACTACAACGCCAAGCCGGCCTACTTCGCCGTCCGCGACGCGCTGAAGAGCTTCGTCAAGAACAAGTCGGCACCAGGCGCCGGCACCCTCTCGAACACCAGCAGATGCACGCACGGCCGCCACGACGGCGACTACAGCGTCACGATGAACCTCAGGCACGGAACCAAGGGCAGCTTCTACCGCCTGTACGAGAACGGCAAGCTCATCGCAGCGCGCGTGCCCGACTCGGGTCGTGGCACTTCGCAGTCGGTCACGACGACCTTTACGGACAAGCCCAACGGCACCTACGTATACCGGGCCGAACTGATCAACTCGAAGGGCACCACGGCCACCAACACCACGACCGTCACCGTCTGCAAGCCCGGCAAAGCCTCGACCGCAGAGAAGTGACCCCTCTTCGATGCAACCGTAGGGCAGAACCCCTTCGACATCGGTGCGACGGTCACGGCCGCCACGGATGCCTTCGAACGCATGACCCGCGCCCTGGCCGGCCTGATGGCCGGTCAGGGCGCACCGCACCTTGAGCGGGAGGAGCTGGGCGAGCCGGTGTGCGGGAACCGCTGCGCCTGCTGCTGGGGAACCACCCGGCCCTCCCGGGCCGCCCAACAACTTACGGAGTTCTCATGTCGTTTCGCTGGGGCATCGCAGGCACCGGAATTATTGCGAACGGATTCGCCAACGCCCTGGGCCGGCTGCCGGACGCCCAACTGGTCGCCGTCGGCTCCCGCAGCCGGGAGACGGCCGATGCGTTCGGTGAGAAGCACGGCATCACCCCCCGCCACCGGCACGGCTCGTACGAGGACCTGGCGGCAGACGACAGCGTCGACATCGTCTACGTCGCCTCGCCCCACTCGCACCACCACGAGCACACCCTGCTGTTCCTGAACGCGGGACGCCCCGTGCTGTGCGAGAAAGCCTTCGCACTGAACGCCGCACAGGCCACCGAGATGGTAGAAGTGGCCCGGGCACGCGGCCTGTTCCTCATGGAGGCGATGTGGAGCCGGTTCCTGCCGGCCTACGTCAAGATCAGGGAACTGCTTTCGGAGGGCGCCGTCGGCGAAGTCCAGTCCGTGGAAGCCGACTTCGGATTCCGGTTCTCGGCAGACCCCACGCACCGCTTGTTCGACCGTGCCCTCGGCGGGGGTGCTCTGCTCGACTTGGGTGTGTACCCCGTATCCCTTGCCAGCATGGTGCTGGGCACCCCCGACCGGCTCACGGCGTACGGCACGCTCGGCGAGACCGGTGTCGACGAGCACACCGCCGTCCTCTCCGGCTACTCCGGCGGCGCGGTCGCACTGACCCAGTGCTCGCTGCGGGCCACGCTTAACTCCACGGCCCGGATCACCGGCACCGAAGGCCACATTGAGGTGCCGTTCATGATGCACTGCCCGGACGAGCTGACCGTCCGGACGGGTGATATCACCGAGCGCCTGAGCCTGCCCGCCGCTCGCGACGGTGATGACACCGACACGGCGGGCGGGGGTATGCACCACCAGGCCAGGCATGTCCAGGAGCGGCTGCTGGCGGGAGAGCCGGAGAGCGACATCATGCCGCTGGACGAGACCGTGGCGATCATGCGCACGCTCGACAGTGTGCGCGAGCAGATAGGGGTGCGGTACTTCGACCGCTGACAGCTATGGAACGGCCACATGGATCTGCCAGCGGTGGTCCATGTGGCCTGGTCCTCCACCCTCTACCGGCACGTGGACTCGTGGCAGACCAGGGCGGCAATCCCCCGAGGATGCGTGAGGCGGGAGGGCCGCTTCTCCAGGCGGTGGAGTACGAGGTCGTCGGGATGTCTGCCCAGGCTCCCTGACGGCGGCCGTGGCAAAGTCCAGGTGCGCGGCCAGTTGAGTCCAGGCTGATGGCCACCGGAAATCCAGGTGGATGGCCGTCTGACCTGTGGTGTTCCTGATCGCTTCCTTAACTGAAGGAGACCCCTCCGTCCGGTTTGCTGGTGTTTGCGAGCATCAGCAGTCGGTCGGAGAGGTCCTGTGACGAAGTCTGACAGAGAGATCATGGAAATCCTTGAGGCGTACGACCTGACCGGGACGGTCTGGTCGGCGGCGACCTTGGCGGGACACGATCCGAAGACGGTCAAGCGGTATGTCGAGGCCCGCGCCGGCGGGCGAAATCCTTATGAACGAGAGCCGCGGCCGAAGATGATCGACGCGTTCCTGGAGAAGGTCGAGGAGTGGGTCGAGCAGTCGAAGGCGACGATCCGCGCCGACGTGGTCCACGAAAAGCTGGTGAAGATGGGCTACCGGGGCAGCGCGCGTTCGACGAGGCGGGCGGTGAACGCGGCGAAGACAGCCTGGAAGGCGGGCAAGCGCCGCACCTACCGGCCGTGGATTCCCGAGCCGGGCCGGTGGCTGCAGTTCGACTGGGGCGAGGGTCCGCGCATCGGCGGCCGGCGGACCTGGCTGTTCTGCGCGTGGCTGTCCTGGTCCCGGTTTCGGGTCGTGATCCCGGTCTGGGACTGCACCCTGGGCACCCTGGTGGCCTGTCTGGACACCACGTTGCGCCGGATCGGCGGGGCACCGACGTATGTACTGACGGACAACGCGAAAACGGTCACCGTCGAGCACATCGCCGGGATCCCGGTCCGGCACCCGCAGATGGTCGCCGCCGGCCGGCATTACGGCTGCCAGGTGGTCAGTTGCGTGCCCTACGACCCCGAATCGAAGGGTGGCGCGGAGGCCACGGTCCGCATCGCGAAGGCCGACCTGGTGCCCACGGACGCGAACCTTCTTCCCGCCTACGACACCTTCGCCGAGCTCGCCGACGCCTGCCGGACCTGGTCCGACACGGTGAACTCCCGCCGCCACCGGGTGACGGGGCAGATACCCGCCGACCGCCTGGACATCGAACGCACCACCCTGCACGTCCTGCCCATCGAGCCGCTCGCGCTCGCGCTGGGCGAAGAGAGACTGGTCGGCTCCGACCGCACCATCAGCTTCAACTCGGTGCGTTACTCGACCCCGCCCGGCTATACCGGCGTGAGGGTGTGGTGCCGGGTGGTCGGCGAGGAACTGTCCATCACCGCCCGCACCAACTCCGGTGACCTGTCGGAGATTTGGCGCCACCAGCTCTCCACCCCGGGTGTTCCGCAGATCATCGACGAGCACTACCCCGACCACCCCGACGGCCGCAGCGTCCACCAGCCCAGACTGCAACCGCGCTCGGAAGCCGAGATCGCGTTCGTGGGCATCGGCCCTGGCGCGGGACGCTGGCTCAAGGAAGCCGGACCCGCCGGCGCCACCCGCATCCGCGCCAAGATGGCCCGCGCGGTCGAGCTGGCCACCGTCCTGGGCAACGACCGGGTCGACCAGGCCCTGGGACTTGCGGCAACGGCCGGACGCTTCGCCGACGGCGACCTGCTCTCGATCCTGGGACACATCGCGGACAGCAAGCCCGCCGGCGAGGTCGTCCGCGCCGACGAGGCCCACTCCGTCCAGAACGGAACCATCGGCTGGCAGGCCCTGGGGAAGTGACCAACTTCCCGCCTCACACCACTTTCTGACTGCACATCACCCACGAGAACGGCATCTCCATGAGTTTTCCCCATCCGCCCGCCATCCCCGAGGAACTCGACAAGCTCATGCGCCGCATGCGCCTGCCCTATATGCGCAAAGCAGCCCCCGACGTGCTGGCCACCGCCCGCGCGCAACGCTGGGACCCGGCCGAGGTCCTGCGACTGCTCATCGCCGAGGAGGTCACCGGCCGCGACGCGGCCACCCGGCGGCTGCGACGCCACTCGGCGAACTTCCCCACCGGCAAGACCCTGGGCTCCTGGCGGGCCGAGGACTCCACCATCCCCGAACCCACCCAGAACTCCCTGATCACCCTGGAATGGATCGGCCGCGCCGAGAACCTGGTGATCGCCGGCCCGAGCGGCACAGGGAAAAGTCACTTCACCGAGGGACTCGCCCAGGCCGCGATCGAGAAGGACCTGCGGGTGGCCTGGTTCACCCTGGAGACGCTCAGCGCCGCCATCGGGAAGTCGAAGGTCGACGGATCCACCGCCCGCACCGTCGCCCGGATCTGCCGGGCCGATTTGATCGTCATTGATGACATCGGCCTGCTGCCGGTCGGCGAGGACGCCGCCGAGGCGTTCTACCGCATCATCGATGCCGCCTACGAGCGTCGTTCCATCGCGGTGACCAGCAACATTCACCCTTCAGGCTTCGACACGATCATGCCGAAGACCCTCGCGGGCGCCAGCACCGACCGTCTCATGCACCACGCTCACCTCGTCACCACCACCGGCGACTCGCACCGCCTCGCCGAAGCCCTCGCCGGGAAGGGAGTGGTCCCCTTGAACTGACCCCCACCCCAGGAACACCACTGGCCACACGCCTGGATTTCTGCTGGCCACCAGCCTGGACACCCAACGGCCACCCACCTGGGCATCTCAATGACCGTTGACACTCCCCTGTCTTTGCGGACTGTTGACAGGTCAGGTACGAGGCTGCCTCGTCCAGATAGTCGGGGGCAGGCTCCAAGGGCCAGCCCGGGCAGGCGAAGAGCAAGAGGGTGCCGCCTACACTGCGCAGCGTACGGGCGGCGCTGGTGCGCCGCCTCCAGCACCCGATCCCGCGTGGTCGTCGGAATGTCCCGCCCCGCCGCATGGTTGAAGACGAATCCTGCCGTGGCGCGGGACACTCCCGCCGCACCGGCGACGTTCGCGCCGGTCGCCAGACGTGTCACCCCCTGGCTCCGGCACGTTCCAACTCATCCTGAGCATGTCGGCTATGCCGGTACCCTGTTCGGCTCGGGCATCGACCGTCGCGGCCGACTACCCAGGGGCGGCTGCCTCGTGTCGAGCCGCGCGGGTACCCGTGCCCGGCCAGTTCGCGGGCGATCTTCTGCAGACGGACCGGATGCCGAAGCCGTTGGGGTACACCAGCACGCTTGGGTGCCGCTCCCCGTTGTCGGGGAACCCCCTCCCTGCACATGCCGCAACCGCGCTACTGGCGAATGCCAACCGGAGCGCCTTCCCGTCACGGCACTGGCCCTGACGGCCCGTCGGGACGCTCGACGGGAGGAGCACGGGATGACCTGTATGCCCGAGCCGACGCCGCAGCCACCTCCAACGCCAGCCGCGTCTTGCCCACGCCACCCGCGCGGGTCAAGGTCACCAGCCGCGCCTCACCTAGAAGGCGGCGTACTTCAGCCATCTCCTGCCGCCGCCCCACGAAACTGGTGAAGGCAGCAGGCAAGCCACCCGACGAACAAACTGCGCTGGTCATGGCCGGTCCATTCCGTACTCATTCGGTGCCAAGCCCCGTATGCCTGGCTCTTCGCAGGCGGTATCGGCCGTCGGCGGTGTTCCAGCGGTGTTCCAGTGGTGTTGGCTCGCGGTGGACAGGCGGTAGTCGACGTCCAGTACCGCGTACCCGTGGTCGGCCAGCCAGCTGGTGTAGGGGGTGCGGCCGCGGCTGCCCTGGATGAAGCCGCCGCCGTGGATGTTGACGACCGGAGGGGTGGCCGAAGCGGCGGAAGCGTTGTCGTGTAGGTACAGGTCTGCCTTCATCTTCTCGCCGTCGAGCGTGGCGTAGGTGACGGTCTTGTCGGGGTCCCGCCCGAGGGCGGAGGCGAAAGTGGTCGGCGCGAAGGGGAACCACTTGCCGGTGGCTCCGTGTACGGCAACGATCTGGGCCGTGGTGGTGAGCAGGGCCAGCATCACGGCCCACGCCGCCCAGGAACCACGGTTCCCCTTCTCCGAGATCCCTCAGTCTCGCTTCGGTGTGGTTCATGTAGCCCGGGCCGGGCTGGACTCGATCGCCGTGGCTCTGGCCGCTGAGTGCCTGTTCGCTCCGTGACCGTGCGGCCGCAGGCAGAGTGTGCCTGCGGCCGCACGGCGCCCTGTTCCGCCGCTCGGGTTTTATGGCGGTGGGGAGGTGGGGCCGGGTCG
>NZ_JBVHVE010000042.1:0-6421 GCF_055564995.1 Streptomyces sp. NPDC028907
CATGCCGCTCGACAAGATGCCGGGCCAGAACCCCACCCAAAGCCCCACCCGCACCCGTGATCAACACCGTGCCACGATCCCAACGCGGCCCCCCCTGCCCACTCTCCACGGAAACCGTCCGCGACAACCGGGGAACCAGCACCCCGCCGTCGCGCAGGGCAAGCTGTGTCCTGCCGGCCGCCAGCGCCGCCCGAACCAGCGCGGCGTCGAAGAACGCGCCATCGATGTCCACGACGGCGAAGCGTTCCGGATGCTCCGTGATCGCCGAACGCAGCAGACCCCACACACCGGCCTGCTCCAGGGAACGCACCGCCTCGTCACCGATCGCCACGGCTCCGCGCGTGAGGACCACAAGGCGCGACCCGGCGAACCACTGTTCCTCCAGCCACCGCTGAGCCACCGTCAGCACCCTGTGCAGCGTGTCCCGGGTGGCGGCCACGACGTCGTCGTCATCGGCGTGAGCGGCGAACGGCAGCAACACGGTCTCGGGGACGGGCGCCCCCGCGTCGACGGCTCGGGCCAGCTCGGCCAGATTCGGGTACGCCACCGCCGTACCGCCCAGGGCGGCGGCCGTGGCGTCGTCGCCCAGGACGGCCCAGCCGCCGGGTTCCGTAACGGTCGCCGCGCCTGTTCCGGAACCACTGTCAACACCGGTCTCCACGCCCGCCGAGGCGACCCACTCCACCCGGAGCAGCCCATCGCCCGCGCCGCCTGAAGCCGTGGTGAGCGTCTCCCGGATCAGCGGTCGCAGCGCGAGCGAGCCGATGGTGGCCACCGGGGCGTCGAAGCCGTCCGCGACGGTCAGGGAGACCGTCTCGTCGCCCGTCCACGTCAGTCGCACCCGCAGTACCGCGGCGTGGGCCGCGTGCAGCGTCACGCCCGTCCAGGCGTACGGCAGCATCGGGCCACGGCTGTCATCGGCGGTGACGCCCGGCAGCAGGGGGTGCAGCGCGGCGTCCAGCAGGGCGGGATGCAGCAAGTAGGCGCCGGCGGTCGTGCGCTGCTCCTCGTCGAGCGCCACTTCCGCGAAGATCTCGCCGTCGCCGCGCCAGACGCGCCGCAGTCCGCGGAAGGCGGGCCCGTAGTCGTAGCCGTGCTCCTCCAGGCGGTCGTACACCCCGTGCAGCGGCACCTCCTGGGCGGCTGCCGGCGGCCACGCCGACGACGGCTCGGCAGCGGGCCGGTCGCCGTCCGGGGCGAGGATGCCCTCGGCGTGCAGGGTCCATGCCTGGTCGGGCTCGGTCTCCGGGCGCGAGTAGACGGCCAGACGGTGGTGGCCGGAGTCGTCCGCGGCACCGACCACCACCTGGAGCCTTACGCCACCCCGCTCCGGCAGGAGCAGCGGCGCCGAGAGCGTCAGGTCCTCGACGCGCCCGCAGCCTGCCTGGTCGGCGGCGCGCAGCGCGATCTCCACAAGAGCCGTGCCCGGCAGCAACGCCGTGCCAAGGACGGTGTGGTCGGCGAGCCATCCGTGCGTCTCCCGCGACAGACGTCCGGTGAACACGGTTTCGTCGCGGTCGGCCAGGCCGAGTGCCGCGCCGAGCAGCGGGTGGTCCGCCGGGGCGAGGCCGAGTCCGGAGGCGTCACCGGTCCCGGCGCGTCCCTCCAGCCAGTAGCGCGAGCGCTGGAAGGCATACGTCGGCAGGTCCGTCCGCCGGGCGCCAGGCAGCAGCGCGGACCAGTCGGGCGCATGCCCGCGCATGTGCGCCATGGCCAGCGCGGCGGCGACCGTCTCGGCCTCGGGGCGGCCGGCGCGCAGCAGCGGGACGAGGGCTCCCGCAGGGGTGGTAAGGCAGTCCTGGACCAGCGCCGTGAGTACTCCGTCGGGGCCGATCTCCAGGTAGTCGGTGACACCCTCGCGCTCCAGGAAGGCCACTCCGTCGGCGAACCGGACGGCCTCGCGGATGTGGCGGGCCCAATAGTCCGGCGAGCGCAGCTGCTCTGCGGTGGCCCGTACGCCGGTGAGGTTGGAGACAACAGGGATGCGGGGCTCGTGGAACGTCAGGTCCGCCACCGCGTCCCGGAACTCGTCGAGGATCTCGTCCATGTGCGGGGAGTGGAAGGCGTGGCTGACCGCCAGCCGCCGGGTCTTGCGGCCCCGGGCCTGCCAGTCGGCGGCGACGCGCTCGACCGCGTCCTCGTTCCCGGAGACGACGGTGGCCAGTGGACCGTTGACGGCCGCGATCACGACGGTGTCGTCCAGGCCGGCCAGGGAGTCGCGGACCTCCTGCTCCGCGGCCTGAAGGGCGGCCATCGCACCGCCTTGCCGGGCGGACTGCATCAGCGTGCCGCGCGCGGCCACCAGGGTGCAGGCGTCCGCCAGGTCCAGCACCCCGGCGAGATGGGCCGCTGTGACCTCGCCGATGGAATGGCCGAGCAGATGGTCGGGGACCAGGCCGTAGTGCTCCACCAGCCGGTAGAGGGCGGTCTCCACGGCGAACAGGGCGGCCTGGGTAAAGGCCGTCTGGTCCAGCAGGTCCGAGTCCGCGGAGTCCGCGGGCGCGAAGAGGACCTCCTTCAGCGGTCGGCCCAGGCGCGTGCCGAACTGGTCGAATACCGCGTCCAGGGCCTGGGTGAAGACGGGCGAGGCGCCGTACAGCTCGCGGCAGACGCCGAGCCGCTGGCTGCCCTGGCCGGTGAGGAGGAACGCGATCCCTCCGCTGGGGCTCGTGTCGGCCCGTACCACGGTGGGCGGTGTGTCGCCTCGGCCGAGGGCGGTCAGGGAGCGCAGCAGGCCCTCCCGGCCGGTGCCCACGACCGCGGCCCGGTGCCGCATCTGCGTCCGGGTCGTGGCCAGGGAGAACGCCACGTCGGCGAGGCGCAGTTCGGGGTGCTCGGTCACGTGGGTGTGCAGCCGTGCGGCCTGGGCGCGCAGCGCCGTCTCGTCCGCTGCGGACACGATCCATGGCACGGCGACGCCGGTGACGGCTTCCTCGTCGGCCCGGGGCTCGACGGTGGCGTCGGGTCCCTGCTCGATGATGACGTGCGCGTTGGTCCCGCTGACGCCGAAGGACGAGACGCCGGCGCGGCGGGGCCGGTCGTCGGGTTCGGGCCACGGCTGTGGTTCGGTCAGCAGCCGGACCGCTCCGGCCGACCAGTCGACATGCGAGGTGGGCTCGTCGACGTGGAGGGTTCTCGGCAGCGTGCCGTGCCTCATGGCCTCGATGACCTTGATGACACCGCCGACGCCCGCGGCGGCCTGGCTGTGGCCGATGTTGGACTTCAGCGAGCCGAGCCACAGCGGCTGGGCCGCGGTGCGGTCCTGCCCGTACGTGGCGAGCAGCACCTGCGCTTCGATGGGGTCGCCGAGGGCGGTCCCGGTCCCGTGCGCCTCGACAGCGTCCACGTCCCGGGGCCGTAGGCCCGCGTTGGCCAGGGCTTGCCGGATGACCCGTTCCTGGGACGGGCCGTGCGGTGCGGTCAGTCCGTTGCTGGCCCCGTCCTGGTTGACGGCGGAGCCCCGCAGGAGGGCGAGGATCCGGTGGCCGTTGCGGCGGGCATCCGACAGGCGTTCGAGCAGCAGCAGTCCCACGCCCTCCGCCCAGGCGGTGCCGTCGGCCGACTCCGCGAAGGGGCGGCAGCGGCCGTCGGGCGACAGGCCGCGCTGCCGGGAGAACTCGACGAAGGTGGCGGGGCTCGGCATCACGGTGACTCCGCCCGCCAGGGCGAGGTCGCACTCGCCCTGGCGCAGGGCGCCTGCCGCCAGGTGCAGGGCCACCAGAGACGAGGAGCAGGCCGTGTCCACGGTGACGGCCGGGCCTTCCAGGCCGTAGCTGTAGGCGATGCGTCCGGAGACGACGCTGGAGAGGTTGCCGACCAGCAGGAAGCCCTCGAACTCCTTGGACGCGCCGACGAGTCGTGCGGCGTAGTCGTCGTGCATGGCGCCGGCGAACACGCCCGTACGGCTGCCCTTGAGGGTCACCGGGTCCAGGCCCGCGTTCTCGAAGGCGTGCCAGGCGGTCTCCAGGAGCAGGCGCTGCTGCGGGTCCGTGGCCGTGGCCTCGCGTGGAGACATGCCGAAGAACGCCGGGTCGAACTGGTCGGCGTCGTGCAGAAAACCGCCGTGCCGGGTGTACGACGTCCCCACCTGCTCGGGGTCGGGACTGTACAGCCCCTCCAGATCCCAGCCGCGGTTGTCGGGGAACTCGCTGATGGCGTCCACGCCGTCGGCGACCAGTCGCCACAGGTCCTCGGGCGAGGTCACCCCACCCGGGTAGCGACACGCCATGCCCACAATCGCGATCGGCTCGTCCGGATCGGACGGGACCACCGCGGCGGGAGCCTGTTCGGCGGTACCGCCGAACAGCACACGGAGCGTCTCGTGTGCCAGCGCGCGCGGCGTGGGGTGGTCGAACAGCACCGTCGGGGGCAGCTTCGACCCCGTGACCTCGCACAGCCGGTTGCGGACCCGGATCGCGTCGGCGGAGTCCACGCCGAGGGACCGGAACGCCTGGTCCGCGTCCATGGTCGTCACGGACGGCCCGATCTGTGCGGCGACGACGTCCGTCACGAGGCGTACGGCTTCCTCGACGCGTTCCGCCGGGTCGCACCAGCGCAGCCGTTCCCGCAGTCCGGTCGCGCCCGGCCCGTCGTCCGCGGTGCCCCGATGGAGCCGGTAGGGCGGCAACGTGACGCGTCGGGAGTCGGGAAGGACCGTGGCCCAGTCGGGAGCCACGCCATGCAGGTGCGCTTCGGCCAGGGCGCGTACGTAGCGGTCGTGGTCCGCTGCATCACGGCGCATCGGTTCGATGACGACCACGTCCCGGCCGATGTGCGCCGCGGTCTCCTCGATCGACAGGGTCAGCACCGGGTGCGGACTGATCTCCACGAACACCCGGTGGCCCTGCCGGAGGAGTTCCTCGGTGACGTTCTGGAAGCGAGCGGGCTCCCGCAGGCTGACGAACCAGTGCTCGGCGTCCAGGTTCCCGGTGTCCAGCGGATCGGTCGTGGTGGAGGTGTAGACCGGGATCTCGGTGGCGCACGGCCGGACGGCTGCGGCTTCGCGTACCAGGTAGTCATGGACGGGCTCCATGTACCGCGAGTGCCCGGCGATACCGATGGGCAGCAGCCTGGCCCGCACGTCCTGGGCACGCAGCCGTTCCAGCAAGGCCGCCGCGGCCTCGGACGAGCCGGCCACGACCGTCGACCGCGGACCGTTGACCACCGCGATGTCCAGGTCCAGCCCCCACTCGGCGACCAGGTCGGCCGTCTGCTCGGCGGTGAGTGCCACGGCGACCATCTCGCCCTGTCCTTGAATGCGTGCCAGGGCCTTGCTGACCGCTGCGACCAGCCTGGCACCGTCCGCGAGGGACAGACCTCCGGCGGCGGTCACCGCCGCGATTTCGCCGAAGCTGTGTCCCACCACCGCGGTCGGCGTGATGCCGTTCGACCGCCACAGTTCCGCCAGCGAGACCATGACCGCGAACAAGGCGGGCTGGATCACTTCGACGCGTTCCAGCGGGAGGGCGCCGAAGAGCGCATCGTCCAGCTCGAAGTCGATGAAGGGCCGCAGCGCGCTCCCGCACTCGGCCAGCTTCTCCCGGAAGACCGGTGCCGTCGCCGAGAGTTCGCGGGCCATACCGATCCACTGTGCGCCCTGCCCGGGGAAGACGAACACGGCGCCGTTGCGACCAGGCTCTCCGTGTACGTCGGTGCCGCTCAACGATCCCGCGGCCACCGCCCGCAGCGCCGCGACGGCCGAATCCCGGTCCGCCGTGTCGATCAGTGCCCGGTGCGACCAGACGGTGCAGGCGGTGGACAGTGTGAACGCGGTGTCGGCGAGGGAGATCTCCGGGTGGTCCAGCAGATGGCCCACGAGGGCGTCGGCGCGGGCCCGCAGGCCGGTCGGGCTGTGGCCGGACAGCAACAGCGGTACCGCAAACGGGGATTCGGAGTCCGGCGAACCAGAGCGGAAACGGGGTTCGAGAGCCCGCAGGTACGCCGACCGCTCGTCAGGGTTCGCGGGGAGTGAGTCATAGGTCTCAACGGCGGGCGCTGCCAGGGCCAGTGCGACGGCGACCGCATCGGCCTTCTGGTGTACGACGACCATCGCCGGACTCTCACCGCGCAGGCACTCCTCGGCGACCGCGAAAAGATCCTCGCCCTGCGGCGACCGCACCTCCACACCGACGGTCAGGTCCCATACCGACTGGCTTTCCGGGTCCGTCTCAGCGAACACGATCACCGGGCGAGAAGCCGACGGCACGATCCCGGCGTCCTCGACAGCCCTCCAGACGATTGCCGCGGCCGAATCGAGATCTTCGCCGTGTGCGATACCGACGACAACGGCATGATGAGTTCCCTGTGCCACGAAACAGCAACTCCCCTTAGAGCTTGTAACACGATCTTGTGCTCTCGGAGGCTGGACCGCTGATGCCGGGCTGCGCACCTCCCCGTGATACTTGGACGATGGACAGCTACG
>NZ_JBVHVE010000043.1:0-6041 GCF_055564995.1 Streptomyces sp. NPDC028907
ACCGCAGCCCCAGCGCCTACGAACGAGCACTCCGAACAACAACTACGCTGACCGAAGCCGCATAACCCGTGTTCAGGATCAGGGGTCAAGGCCCGTTTCCAGCCTCAGCATGGCCTGCGGATCATAGGGGTCAGGGCCGTAGTCTCCCTCCGGATTGCCCATGATCCAGATGTTCTGCTCTTCGTCCACAGCCAGCAGCTTCATGCAGGTCTCTACGGGCGTGCCCAGACGGTCGATGGCTGCTCGCTGCAGCGGCAAGTTGAGTCCCATGACTTGGCCTCTCGTTGTCGGCGCAGTCCGTGACATCGAGGCGAGCAGAGGGGACTGCTGCTGTCCCCAGCAGGCCTCACTGCATCAGGGGGAAAATGGGTTGATCCCACTGAACCCGCCGGGGAGCTTCAGGATGTCCAGGATCCCGTTGGCCTGGATGGCGGGGTTGTCGGCGAGGGCAGCGGCCGGGGTCGCTTCGCTGCGGTCGACCGGCGGCGCCTGCTGCGGCATCTGCAGCCCGACCGTCGGCTCGAGCCTGCTCTCATCGTGCGTGGCGTGGTAGATCATGACGGTTCTCCTTTCACCTGGCCGCCGTGCCAGCGGGCGGATCCCGCCAGCACAGGACTTACGTCGAGATCCCGTACTTCGCCTGGTAGCACATCTGCCTGGCCGACCCTGTCAGGTCGGCGCACTTGGTCCTGGCTGCTTCCACACCTGCTCCTGGATGCTGGCCCGCAGTTTCAGTCACTGCATCCTCCCGGTTGACGGGGGGAGCCTGGACCGGCAGCCCGATGTCCGGCTGAGCGTCTGAGCTGTTCATCTGCTTCCTCCTCGTGTGCGCGATGACGGACTCACTTGTCGAGGAACTGGTGGACCGGCGCCAGGCTGACCGGCAAGTGGTAGCTGACGTCGTACGTGAACAGATACGACACCTTCGCGCGCTGGTCGTTCTCGGGGTCGAAGAACGTCACAGTGACGTCCTGGCAGTCCGAGCCCGGCCGGCAGTACGGACCCTTCGAAACCTGGATGCTGTCCAGCGCATACATGTGCTGTCGTCCCTCGTCGTTGGGGCCGGGGACCATGCTGCCGGACAGCAGACCGTCCTTGACCGTGTCGGCGATCATGTACGTGTTGGTCCCCGCGAAGTTCAGAGCTCGGTCGGCGGAGGACTGCCCCAGGTTGCGGAACTGGTAGTAGATCTTGTTGAGGAAGGCGAGGATGAGATTGTTCAGTTCCGCGTCGCTCATCCCGATACGAGCCTTGGCGACGGTCTGGCCCTGTTCCTGCACCGGCTTCTTGGCGTCTCGTTCTGCCTGCCTGATCGCCCCGACGACGCCGGTGACGAGAGCGGTTTCATTCCAGGTGTGGACACCGGGGGCTTCACCTTGACCACCGGAACGACCTGCCCTGAGTACAGTCGAACTGTTCGACCGGTGAGCTCTCCGGGGATAGACACGCGCGAGATGCGGCCGGGATCGAGTAGTGGACGGAGCTGATACCGGCGGGTGGGAAAGGGTTTCGAGTAGGTACTTGAACTGCCGCTGCAGCGAATTGCCGCCCGGGGCATCGAAGTCGTACTCGTCCCCGCCCTCTCCCTCTTCCGCCCCCTTTCCTTCCGTCGCCTTCTTCTTGGTCACAACCGGCCGGCTCCAGTCCAGGCCAGCGGGTTCTTCTGGCTCCAGCGCGTAGATCGGCGTTGCGTCGTGCTGCAGCAGCCATGTCACCTTGTCGGACAGCCAGGGATTGTCCGCCAGGAAGTCAGACAGCTGCTCCCCGTCGTATGGGTTCGGTGCCAGTTCCCTCTCCGGCATCCCGTTGCTCGCCGGCACTGTAAATGCTGGCATCTGCTGGCGGAACGCATCCCGGCAGGCGTCGGTCATATAGTCGTATCCGATCGTGCCGATCGCGTAGATCAACTGCCGGTGTCCGCCGTTCCCCCCACAGCTACAACCCGTCGCTGGACTCCCGCCGCATTCGCAGGAGGGACGGACACCGCCCCCATGAGGGCTGACGTCAACACCTGATTCCGGGCCGGAAGTAAGCGTCTCAGCGTTCGGCGCCTGGGCGCTGCCGTGCGCGCCCTCATCTGCCTGGATGGTCTGGGTCGTCATGGCTCTGGCTCCCTCGTTTGGTTCGGACTGAGGTGCCCCGAGCGACGAGGGCTCGCCTGCGGCGCTGACCCCCGGCCCGGAGATGGTTTCCCACGCCTGCGTCTGGTGTTGCTGCGCAGGCGACGACGGGACCGGAGCTACGTCAACAGCAATCAGTGGGGCGCGGCCTCGGCTGCTGACGAGGTCGTAGGCTCCTTTGGCATTCAGGTCACCCGCCAGGTTTCGGCGGCACTCAGGAGCATCGCTGGGCGAGCATGGGTGGGCAGAGGCGGTATCGAGAATGGCCTTGCCTGCAGCTTGGGGGTCCGCATCTCGTCCCTGCTGGAGCTGAGCAGAGATCAGGAGTGCCGCGACGCCAGAGGCGAGAGGCGTGGCGAAGCTACTGCCAGTGAGCCTCTGCCGCCCTCCACCGGGCGACGCGCCCTCGATGTCCTGCCCGGGGGCGAGGACGCCGTTGGTGCGGTAGGCGCCACCCCAGTTGTTGACCTCCAAAGGGCGGCCGTCGCTCCCCGCTGCGCCGATCGCGAGCACGGACGGCATTGCAGCGGGTACCTGCAAGCAGTCGCACCCATCGTTACCAACTGCCGCGACGACCAGAACACCGTTGTCCTCGCACAGTCGCAGGGCTCGTTCCAGCATGCTGTCGGCGGACCCGTCCGAGGCCCGTTCGCCGCCGCTGATGTTGATGACGTCGGCGCCCTCCTGCACGGCCCGCTCGATGGCACGGGCCAGGTCGAGTTGCGGGACTTTCATTCCAGCAGCGTCTGGGAAGATCGGAAGGATCAGTCCCCGGCACCGGGGAGCAAGTCCCACCAAGGTGCTCCCGGGCTGGCCAAAAGGCAGGCTTGTGACATGGGTGCCGTGCACAGACATCGGCCCTCGACCAGGTGGGTCCTGGACCAGGGTGTCGATCCTGGTGAGATCGGCCCCCTCGAAGCACGGATGAGACAGGTCCACGGGTCCGTCGAGTACGGCGATGCAGACATCGGGAACTCCAAGGAGCTCCTCGGGTCGTACAAGGCCGTGCAGGACCGAGCGGGCTTCCATCCAAGCCTCCTCGCCTCACCGTCGGAAGGTCCGGTCCCACCAAGACTCCCCCGCGGTTGTCGCGACGGTGTGCCCTGGAGTGTTGAGCGCGCGTCTCTCGCCCGTCTCTGAGACGTTTTTGCTGGCCAGAGCAAGTGCCGTTCATCCCGGCATAGACGAACAGCAGGTGCGCATGACATGTGCAGGCTGCACAGTGGTGGATGTGCCGAGGAACGATGCTCGCCTCGAACTGCTGAGGCGTTTCGAAGTCACCAATGGTGGCTGCCGTATCTCCCTCCCCTTGGGAGCACAACGCCTGCTGGCGTTCCTCGCGTTGCAGGAAGACGGTGCACACCACGCTGCAGCAGCCGAGCAGCTATGGCCCGACTGCACGCCTTATCGGGCGGCAGCCAACCTTCGGTCAGCCCTGTGTCAAGGCCGCCGTCTGGGGTGCCTAACGGCGATCGAGTCTGTCGGCCCGCGCCTGATGCTTTCGCCCTCGGTCTGTGTCGATCTGCACCGTGTCTGGGAGTCGGCCCGTCATGTAACCGAGGGCGTAGGAACGTTGCCCATCGATTGGGCCAGTCTCGTTAGCGACCTGAGCCGGGAACTGTTGCCCGGCTGGTCCGAAGACTGGTTGATATTGGAACGCGAACGGTGGGACCAGGTACGCGTCTACGCCCTCGAGGGCCTCGCCCAGCAGTTTCAGGTCGCAGACCAATATCTGCCCGCGCTACAGGCAGCGCTCGCCGCCATGGCCGTAGACCCCATAAGGGAGACTGCACACCGAATCGTGATAGAGGTGCACCTTGCCGAGGGCAACGTCGCCAACGCACTCAAGCGCTACCACGACTACAGGGCTTTCCTGCGCCGCGAGCTGAACGTTGCTCCGTCACGGCAAATGACCCAGCTTGTAAGGGACCTGTCACCCACTCAGCTGTAACATCCAATGCTGGCGATACACGAAGCCGTTGCCCAAGCGCACCAAGTTCCGGCGCTGGGCCACCGGCCGCAACGGCGCTGCGGATCCGTTCGGCGGGTGGTCCTGTGCGGCGTCCTGCCCCTGGGGGATCAGGCCATCCGGTCGTGGCGGCGCCGCCGGGCGGACTGGTCGATCCGATGGGCGGCGGCGGACCGCAGTTCACCGAGATAGCCCGCTCTTTCGGGGGAGGCCGTGCTGCGGGTCCTCGGTTACGCGTCGACGAACTGTTTCAGCATTTCCTCGAGGTCGGTGAGCGTGTCGGCGACCGGGGTTCCGGAGCGGGCATGGCGGATGGTGATGTAGGTGGCGGCGAAGTCCGCGAGTTCGAGGATCAGGTTGAGGAACTCGCCTTGATCGCGGTCGAAGGTCGCCCCGACCATGTGCGGCCGGAGCGGCCCGTGAGGTAGACCGGCGGTGCCGGTTCCACCGGTGTGGGGGCGGAGACGGCTCGCCCTGCTTGATCCTCTAGCGTGGATCCCCGTCCGCTACAGCGGCCCGGATACCAGGCCTTTCATGGGTGAGGAGCACAGAGTTGAGTGGCAAGCGATTCTGGTCGACCACGGGAGTCGTGGCATTGACAGGAGCCTTGCTCCTCACGTCAGCCCCACCTGCGTCGGCTGACTATGTCAGAGACCAGCAGTGGATCTTGGATGTGTTCGCGGTTGAAGACGTCTGGGCCGAATCCCAAGGAGAGGGCGTCACCGTTGCGGTTGTGGACTCCGGAGTCGATGCCAGCCATCCCGATCTGACCGGTCAGGTCCTCGAGGGGAAGGACTTCACTGGCGGAGGCAACGCGCAGGACGACAAGCACGGACACGGGACGGCTATGGCCAGCATCATCGCCGCACACGGCCATGGCCCGGGAAACTCGTCCGGCATGATGGGCCTCGCGCCGAAAGCAAAGATCCTGCCTCTGCGTGCCCTCCAGACGGAGAAAGACCCTCTTCACGACGAGACCTGGGCTGCCGCAGTTCGATATGCAGTTGACCAAGGCGCGAAGGTCATCAATCTCGCTATTGCAAATGAAGGCGGAAAAACGCTGAGTGACGGTCGTGCGGCAATCGCGTATGCACAAGCGCACGATGTCGTCGTGGTCGCCGGAACGGGCAATGACGGCTCGATAGCCGTCGCCGAACCGGCAGCACTACCTGGTGTTGTGGCCTTCGGCGCCATAGACAAGAGCGGGAACCTCTGGGAAGGCTCAAACACCGGAAAGGGGGTTGCCCTTGTCGCTCCAGGTGCTGAAGTCCTCGCGGCGGATCCGACGAGCACGCAGCAGTACTCCATGTCCAACGGCACATCGGACTCCACGGCCTACGTAGCCGCCGCGGCCGCCCTGGTCCGCTCGAAGTACCCCGAACTCACAGCGGGGCAAGTGATCAACCGTCTGATTAAGTCGGCCACCTTCGCGCACCACAAGGGATTGAAGGCTCCCGACGAGGAATACGGCTACGGGATCGTACGCCCTTATACGGCGCTCACGATGGAAATCCCGGCCGGACCCAAGGAGAACCCGCTCGGCCGGCTTTCCGTGGCCACACCTGCCTCCAGCGAGTCTTCCAAGGAAGCGGATACCGCCACGCAGGCCTCGTCCCGCAACCTCCTCGTCATCGTTGCCGGCATCGCAGCCGTCGTGGTCATCGGCGCCATCGTCTTTGCAGTCATCCGCAGTCGCCGCAACGGAGGGGATGGGCCCGGTTCCGGCGGCGGAATGCCCCGTCAGGGCACGGGCTACCCGCAGCAGCCCCCGACGGGCTATCAGCACTACCCCAACACAGCACCTCAGCAGGGCTACGCACCGCCTGCGGGGCAGTACCCACAGCACCCCAACCCACGCTAGACGAGTAGTTCCGATTGCGGGGTTCTCAGACGGAGGGAGGGTGTCCAACATCGGGTTGTGACGACCGATTTAGACACCCTCTTGACGGCAC
>NZ_JBVHVE010000044.1:0-5091 GCF_055564995.1 Streptomyces sp. NPDC028907
TCACCGACACCCTCACCACCCTCCACAACCACCACACCACCACCTACCTCGAAATCGGCCCCCACCCCACCCTCACCCCCCACATCCACACCACCGTGGCCGACGCGGCGCCCGATGAAGAGCCGTGGGTGCCCACGCTGCTGCACGGTGACCGCTCGGAGGTGCGGACGGTCCTCGCGGCGCTGGCCGGCCTACAGGTGCGGGACGTCGCCGCACCCGCGTGGGACCGGGTGTTCGCCGGCACCGAACCGCGCCGGGTGGACCTGCCCACGTACGCTTTCCGGCGCGAGCCGTACTGGCTGCACGCGACGGGAGGCCGGGAGGTGACCGCGGCCGGCCTGGCCGGGGTGAACCATCCGCTGCTCGGTGCCGAGACCGAACTCCCGGATGGCTCAAGCGTCTTCACGGGACGGATCTCCCTCGGCGCCCACCCGTGGCTCGCCGACCACACGGTCCTCGGGGCGGTGGTGCTGCCCGGCACCGCGTATGTCGACCTGGCGCTCTTCACGGCCGAGCGCAGCGGCTGCCGTCGGATCGAGGAACTCACCCTGGAGGCGCCCTTGGTGCTGCCTCGACAGGGGGCGGTCGACCTGCGCGTGGTGGTGTCGGCGGCCGAGGACGGAGGGAATCGGGCGATCACCGTCCACTCCCGTAGGGCGGAGGCGGAGGCCGGCACGGAGTGGCTCCGGCATGCGACGGGGGCGTTGTCCCCGGCCGAAGGCACGGAGCCGGCCGCGAGCCGGGAGCCGTGGCCCGCGGAGGGTGCGGAACCGCTCGATGTCGAGGACGTGCGCGTACACCTGTCCGGTCTGGGGCTGGACTACGGGCCCGCTTTCCAGGGGCTGCGGGCCGCCTGGCGACGTGCGGGCGACAGCACGGTGTACGCGGAGGTCACGCTGCCGGCCGGCGTCACCGACACGGCGGGGTTCCGCGTCCACCCGGCGCTGTTGGACGCCGCGCTGCACCCGTTCGCGTCGCCCGAGCCGGACCGGCCGATGAACGTCACGCGGCTGCCGTTCTCCTGGCGCGGCGTCGCCCTGCACGGGAGCGGGTCGCCGACGGCGTTGCGGGTCCGGTTGTCGCCGCTGGGCGGCGAGGGGCTCTCGCTCTCGTTGTGGGACGACACCGGCGCGCCCGTCGGCGTGGTGGAGTCGCTGCTGACCCGTCCCGTCGATGCCGGTCAGCTGCGGGTCGGCGCCTCGCAGGTGCCACCCAACTCGTTGTTCCGGCTCGCCTGGGATCCGCTTCGGGTATCCGTACCGACGAAGTCGCTGCGCCCCGGAACGGTCGTTCTCGAAGAGGGTAGGGGGTTGTCGGATACAGAGCTGGACGGTGCCGTGGAGCCCCACACGGTGGTCGTGCCCTGCGCGCCGTCCGGTGCCGACGGTCAAGTGGTCAGCGCGGCGGCGGCCCGAGCGGTCACGCGCCGTGCCCTCGGGCTGGTGCGGGAGGTCCTCGCCGACGAGCGGTTGTCCGAGAGCCGCCTGGTGTTCGTCACCAGCGGCGCTGTCGCCGTCGGCGAGGGGGCGCACCGGCTCGATCCGGCGGCCTCCGCGTTGTGGGGTCTGATCCGTTCGGCCCAGTCCGAGAACCCCGACCGTTTCCAGCTCGTCGACGTCGAGGACCGGACGGACCCACGCGAGGCCCTCGAAAGGAACGGAGCCTTGGCGGCGGCGGTGGCGAGCGGTGAGCCGCAGGTGGCGGTGCGGGCGGGCGAGCTGTTCGTGCCCCGCCTCGTGCGGGCGACCGACGAACTCGCCGACGCGGCCGCCGGTTCCGGCGGTGAGGGCGGTGCCTTCGCGCTCGCGCCGGACGGCACGGTGCTGATCACCGGTGGGACCGGTGCTCTCGGCCGTCTGATGGCGCGGCACCTCGTCGAACGGTACGGCGTCCGCCACCTGCTGCTGCTCAGCCGACGCGGAGGTAAGGCCCCCGGCGCCGCCGACCTGGCGGCAGAGCTGGCGGAGCTGGGCGCCACGGTGACGCTGGCGGCGTGCGATGCGGCGGACCCGGAGGGCCTGCGTACGGTGCTGGACGCGGTCCCGGCGGAACACCCGCTCACGGCGGTGATCCACACCGCGGGCGTGCTGGACGACGCCACCGTTCCCGTGCTCACCGACCGGCAGCTCGACATCGTCATGCGGGCCAAGGCCGAGACGGCCTGGAACCTGCACCAGCTGACCCGGCACCTCGAACTGTCGGCATTCGTGCTGTTCTCGTCACTCGCGGGCGTCGTCGGCAGCCCGGGGCAGGCGAACTACGCCGCCGCGAACGCCTACCTCGATGGGCTCGCCCTCCACCGGCGCTCCCTCGGCCTCCCGGCGGCCTCGCTCGCCTGGGGCCCGTGGGCCGAGGCGAGCGGGATGGGCGGCGGTTCCGCGGCCGACGCGCGCAGCGGTGTCCGGGCGCTTGGCGCCGAGGAGGGCCTCGCGCTCGCCGACGCGGCCCTGTCCCAGCCCGGCCGGCCCGTCCTCGTACCGGCGCGGCTGGACCTGGCCGGGCTGCGCGCCCTCGCCTCCGTCGGACCGCTGCCCGCCGTACTGCGCGGGCTGGTACGAGCATCGGCGGGCAGCGCCGGGTCCGATCGGCGCTCGCTCGTCGACAGCCTCCGCGGCCGTCCGCAATCCGAGCAGTTCCGGGTGGTCCTCGACCTGGTCCGCGGCCATGTCGCGACGGTCCTCGGGCACGCGGGCACAGGTTCCGTGGAGGATCAGCGGGGGCTGCTCGACATGGGCTTCGACTCGCTGACCGCCGTCGAGCTGCGCAACCGGCTCACGGCGGAAACAGGGCTGAAGCTGTCGTCCACTCTCGTCTTCGACCATCCCACCCCCGCCGCGCTCGCCCGGCACCTGCACGCGGAGCTGGTCCCCGACGCGCCGGGTCCCTCGCCCCAGGCGGACGAGACCGAGCTCCGGCGGATCATCGCCTCGATTCCGCCGGCCCGCTTCCGTGAGGCCGGGCTGGTGGAGGTGCTGATGCGGCTCGCCGACGGCGGCAACCCTCCCGAGACGCCCGCCCCGTCTGGCGTGACGGACGACGACCAGACCGACGTGATCATGTCCGCCGATGTGGACGAGCTCGTTCAACGGGCCATGGCGGCGGCAGGGCAGGACCTGCCCCACGACGCGCAAGGCACAGCCAAGGAGTGAGGAGTAGGGAGTACCCCATGGCACACAGCGAAGGCATCATCGAAGCCCTGCCGACCGAGCGACGCTGCCCGTTCGATCCGCCGTCGGAACTCACCGACCTGATCACCGAGCGGCCGATCGCGAGAATGCACTATCCGGACGGCCACGTGGGCTGGCTGGTCACCAACTACCAACTCGCCAAGGAGGTGTTGTCGAGTCCGCGCATCAGCGCACGACACGAACTGCGCCGTTTCCCCGTGCCCTTCCCGATCAAGCTCGGCCCGGCGGCTCCCGGTGTTTTCGTGGGTATGGACGCCCCCGAGCACACCCGCTATCGCAAGCCGCTAGCCAAGGCTTTCACAGCGCGGCACGCGCGCGAAATGGAACCCGTCATCCAGCAGATAGCGGATGACGTGCTCGACGCGATGGAGAAACAGGGATCGTCGGCCGACCTCGTACGTTCATTCGCGCTGCCACTGCCCATCCGGGTGATTTCCGAGATCATCGGCGGGACCCAGGACGTCACCGATGAATTCCAGCAGCTCCGCATTCCCATGATCACCCCGGGTACGCCGCCCGAGCAGGCACGTGCCGCCATGGTGAGGACCGGGGAACTGATGCGCGAACTCGTGGCGGCCAAGCGGGCGAATCCGTCCGCCGACCTCCTCGGCAGCCTCATCGCCGGCGGCGACCTGACCGACGACGAACTGGCGGCGATCGCGCTGCAGATCCTCGGCGCCGGCCATGAGACCACCGCCCACATGTTCGCCCTCGGTACCTATCTGCTGCTCCAGGACGACGAGTTGCGGCAGCGGCTCACCACCGAGGGCCCCTGGACGGACGAGGCCGCCGATGAGCTGCTGCGCTATCTGACGATCGCGCAGTTCATCACCCGGGCGGCACTGGAGGACGTGGAATTCGGCGGTCAGCTCGTCAGGAAGGGCGAAACGGTCACGATCGCCCTGTCGGCGGCGAATCGCGATCCGGAGCGTTTCCCCGACCCGGACACCTTCGATCCCGAGCGGGCGCAGAACGGCCATCTCACGTTCGCCCACGGCGTGCACAAATGCCTGGGTGTCCATCTCGCCAGAACGGAACTCCGGGTCGGGATGCCCGCTCTTCTGCGGCGGTTCCCGAAACTACGCCTCGCGATCCAGCCGGAGGAGATCGGGACGCGCGACGCAATGAGCACGTACGGAGTGCACGAGCTGCCCGTTACGTGGTGAAAACCATGCGTAAGCCGCGATCAAGAGCGACTTAAGGGCCTCTTCCGAGGATGAGGCCCGCTGAGCATGGAGTTGATAATGGGTACGTCTCCCGAAGACAAGGTCGTCAACGCACTGCGCGCCTCACTGCTGGAGAACGAACGGCTGCGGCAGCAGCACCAGCGCCTCACCGAAGCGTCCCGGGAGCCGATCGCGATCGTGGCGGCGGCCTGCCGGTACCCGGGCGGCGTCACCTCGCCCGAGGACCTGTGGCGGCTCGTCGCGGAGGGCCGGGACGCGATCTCCGCGTTGCCAGCCGATCGCGGATGGGATCCGGAGGAGCTCTACGACCCGGATCCCGACCGGACGGGGAAGATCTACGTCCGTGAAGGAGCCTTCCTCGACCGCCCCGCCGCTTTCGACGCGGAGTTCTTCGGGATCAGCCCGCGCGAGGCGCTCGCGATCGACCCCCAGCAGCGGCTGCTGCTGGAGGTGACGTGGGAGACGCTGGAGCGGGCGGGCATCGACCCCTCGTCGCTGCGTGGCAGCCGGACCGGTGTCTTCACGGGCGTGATGTACGGCGACTACGGCGCCCGGCTCTTCCGCGACGTACCCGACGGGTTCGAGGGCCATCTGGGCACCAGCAGTGCCTACAGCGCCGCTTCCGGGCGTGTCTCGTACACGTTCGGGTTCGAGGGACCAGCGGTCAGCGTCGACACCGCCTGCTCGTCCTCACTGACCGCCATCCACCTCGCCGC
>NZ_JBVHVE010000045.1:0-4868 GCF_055564995.1 Streptomyces sp. NPDC028907
GCGAAGGCGGGGTAGGTGTCGTAGAGTTCGCGGCCCATTCCGGTGTGTTGTGAGCCCTGGCCGGAGAAGAGGTAGGCCAGGCGTCCGCCGTCGGGAGTGCCGTGGAGGACGGCTTTGGTGTGTTCGCCGTGCGCGAGGGCGTCAAGGCCGTGGAGCAGGGCCTCGCGGTCGGTGGCGATGACGCCCGCCCGGTGGGTGTGGTGGGCGCGGCCGACCGCCAACACGCGCGCCGCGGCCGTGAGGTCGAGGCTCGGCCTGCCCTCCACGTACGCCTGAAGCCGTACGGCCTGCTCACGCAGTGCCGCGTCGTCACCGGCCGAGAGCAGCCACGGCGCCACCCGCGGCCCGCCGACGGGGGACGCCCCGTGCGGTTCCTCGGCCGGCGGTGCCTCCAGGATCAGGTGGGCATTCGTACCGCTGATCCCGAACGATGACACCCCGGCGCGGCGCGGCCGCCCCGTCTCCGGCCACGGCACGGTCTCGGTGAGCAGGGAAACTGCACCCGAGGCCCAGTCGATGTGGGGCGAAGGCGCGTCGACGTGGAGGGTCTTGGGCAGCACCCCGTGACGAATGGCCTCCACCATCTTGATGACGCCCGCGACACCCGCCGCCGCCTGGGTGTGCCCGATGTTCGACTTGACGGACCCCAGCCACAGCGGCTGCTCCGGGCCACGGTCGCGGCCGTACGTGGCCAGCAGCGCGTGCGCCTCGATGGGGTCGCCGAGCGTCGTCCCCGTGCCGTGCGCCTCCACTGCGTCGACCTGGTCGGCGGTGAGCCGGGCATGGGCCAGGGCGTCCGTGATGACCTGCTCCTGCGCGGGACCGTTCGGCGCGGTCAGTCCGTTGCTGGCACCGTCCTGATTGACGGCACTGCCGCGGATGAGGGCGAGCACGGGGTGACCGTTGCGGCGCGCGTCCGACAACCTTTCGAGCAGGACCAGCCCGACGCCCTCACCCATCGCCGTGCCGTCCGCGGCGGCCGCGAACGACTTGCAGCGCCCGTCCCGGGCCAGTCCGCGCTGCCTGCTGAACTCCAGGAAGACGCCGGGCGTGGACAGCACGGTGACACCGCCGGCGAGGGCCAGCTCGCACTCTCCGCTGCGCAGAGCCTGGGCCGCCAGGTGCAGGGAGACCAGTGACGAGGAGCAAGCCGTGTCGACGGTGACCGCGGGACCCTCCAGCCCGAAGGTGTAGGCGACACGGCCCGACAGCACGCTCGCGGACACACCGGTGCCCAGGTAGCCCTCGACCCCCTCGGGCAGGCTCGTGCCCCGGCTCAGGTAGTCCTGACCGTTCGTACCCGCGAAGACCCCGGTCCGGGAGCCCCGCAGTGACCGTGGATCGATCCCGGCACGCTCGAACACCTGCCACCCGGTCTCCAGCAGCAGCCGCTGCTGCGGATCCATCGCCAGGGCCTCGCGCGGACTGATCCCGAAGAACTCGGCGTCGAAGCCCGCCACGTCGTCCAGGAACGACCCGTGCCGCGCGTATGACGTGCCCGCGGAGTCCGGGTCGTCGTCGAAGAGGGACGCGAAGTCCCAGCCGCGGTCGTCCGGGAACTCGGAGACCGCCGCGCGGCCCTCCGCGACCAGCTGCCACAGCTCGGCCGGGCTGCCGACGCCTCCGGGGAAGCGGCAGCCCGCCGCCACGACGGCGATGGGCTCGCTCTCCTTGGCGGAGAGGTCCCTCAGCCGCTGTTTGGCCTGGCGCAGATCGGCGGTAGCCCGCTTGAGATAGTCCCGCAGCTTCTGCTCGTTCATGATGCAAGCCACCTTCTGGTACGACGGAATTCAGGCGTGCCTACGGGATTCAGAGCGACCCCAGCTCGTTGTCGAGCGCCTCGAAGAGGTCCTCGTCGGTGGCCGATTCGAGATCGTCGGCCGTGGCCGGGGCGCCCTGCGGGCCGGCCGTGGCGCTGTCGAACCGCCAGAGGATGTCCCGCAGCCGGTCGCCGATGGCCGACCGGTCCGCACCGGCACCGGCGTCCCCGGCCGGCGGCAGCGTACGAAGCGCATGTTCGAGTCGGTCGAGCTCCTCCAGCACGGGCAGCGGCGCGGTCCGGCCCTGAGGAGCGAGTAGGAGAAGAAGACGCTTCGCCAGGTCGGTGACCGTCGGGTGGTCGAAGACCACCGTGGCGGGCAGCCGTAGCCCGGTCGTGGCCATCAGCCGGTTCCGCAGCTCGACCGCCGTGACGGATTCGAAGCCGAGGTCCTTGAAGGCCCGCTCCGGATCCACGGCGTCGGCGGAGCTGTGCCCCAGAACCGCCGCGACCTGCGCACGGACGAGTTCCGACACGGCCTGCTCCCGCTGCCCGGCGTCCAGCCCGGCCATGCGGGCCGCGAACGACGAGCCGGGTCCGTCGCCGCGCCGCGCGGCACGCGTACGGACCAGACCGCGTAGCAGCGGCGGCAGTGTGCCGGCGGCGGCCTGCCCACGCAGCCCGGCCATGTCGAGCTCCGTCGGGGCGGCCACCGGCAGCCCGAGCCCCAGCGCGGCGTCCAGCATGTCCAGGGCCGCCCCTGTCGACAGCGGCGCGATGCCCGACCGTGTCATACGGACGAGATCCGCGCGGCTCAGCCGCTCGCTCATGCCACCCTCGTCCGCCCACAGACCCCAGGTGAGGGACAGGGCCGGCAGCCCCTGAGCGTGCCGGTGCTCGGCCAGCGCGTCGAGGAAGGCGTTGCCGGCACCGTAGTTCGCCTGGCCGGGGCTGCCGAGGACGCCGGCGAGCGAGGAGAACAGCACGAACGCGGACAACCCGAGCGGCGCCGTGAGCTCGTGCAGGTTCCAGGCCGCGTCCACCTTCGGACGCAGCACAGCGGCCAGGCGCGCCGAGTCGAGCGCGGTGATGACACCCCCGTCGACCACACCCGCCGCGTGGAACACGGCGGTCAGCGGATGCTCCGCGGGTATGTCGGCGAGAAGGGACGCCAGCGACGCACGGTCGGACACGTCACACGCCGCCAGGGTCACCCGGGCACCCGACTCCTCCAGTTCCGCGACCAGCTCGGCGGCACCGGGAGCGTCGGGACCACGGCGGCCGACCAGCAGCAGATGGCGTACGCCGTGTTCCGTGACGAGATGACTGGCGAGCGGACGCGCGAGACCGCCCGTGGCGCCCGTGATCAGGACCGTGCCCGCCGGGTCGAGGGTCGTCGGCCGCGCCCCGCCCCGGCCCGAGTTCGTACGGGCGAGCCGGGGAACGTGGATGTGTCCCTTCCGCACGGCGAGCTGCGGTTCACCGGTCTCCAGCGCCGCCGCCACCGTACGGAGTGACGCCTCGTCAGTGTCGATATCGAGGAGTACGAGTTGCCCAGGGTGCTCGGCTTGGGCCGTCCGCACCAGTCCCCACGCGGGAGCGACCGTCACATCGGGGGGTACACCGTCCCCCTCGATGGTTACGGCGCCCCGTGTGACGACGACCAATCGGCCCGCCTGAGGGCGATCGGCGGCGAGCCAGTCCTGAACCGATGACATCAGCCGGTCGGCCGCGGCACGCGTACGCTCGGCCACCGCGTCACCGGTACTGGTACCGGAGCCGGAGCCGGAGTCGCAGATGAGCAGCGTGTACGCGGGCGGGACGGCAGCAGCCGCGACGGCCGCGTCCAGCTCCCGCCGATCCGCGTACCGCTCGACGGTGAGCCCGCTGTCCGTGAGCCCGGTGACGAAGCCCAGCGGATCGGGGCCCAGAACCGCGTACGCGGCCGGGGCCACCGCACCCGCCGCCGTCGCCGACGGCACGAGCGGCCACTCCACCCCGAACAGCGGCCGGCGGCGGGAGGCGTTCAGCAGCTCCGGTGTGAACGGCACGAGCGCCAGCCGCTCCACCGAGGCCAGGGGGACACCGGAGGTGTCGGCGACGGTCAGGGACACCGTGCCCGCTTCGGTGTCCAGGGGGGCCACGCGGACACGCACGGACGTGACGGCCGAGGCGGCGTCGTACAGCGTGATCCCGCCCCACGACACGGCTGCCCGAGCGGTGCAGCCGGGGCCCGTCGCGCCCAGTAGGCCAGCCGCATGGACGGCGGACTCCAGCAGTGCCGGATGGAGGGCACCGCCGGACGTGGCCGTCCGGCCTGCCCCCTCCAACGGCCCTGCGGGAAGGTCGACTTCGGCATGGACACACCCGTCGCCCTCGTGCCGCCAGACGGCGGTCAACCCCTGAAAAGCAGGGCCCAGGTCGAACCCCTGTGCGGCGAGCTCGTCGTAGAGACCGTCCACGTCGACGGCCTCGGCCCCGGCAGGGGGCCACGACGTCAGCGCGGCGGCGGAGGACGCGGCCTCGCGTGCGGGTGGCGCCAGATACCCGGTGGCGTGAGTGACCCAGCCGTCCTCCGCTCCTTCTCTGTCCGCCTCCGACCGGGTACGGATGGTCAGCGACCGCCTGCCGTCGGGCTCGGCCCCGCCGAGACACACCTGAAGTTGCCGGGCACCCGAATCATCGATGGAGAGCGGCGCGAGCAGGACGAGTTCATCGATCCCTTCGCTCCCCACGTGCTCGGCGGCATGGGCCGCCAGATCCACGTAGGTCCCGCCCGGGAGGACGACTCGCTCCATGAAGACGTGCTCGGCGAGTACGCCCAGGGACTCGCGCGACAGCCGGCCAGTGAAGAGGTGCCCCCCGCCGGGCAGGTCCGTCGCCGAGCCGAGCAGCGGGTGACCGGAGACGCCGAGTCCGATGTCGGTGGCGTTCCCGGAGGTGCGCGGAGGGTTGAGCCAGTACGTGCGGTGCTGGAAGGGGTAGGTGGGCAGGGCGACGAACGGGCGGCGATCGTTCCAGGTGGGTGGGTGGCCTTGGGTGTGGAGTGCGGTGAGGGCGGTGGTGAGGGTGGTTGTTTCGGGGTGGTCGGCGTGCAGGGTGTGGGTGA
>NZ_JBVHVE010000046.1:0-4830 GCF_055564995.1 Streptomyces sp. NPDC028907
ACTCGACACCGCTGCCCTGCGCCGCCCCGGCGCCGAACCCCACCCGCTGCTACGCGGTTTGGCGCCCGCCGTACGACGGCGTGCCGCAGCCGGCGATCCCGCGCAGGAGGGTCCCTCGCTGGTGCAGCGGCTGGCCGGGCTGTCCCGGGAGGACCAGTACCGCGCGCTGACCGACCTGGTGCGTGCCCATGCCGCAGACGTGCTCGGCCACTCGGACAGCGGCGGCGTCGGGGCCCGACGCGCCTTCCAGGAACTGGGCTTCGACTCGCTCACCGCCGTCGAACTGCGCAACCGGCTCGGCACCGCCACCGGGCTGCGCCTGACGGCCACGATGATCTTCGACCACCCCACCCCGGGAGCCGTCGCCGGATATCTGCGCGAGCAGCTGGCGGACGAACTGTCGCCCGCCGGGCCGGTGATCGCGGAGCTCGACCGGCTCAAGACGGTCATCCCTGCTGCGGTCGATGACCATGGCGCGCAGGAGGAGATCACCGCCCGGCTGCGCGAGCTGCTCGTCCTCGTCGCCGGACCCGACCGGACGTACGACTCTGGGTCGGAGCACTCCGACCTCGACTCGGCGAGCGACGCGGACCTCTTCGCCCTCGTCGACGGAATCGACTGACGACACATTCGGTCCACGGACCCGCCGGGCCCCATGCCCCGCCGTGACCGCACCCACGCACCGCAGCACGCACTTCACCAGGGAGCTGACCTCACGTGGCTGACGAGCAAGAACTCCGCCAGTACCTCAAGCGGGCCATCGCCGACGCGCGTGTTGCCCGCAAACGCCTGCGTGAAGTGGAGGAGAGAGCGCAGGAGCCGATCGCGATTGTGGGCATGGCGTGTCGCTACCCGGGTGGGGTGACCTCGCCCGAGGACCTGTGGCGACTGGTCGCCGACGGCGTGGACGCCATCAGCGAGTTCCCCGACAACCGCGGCTGGGATCTGGAGGGGCTGTACAGTCCCGACCCCGAGCAGGTGGGGACGTCGTACACCCGGCACGGCGGTTTTCTGCACGACGCCGACCAGTTCGACCCGGCGTTCTTCGGCATGTCTCCACGCGAGGCCACGGCCACGGACCCGCAGCAGCGCCTGCTCCTGGAGACCGCCTGGGAGGCCTTCGAATGGGCCGGCCTCGATCCCAACGCGTACCGGGGGAGCCGTACCGGGGTCTTCACCGGGCTGATGTACTCCGACTACGGATCTCGCCCCCACCTTCCGGTCGAGGGCCTGGAGGGCTATCTCTACAGCGGCAGCGCGGGCAGCATCGCCGCAGGCCGGCTCGCCTACACCTTCGGCCTGGAAGGGCCGGCCGTCAGCGTCGACACGGCCTGTTCGTCGTCCCTGGTCGCACTGCACCTGGCCGTCAACGCCCTGCGGCAGGGCGAGTGCGACCTCGCCCTGGCCGGCGGTGCCGCGGTGATGTCCACCCCCGTCGGCTTCCTGGAGTTCTCCCGCCAGCGCGGGCTGGCACCCGACGGCCGGGTCAAGTCGTTCGCCGCCGCCGCGGACGGCACGGCGTGGTCGGAGGGCGTGGGGCTGCTGCTGGTGGAGCGGTTGTCGGACGCGCGGCGCCTGGGTCACCGGGTGGTGGCCGTGGTGCGCGGCAGCGCGGTGAACCAGGACGGGGCGTCGAACGGGCTGACTGCGCCCAACGGTCCGTCGCAGGAGCGGGTGATCCGGCAGGCGCTGGCGAACGCGGGGCTGGCGCCGTCGGACGTGGACGCGGTGGAGGCACACGGGACGGGGACCCGCTTGGGGGACCCGATCGAAGTGCAGGCGCTCATGGCGACCTACGGACAGGAGCGCATCGGCGATCAGCCGCTGCGGCTGGGGTCGTTGAAGTCGAATATCGGCCACACACAGGCCGCCGCCGGGGTGGGCGCGGTGATCAAGATGGTGCAGGCGATGCGGCACGGGGTGCTGCCACGGACCTTGCACGTGGACGCGCCGACGCCGTTCGTCGACTGGGACGCCGGCGCGGTGGAGCTACTGACCGAGGCGCGGGAGTGGCCCGAGGCCGAGGGACGTCCGCGGCGGGCGGGGGTGTCGTCGTTCGGCATGGGCGGAACGAACGCGCATGTGCTCCTGGAGCACGCTCCGCAGGACGAGAGGGGTGAAGCGACCGGCGCCGTCACGCTGTCGCCAGAGCCCTCGGTGTCCCCTGCGTCCACGGTACTGCCGTGGGTGCTGTCCGCGCGAACCCGGGAGGCGCTGGCCGCGCAGGCGGACCGGCTGCTGAAGCACCTGGAGGAGGACCCCGGACATGAGCCCCGGGACATCGCCCGCTCCCTCGCCACCACCCGGGCCGCGCTCGACCACCGTGCCATGATCGTGGCCGCGGACCGGGAGCAGGCGGTGGAGCGACTGCGTGCCCTCGCCGAGGGCCGCGGTGTGCCCGGACTGATCGAGGGCAGCGCCGCCGAGCCGTCGAAGACCGCGTTCTTGTTCCCCGGGCAGGGCTCCCAGTGGGTCGGCATGGCCGTCGGCCTGATGGACACCTCCCCGGTGTTCGCCGAGCGGATCGCCGCGTGCTCCGACGCGTTCGCGCCCTTTGTGGACTGGTCCCTGGAGGATGTCCTGCGCGGCGCCGACGGCGCCCCGTCCCTCGACCGTGTCGATGTCGTCCAGCCCGTCCTGTTCGCCGTGATGGTCTCCCTCACCGCGCTGTGGCAGTCGTACGGGGTGCGACCGGCCGCCGTGGTGGGCCACTCGCAGGGCGAGATCGCCGCCGCCTGCGTGGCCGGGATCCTCACCCTGGAGGACGCCGCCCGGGTGGTGACGCTGCGCAGCCAGGTCATCGGACGGGTCCTCGCGGGCCTGGGCGGCATGGTGTCGGTGGCGCTGCCCGCCGAGGAGGTCCGCGAACGCATCAGCCCGTGGGCGGGGCGCCTGCACATCGCCGCGGTCAACGCGCCGTCCTCGGTGGTCGTGTCGGGCGAGGTCGCTCCGCTCGAAGAACTGCTCGCGGCCTGTGCCGAGGACGGAACACGGGCCACGCGCATCTCCGTGGACTACGCCTCCCACTCGGCGTACGTCGAGCTGATCGAAGAGGAACTGGGCGAGCTGCTGGCTCCCGTGCGCCCGCGCAAGGCCGAGATTCCCTTCCTGTCCACCGTCACCGGCACTTGGCTGGACGGCCCCGAACTCGACCCTGCGTACTGGTACCGCAACCTGCGGCAGACCGTGGAACTGGAGCAGGCCGTCCGCCGCCTCCTCGACGACGGATTCGGCACATTCATCGAGTCCAGCGCGCACCCGGTCCTCGCGGTCGGCGTGCAGGAGACCGCCGAGGCCGCGGGCGTCGACGCCGTCGTCCTCGGGTCGCTGCGCCGCGACCAGGGTGGCATCGACCAGATGTGGGCCGCCCTCGGGCAGGCGTACACCCAGGGCGTCGAACTGGACTGGGACGCCGTCTTCGGCGGTACCGGCGCACGTACGGTCGAGCTGCCGACGTACGCGTTCCAGCGGACCCGGCACTGGCTGCTGGGCACCGCCGTACCCACCGACGCCTCGGCCTTCGGCCTGGTGACGGCGGGTCACCCGCTGCTGCGCGCGGCCCTCGGTGTCGCCGACCGCGACGAGACGGTGTTCACCGGACGCCTGTCCCTGCGCTCCCACCCGTGGCTCGCCGACCACCGGGTGTTCGGCGAGGTGCTGCTGCCCGGCACCGGCTTCGTCGAGCTGGCGCTGCGTGCCGGCAATCAGGTGGGCTGCGACGGCCTGGTGGACCTGACGCTGACCGCACCTCTTGTGGTGCCCGAGCACGGTGACGTACGGCTGCAGGTCGTGGTCGGCGAGGAGGACGGCTCCGGCCGCCGTACGGTCGGCGTGTACACCCAGTCGGAGGGCGGCGAGGACGGGCTGCCCTGGGTGCTGCACGCCGAAGGCGTGCTCACCACGGCGGACGAGGACGGACCGGAGGGCGCCACCGAACTCGCGGTCTGGCCGCCGGAGGGCGCCGAGGAAGTGCCGCTGGACGAGGGCCTCTACGACCGGCTGGCCGGCTACGGCTACGGCTACGGCCCGGTCTTCCGCGGGCTGCGCCGCATGTGGCGGACGGACCGCGAGGTCTATGCCGAGGTGACGCTCGACGAGGACCAGCGCGCGCAGGCGGCCTCGTTCTTCCTGCACCCGGCCCTGCTGGACGCGGCCCTGCACCCGCTGCTGCCCGGTGTGTCCGACGAGACCGAGGAAGACGGCCCCACGCTGCTGCCGTTCGCGTGGTCGGGCGTACGTGCGCACGCCGTGGGCGCCACCGAACTGCGCGTCCGGCTGTCGACCACCGCCCCGCGCACGGCAACCCTGCTCGTCGCCGACGTGACGGGCGCCCCGGTCGCCACTGTGGAGGCCCTCGAACTCCAGGAACTCACCCAGGAGGCGCGGGCCGCCGGCCGGGCCACGCGAGGCGGACTGTTCCGCCTGGAGTGGACGCCCCTGCGCCTCGACGCGACGGTGGGGAACACCGAGAACATCGACACGTGGGTGGTCTTGGGCGACGGGCAGCCCTTCACGGCGCTCGCCACCGACCGGATCCACGCCGACCTGAGCGCGCTGGCGCGGGCCGTGGCGGGCGGTGAGCCGGTGCCGGACACCGTCCTGCTCCCGCTGCTGCCGGACGGCACGGGCGCGGAGGGGACCGGTGTCCGCGCCCGTGAGGCCGTACACGGGCTGCTGGAGACCGTGCGGACCTGGCTGGCGGACGACGCCTTCGGCGGCTCCCGGCTCGTCGTGGTCACGCGCGGAGCCGTGGCGATCGGTGACGAGGCGGTGCGTTCCCTGGAGCAGGCCGGTGTGTGGGGTCTGCTGCGTTCGGCGATCACGGAGCAT
>NZ_JBVHVE010000047.1:0-4829 GCF_055564995.1 Streptomyces sp. NPDC028907
ACCGACACCCTCACCACCCTCCACAACCACCACACCACCACCTACCTCGAAATCGGCCCCCACCCCACCCTCACCCCCCACATCCACACCACCCTCGACCAGGACGCGACGGCGCACACCACCGCCTCGACCCTCCGCCAGGATCACCCCGAGCCAGTCACCCTCACCACAGCCGTGACGACCCTCCACACCCAGGGCCACCCGCCCACCTGGCACACCGTCCTGCCGCACACGACACACCGACCTGACCTCCCCACGTACGCCTTCCAGCACCGGCGTTACTGGCTGGAGGACGCCGAGTCGGACCGGCCGAATGCTGCGCGGTCCGCGCCGTCGGGCCCGGACCGGTGGATGTACCGCGTGGTGTGGCGGCGGTTGTCGGTGTCGCGCCCGGAGCCCGGCCCGCGGCTGGCCGGGACCTGGTTGCTGCTGGTCCCCGCCGAGGACACGAACGGCTCGGGCAGCCCGTGGACGGCCCTGGCCGAGCGTGCCCTGACCGAGCACGGCGCGCGCGTCGAACGCGTCGCGGTGGACACGGCGAACGCGGACCGGAGACTGCTCGCCGATCACCTGCGTATCGGGTCGGACGAGTCGGGCGAGCTCGGTGGCGTCCTGTCGCTGCTCTCCCTCGACGACGCGCCGCACCCGGCCCACCCGGCGGTGCCGCGAGGCGTGGCCGCCACCTTGGCGCTCGCCCAGGCCATGGCGGACCGGCCCGGGAGCAGCAGGCTGTGGACGGTGACGCGTGGCGCGGTGCGGACCGGGCACGGCGACCCCGCGGCCCGCCCTGGCCAGGCCCAGGTGTGGGGTCTGGGGCGCTCTGTCGCGCTTGAGCAGCCCGAGCGGTGGGGAGGTCTGCTGGACCTGCCCGAGGAGGTGGACGACGAGTCGGCCGTCGCGCTAGCCCGTGTCCTCTCGGGTGCGAGCGGTGAGGACCAGGTCGCGTTGCGGTCGGGCGGGGCGTTGGCGTGCCGTCTGGTGCGCGCCGCGTCGGAGGCCGCCGGTGCGGTCGGACGTCGCGTGTGGCGTCCGCGCGGCACGGTGTTGATCACGGGCGGTACGGGTGGCATCGGTGCCCATGTGGCTCGCTGGTGCGCGGGTGCCGGTGCTGAGCATCTGGTGCTCGCCGGCCGTCGTGGTGGCGAGGCGCCGGGCGCGGCCGAGCTGGAGTCGGAGCTGAACGCGCTCGGCGTGAAGGTGACCGTCGTGGCGTGCGACATGGCGTCCCGGGAGGACGTGGGCCGTCTGCTCGAATCGGTGCCCGCGAGCAGCCCGCTGACGGCGGTGGTGCACGCGGCGGGCGTGGCGCAGCGGTTCGGCAAGGTCGATGAACTGACCCTGGACGGCTTCGCGGATGTGGTGGCCGGCAAGGTGGCCGGCGCCCTGCATCTGGACGACGCGCTGGGTGACACGCCACTGGACGCGTTCATCTCGTTCTCGTCCAACGCGGCGGTGTGGGGCAGCGGGAGCAACGGCGCGTACGCGGCGGGGAACGCGTTCCTCGATGTGTTCGCCGCCGAGCGGCGCGCCCGGGGCCGCACGGCGACATCGATCGCCTGGGGGGCGTGGGGCGGTGGCGGCATGCTGGCGCTGGACGGTGTCGCGGAGTACATGGACCGGCGGGGCGTGCTGGCGATGGCTCCCGAGGACGCCATCGCCGTGATGGTGCGTGCCGTCGAGGACGACGAGACGTTCCTCGCCGTCGCCGACATCGACTGGGAGCGGTTCGTCCCGGGGTTCACCTCGGGTCGGCCGAGCCCTCTGCTGAGCGAACTGCCCGAAGTGCGTCGTGCCCTCGGGGAGGAGCCGTCCGATGCCGCGTCGGGTGCGGCGCGTGCCGTGGGTGCCAGGGACGCGGGGACCGTCCGCGCGGGCCTGACGGAGCGGCTCGCCGCGCTCACCGAGCAGGCGCAGCTGGACCTTCTGCTCGGTGTGGTCCGGGACGCGGCGAAGGAGGTCCTCCACCACGAGGAGGACGCCGGGATCGCCATCGGGCCCGACCGGGCGTTCAAGGATCTCGGCTTCGACTCGCTGACGTCGGTGGAGCTGCGCAACCGGGTGTACGCGGACACGGGTCTGAAGCTGTCCGCCGGTGTGGTCTTCGACCACCCCACTCCGCTGGCCCTGGCCACCCGCCTGCGCACCGAGCTCGCCCCACCCCCGGACGTGGCGGAGTTTCCGCGGGTGCAGCGGGAGTTGGACGCCCTGGAACGCGCCGTACCCGGCCTGCTGGACGACGGTGCCACGGCGGCGGAGGACCGGCAGCGGCTCGCGGAGCGGCTGGAACGGCTGGCGTGGCGACTGCGGGCCGACGGCGAGACGCACCAGCACACGGGCGAGCCGGCGGCCAGGGTCGGCGCCGGGGCGGATGCGGGCGCGTTCGACTCGGCGTCGGCCGAGGAGATCTTCGACTTGATCGATCGGGAACTGGGGCGGGCACCGCACGGCGACGGCGGCTCGGCCCCGACAGGCGACGGGACCCACGGCAATGGCTGACAACGAAGAGAAACTGCTGGCGTATCTCAAGCGCGTCATGGCCGATCTGCGGCAGACGCAGCGCCGCCTGCACGACGTCGAGGCCGCCGGCACCGAGCCGATCGCCATCGTCGGTATGGCGTGCCGGTATCCCGGGGACATCCGGTCCCCGGAGGATCTGTGGCGAGTGGTCGCGGAGGGCCGGGACGTGATCTCGGACTTCCCCGCGAACCGGGGCTGGGACGTCGACACCCTCTACGACCCCGACCCCGACACCCCCGGCAGGACCTACGTACGCCAGGGCGGCTTCCTCCACGACGCCGACGGCTTCGACGCCGAGTTCTTCGGCATCAGCCCACGCGAAGCCCTCGCCATGGACCCCCAGCAACGACTCCTGCTCGAAACCGCCTGGGAAGCCGTCGAACGCGCCGGAATCGACCCCACCACCCTCCACTCCACCCCCACCGGAGTGTTCACCGGCATCGCCGGGCAGGAGTACGTGTCGCTGCGTGCCCCGCGCACCGCGGAGTCCGAGGGCCTGCTGATGGCCAACGCGTCCCTGAGTATCGCCTCGGGCCGTATCGCGTACGTCCTCGGGCTGGAAGGGCCCGCGGTCAGTCTCGACACCGCCTGTTCGTCCTCGCTCGTCGCCGTACACCAGGCCGCGCAGGCCCTGCGCGGGGGTGACTGCGCCCTGGCTCTGGCGGGCGGCGTGACCGTGATGGCGACGCCCGCCGGCTTCGTCGAGTTCAGCAGGCAGCGCGGACTGGCCCGGGACGGGCGCTGCAAGTCGTTCGCAGCCGCTGCCGACGGCACGGTGTGGGCCGAGGGCGTCGGAGTGCTGCTGCTGGAGCGGCTGTCGGACGCGGAGCGCAACGGCCATCCCGTGCTGGCCCTGGTCCGCGGCAGCGCGGTCAACCAGGACGGTGCCAGCAACGGACTGACCGCGCCGAGCGGCCCCGCACAACAGCGCGTCATCCGCGCCGCCCTGGCCAACGCCCGGCTCGCCCCGGACCAGGTCGACGCCGTCGAGGCCCACGGCACCGGCACGAAGCTGGGCGACCCCATCGAGGCGGAGGCCCTGCTCGCCACGTACGGCCAGGACCGGCCGGCGGCCCGGCCCCTCCTCCTGGGCGCGATCAAGTCGAACATCGGTCACACCCAGAACGCGGCCGGGGTCGCCGGCATCATCAAGATGGTCGAGGCGATGCGGCACGGGGTCCTGCCCAGGACGCTGCATGTCGACATGCCGACCCCGCACGTGGACTGGGAGCGGGGCGCGGTCGCGCTGCTCACCGAGAGCGTTCCCTGGCCGGGGACCGGACGGCCGCGTCGGGCGGGTGTCTCGTCCTTCGGCATCAGCGGCACCAACGCACACGTCATCCTGGAACAGGCCCCGGCACCCGAGGCGGCGCCGGATCCGGTGCCCGCGACACCCGCGCCGCCCGCCGACCGGGACGGCGGCGTTCGCCGTATGCCGTCGCTCTGGCTCGTCTCAGGACGTGGCGAGGAGGCCCTCCGGGCCCAGGCGGCACGTCTGCACACGGCCGTCTCCGAGTCGGGACCGTCCGTCGGTGCGGCCGAGATCGGGCACGCGCTCGTGACGGCTCGTACGCACTTCGCGCACCGGGCCGCCGTCGTCGGCGACGACCGGGCCGAACTCCTGGACGGGCTGCGGCTGCTGGCGGAGGGCCGGTCCCCGGCCGACGCCGTCCGCGGCATCGCCGCCGACCAGCCGGGAGTCGCCTTCCTCTTCTCCGGCCAGGGCTCTCAACGACCTGGCACCGGACGGGAGTTGTACGAGACACAGCCGGTGTTCGCCGAAGCCCTGGACGAGGCATGGGCGGAACTGGACCCCCACCTCCCACGGCCCTTGCGCGACATCATGTTCGCCGCACCCGGCACCACCGACGCGGCTCTGCTGGACGAGACCCTCTACACCCAGCCCGCCCTCTTCGCCCTCCAGACCGCACTCCACCGACTACTCACGCACTGGGGCCTGAACGCCGACTACCTCACCGGCCACTCCATCGGCGAAATCAGCGCCGCCCACGCAGCCGGCATCCTCACCCTCCCCGACGCCGCCACCCTCGTAGCCGCACGCGCCCGCCTCATGCAACAACTCCCCCCAGACGGCGCCATGACCGCCATCCAAGCCATCGAAGCAGAGGTCGACGCCACCCTCGATGGCCACCGCCACCATGTCGCCATCGCCGCCGTCAACAGCCCTACCTCCACCGTCATCTCCGGCGAGACACAAGCCGTCCAAGAGATCGCCGAACACTGGAAGAACCAGGGCCGCAAAGTCACCCCCCTGCGGGTCAGCCACGCCTTCCACTCCCCCCACATGGACC
>NZ_JBVHVE010000048.1:0-3781 GCF_055564995.1 Streptomyces sp. NPDC028907
AGACCCACCCCGAACTCGCCCCCCACGACATCGCCCACGCCCTGGCCACCACCCGCACCCACCACACCCACCGCGCCGCCGTGGTCGGCACGGACGTCGCCGAACTCCTCGACGCGCTGCGCGCCCTCGCCGAGGGCGACACCACCTCCGGGGCACCCGTCGTGACGGGTACGGCCGGACACGCGGTGAAGCCCGTCTTCGTGTTCCCCGGTCAGGGCGCGCAGTGGCTCGGGATGGCCGACGGGCTGCTCGACGACGCGCGGGCGTTCCGCGAGAGCGCCGAGGCCTGCGAGGCCGCTTTCGCGCCGTACCTGGACTGGTCCGTACTGTCGGTGCTCCGTCAGGAAGCGGGGGCGCCGTCGCTCGACCGCGTCGATGTCGTGCAGCCGGTGCTGTTCACGATGATGGTGTCGCTGGCCGCCGCGTGGCGTGAGTTGGGAGTGGAGCCGGCGGCCGTGGTGGGGCACTCGCAGGGCGAGATCGCCGCCGCGCACGTCGCCGGGGGCCTGTCCCTGGACGACGCCGCCCGGGTGGTGGCGCTGCGCAGTCAGGCCTGGTTGAAGCTGTCCGGGCAGGGCGGCATGGTCGCGGTCGCGCTCAACGCGGACGAACTGCGGCTGCGTCTGGAGCGCTGGGGCGACCGGCTCTCCGTCGCGGCCGTGAACAGCCCGGGCGCCACCTCCGTCGCCGGGTACCCGGACGCCCTGGCCGAGCTGGTCGACGAGTTGCGGGCCGACGGCATCGACGCCCGGCGTATCCCCGGCGTGGACACCGCCGGGCACTCGGCCCAGGTGGACGTGTTCCACGACCACCTCCTTGAGGTGCTGGCGCCCGTGTCGCCGCGCTCGTCGGCGGTGCCGTTCTACTCGACGGTGACGGGCGGCCCACTCGACACGGCGGAGCTGGGCGCGGCGTACTGGTACCGCAACATGCGCGAGCCGGTTCGGTTCGAGGCGGCGTCGCGGTCCCTGCTCGCCGACGGCCACACCCTGTTCGTGGAGCTGAGCGCGCACCCGCTGCTGGGGGCTTCGCTGCAGGAGACGATCGCCGACGCCGGCCGGGACGCGGCGGTCCTGCACACCCTGCGCCGTGACCAGGGTGGCGTCCGGCGGCTGCTGACCGCGGTGGCACACGCGCACACCCACGGGGCGTCCGTGGACTGGCCGGGCGTCTTCGCCGGTACGGAGGCCCGGCCGGTGACGTTGCCGACGTACGCCTTCCAGCGGCGGCCGTACTGGCTCCAGGCTCCGGCGGTGGCGGACGTGGCCGCGGCGGGCCTGGCCGGCGCGGAGCATCCGCTGCTCAGTGCGACGGTCGAACTGCCCGACGCGGACGGTCTCGTGTTCACGGGGCTGCTGTCGACACAGAGCCATCCGTGGCTGGCCGAACACGCGGTGCGGGACACCGTTCTGCTGCCGGGCACCGGTTTTCTGGATCTGCTGCTGCACGCCGGCGCACAGGCCGGCTGCGACCGGATCGACGACCTCACGCTGCAGGCGCCCCTGATCCTCCCGGCGAAGGGTGCGGTCCGGATCCAGATCTCCGTGGGCGCGGCGGACGAGCGGGGCCGTCGTTCCTGTGCGGTGCATTCGCGTCCCGAGGACGGGGAGCCGGGCAGCCCGTGGACGTGTCACGGCACGGGTCTGCTGACCACCGGGGACACGCCGGTGACGGCCGCCCCGTCGTCGGACGTCTGGCCCCCTGAGGGCGCCGTCGCGGTGGACACCGAGGACGTGTACGAGCGGCTCGCGGAGTTCGGGCTCGGGTACGGCTCCACGTTCCGGGGGCTGCGGGCCGCCTGGCGCGACGGTGACTCGCTGTGCGCCGAGGTGTCCCTTCCCGAGGGGACCGACACCGACGGCTTCGGTGTGCACCCCGCGCTGCTGGACGCCGCTCTGCACACCATCGCTCTGCTGGACGCGGGCCCCGACGGTGGGCCGCTCTCCGGCGCGATACGGCTGCCCTTCGCGTGGACGGGAGTGACCCTGCACGCTGTCGGCGCCGGGCGGCTGCGGGTGCGGCTGACACCGACGGGTCAGGACTCCGTGACGCTGACGGTCTCCGACCCGTCCGGCGGACCTGTCGCCACCGTCGAGTCGCTGACGCTGCGGGCCGTGGACGAGGACGAGCTGACGGCCGGGTCGGCCGACCTGCACCACTCGCTGTTCCATGTGGGCTGGAACGCCCTGCCCGCTCCGGTGCCCGAGCCGGCCGACCTGCCGACCGCTGTCATCGGGGACGGGTCGCCGTCCGCGTACGCCGATCTCGCGGCGCTGGTGGAGGCCGTGGACGCGGGCGCGCCGGTGCCGGAGACGCTGGTGGTCGTCTGCTCCGGAGGCGACGGGTCCGCGAAGAGCGCCGATCCGGTGGCGCGTACTCATGAGCTGACCCGCGAGATCCTGGACGTGGTAGGGCCGTGGCTCGCCGATGAGCGCTTTTCCTCGACGCATCTGCTCGTCGTCACGCGGCGGGCGGTCGCCACCCACGCCGGCGAGGGCGTCCTAGACATCGCCGCGGCCTCGGTACGCGGCTTCGTCCGGGTCGCGCAGTCCGAGAACCCGGACCGGATCACCCTCGTCGACCTGGACGACGACACCGCCGTCTCGGCCGATCTGGTATCCGTCGTGCGCGGTGCGCGCGAGCCCGAACTGGCACTGCGGGCCGGGATCTGCCATGTGCCCCGGCTGGCGCACGCGTACGCCGCGCCGCCACTGCGGATCCCGGACCGGCACGACTGGCGGCTGGAGGCCAGCGGCCGGGCCACGCTGGAGACGCTGGCCGTGATCGACAATCCGGTGGCCCGGCAGCCGCTGGCGGACGGCGAAGTGAGGATCTCCGTCCGGGCGGCCGGGGTGAACTTCCGGGACGTCCTCGTCGCGCTCGCCATGGTCCCCGGGCAGGAGACCATCGGCAGCGAGGCGGCCGGGGTGGTCACCGAGGTGGGCCCGGGCGTGACCGGTGTCTCCGTCGGAGACCGGGTCATGGGCCTGTTCAAGGGGTCGCTGGGCCCGGTCGCGGTCACGGACCACCGGTTGGTCGTGCCGGTACCGGCCGGATGGAGCGACGCTCAGGCGGCCTCCGCTCCGGTCGCGTTCCTGACGGCGTACTACGGGCTGAAGGAGCTGGTGGGGCTGCGCCCCGGTCAGCGGGTGCTGGTGCATGCCGCCACCGGCGGCGTGGGGTTGGCGGCGCTCCAACTGGCCGGTCATCTGGGCGCCGAGGTGTTCACGACCGCCAGCCCCGCCAAGCAGCATGTGCTGCGGGCCCGGGGATTCGACGACGATCACATCGCCAACTCAAGGACGCTGGACTTCGAGAAGCAGTTCCTCTCCGTCACAGGGGGCGTCGGGGTCGACGTCGTGCTGAACTCCCTCGCCCACGAGTTCGTCGACGCCTCGCTGCGGCTGGTCGCGCCTGGCGGCCACTTCCTGGAGATGGGCAAGACCGACATCCGTGACGCCGCCGCCGTGGGTGAGGCCCATCCCGGGGTGCGGTACCAGGCGTACAACCTGGACCAGGAGGGGCCGGACTGCGTCCGGCGGATGCTGGGCGAACTCGCGGAGCTCTTCGAACGCGGCGTGCTGGAGCCGCTGCCGACCACGAGCTGGGACATGCGGCACGCCCCGGAGGCGTTCCGTCACCTCAGCCAGGCGCGGCACATCGGCAAAGTGGCGCTCACCGTGCCCAGGGCGCTGGATCCGAACGGGACCGTCCTGATCACCGGCGGCACCGGAACCCTCGGCAGCCTCATCGCCCGCCACCTCGTCACCCACCACAACAT
>NZ_JBVHVE010000049.1:0-3553 GCF_055564995.1 Streptomyces sp. NPDC028907
CGCCGCCGGCGAGCGCCATGTCGCACTCGCCGCTGCGCAGGGCCTGCGCGGCCAGGTGCACGGCGACCAGCGACGACGAGCAGGCGGTGTCGACGGTGACCGCCGGACCCTCGAACCCGAACGTGTACGAGATCCGCCCCGACGCCACGCTGTACGAGTTGCCGGTGCCGACATACCCCTCGAAGCCCGCCGGGGCCTGGTGGAGAAGGCGTCCTCCGTAATCGCCGTACATCACACCCACGAAGACGCCTGTGGCGCTGCCCCGCAACGAGTCGGCCGGAATGCCCGAGCGTTCGACGGCCTCCCACGAGTGCTCCAGCAGGAGCCGCTGCTGCGGATCCATCGCCAGGGCTTCACGCGGACTGATCCCGAAGAAGTCCGGGTCGAACTCGTCGGCGTCGTACAGGAACCCGCCGTTGCGTGTGTAGCTCTTGCCTGCGGCGTCGGGGTCGGGGTCGAAGAGCTCCTCGACGTTCCAGCCCCGGTTCGACGGGAAGTCCCCCACGCCCTCCTCCCCGTTGGCGGCGAGCTGCCACAACTCGCCGGGGGAACGCACGCCTCCGGGATAACGGCAGGCCATGGCGACGATGGCGATCGGTTCGCCCTCACGCGCGGCGGGGGCGGGGGTACCGTCGGCCGGCCCGCCGTCCGTCGGCGGTTGCTCGCCCACCAGCCGGGCGTGCAGATGGGCGGCGAGGGCGTGCGCTGTCGGGTAGTCGAAGATCAGCGTGGCGGGCAGCCGCAGCCCGGTCACCATGTCCATCTGGTTGCGCAGCTCGACCGCGGTGAGCGAGTCGAACCCGAGCTCCTGGAACGGCCGCTGGGGCGGAATGTCCTCGGCGGAGCCGTGTCCGAGTACGGCCGCGGTCCGGCCACGGACGAGATCCAGCAGATACCGCTCCTGTTCTGCGGCCGTGAGCCCGGCGAGTGCCCGCGCCGGCGACGTGGAACCGGCCGGTGCGCCGCGACGCGTGGTGGGAACGCGGACCAGGCCCCGCAGGACGGCGGGAAAGTCTCCCGCGGCCCGGACGGCTGCGCCGTGCAGCGCGGCGAGGTCCAGCCGTACCGGAACGAGCAGCGGCTCGGCCGGTGTGCGCAGCGCGACGTCCAGCAGAGACAGGGCCTGCTCGGGCGCGAACGGCACGAGTCCGGTACGGGAGAACCTGCCCTGCGCGGACCGGTCGAGGGTGTCCGCCATGCCACCGGCGTCCTCCCACAGACCCCACGCCAGTGACGTGGCCGGCAGGCCCGCCGCGTGCCGGTGGTGGGCGAGGGCGTCCAGAAAGGTGTTGGCCGCCGCGTAGTTGCCCTGCCCGGGATTGCCCAGAATGCCGGCGGCGGAGGAGAACAGCACGAACGCGGCGAGTTCCATGTCGCGCGTCGCGTGATGCAGGTTCCACGCGGCGTCGACCTTCGGACGCAGCACGTCCCCGAGCCGCCGCTCGGTCAGCGACCCCACCAGGCCGTCGTCCAGAGCTCCCGCCGCGTGGAAGACCGCTGTGAGCGGATGCGCGGCGGGCACGGCGGCGATCAGGTCACGAACGCTCTCGGGGTCGGCCACGTCGCACGCCACCAAGGTCACTCGGGCACCGAGCTCCTCGAGCTCCGCGCGCAGCCGTTCGGCGCCGGGCGCCTCGGGGCCGCGACGGCCGCACAGCAGCAGATGCCGGACGCCGTGCGCACGGACCAGGTGATCGGCGACGAGCCCTCCCAGGCCGCCGGTTCCTCCGGTGATCAGCACGGTGCCGTCCGGGTCCAGGGACCTCCCCGGGGCGCCGTCCCACGCGGAGGCGGCGCGCGCGAGGCGCGGCGCATGGAGGCCGCCCCGCCGCGCGGCGAGCTGCGGCTCACCGGTGGCGAGGGCGGAGTTCAGCAGCGACTCCCAGCCGTCGGCGGCATGCGGGACGTCGAGGTCGACCAAGACGAAACGGCCGGGGTTCTCGGACTGTGCGGCCCGCACGAGCCCCCAGACCGCGGCGTGACCGAGGTCCGGCACGCCCTCGGTACGTTCGACGGCCACGGCGCCCGACGTGACCACGGCCAGCTGTGAGGAGGCATACCGCGGGTCCGCCAGCCACGCCCGGACCGTGTCGAGTACGTGCCGTGTCGCGGCGTGGACCCCCGACACGGTGTCGGGGCCCGCCGTACGGGCGGGGGCGCAGGGCAGCACGACGGTGCCGGGCACCGGGAGCCCCTCGTCGACGGCCCGGCCCAGCGCGGCGAGGTCGGGGTGGGCGCCTTCGAGGATGACCGGAGCGCTGCCGTCCGGGGGCGTTCCCTCCGTCGGGCGCCCGGGCGACGGCAGCACGGCCCAGTCCAGGCGGTACAGCGCGTCCCCCTGGTCCGCGCCCAGCGCCGCGAGCCTGTCCACGGAGACGGAGCGGGTCGCGACCGACCGGACGTCGGCGACCGGAGTGCCCGTGGCGTCCGCGATCGCCAGTTCGACGTCCCCTTCCTCGGTCGGGGTGAGACGGACCCGCAGCCGCCCCGCGCCGGCCGTGTGCAGGGTCACGCCCGACCAGGAGAACGGCAGCCGCACGGCCTCCGTCGCCGCGTCCGTCCCGTCGCCCTCGCCGGTCGGGGCGTCCGGGTTCAGGGCGAGCGGATGCAGGGCGCCGTCCAGGAGGGCCGGATGGAGCCCGTACCGGTCACCGTCGGCTCCGGCCGCGGCGCCCTCGGGCCATGCCACCTCGGCGTACAGGGCCTCTCCGTGCCGCCACGCCGCGCCGAGCCCCTGGAAGAGCGGGCCGTACGTGTACCCCCGGTCCGCCAGCCGCTCGTAGAACTCCGTCACGTCCACGGGACGAGCCCCTTCGGGTGGCCACACGGACACCGCGCCCGACGGCACGACCTCCGCCGCGCCGAGCGCACCGTCGGCGTGAACCGTCCACGGCCGGTCGAACAGAGCTCCGGCCCCGTCACCCGAACCGGACGGGCGGGGCCTCGAATGGATCAGGACCGTACGGTCGCCCGAGTCGTCGGGCGGCCCGACGGTGACACGCAGCTGGACGCCACCTGCCTCCGGGAGGACCAGTGGGCTCTGCAGCGTCAGCTCCCGCACCCCGCCGCAACCGCTCCGCCCGGCCGCGTACAGGGCCAGCTCGACCAGGGCCGTACCCGGCATCAGAACGGTGCCGGCGATCATGTGGTCGGCGAGCCACGGGTGGGAGTCCAGCGAGACGCTGCCCGTGAGCACGAGACCGCCGTCGGGCAGTTCGCCCACGGCCCCCAGCATCGGATGGTCGGCGGCGCCGAGCCCCAGTTCCGCCGGGTCACCGCCCGGCATGGGCTCCTTGATCCAGTAACGGGCGTGCTGGAACGGATAGGTGGGCAGCAGGGCGGCCGCGCCGTGCCGTCCGTCCGGGCCGGGGGAGGGAAGGACACCGGCCCAGTCGACGGCCGCACCGACGGCGTGGAGCCGGGCAGCGGCCGTGAGCAGCGCACGCGTCTCGCGCTCCTCGGCGTGCAGGGTGTGGGTGACGGTGGGTCGGTGGTCGTCGGGCAGGGTGGTGTGGATGTGGGGGGTGAGGGTGGGGTGGGGGCCGATTTCGAG
>NZ_JBVHVE010000050.1:0-2645 GCF_055564995.1 Streptomyces sp. NPDC028907
GACTCCCCGCCACCAGCATCGCCTGGGGCCTGTGGCAACACACCAGCAACCTCACCGCCCAACTCCACACCACCGACCGCGAACGAATGGCCAGGTCCAGCATCGAGGCCATGCCCACCGAGCACGCGCTCGCCCTCTTCGACGCCGCGCTCGGCGAAGGCCGGCCCCTGCTGGTCGCCGCCCGGATGGCCCCCGCCGTCCTGCGCGACCACGCCAAGGCGGGGACCCTGCAGCCGGTGCTGCGCGGTCTGGTGCGGGGCGCCTCGGCGCGACGGGTGGCGGACGCCGGCGGCGAGAACGCGTCCGCGGCCGAGCAGTGGGCGCGGCAGCTCGCGGGCCGTACGGCGACCGAGCAGCTGGACACGCTCGTCGAGCTCGTGCGCACCCACGCGGCGGCGGTCCTGGGCCACGGCGCCCCGACGGCCGTGACGGACGAACTCGCCTTCAAGGAGGCCGGTTTCGACTCGCTCACCGCGGTCGAGCTGCGCAACCGGCTGGGGGCGGCCGTCGGTCTGCGCCTTCCGGCGACCGTCGTGTTCGACCATCCCACGCCGCGTTCCCTGGGCGAGTTCCTGCGCGGCGAGCTGGCCCCGTCGGAGGCGTCGGTGCAGCACATGCTGATCGCGGAGATCGAAAGGGTGGAAGCGGCCGTGCTGTCCGGTACGCCCGACGACGGTACGCGGGACCGGATCGCGGCTCGGTTGCAGGACTTCCTCTTCAAGATCGGCGAGCTCGGGGACTCGACGTCCGCCCCGGGCCCGGACGGCGACACGTCCTCCGACGTGACCGGGAAGATCAGCGCGGCATCGGACGAGGAGATCTTCGACTTCATCGACAACGAGTTGTGAACCGGGCGCCGACGCCCGCATCCGCCGCCCGCGCGGAACCCCCGAGAACAGCATGGTGACCCGAAAGGCCCGATGTCGCATGACGAACGAGGAGAAACTCCGCGGCTACCTCAAGCGGGTCACCACGGACCTGCACCAGGCGCGCAGGCAGCTCCAGGAGTTCGAGTCGAGGAAGCACGAGCCCATCGCCGTCATCGGCATGGCGTGCCGGTACCCGGGTGGCGTCGACTCACCCGAGGCTCTGTGGGAACTCGTCGCGGACGGCGGGGACGTGATCTCGGACTTCCCCGCGAACCGGGGCTGGGACGTCGACACCCTCTACGACCCCGACCCCGACACCCCCGGCAGGACCTACGTACGCCAGGGCGGCTTCCTCCACGACGCCGACGGCTTCGACGCCGAGTTCTTCGGCATCAGCCCACGCGAAGCCCTCGCCATGGACCCCCAGCAACGACTCCTGCTCGAAACCGCCTGGGAAGCCGTCGAACGCGCCGGAATCGACCCCACCACCCTCCACTCCACCCCCACCGGAGTGTTCACCGGGGTCATCGGGCAGGAGTACGCCTCTCTGCGCCGCCCGGGAACCGCGGGCGCCGACGGCTATCTCCTCACGGGCATCGCGACGAGTGTGGCCTCGGGCCGGGTGGCGTACAGCCTCGGGCTGGAAGGGCCCGCGGTCACCGTCGACACCGCCTGCTCGTCCTCGCTCGTCGCCGTGCACCAGGCCGCGCAGGCCCTGCGCAGCGGCGAGTGCGACATGGCCCTCGCCGGTGGGGTCACGGTCATGTCCGATCCGGGCGTCTTCTGCGAGTTCAGCCGCCAGCGGGGCCTCGCGCCGGACGGTCGGTGCAAGTCCTTCGCCGCGGCGGCCGACGGCACCTCGTGGAGCGAAGGTGTGGGCCTCATCCTGCTGGAGCGCCTGTCGGTGGCCGAGCGCAACGGCCATCCCGTGCTGGCCGTGATCCGCGGCAGCGCGGTCAACCAGGACGGTGCCAGCAACGGACTGACCGCGCCGAGCGGCCCCGCACAACAGCGCGTCATCCGCGCCGCCCTGGCCAACGCCCGGCTCGCCCCGGACCAGGTCGACGCCGTCGAGGCCCACGGCACCGGCACGAAGCTGGGCGACCCCATCGAGGCGCGCGCCCTGCTCACGACGTACGGGCAGGACCGGGACGAGAACCGGCCGCTGTGGCTGTCGTCGGTCAAGTCCAACCTCGGGCACACGCAGGCGGCGGCGGGCGTGGCCGGCATCATCAAGATGGTTCAGGCGATGGAGCACGGGGTGCTGCCCAAGACCCTGCACGTCGACGAACCCACACCCCATGTGGACTGGGACGCGGGTGCGGTGTCGCTGCTGACGGAGGCGGTGCCGTGGCCTGAGACGGGGCGGCCGCGCCGGGCGGCGGTGTCGTCCTTCGGCGTGAGCGGCACCAACGCCCACGTCATCCTCGAACAGGCTCCGCCGACCGAGGCCTCGCCCGCGTCTCCGGTGGCGTCGGCGGGGACGGTGTCACCCTGGCTGCTGTCCGCCCGCACGGAGGACGCCCTACGGGCACAGGCCGCTCGACTACACGCATACGTCCAGACCCACCCCGAACTCGCCCCCCACGACATCGCCCACGCCCTGGCCACCACCCGCGCCCACCACACCCACCGGGCGGGCGTCATCGCCACCGACCGCGAGGCCCTGCTCCACGGCCTGGACGCCCTCGCGCACGGCGAACACACCAAAGCCGTCCTCCACGGCACCCCCGACGGCGGACGCCTGGCCTACCTCTTCTCCGGCCAGGGCTCACA
>NZ_JBVHVE010000052.1:0-1688 GCF_055564995.1 Streptomyces sp. NPDC028907
AGTAGGTGAGTGATGGGGTGACGCAGGAAGGTAGTCCATCCCGGGCGGTGGTTGTCCCGGGGTAAGGGTGTAGGCCGGTGTGTAGGTAAATCCGCACACCTTGTGGCTGAGACCTGATGCCGAGCCGATTGTGGTGAAGTGGATGATCCTATGCTGTCGAGAAAAGCCTCTAGCGAGTTTCATGGCGGCCCGTACCCTAAACCGACTCAGGTGGTCAGGTAGAGAATACCGAGGCGTTCGGGTGAACTATGGTTAAGGAACTCGGCAAAATGCCCCCGTAACTTCGGGAGAAGGGGGGCCACGTCTGGTGAGAGGACTTGCTCCTCGAGCTGGGGGTGGCCGCAGAGACCAGCGAGAAGCGACTGTTTACTAAAAACACAGGTCCGTGCGAAGCCGTAAGGCGATGTATACGGACTGACGCCTGCCCGGTGCTGGAACGTTAAGGGGACCGGTTAGTCACTCTTCGGGGTGGCGAAGCTGAGAACTTAAGCGCCAGTAAACGGCGGTGGTAACTATAACCATCCTAAGGTAGCGAAATTCCTTGTCGGGTAAGTTCCGACCTGCACGAATGGCGTAACGACTTCTCGACTGTCTCAACCATAGGCCCGGTGAAATTGCACTACGAGTAAAGATGCTCGTTTCGCGCAGCAGGACGGAAAGACCCCGGGACCTTTACTACAGTTTGATATTGGTGTTCGGTTCGGCTTGTGTAGGATAGGTGGGAGACTTTGAAGCGGGCACGCCAGTGTTCGTGGAGTCGTCGTTGAAATACCACTCTGGTCGTGCTGGATGTCTAACCTGGGTCCGTGATCCGGATCAGGGACAGTGTCTGATGGGTAGTTTAACTGGGGCGGTTGCCTCCTAAAGAGTAACGGAGGCGCCCAAAGGTTCCCTCAGCCTGGTTGGCAATCAGGTGTTGAGTGTAAGTGCACAAGGGAGCTTGACTGTGAGACCGACGGGTCGAGCAGGGACGAAAGTCGGGACTAGTGATCCGGCGGTGGCTTGTGGAAGCGCCGTCGCTCAACGGATAAAAGGTACCCCGGGGATAACAGGCTGATCTTCCCCAAGAGTCCATATCGACGGGATGGTTTGGCACCTCGATGTCGGCTCGTCGCATCCTGGGGCTGGAGTCGGTCCCAAGGGTTGGGCTGTTCGCCCATTAAAGCGGTACGCGAGCTGGGTTTAGAACGTCGTGAGACAGTTCGGTCCCTATCCGCTGTGCGCGTAGGAGTCTTGAGAAGGGCTGTCCCTAGTACGAGAGGACCGGGACGGACGAACCTCTGGTGTGCCAGTTGTTCTGCCAAGGGCATGGCTGGTTGGCTACGTTCGGGAGGGATAACCGCTGAAAGCATCTAAGCGGGAAGCCTGCTTCGAGATGAGGACTCCCACCCACTTGATGGGGTAAGGCTCCCAGTAGACGACTGGGTTGATAGGCCGGATCTGGAAGCACGGTAACGTGTGGAGGTGACCGGTACTAATAGGCCGAGGGCTTGTCCTCAGTTGCTCGCGTCCACTGTGTTGGTTCTGAAACCACGAACGGCCCCGTATGGCCACATGCGGTGCGGCATGTTTGAGAGTTTCATAGTGTTTCGGTGGTTATAGCGTGAGGGAAACGCCCGGTTACATTCCGAACCCGGAAGCTAAGCCTTACAGCGCCGATGGTACTGCAGGGGGGACCCTGTGGGAGA
>NZ_JBVHVE010000053.1:0-1537 GCF_055564995.1 Streptomyces sp. NPDC028907
GCGGCGAGGTGGATGGCGGTCAGTGAGGACGAGCAGGCGGTGTCGACGCTGACCGCTGGTCCCTCGAACCCGAACGTGTACGAGACACGCCCGGAGGCCACGCTGTACGCGCTGCCCGTGTTGAGGTAGGCCTCCACTTCCTCAGGCGCCTGATGCACCAGCCGGCCGCCGTAGTCGCCGTACATCACGCCCGTGAAGACACCGGTCCGGCTGCCACGCAGCGACGAGGGGTCTATGCCCGCCCGCTCCAGCGCCTCCCACGTCATTTCGAGGAGAACGCGGTGCTGGGGGTCGATCGCGAGCGCCTCGCGCGGGCTGATCCCGAAGAACTCCGCGTCGAACTCGGCGGCGTGGTGCAGGAAGCCGCCCTCACGGACATAGCTCTTCCCGGGCCGGTCGGGGTCGGGGTCGAAGAGCCCGTCCACGTCCCAGCCGCGGCTTGTGGGGAACGCGGTCACCGCGTCCCTGCCCTCGTCCAGCAGCTCCCACAGCGCCTCGGGTGAGTCCGCTCCGCCGGGGTAGCGGCAGGCCGCCGCCACGATCGCGATCGGCTCCTGGACCTCCGACTCCGACTCCAACAGCCGCTGCCGGGTCTGGTGGAGCTCCGCGGTCACACGCTTGAGATAGTCGCGGAGCTTGTTCTCATTGGACATGCGGCGTACATCCTTCGCGGTGATCTGCGGAATTCACAGGCAGCGGGTTCACGAGATGCCGAGCTCGTCATCGATGAAGCGGAACACCTCGTCGTCGGAGGCCGAATCGATCAGGTCGGTGACCGCGGTGCCCTTCCCGTCGCCCTCGGCGTCGTCGCGCCGGTTCAGCTTCAACAGGAAGTCCTGCAGCCGTACGGACAGCGCGGCGCGCGCCTCCTCCGGGATCGACGGCAGCCTTTCCTCCAGTTGCTCGATCTCCTTGAGCACCGGTTGGTGGGCGGCCCCCTCCGGCTCCGGAAGCAGCTCCGCCCGCACGACACGGGCGAGCGCTTGCGGGGTCGCGTGATCGAACACGACCGTCGTCGGCAGCCGTAGCCCTGTGGCGGAGTTGAGCCGGTTGCGCAGCTCCACGGCGGTCAGCGAACTGAAGCCCATGTCGAGGAAGCCGCGGTCGGTCTCCACCTCGGTGGCGCTGTCGTGACCGAGAACCGTCGCCACCTGTGCGCGCACGAAGTCCAGCACCAGCGCGTGCTGTTCGTCCTCCGCCAGACCCGCCAGACGGTCCGCCAGCCCCGTCGTCCGCCCGTCGGCGGAACGGCCGGCCGACGCGGACGCGCTCCGCCCGCCGCCTGCCAGCCCGTCGAACAGCGGCTGCAGCATCCCCGCGTCGGCCGCTGCGCGCAGCCGCGCGACGTCGATGCCGGCCGGTACGAGCACCGGCTCGTCCCGCGTCAGCGCGGTGTCGAACAACCGGAGCGCCTCCTCGTCACCGAGCGGGACGATCCCGTTCCTGGCCATTCGTTCGCGGTCGGTGGTGTGGAGTTGGGCGGTGAGGTTGCTGGTGTGTTGCCACAGGCCCCAGGCGATGCTGGTGGCGGGGAGTC
>NZ_JBVHVE010000054.1:0-1324 GCF_055564995.1 Streptomyces sp. NPDC028907
TAGAGCTTGTAACACGATCTTGTGCTCTCGGAGGCTGGACCGCTGATGCCGGGCTGCGCACCTCCCCGTGATACTTGGACGATGGACAGCTACGAGGGCACCGCGACGCTTGAGTGGTGGGCCAACCGATCGACGTGCTTGGGCAGTGTCGGTGTGCGAGTCGCGGTCCGCGCCGTCGGCGACGACTGGACGTGCGAGGCGATCCTCGAACCTCCCCTGCTTGAGGAGGACCGGGAGAGCTTCGACTTCCTGATGAAGCTGGATCCGCTCTTCGTCCTGCGCTTCGACGAGGAGAGCATGCTGCTGGTCAACGTCGTCGCAGCAGAAGACGACGGACGACTCGTCCTCAGCGCCTACCCGGCAGAGGCGGCGGAGTCAGCCGGTTCCAGGCACGGCGAGCGACGTTGCGCCTCGGCGCTCTGCGAGGTGTAGACCTCGTGATCAGCTCGGCCTTCGATGGAGTCGACGCCAGCAGATGAGTCCACAGGCGAGTGAGACGAAAGCATCATGCAGGTCCAGACGTCGTTCCCAGCGGGTCGCGAGGCGTTTGAACTGGTGGAGCAGGGCGAAGGTCTGCTCGACGACGTAGCGGAGCTTGCCGAGGTCCTGGATGTTCGGGCTGCCCTTGCGGGAGATGATCGGCAGGATCCGGCGTTTGCGTAGCTCTTGGCGGTTGGGGTTGCTGTCGTAGCCCTTGTCGCCGAGGAGGGCGTCGGGCCGTCTGCGGGGGTGGCCGGGGCGGCCGGCGACGGGTGGGATGCCGTCGACCAAGGCGAGGGTCTGGGTGACGTCGTTGACGTTAGCGGCGGTGGTGATCACCTTGAACGGGGTGCCGTTGCCGTCGCTGATCAGGTGGTGTTTGCTGCCCGTCTTCCCACGGTCGACCGGCGACGGGCCGGTCGCCTCGCCCCTTTTTTCGCCTTCACGTGGGAGGCGTCCACGCAGGCTCGCGACCAGTCGATCTGTCCAGCTGCGTTGAGCTCGGCCAGCAGGAGGCGGTGGAGCTGGTCGAAGACTCCGGCCTCGTGCCATCGGCCCAGTCGACGCCAGCACGTCTGGCCGGAGCCGAAGCCGAGTTCCAGCGGTAGTTGCTGCCAGGTGATGCCGGTGTACAGCACGAACAGGATGCCCTGCAGACACCGCCGGTCGTCCACCGGCCGTGGGCCCGGCGACCGCTCCGGCCACGGTGGCAGCAGCGGATCGACCACCGCCCATAACTCGTCATCGACGATCCACGGCTTGTTGCTCACACACCCACGAACGGCCGAACGGTCACACCGGACACGCCCGCCAGCACCCCATCACAAGATCGTGTTACGAGCTC
>NZ_JBVHVE010000055.1:0-1018 GCF_055564995.1 Streptomyces sp. NPDC028907
GTGGATCTCGCCGACGCTGCCCGGCCGCGCGCACGACCTCACTGCGGCCCGCACCCACCGGATCATCCGGATCTGCGAACGCCAGAGCGTCCCGGTCCTCGCCGACCGCGCCTACATGGGAGCCGGCCCCTGGGTGACAACACCCCTCAGACGCCCGCCGGGCCGCGACCTCACACCGACCCAGCAAACCGTCAACCGAGCGCTGTCCACAGCACGGGCGCCGGTCGAGCGCGGCGTCGCGCGACTGAAGTCGTGGCGGATCTTCCGCAGGGCCCGATGCAGCCCAAATCGAATGTCGTCAATCGCCGCCGCCGTCCTCACGCTGGAGCGGCAACGCTGAAGAGGCTCAGTAATTCGGAAGCAATGGACGTACTGAAAGGTTTCGAGGATGAGGGACTGATTCTTCTGGAAGCCACGAGCGACGATGGCAGAGTGAGCCTGGATGGGTGGAAGCCCTTCACCGGCCCCAAGCAGGCTGGGAATGTCGCCGGGGTAATCGTCCGTTTCTGGGGGACAGGGCGTAAAGGAAACCGAAAGTCAGATCCTGAACGGATCGGCTCCGGACCGATTGGACTGAATACGGCATGGGGTATTACCCAGCTGTATCACGCCGGCATTAGCGGAAACGGCGCCACCAACTGTCATGGTCAAGGACGTGCTGTCGACTTTGTCGGAGTTCGCGGTGAACTCGAAGGCATCCAATTGTACTTCACTGTATTCGATGACTGGGGAAAGGTACATGTCCCCGGACTCACCACTGCGAACGGGGACTGGCCCGCCGGGACCGGTAGCAATACCAGTTATCGACTGCTGGCGGACGAGGCTCCCGATACGTTCGCGACCCAGTTCTTCCTCGAGTTCTATCATTTCGCCGCAACGAACTACCAGGACCGCACCTCCGGCATTGAAGGACCCGACGATCCCACTGAGCCTCTTTCATCCCGTGCTCCAGGGGTGAAATGGGCTGGTCAGCAGGGGCGGTGACATGGCGGAGCCCCTCGTCGTTGGCGTGGTGATC